>JAJWLX010000007.1 GCA_021636625.1 Prevotella sp. | reverse complement strand
CCAAGCCCTAAATCCCTACCATAGGGATTAGGGATGTAACCGCCCTCCGGTGCTCGGAACCGCTACGCTATAGGGTTGGCGGGGCATCAAAGCCCTCGCCAGATTGTGCGGGATGGGACCGCCGGACTATGCTTCCTTCATTTCCCGAATGAAATCATCAACATCCTGAAGCTTTTTACCTTGCAATTTAGCAAGTTTTACCTCTTGCAAGGCCCGTGACAAGCTTTCCTTGACATAAGCCTTCTGCGTATCATCTATCGTAACTAATATATGTTCCATATCCTATCTTCTTTTTATTAAAATGATAGTGCAAATATAAGGGTTTTCTTTGAAACTACCAAACTTTTGGGGGAGTTTTTGCTTCATGCTGAAAAGTCCCACAGATTTCAGATTTGTTCTTCGGGAATATGACCTTGTCAAATTTTGTTTCTGAATTATCGCGATTTCCAGATTTTCAATCTAGATGGCTGCGATGACCTAATTCTATCGAGTTTATATCGCATTTCGTGCTCTTTGCAGAACGAATGACCTATAGTTGTACGACCGTAAGCCTGCAGTTGTACAACTATATATGCTATGGTTGTACAACTCTGGAGTTATGGTTGTACAACTATAAGGGTCTTAGTTGTACAACTACAGAATTCTGATTTTTTGACGGAATCCACAAATTTAGATAACATACTGATTTACTGATAATTACACATCTTTTTCATATTTCCAATATTCTTGCCGAAATGTTTTCGAATCAGAAATACTGGAATTTCAAAGAGTTTTCATCAGGAATTTGTAAGAAATAATCCTTTTGTGCTTCAAAAACCTCTCGAGCGGAAATGGAAATTCCATCCGCTCAAGAGGAATCATATTCTATATTCGTTTCATAAACCAAGCAATGACTTGATTTGCCTTATATACTACCACACATTACGAAACGCAAAGCATTTTATGGCAAATTACTTGATTGGCAAACCGTTTCCCTGTTGATGCTCCATCTCTTGAAGTGCCTTTTTTACGAGTTCTTTGCGGGGTGGGAATGCAGCTCTCATTACATTGGCCAAAGCCTGATTCAGCAATTTGAGCTCTTGATTTACATCTTCGGTCGTATTAAACTCAGTCCATACTGAAATCATTAAGTTGGAAAACATCTGTTGAACAGAACCGTAAGTCAAACTTTCGTCTGGTGGATCAGCATAAAGCTTTGCTAATGTTCTTCCATTGACGCCGAGTAAAACTGCGAACTTTCTCTGAGAAGGAATACCCCATCTTATCTGAATTCGGCGAATCTCTTTTGCAGCTGTGGTTAACCAACTATCCGCCTTAACTTTTACGGATATTCGGTTCATTAGGCAAACGAAGATTGGTCTCTATTTTCTTGTATCGACCCATCTTGTTGCCAACAATCCTTAATAATATCCTAAAAAGTGTAAACCATGCTGCACTCTATAGAGTACAGCACAGGAATTCCAAGATTATCTATTTTTGTAAGCGAAATCAGAATTGATTTTTAATTCATATATATATTAATGTATTAAACTCTCTGAATATGAAAGCAATGTATAAAAGCGAACTGGCTGCTTATGCCGGAGTGTCAACCAGGACACTGAGGAGATGGCTGAAACCTTATCAGCAGCAACTGGCGGAACTTGGGATGAAACCAAAGGATCAGATCGTGAAACCTTCGGCCGTTAAGTTCATCTGCGAGATACTGTGTATCGATATGCAACCATGACGGACAGGACGCTTTTGCAATGTTGTACCTTTGCAACGTCAATCAGAACAAACGGGATTGCTAATCTCTTTGAGCTGACGATGACATAACTTTAGTATTAATCTTTAAATGTTTTAAATTATGAGTAAGAGTTACAAAGTTTCCAAGAAGACCATGAACATGGGTCCTAAAAAGGGTAAGACCGTCTATAGCGTTCGCCCTTACAGTTACGGAACATTGACTACCAAGGATATTGCGAACCAAATCGCAATGGAGTCAACTGCTACTCCAGCAGATGTGATGGCGGTACTCGACCGCTATACCTACTACGTGAAGGAGAACCTGAAGAAGGGTTACGACATCGAGTTATTCGGCTTCGGTAAGCTCTATCTCCGTTTCCTCACAGGCAAGGCTGTGGAGAACGAGAAGGATGCGACTGCCAAACTCGTGAAGAGTATTCTTCCAGCCTTCCGACCTTCGTACTACCTTTTGAAGAACGGCAGCCGTGTTTACAACCTGATTCCTGAATCCATCGAACTCGTCAAGTACGGTGATGAGAAGAAGGACAAGCCTACTGGCGGTACTACCGGGGAGGACAAAAAGCCTACTACTGGGGACTCTTCTACCACCGGCGGCGAGAACACTGGAGGCAGTGAAAACGCAGGAGGCGGTACCGGTTCGGAGAATGGCGCAGGCTCAGATGTTGACCTCTAGGCCATCTGTGCAAATGTAATGCTTAATGTTGAATGTTAAATTAGTCTATGATTAAAGAAACATTTCCTATGATCATCGGTGGGGAGAAAGTACGCTCAGAGCGTACACTCCTCGCCGGAGTTGAGAACGGCAAACACATGATGTCTGCCGACTCTGTGAGATTTCTCGTACTGCACTGCAGTGCTACTCGTTGTAACCAGGACTATTCTGTAGAACA
Source organism: Prevotella sp. (assembly GCA_021636625.1). Lineage (GTDB taxonomy): Bacteria > Bacteroidota > Bacteroidia > Bacteroidales > Bacteroidaceae > Prevotella. The sequence continues at coordinate 97,740 of JAJWLX010000007.1, read as the reverse complement.
GATGAGACGTGACCATAAGGCACGAGGCTTCTATGATATCGGCTACCACTTCTATATCCGAAAGGATGGTACCTGTACGCAACACCGAATGTTGCTGGAGGTGGGGGCTCATGCCAGACCGTATAATAGATGCTCGATCGGCATCTGCTATGAGGGTGGTTTAGATGAGCAAGGCAAGCCTTGCAATACCTTGAATTCTCTGCAGTTTGAGAGAATTAAGGAACTGCTGGTTGTTTTGAAAAGGCTGTTCCCGAAAGCTGAAATCGTCGGGCATCGGGACTTGCCTGGGACGAGTCCCAAAGAATGTCCGTGCTTTGAGGCAAAGGAGGTTTTCTGTATATAATCCATACTGAAGACCTCTGATTATTCATAATATCTTTTTTGTCCCACCTGTCCCTCCCCAGCGGGAGGGTCCTTACCCTATACCCAAGCCCTAAATCCCTACCATAGGGATTAGGGATGTAACCGCCCTCCGGTGCTCGGAACCGCTACGCTATAAGGTTGGCGGGGCATCAAAGCCCTCGCCAGGTTGTGCGGGAAGGGACAACTTAATATTTATCTTTTACGACCTTTCCCAAAAAGCTCAGAATGAGAACCTAAACGAACTAATTCTATTGCGTTATTGTTCTTATCAAATCAAATCAAAACGCTTATAATCTTTCTTGAACTGCGAGGTCTTTCGAATTTCTTTCATAAACCCTATTCCTCCATTGATGCCATGAAACTTTCTAAGCTATCTACTCGAACTACTCCCGCATCATGACCACTCTCTGCCTCTTTCATTGCAGCCAAAGTTTCTGCGTTTGGAACATCTTCCAAAGCAGCACTCCTTGAAACAGGGGTGTCTGAAACTATTTTAACGCCTCTCATAAGAGAGAGGACATTCTTTAATTGCTCCAACAAAGATGGACTATCTACCTGTAATGTTAACTGTGCCATAACTTCTATATTTAATTCGCAGCAAAGATAAGGGTTTTCTCTGAAACCACCAAATTTTGGGAGGAGTTTTTGCTTCATGCCCTAATGTCCCACAGATTTCACAGATTTACACAGATTCTTTGACCTGCTCGGTCTGGGTTTAATGTCCCACGGATTAACACAGTTTTTTACTGCGCATCCAGCTGGGAGTACTTCGAGTGCTGGCTCTTGTACTCTGGGACGATTTCCTTCATCTTCTTTACGATTGCCATGTCGTCGTAGGTGAAGGAGAGGTCGTAGAGAGACTGCTCGTTCTTCAGGGCTAACTCGTATGGATACTCACGAACCTTCGCTACCATAATCTTTGGATGATGGGTTGGGACGGTGGCTTCCTTGTCATTCAGCACTTCCTCATAGAGTTTCTCGCCATCACGCAATCCTACGTATTTGATGTCGATGCCATCTACTCCCGAGAGGGCTATCATGCGCTTTGCCAGGTCGGCGATGCGGACTGGCTTGCCCATGTCGAAGACGAAGATCTCGCCGCCCTTACCCATTGTGCCTGCCTCCAATACCAGCTTGCAGGCTTCCGGGATAAGCATGAAGAAACGGATGATGTCGGGATGGGTGACGGTGATTGGACCGCCCGTCGCTATCTGCTTCTTGAAGATTGGAATAACTGAACCGTTGCTGCCCAAGACATTACCAAAACGGGTGGTGACAAACTGGGTGACACCCTTGACCTTGCCATCTACTATCGCCTTGTTCAACGACTGACAGTAGATCTCGCAGATTCGCTTGCTGCAACCCATCACGTTGGTTGGGTTTACTGCCTTGTCCGTTGAGATCATCACGAACTTCTTCGTGCCGTACTTCACTGCCATGTCGGCTATCACGCGCGTACCATATATATTATTCTGTACTGCCTCGGCTGGATTGTCCTCCATCATCGGCACATGCTTGTAAGCAGCGGCATGGAATACATAGTCGGGACGGTCGGCTGAGAAGATGCGCTCCATACGGGTGGCATTGGTGATGCTGGTGACGATGGTCTCGCAAGGTATCTCAGGATAGTTCTTGTTCATAAAGAGGCGGACATCGTGCATCGGGGTCTCAGCCTCATCTACCAAGACCAGACGGGCTGGCTTGTAGATGGCTATCTGCTTCACCATCTCGGAACCGATACTTCCGGCTGCTCCCGTAATCAGGATGGTGCGGCCGCTGAGGAGCTTGCCGATGGCATCCATATCTACTTCTATCTTATCACGTGGCAGAAGATCTTCGATATCCACCTCACGCATCATCTGGTGGCGGAGGTTTGACTTGCCGTCCCACCACTGTGCCTTCGGCATCATCATAATCTTGATGCCGGCAGCGGTAAGCTTGTCGATCATATCCTGCATCTCCAGGAACTTGTCGGTTACCATCGGACTGACAAAGAGAGTCTTGATGTTCATCTTGTCCATGACGGACAGCAGCTTCTCATCGTATGCGAAAACCTCACAACCCAGGAGGTACTTGCCTATCATATTCTCTTCCGTGGTGGTGAAACCCTTGAGGATATACTGGGACGGATGCTCATTGCGCATGGACTTTGCCAGGGAGATACCGCCTTCACTTACACCGAGAATGAATACCGGAGTACGGATATCGGCAGAGAAGGTGGAATCGTACATGTACTTGACGATGATTCGCATCGTCCACATCATACACATCGAGATGAAGAGCATCACGATGATTGCCTCTGCAGATACTTTGCAGAGAAGTCCGTCTGGCAATAAAGTCAAGAGGAGGCTATTGAGTATAAAGCCCAGAACCAATGCTCCGGAAATGCGCATGAGATCAACAAACGATGAATAGCGCATGATGCCGGAATAGGTATGGAAGATCCGCATACCCACGACAAAGAGTGGAAGGGTGCAGACGTAAGTAAGGACGTAGTTCCAAAAATGGCCCGTCAATGCTTCTCCGCCCTCTGCGATGTAGGTAGCTATCATTCCGGCAACAACTACAGCGATGCTATCGAGTGCCAGGATGCACCAATATGGCAGGGTCGTCTGGGAAAAATACCAATTCGTCAGCTTGTTGGCAAAAAGGGATACTTTGATCTTATAATAGATTCCTTCAGACGGCTTTTTGTTTGAGCCATCCTGGGCATTTTTATCTCTCATAAATTTGCATATTAATTACTTGGAAGAATAATTATTTCTCAACCTTTAAGGTAATCTCATCACCTAGTGTCAAGATGACACGCTTGGCGTGCTCCTGTTCTAAGGTATGCACCTGATCCTGAATCCAAAGGCTCATAGAGGAAAGGTCAGGATGGCACAAATCCGTATAGCGAAAGACTTTCGGGAAGCCATCGGTACTATCCGTAGTTGTAATTTCCAACAGATACTGAGTGACTGGCGAGGTGCATTCCTTCGTCAGTATCACTTGCTTAAGATCAAACATTTCCATATACTCTATTCTATTTTCTGCAAGAAAGCTTTGGGGATATATCCTGTTGTAACAGCACACAACCCCTTGATACTCACATAAAGTTTATGATCTTTTTTGATGCGAACGACATAACCTTCCGCTCCCTTCAAAGGACCTTCAATGACTCTGAACTTATCGCCTTTGGTAAATTTCGGATTATACTCATCGTAAAAATCAAGTCCTTCAACACCAGAAGTTGCGACAATATTGAAGATTTTCACTTCGCGTTCTGAAATTTTAGAAGGTTCTTTCAGGTTCTCAGAATTTTTGTCACGATAGAGCATCACTTTATTGAGGAACATACGCTCCATCTCTTCAGCTTCTATTCTCGTAGAACGAAAAAGGATGAGAGATGGCATAATTGGAACTTCCTTCATCAATGTCTTTTTCTTATTCTTATCCCAATATTCCTGTTTTACATCATAAATGTGTTCTATCTCTTTGGATACGAAATAAGTCTTGATAGGCTTTCCTTTCCCAAAAAATATTTTGAATGCGTACCAATTCTTCTCATTATCTAATTGTTGCATTGTTCATTTTTTTTATTTTGGTCAGAATATAATTCTCATTCCCCCGTATCGTGAATTCATGGTTCAAAACACTTGGCAAGAAAGGGTTGGTTAGTCTATTTCCAATAACGGAAACCTCTAATCACAAACGTACTCCTGACCCAAGAGCGTGATAGTCTGCAACCCTTGGAATGATTAGCTATCCGATTCCTTTGTCTTCAAAACCCTTCCCTAAATCATTCCCGTTCTTCTGAATCTCTATATAAGAGACACAGAATCTCGTTGCAAAAATACGAAAAAAGTTGGAAACTAGCAAATTATGCGTGTTAAAAAATTAATGTTATTCTACGGAATTCTACAATTTTTCAGTTATTATTATGACGACAATCTGATAAGTTACTGATAGAGCGAGTGTTTTCAACTTTTCTGTGTCTCTTATATAGAGATTCAGAATAATTGGTTCATTTTGGTTCATTTTTCGAGTTCCCTCTTTTTATTCACTTTTAAGGCTTATAAGGCTGCCAGTATTTTAGTGTTGACATCATCCACCTCTGAGCTTTTTGATGGAGCGGAGATAAGTTGCCCAGAAAAGTCTGGCTTCTTACCATCATACGTATATTTTTGATGTTTATAAAAAAAAGATAGGGGCACCCCTGTCTCTATCAAAGAAACAAAGATGCCCCCATATATAAATGAGCATGCCAAAGTCGAAATGACTTTGTCATGCTTTTTTTGTTTTTATAATTTGATAGTAGCTTGTTGCAAGTCTATGGATTCGGCACGGAGCGTACCGTGACCTCGCAAGACGATGATGCACTTGCCGAAGAATGCCTTTCTCTTTGGATCGGTAAAACGCTCCAGGGAGGTTTGATTACCGTTATCTGTGCCCAGAATCTCGGCGGTGGAAGAGAAATAAATCTCGTTCTCGGCATTCGGACAGAGGTTGCCATCCTTATCTACTACATTTACTTCTACGAAGGTTGTAGGGGAGGATGGGGATGTTGGGGATTGCAAATCCCCAGGGAGAGAGGTCGAACCTTTTTTGACTGCGGATTGCAAATCCGCAGGAACGCCTGACGGGGTTGGAGTGCACGATTGCAAATCCGCAGGAACGCCTGACGGGGTTTGGACAGCGGACGCAAGGGTGTTCTGATAGGTCTTCTTCAAGACGAGGTGATGAGGAGGACCGGCTGTCTTGATGGTCTGGGATGAAATCTCCCTGCCCTGCTTTCTCGCTACGACCTTTACTTCGCCCGGCTCGAAAGTTACTCGCCACATCACGTGGTACTCTGTGCTGCGATCAAAGGCGCCAGCATTGACGCCAGCATTTACTGAAACGGCATTGGCTGCGGCACCATTTTCCTCTCCATGTACCTTCTTCTTCCGGATGCCCTGGCTCTTGCCATTGATGAACAGCTCTACTTCATCAGCCTGGTTGTAATAGCACCACATATCTATCTGCTGACCCGGAAGCCAGTTCCAGTGAGGGAAGAGATGAAGAACAGGCTTCTTCGTCCACTCACTCTGATACATATAATAGCTGTCCTTAGGAAGACCAGCCAGGTCGATGATGCCAAAATAACTGCTGCGTGCCGGATAGGCATAAGGAGTCGGTTCGCCGATATAGTCGAAACCAGTCCAGATAAACTGTCCGCCCACGAAATCATTGTGCTTCACCACATCCCAGGTCTCCTCGTGCGTACTGCTCCAGGAGGCATGCATATTGTCATACGCCGAACACTTGAAGGATGGATCGGTATATGGCAGCCACCACTCCACCGGAGCCGTATAGATGCTGTCGCTCGGCATCCGGTAATAACCGCGCGTCTGGAGAGCCGAAACACTCTCGGAGAAGATGAACGGCTTGTCCGGGAAGTTTCTAGGAACATCCTTCGCCCACTGATGATGATAATTGAATCCGATGACATCGATGGCACCGCTCTTGAAGAGATGATTCTTAGGATCAGGCTCGTTGCATCCGGCTGTTACCGGACGGGCGCCCCACGGATCATACTTCTTCACGATATCAGCCAGATGACGGGTGAGAAGAGAGTTCACGCTCAGCTCATCGCCATGTGCCAGAGTAGAAGCATCATGCCCCGCGTTCAGGATGAGATTCGCCTGCTCCAGACTCAAGGTATCGGCAGCGGCATCCGACCACTGTTCGAGCACCTCGTTGCCGATGCTCCACATGATGATGCAAGGATGATTCCTGTCGCGCTTCACCAGATCAGAGAGATCACGCTGGTGCCATTCATCGAAGAAACGGGCATAATCGCCATTCGATTTCTTGCGGCGCCACATGTCAAAGCTCTCGTCCATCACCATGATTCCCATGGAATCACACATATTCAGGAGTTCGGGAGCCGGAGGATTATGACTGCTTCGGATGGCATTCACACCCATATCCCTGAGGATGGTGAGCTTGCGATGAAGCGCATCCTCGTTGAGGGCGGCACCAAGACATCCGAAATCGTGATGCTCGCACACGCCATTGATCTTCATATTCTCGCCATTGAGAAAGAAACCCTTCCGGGCATCAAACCTCACATCACGGAAGGCGGTCTGCGTAGTGGCGGTATCCACCACCTTGCCATTCACCACCAGTTCGCTCTTCACGGTATAGAGATAGCCCTTGCCAATAGACCAGAGATGAGGTTTCCTTACCTTGAGCTTCTGGATCTGGTTGCCCTGGCTTCTTGCCACCACCTTACCAGCCGCATCGTAGATGGTATTGCGGATGGATAGTTTCATCCTGCTGCCACTGGCGTGGAAATCCACCTTTACCTTGACATCACCCTTCGGCGTGGTAGCCACATACTGCCCCCACTGCGGGATGTATGCCTCCTTCAGGGTCTTGGTAAGCCAGACGTGGCGGTAGATGCCGCAGCCCGAATACCAGCGGCTGTTGGGCTGGTCGCTGTTATCCACCTTCACGGCGATGACGTTGTCACCCTTCTTATATATATAAGGTGTAAGATCGTACTCGAAGGTGCTGTAGCCGTAGGGACGGGTGCCGAGCCTGTGCCCGTTGATATAGACGGTGGAGTTCATATACACGCCATCGAAGGTGATGGTGAAGCGGTCGTACTTCGCGTCTGGCGAAAGAGAGAAGTGCTTGCGATACCATCCGATGCCGCCCGGCAGCGCTCCACCGCTGGCTCCCGAAGGATTCGATGGAGAGAAATCGCCCTCTATCGCCCAGTCGTGAGGGAGATTCAGGCGGCGCCAATGCCCGTCGGAATACTCCGAATTCTGCATACCGGCACTATCAGTCAAAACGAAAAGCCAGTCTCTGTCAAAAGACTGATGTTCGCGGGCGCTCAACGGAAGAGCGAAAAGCCCACTCATCAAAACTACGCCCCATATTTTTTTTCTGTTCATTTCTATCAATATAAAAAATCCCACAGATAGCACAGATTTACACAAATTCATCTTTTCTGATAATATAAAAAAATCTGTGAAATCTGTGTCATCTGTGGGAGATTAGACTACTTCAATTTTACAGTCATTGCCTGACCAGAATACTTCACCACCTTGCCCTTAGGCGACTTGGCGAGATTCACGCCCTGCTGCTTCTTCTGATCTACCAGGATGATGTTGAAGCGGCGCTTCTGGAGCATGCCGTCGAAACTACCCTTGCGGGCACCGATGGTTACCTGCTTCAAGGCATCATTATACTTGAAATCGATTACAGCATACTTGCCCTTCTCGTAGTTATAGTTCGTGCCCTCATCCTCGTACAAGGTATAAGAGCCATCCTTGCCGGCATAGACATAGAGGTCGATCAACTCCGGCTTCTTCTCATCACTCCACTGCATCTCAGGACCTATCGGAAGGATGGCACCCTCTGGGATGAAGACAGGAATCTTATCGTATGGTGCATCAGCCACGATGGTCTGACCGCCCGCATGATATGCTCCGGTATAGAAATCGTACCAGCCCTTCTGCTTAGGCAGATAGACTTCGCGTGAATACTTCTGATACTCGCCTACCGGACAAGCCATCAGGGCAGAACCGAACATCCACTGGTCCTTGATATCCAACACCTTCTCATCGCCATTGAAATCCATCACCAGTCCGCGCATCATGGTGTAATCCTTGAGATGCACCATACCCGCCATACTGTAGAGATAAGGCATCAGGCGATAGCGGAGCTTGTCGTAAGCTACGATGGTCTTGTAGGCAGGATGATCGGCTGGAGCGATGTTCCACACCTCACGCAACGGCCACTGACCGTGGGCACGATAGAGCGGAACAAAACAGCCAAACTGGTTCCAGCGAGCCTGCAACTCTCTCCATTCCTTCAAATCGGCATTCTCGGTACCATTCTTGTCAAACTCCTGCTGGGCTGCTACATAGCGGTTTTCTACACAGAAACCACCCTGGTCCATTCCCCAGAAAGGAAGACCTGCCATGGAATAGTTCAATCCGGCAGTCATCTGCGCACGCATATCCTCCCAGCGGGTAGCGATGTCGCCCGACCAGGTAGCGGTGCTGTAGCGCTGTTCGCCTGCAAAGCCCGAACGGGTGAGGAGGAAGACACGCTGGTTAGGGTTCACGCTGCGCTGACCATTGTAGATGGCGTCGGCATTCACGATGCTGTAGGCATTGAAATACTCGGTAGATGTACCCAGGGCGGTAGGACCGGAGAGCGCCTTGCGGTACCACATCGGCGTGCAGTCGCGCACGTTCGGCTCAGAAGCATCCATCCACCAGGCATCGATACCGAACTTATACTTGGTATAGAGATTCTCATCCATCTGTCGCCAGAACATCTTTCTGGCTCCGGCATCGTAGGCATCATAGAAGGAGCCGCGGAAACCGAGCCAGTCGTGGATATCATCCTTGATAGCCTGGTGATACATCCAGCCCTTGGCATCCAGTTCCTTGTAATTCTTCACGGTATCATAGAACTTCGGCCAAACCGAAATCATGAATCTTCCATGCAGGGCGTGCACGCTGTCGAGCATCGCCTGAGGGTTCGGATAGCGAGCCGACTCAAACTCGTGGCTTCCCCATGAATCCAGCTTCCAGTAGTTCCAGTCCTGTACGATGTTATCCACCGGAATCTTCAGGTCGCGAAACTTCTTCATGTTCTCCTCGATATCCTTGCTGCTCTGATAGCGCTCGCGGCTCTGCCAGAAACCGAGCACCCACTTAGGATATACCGGTGCCTTGCCGGTAAGGGTGCGATAGCCCGAGATTACCTCGTCCATATTCTTTCCGGCGATGAAGTAGTAATCCATATCCGGCGACATCTCGCTCCAGATGCTCAGCTGGTTTTTCTCAGCCTCAGAACGTGGGGCAGCCACACGGAGTCCGCAGTAGGAAACATCACCATCCGGCTGCCATTCGATGCGGATAGGGGTCTTCTTGCCCTTCGGAATGGCTGTCTCAAACTTATAGGAATTCGGATTCCAGGCGGTACGCCAGCGCTCAGGCACCACCAGCTTGCCGTCGATATAGATCTTCATATAGCCGGCATAGTAGAGGATAAACTGATAGAAGCTGTTGGTTGGCGCCTCTACATATCCCTCGTAAACCACCTTGGAGCCATTCAGCGCAAAGCCCTTAGGCAGGTTCTGAATGCCTCCCTTATCGGTCTGATTGCAGATTTCAGAAGTCTCCGGCATGGCATATTCAAAGTAGATGCTGTCCTCGCCACGAACTATCTTCTGTCCGTTCTTATCCACATAAGTACCGGTGAGCTGTCCTTCCTTACCGTCCTTGTCGTAGAGCTTGAAGGCACGGTTCAGCTGGAGATAATCGTCCGGATTACCCCATCGGCTGTAGGAATAGGAATCCCAGAGGATGCCGTAGTTCTTGTTGGAGATGACGAAAGGCACGCTCACCTTGGTATTATACTGGAAGAGGTCTTCGTTCTTGCCCTTCATGTTGAGCTCTTCGCTCTGGTGCTGACCGAGTCCATAGAAGGCTTCATTGTCTGGCGAATCGAAGAGGGCACGCCATGACCATCCGTGCTTCTGTGCCTCGGGTACCTTGGCGATATCCACACCGATTTCACGGTCGGGCACGGTGAAAGGCTTGAAGGTCTTTCCTCCCTGTGCCACCTCTTTCAACAGTACCTGATCCTTGAGATCATAGAAGGTAATCTGTCCGGTAGCCTCGTTCAGCACGGCACGCATGGCAGCGGTGGTGATGATGAGGTCATCGCCCTGCTCCTCCACCTTGTACTTCGCCTTGGAGTTCTGAGGCACGATGATGAGACTCTGCTTGTTGCGGAAGCTCTGCTCGGCAGTAGCCTGCACACGGATGATGCGGTCGCTGACCACCTGGAGGCGGATTTGCGACGGACCATAGTTCTGATGCTGTTTCAACTGTACGGTAAGATAATTACCATTCTGGACAAAATCAGCTGCCTGGGCACCCATAGCGCCCAGAATCAATGCAGCCGAAACTAATAATGTCTTGGTTGGTTTCATTTAGTTTGTTTTTTTAGAGTTTATAAAATTGTTATACTAGTCTATTTCTTCACGAGATTCTTTTCCGAACTTTCACGTATCTTGAGAATCATCGGCACCACCTCCTTGTATATTTTCTCATCGCCATTGATGCTCTTCATCAGGAGCTGGCAGGCTTTGGTGCCCTGCACGTGTGCCTGGTCCATGATGGCGGTGAGGCGAGGTGTTACGAAGGCGGCAGTATCCCCATCGGTGAATCCGATGATAGCCACATCTTCCGGAATGCGCAGACCTTTCGACTTGATGGCATCGAAGGCTGCATAGGTGATGATATCATTGAAGGCGAGGATGGCATCAGGCGGATTCTCACCTTCCAGGAGTCGGAGCGTGGCATTGCGTGCTACGTCGAAATCTATCTTGTCGCATACCACCAGGTCGCGGTCGATAGGAATGCGGTTCTCGCGGAGCGCTTCGAGATAACCGTGCTTGCGGCGGCGCACCATATCGAGATGGTTGGGCCCGCCGATGAAAGCCACACGGCGCGAACCGGTTTCTATCATGTGCTGGGTGGCCTCCTGAGCCGCCACATCACCATTTCCCACCACCTGCGAGAACATGTCCTCCAGACAGCAGCGAGCAAAGAATACCAGGGGCACCCCCATCTTGTGGAGCTGCTCAAAGTGAGAATAGTCGGTGGTGTCCTGCGCCAGACAGGCGATGATACCCTCTACATGCATATTGAGAAAGTTATCCAGAGCCTGCGCCTCGCGCTCATGGTCTTCATGACTGTTGGCACTGATAACGGAATAGCCCAGCTTGGAGGCATAGTCTTCGATGCCATCGAGGACTGCGGCATAATAGTGAGTCACGAGATTTGGGACGATGACACCAATCACCCTCGGAGCTTCCTTACGGAGACTCTGGGCGAAGGGATTCGGGCGATAGTTCAGCTCCTTGGCGAGCTGCTTCACCTTCTGGGTCATCTCCTCTCCTACTTCATGGCTGTTTCGCAATGCTCTGGAAACGGTAGCTATACTGACACCAAGCTTATCTGCAAGGTCCTTTAATGATGTTCTACGCTGCTTCATGTATAATAAGTTAGTTATGTATGGTGCGATATTGCATCAAAATTACTGCAAAGATACTATTTTTATTCCGAATTGCAAACGTTTACGTGTGTTTTTTTAGCAAATATAGCACATATTTCTAAAAATACTTGTAATTTTGCAGCACGAAAAGTAATGAATAGTTGATAATAAGTTAGTTAGAAATGAAAAAGCTTCAGAATGTCGGGAGACAATCTGAAGCATTTTTTTTAAATATAATATTCCGCAGAATCTACCAGTCCGGCGCGAAGTGCATACTTTGTTGCTTCGTGCACGTTGTTCACACCGAGCTTTCTGAAGATATTCTTCCGGTGGGTATTCACGGTATGGAAACTGGAGAAACGCTTCTCGGCGATTTCCTTGGTTGTCATACCCAGGGCGATATCCTTGAGAATCTCGGTTTCGGTCTTGGTGAGATTCACCTTTTCTTCTACTTCCTGCGGCGGAGTAAGGAGCACCTCCATCATTCGCTGGCAGACAAAACGCTTGCTGTCCACGCAGAAGCGTATCGCCTCCTTGATTTCCATCAGCGGACTCTCCTTCAGGAGCACGCTGAACATACTGCTGCTGGCGATGAGCACACGTACGAAATCGGCACTCAGGTCTTCGCAGAACAGCAGCCATCGGGTATAGGGAAAGCGCTGGTTGAGAATGAGCAGTTCGGCGGAATCATTGATATCGAAAAGCGTGTAATCGAGTATCACCACCGTATCTTCGTTTTCACGCAAGGCAAGCATCAGCTCTGTCTTGTCTTCCACATACTTGGTTTCCAATCCTTCCATTTTCTCTATCACGTATATCAGTCCGGCACGCGTGATATCCTGCTTATCTGCCAATAGAATCTTCATAAGCAATTCTCCTTCTTTTATGTTGTATATACTCTTTTATGACCAAACTTTTATGAAGGGAGAACATAGCAAAAGGCTATGTTCTCCCTGTTTTATCTTTCCTAGAATGACATAAGGAATCCCATTCGGATGCCCCACTTATCTACATTGGCATGATTCAGGTAGTTGATACGGCGCACATAATCGATTCCGAAGAATTTGAAGATGTTGTGCACACCGGCTACCACCTCCCAATATGGCGTGTTGCCGAAGGTATAGGAGTTGTTAGGGAACTTGAAGATCACGTCATCCGATGTATTCTTCACCGGATTGTTCTTGTCGGTGAGCTGTCCCCACACTCCCTTCACGGCTACATACTCGCGCCACTTCAGCTTCTTGATGAGCGGAATGCGGTTGAGAAGCTTGCCGTTCATATCCCAGGCTACCGACCAGAAGAGCTGGCGGTCGCTCAGGAACTCCCAGTCTTTCATCATACTGATGGTTGCCTCCTGCTCGAAAATGGAGAGGTTGACTGGTGGCTGGACGAGCATGGTGAATGGCACCTTGTTCCACTGCATCTTGCCCACGATGTTGAAATCCACATATCCGAAGCTGCCCAGCCACTGGCGCTTGTAGATACCCAGCGTGGTGAGGTTGCTCTGATACTGACCGCCCATGAATCCGTCAAGACCCATGGAATGGCGGAGGGTAAGCTCAGGACTGTCAAGATTGATAGGCAATCGCTGCTGCTTGGTGTTGACATAGGTAACACCCGGGTTGTAGTCGATGCCCACAGATGCCTCAGTGGTGCGTATTTTCTTTACTTCCTCGCCCGTGTTCACCTTGAAATAATGCAGATTGCCCACGGTGCGGTTGCTCTGCCATCTCATTCCCGCATCGAAGCGGAGTCCCCAGTCGGTCTCATAGACGAAGCTGAACTTCTGTCGCTGATAGAGATACATCTGGTCCTGCGTAGCGGCACGGATGGTCATGAAGAAGTTATCCTTGTTGTGCAGCAGGTTGTCATCGGATGGAGAAGTGATATCGTGACCAATCTCGAAGACGAACTTACGCATCGGGAATTCGAACGGACTGTTTTTTTTCTTGTTGAGCGAATAGGTGAAGAGATGACCGTAGTACCAGTTATGGCTCTTCGTACCGTAGGCACCATATCCATCCCAGAAGAAGTGAGGATTGAGTGCCGCCATGGTGCGGGCTGCCAGACGCAGGCGCACGCCATCCACGTAGTTGTTGGAGAGGAAGGTGTTGATAGGTCCGAGGTCGAAGAGGCTCTTTCTGCCATCCTTTCCTCCGCTTCCTATCTCTACATAGTTCTCCATGAGCGCCTTGACGCCGAAGATGATGTACTTGAATCCCTTGGAATTCTCCATACGGTGGATGAAACTGTCCATCGAAGACTCACTCTTGGTGAGATCCACCTGCCGGTACTTGTTCCAGTAAGCCTCATCACGGTTCATCGCATCCATATCATGCCTTACCTTTGCCTTGCCCTTGAAGAGCATCTTCGGCAGAGGGTCGAAGGCGTAATCGGTGATTCGGGTGTTGCGCACCACCAGCAGGTCCTGCAGCAGCTTGTTCATGTGCATCTCTGCTATCATATCATCCTTGGTGAGCACCCACTCGCCATTGTCGAGCTTGGTATATTCCTGCTCAATCTTCATATCCTTCACCCAGTTGACGGCTGAGTTGTGAGGCATGTAGAGATTACATTTCTTGACGTGCAGGGTACTGTCGGCAAGCACATAAAGCTCGCCTCGGAATCCGAAGTCCTGACTGTTGGCTGGGATAAACTGCAGATGATAGCAGAGGTCGCGGTTCACATACACCGTATCTTCTATATAATAATGATAGAAGCTGATGGCAGTTCTGCCCAGCGGAGACGGGAACGGATACTGGAGCAGTCGCACGTAGTCATCATAGATATCCACATCGGTAAAGACATCCTTGATGGCTGTATTCAGGATTTCTCCGGTCTGGATTACCTGTCCGATACCATTGCTCTGCTGACCCTTGATGATATCCTTTTCGCTCTTCGGGTCCTTGCGGTAAACGTGCTGCGAAACGGTCTCATCGATACTTACCGGCAGGGTAAGCTTGCCGTTGTAAGGCGAAAGCTCTACCTGGTCGAGGAGATACTGTCGCTTGCTGAAGAACTTGCCCTCCATCTGTTCTTTGGTGATATCATTGAGTGCGAGGGTGATCTTCTGATATTTATCATACTGATAATAATCATAGTTGCTGAGGTCGCTCTTTTTCTTGGCAGCGATGACACGTCGCATGAGTTCCACGGCAGGGTTATCCTTGCGTTTGTATCTTCCCTTCTTCGATTTCACCACTACTTCTCCCAGCTTGTGAGAATCATCCTTGAGCTTGATCTCGAGGAAGCTGGTTTTCTCATCTACCTTGACCGTTGTGGTCTTGTAGCTCAGAGCGCTGACGGTAAGCATCAGTCCCGGCTTCTTCTCGATGGTAAACTTACCTTCTCCATCACTGGAAACGGCAATCTTGTGTCCCTTGTACTGCACGCTTGCATACGATACGGCAAAGCCGTCATCGTCGATGACACGACCTGTTATCTTCTGCTGCGCCATCATCTGGAGTGTAGAAACCACCAGGAGGACGAGCACCAAATACAATTTTCTTATACCTTTCATTACCTTATTATATATATAGGGGCCTTGCGCCCATTATTAATCATTCTCTACTTTCAGGCTGCAAAGTTATAACATTATTCGTAAATAGCTGCAAAAACCTATTATATATTTCAGTTTTTTATGAGATTTTCAGAAATTCCTCCATCTCAGAGAGTTTCTTGATGATGCCATCGGGGATGGATTCATCCACCTTCTTCTCTTCCCACTGCAATCCCTTGATCCATAGGGTGTGGCAACCCAGCTTGTGGGCAGGAATGATATCCTTGCCATAGGTATCGCCCACTACCAGCACCTGGGAGGCAGGAAGATCGAGGGCACAGACTCCGAGGGCGAAGATGGCTGGGTTAGGCTTGCGCACCCCCACTACTGCCGATTCTATCACGTCCTCGAAATAGCCATCAATTCCTGCATCCTTCAATACCTGATTGATGTTGCCGTAGAAATTGGAAACCAGCACCATTGGATAACCCTTCTGCTTCAGATGCTCCAACACCTGCTTGTTTTCATTCAGAAGAGCAAGGGTCTTGGCATTGATATAGCGAGCCATATCCACTGCTATCTGATGAATTTCAGAATCAGAAAGGGAGAGGAAAAGGCTTTCTGATGAAGCATCAGAATCTTTTCCGGGATTCCCAAGCTTCGCCTGTTTCTCAGAATCATCCTTTCCTGTCTCCAGCAATTCCTTTCCTGCCAGGAAATTCAATTCCAGGATCAGTTTTTCTCTGAGAATATCCTCAAAATGGAAATCGGGAGTCACGATGGGATTCACAGCCAGTGCTCGCTCACCATATACGTAGGCATCGCGAAACGCCTGCTTGTGGATACTTACTCCTGACTCTACTTCCTCGTCATCAGCCACGCCGATGCCGAAGTGCTCGTAGCCCTGCCACAGCACTTCCGACCAGTGGTCGCCCCTGGTATCGAGCGTGCCACCATAATCAAAGATGATTCCTTTTATATCCAGTACTTTCATTATTTTCCTTTATTAATAGTTTGCTGCTGGCTCTTCTGATCAGCCTCGTATTCCTCCTGAATCTTCTTCAGGTCCTTGTTTCCCACCTTGATGAGCAGAATGCCAATGGCTATCCATACCAGCTCACGGATTCGGGTGATGAGACCGGTATATACACCCAGGGCACCCGTAAGATGTAGGCCATCCACCGCCAGAGCCAAACCACCCTCACGGGCTCCCAACTGCATAGGAGAGAAGAAGATGAGATTGCTGAAAAGCGATGAGAAGGCAAGAATCAGAATGCTGTCGGCGATGCTGATATCCGCCGCAAAAGCCTTCAGGATAAGATAAATCTCCAGGCTCTGGAGCACTCTCGCCATCACCTCGAAGAAGAGGGAACTGTAGAAGGTGCTCTTGTGCTGACCATGCAGCAGGGCTATCTGCGAATCTATCTGCTCCAGGGTCTCCTGCTTCTCCTGCTCAAACCGCTTAGCCCAGTTCTTCACGAAAGGAATATGGGTGAGCAGACGGATGCCCTTCTGCGCCATTCCCGTCTTGTAGCCGCGGGCGAAGAAGTAGATGCCGAGCAGGCAGAAGGCTGCGATGAAGCCCAGCATGATGCCCATAGGGACACCTATCGGATACAGGGCGATATAGAGAAATGTAGAAAGGAACCAGAACCAGAAATGAGAGAAGATGTGCATCATCACATAGAGAATGACCGATGATGTGGCCTTGCTCACACCCGTAAAAGGCTTCAGCTCCATGATGCGGTAAGGTTCGCCGCCCATCAATCCGCAGGGAGTGGTGTAGTTCAGGGCAAATCCGCTCACGGTGAGCTTATATACTCGCCAGAACGAGAGTCCCTTTACCCTACCCTCGTCGTTGATAATGAGCCACCAGGAAACGGTGTTCACCCAATAAACCACGAGCCACAGACCGAGAATCAGCGGGAAATAGATGCCCGCCTGCTTCAGATAGCGCCAGATATCGGTATAGTCCATATCCATCGTGCAGAGCATGATGATGATGGCGATGATACCGAACGCCATGAATATATTTCTGAACTTGTTATTCATAAATGAACTTGTTATTCACAAAAGTATTTGTAATTCACAAAATAAGACGTTTATGCCTCGTACTCTCCCTTCAGGACCTTCTGGTTGAGCTTCAGACAAAGACGCTCGTGGGTTCCTCTCATATAGAAGAAAATCAGGCTGAACACGGTAATCTCGATAGCCGGATAAAGCCATGGAAGACCTACCAAGATAGAGATGAACAGCGTGATGCTGCGCCAGTTGAAGGTAAGGATATTGGCATATTTCATCAGTGGAAGACTGCCCGCACGGAAGTCGGCACGCAACTGCTCAGGCAACTGCTGCGGATATCTTTCGCGCAGATTTCTCTTGAATATCTGGAAGATAGGAGTATCCCGCTCCTGTCCCAAGGTATAGTTCTTGTAGAAGAACTGGAAGAGTTTCTGCACTGGCTCCTTTTTCCACTTCATCTGCTTCCACAGCTCTACCTGCTTGCTGGCATCATCCAGTTCGCTGCCCTCCTTGCCTTTCAGGAAGAAGAGGTGAATCTGACGGTAGTAGTCGGCAAGACGGCTCTGAATGGCATGGCAGCCGAAACCGGCAACGATGCAGAGTGCCCAGATTTTCCAGCCCCACTCCGGCATCAGACGGAAGGAGATGGCGAAGTAGATGCTGACAAACCAGAAGTCGCCAGCAGCACCATCCAGGATTCTGCCCAAGGCACTCTTCTGATTGGTGAGTCGTGCCAGCTGACCGTCGCAACTGTCATATACGTTTGCCCAAATGAGCAAGAAGATGCCCAAGATATTGATTGCCAGATCATCGAAATAGAAGCAGATGCCCGCTCCTACGCCGAGGAAGATGGAAAGAATGGTCACCACGTTTGGGGTGACGTGAAGCATGCGGAAGAATCGCGCCCACTGGTAACCAATAGGACGATAGAAGTAAATATCAATGTGCTCCTCGGTATCCGCTGATTTCAGAGAAGCCTTAAATTCCTGATTCATCTTTTTTATTTTTTTGTTTATTTTAAAGCTTTTGCCCTTTCAGGGCGCCAGACTATTATCTATTTATAAACCCAGGGTGTTACCCTGGGCTAGGAGCTTCTGCCCTTTCAGGGCGTATGGGTGTTATCCCTTCACTGGGCTAGGAGCGTTGGTTCAGGGCGTGCAAATCATTTTTGTGGCGATATAGAAGGCAGCCTCATCACGGCATGGCGCAAAGCTAGGCCAATCGTTGAAGTCGATAATGCGGATGCTGCCATCCTCGCTGACCACACAGTCGCCGCCATATACCGGCACATTCAGCATGTCGGCAGCCTTGTCAGCCTCAGCCTTCAGAGCCTCGGCATCGAAGGCGATACCTTGCGCCTCGCCATTGATTACCTCCAGTCCGAACTTGGAACGATGGCCGCATTTCGATGGATAGAACCAATAGAAGAAATCGGTACCCGATACGCCGTAGAACTTGATGAGGTCGCCCTTCAGATGCTCATTCACTACCACCGATGTGATGCCACGCAGCCAGAAATTCTTCAGCAGCGCCTCAGCCTCCTGCTCGTTCTGCACATAGCAGGTATCCTCCTTCTGCTGCGCACAGCCGTCGCCACGCTTCAGCCAGCAAGGATAGTGGATATCCTTCACCATCTCTCCGTTTCTGCCGATGATGCGGCTCTCGGGAGTAGCGATGCCTCCGGCGATGAAACGCTCGGTCATGATGCGGCGGATGCAGCGGTTTACACCCAGACTGGAGTTCACCACCAATACGCCTTCCTCCTCTATTCTGCCGAGAATATCGAGTGCCTGCTTGCTGCGTGCCATCGAGAAGAAGCCATCCACGCCCACTGTCACACGGCAGCGAGGCCATCCGTAGGCTCTCTCCAACACAGTTGCCTTGCGGCAGAATTCCTTCTCGCACATCAGCATCACCTTCGCACCGAGTGCCTCCAGCTGCTGTTTTACGGCATTCATGATGGCAGCATCGTTATCCACGCAATTAGGCGAGAACTCGTTGCCGCGGCATACCCCCACCAGGGTCTTACCCTCCAGCGGATGGATGAAAGCCTCGGCCTTCGCAATATCCTCCTTGTGATCTACATCCAGAATCTTGTTGATAGGATAAGCCTCCAGCTTCAATCCCTCTACCACCAGCTGGCGCTGGAAGTTGCGCATACGGCTCATACCTTGCTCCATGCAGTGGTCGAGCACATCGAGCGCCTTGTCGCCCAGACAGTAGATGCCACCCGAAATCAGATGGTCATCGCCCTCCTGCTTATCGTGGAAGCCCGTAATTCGGGGCTTCTTGTGAGAACCCTGCTTGTCGAGCAGACTGGCCCCCTCGGCATCCGCCTGCTTCTCTACGCCAACCCACAGCGGTTTTTCATCATCCACGTATGGGGTGACAGCCATGCAGCCGTCAATATCCTTTGCCTCCTGGAAGTGGCGGATATACTTCTTGAACTCCTCCTCACGGAAGATGGTATCCACGGTGGTGAGGCAGAAGCGCTCGCCACGGAGATATGGCGAGAGGGCATGCAGACTGTGCATGGAACTAGGAGTGGTCTTCACCACCAGACGCAGAGGCACCGGCAGCTTCATCTGCTCCAGATGCTCACGCACCGCCGTGCTCCATTCGTTGACAATCACAACGATTTCGGTAGCACCGCAATCTACGAAGATGCGTAGAAGGCGCTCTATCATCGGTTCGCCGCATACCGGCACCAGGGGTTTAGGCTGTTCCACGCCTTCCTGTGCCAATCGGCTTCCCTCGCCTGCGGCTATAACTGCAAATCTCATTCTATCTATTTCTAATTATTTTTATTTTTCTTCAAATTCCTATAACTTTCTTCTATAGCAGCGGCGGCGACGGTGCTGCACGCTTTCCAGATACTGCCACTGGCTCTGCACTCCCTTGTTGCTCTCCATCTGCGGCATTGCCTCCGCCCATTTGAAACCGTAGCGGTGGTACTGCTCGATGAGGTCGGCGAAGATGAGGGCATTGGCACCCTTGCTGCGGTATTCCGGAAGCACGCCGATGAGCACCAGATCCACGGTATCAGTGGCGTGGCACTTCATCACCCGCAGGAGTCGAAGCCATCCCCATGGGAAGAGCTTGCCGTTGCGGTTCTTCTGCAGCGCTTCGGTCATGGATGGGAAGGATACGCCGAAACCGATCAGACGGTTGTTGTCGTTGCCATCTACCACACCGGTGATGAGGTTCATATCCGCCATCTTGATATACGAATCCACATACCCGTCGATCTGCCGGTCGGTGAGCTGCTGGAAATCGTAGAGATCCTTGTAGGTCTCGTTGACAATGCGGAAGACTTCCCTGCCCATACCGCCCTGAACCAGTTCGTGCTTGGTAAACTTATGCACGTGCAGATTGTAGCGGCTCTCGATGAGCTGGGCTGTCTTGGCAAATTTCGGAGGGGTTACCTCAGGCACCTTGATGCGGTACTCCAGCCAGTCGTTGTCCTTCTGGTAGAGATCCAGCGCCTGCATGTGCTTGGGATAATAAGGATAATTGTAGTTGACGTACATGGTAGATTTCTCGTGGAATCCTTCGATGAGCATTCCTTCGCGGTCCATATCGGTAAAGCCAAGTGGTCCTACCAATTCTTCCATGCCACGCTCTCTGCCCCAGTGGGCTGCGGCATCCAGCAACTTACTGGAAACTTCCAGGTTATCGATGAAGTCGAACCATCCGAAGCGCACCTGCTTCTTGTTCCACTGGTCGTTGGCACAATGGTTGATGATGGCGGCAATGCGGCCTACCACCTTCGGGATGCTGTAGTCGATAGCCAGGAAATATTGCGCTTCGCAGAAATCGAAGGCTGGGTTCTTGCCTTTGCTCAATGTATTCCACTCGTCAAAACGCAAGTAAGGAACGGCATATTTGCTACCTTCATAAAGGTCGTAATAGAACTGTATGAAAGTTCTCAATCCTTTCTTGGTAGTAACGGGTATGATTCTAATATCACTCATTGATTTGATTTTTTTCTAAAACTTTTTGCTCTGATTTTTCTTTTTATAATAATGTATCATCAGAAAAACGGTGCAAAAGTACGAGTTTTTTCCGAGATGGCAAACGAAATCCCTGTTTTTTTTCCAGCCGAGCGTTAAAAACCCCGAATATTTCCCCCTTTCGGAAATAAAGCAGTAACTTTGCAGGCTGATATGAAGAAATCAAGAGATAATTATACATTCCTGACCCATGCACCGGTGCATCGGGTAATTTTTACGATGGCGATTCCTACCATTATCAGCATGTTATCGACGAGTATGTACAACCTCGCCGACACCTACTTCGTGGGCAGCATCAATACCCAGAGCGTGGCAGCAGTAGGCGTTTCCTTCGCTATGATGGCTGTAATCCAGGCTGTTGGTTTCTTCTATGGCCATGGTGCCGGAAACTATATCTCCCGAATGCTGGGAGCCAAGGAGGTGGAGAAGGCGAAGAAGATGGC
The DNA here is from genome assembly GCA_021636625.1 of Prevotella sp. Lineage (GTDB taxonomy): Bacteria > Bacteroidota > Bacteroidia > Bacteroidales > Bacteroidaceae > Prevotella. Next base: position 76,342 of record JAJWLX010000007.1, on the reverse strand, counting down.
AGCTACGGGCTTCATACTGAGCTTTCTGACGGGACTTTTCATCGCCATTCTTGGACAACTTTTCCTGACACCGCTCTGCGTTCTTCTGGGTTCCACCCCCACCATCCAGCCATATACCGAGCGCTATCTCGGCATCATTCTTCTGGGCGCTCCCTTCATGACTACCTCTCTGACACTCAACAACCTGATGCGTTTCCAGGGCAACACGATGTATGCGATGAAGGGAATCATGTCAGGAGTGCTGCTCAACCTCATCCTAGCCCCACTGCTCATCCTTTATTTTGCCATGGGCATCACGGGTGCCGCCATTGCCACCCTCATCAGCCAGTGCTTCGGCTGCGCCATGCTTTTCTGGATGTCACACAAGGGTCAGAACATCCGAATCCATCTGCACAACTTCACGCCAACCGGGGCTTACTTCAAGGAGATTGTCTTTGGCGGAACGCCTTCCTTATCAAGACAGGGCCTGGGAAGCATCGCTACGCTGGTGCTGAATGTAGCAGCAGGAGCCTACGGAGATGCAGCCATTGCGGGTATGAGTATCGTGACAAGAATCTCGTTCTTCACCTATGCCGTGGTAATCGGACTGGGTCAGGGTTTCCAGCCACTCTGCGGTTTCTGTTATGGAGCCAAGTTGTACGACCGCGTGAAGGAGGCTTTCTTTTTCTGCATCAAATGCGGCACGGTATTTCTAGCGGTTTGTGCCGTATTCGGCTTCCTTTTCTCCGAGCCTATCATCGAACTCTTCCGTGATGATGCCAGCGTGGTAGCCGTGGGGTCCGTTGCCCTGAAGTGGCAGGTTATCAGCTTCCCTCTGGTAGCCACCATCGTGCTGACGAATATGCTGATGCAGACCATCCGCAAGCCTGTACGTGCGAATATCGTGGCAGCAGCACGTAGCGGTTTGTTCTTCATTCCGCTCATTTTCATCCTCCCTCATTTCTTCGGATTACTGGGCGTGGAGATGTGTCAGGCGTGGGCAGACATCTGCTCCTTCCTCGTGGCGGTACCGATAGCCTGGAGTGCATTCAGGGATATGAAATTTCAGCAACGCTAAAAAAATCATAAAAAACAAGAACGAATTCTTTGCAGTTCAAGAAATTAATCGTATCTTTGCAGTCGAATTTTATTGATACATTAAGAACATGAGTAAAGATACACTAACTCATCAGCTGACAGAGACTATCGACGAGCTTTCAAGCGCCGAATCGCTGAAGGGTCTCTTCCATCAGCATAGAGACGGGAATCCACTTCCTTCGGGCAAAGCGCTCGAAGACATCATCAATCTGTCTCGCTCCATCCTCTTTCCGGGATATTTCGGAAACTCATCCGTCAATATCTCTACCATCAAATACCATATCGGAGTAAGAGTTGAGAAACTCTACGAGATGCTCGCAGAACAGATTCTCGCCGGACTCTGTTTCGCCAACGACTGCGAAACGGAAACACAGGCTGAACTGCAGCACCAGCGCGCCAAGGCAGGCGTCATCGCCGCCAAAGCCATCATGGAATACCCCAAGCTCCGCAAGATTCTCGCCACCGACGTAGAGGCTGCCTACAACGGCGACCCGGCTGCAATGAGCCACGGAGAAATCATCTCCTGCTATCCCGTGATCAAGGCGCTCACCAACTACCGTATCGCTCATGTTCTGCACAAGCTCGGCGTGCCCCTCATCCCTAGAATGATGACGGAGCTGGCACACTCGGAGACGGGTATCGATATTAATCCGGAGGCTACCATCGGCCACCACTTCACCATCGACCACGGCACAGGTGTGGTTATCGGTGCCACCTGCATCATCGGCAACAATGTGAAGCTCTATCAGGGTGTTACCCTCGGAGCCAAGAGTTTCCCACTGGATAAGGACGGCAACCCTATCAAGGGAATCCCTCGCCACCCTATCCTGGAAGACGATGTCATCGTATATGCCAACGCCACCATCCTGGGCAGAATCACCATCGGCGAAGGCTGCATCGTGGGCGCCAACGTGTGGGTGACCAAGGACATGAAGCCGAAAACAAAGAAATATAGAAAAGAAAAACAAAGTTTATTAGATATAGAATTCAATAATGGAACAGGAATTTGAACTCATTGCCAAGACCTTCATGGGCCTCGAGCCTGTCTTGGCTGAAGAGCTCACCCAGTTGGGTGCCAATAATGTACAGATCGGTCGCCGCATGGTGTCTTTCACTGGCGACAAGGAAATGATGTATCGTGCTAACTTCCAGTTGCACACAGCCATCCGTATCTTAAAGCCAATCAAGCACTTCAAGGCTAGAAGCGCTGAAGAGGTGTATGATCAGATCCAGAAGATCAAGTGGGATGACATCTTAGACGTGAAGAAGACTTTCTCTGTTGACTCAGTAGTCTACTCAGAGGAGTTCCGCAACTCACGCTTCGTAACCTACAAGGTAAAGGATGCGATTGTTGACTGGTTCCGCGAGAAGCAGGGTACACGTCCAAATATCAGCGTATCTAACCCGGATATCCGCCTCAACATCCACATTGCAGAAGACAATGCCACCTTGAGTCTCGATTCGAGTGGTGAGAGTCTGCACCGCCGTGGCTACCGCCAGGAGCAGGTAGAGGCTCCTCTGAACGAGGTTCTCGCTGCAGGTATGATTCTGATGACTGGCTGGAAGGGCGAATGCGATTTCATCGACCCGATGTGTGGTTCAGGTACCATCGCCATCGAAGCTGCCCTCATCGCCCGCAACATCTCTCCAGGTGTATTCCGCAAGGAGTTTGCCTTCGAGAAGTGGAACGATTTCGACCAGGATCTCTTCGACATGATCTATAACGACGACTCTCAGGAGCGCGAGTTCGAGCACCACATCTACGGATATGATGTAGATATGAAGGCGGTGAATACTGCCAACCTCAACGTGCGTGCTGCCGGTCTGAGCAAGGATATCACCATCGCACAGCAGGACTTCAAGGACTTCACACAGCCTGCCGAGAAGAGCATCATCGTGATGAACCCTCCATACGGCGAGCGTATCTCTACCCCTAACCTGCTGAACACCTACAAGATGATTGGCGAGCGATTCAAGCGTGCCTTCGCCGGCAACGAGGCTTGGGTACTGAGCTACCGCGAGGAGTGCTTCGAGCAGATTGGCTTGAAGCCATCTATCAAGATTCCGGTATATAACGGAAGTCTGGAGTGCGAGTTCCGCAAGTATGTGATGTTCGACGGCAAGATGAAGGAGTTCCGCTCTGAGGGCGGTATCGTGAAGACTGAGCGCGAGAAGAGCGAGATGGCGCAGAAGCACCGTTTCAAGAAGGAGCGCGAGTTCAAGAAGCGTGTGAGCGAGGAGACAGAGAATGAGGATGCTGATATCCGCAGCTTCCAGTTCCACAGCCATCGTCTGGAGGACTTCGAGAAGCGCCGCAATGAGATTCGCCGTGGCGGACGTCCACGTGTGGGTGCAGGCGGCGACCGTGACGACAAGCGTGGTGGCAAGCGTTTTGAAAAGGACGACCGCAAGGGTGGCAGAAGCTTCGGAGGAAAGCGCGACGGCAAGCGTTTCGAGAAAGGCGACAAGCGCGGTGGCTTCAAGGGCGACCGCAGAGGTGGCAAGAACTTTGGAGGAAAACGCGGCAGCAAGCCTAGCTTCGACACCGACTTTGATGACGAGGATTAAGATTTTCTAGTGACACCACAAAACGCGGTGTCACTAGAAATAAAAAACAAGAAAATAACAAAGATGAATCTTAAGAAATCAATTTATAAATTATCTTTGGCAGCTATGATTTCCATGATGGCAATGAATGCAACCGAGATACAGGCTCAGGGCGTAGTTCCTGCGCAGAAGGGCGAGAAAGCCTTCACACTGGAAGACCTGAACTTCGGTGGCAACAACTATCGCAACATGGTGGCAAAGAACCGCTGGTGCACCTGGTGGGGAAATGAACTCATCCATCAGGATATCGAGGCATGCTATCTCGTAAACAAGACTACCGGAAAGGAGACAAAACTCTTCGGTATCAACGATATCAACCAGTGGATTGCTCCTACCAAGGACATCAAGGTAAGAGCCCTCTACAACGCTCAGTTCCCTTTTGCAGGAAAGAGCATCGTGATGGTAAGCAACGGCAGCAAGACCTACACCATCGACTTCAAGAAGCATAAGCTGCTGAGCGAGATGGAGTTTGAAGATGGCGAGAACCTCCTCGAGGCTAACGCACAGCAGAATGCATTCGCCTATCTGAAGGGCAGCAACCTCTATGTGCGCACCTTCGACGTGACCAACAATGCCATGACAAGAGAGAAGAAGTCTCACGATTTCCAGATCTCTACAGACGGCAGCCGCTCTATCGTATATGGTCAGAGTGTTCACCGCGATGAGTTCGGCATCAGCAAGGGTACCTTCTGGAGCCCTAACGGCAAACTGCTCGCCTTCTATCGCATGGACCAGAGCATGGTGACGGATTATCCACAGGTGGATATCCCGGAGATTGATTACTTCAATCATCCTGAAACCCAGACCTGCTGCGCCAAGCCTGCACCAGACAAGTATCCGATGGCTGGCGAGACATCGCACAAGGTAACCGTAGGCGTGTTCGACTGCATGACCGGCAAGACCATCTATCTGAAGGCTGGCGATCCAACCGACCGCTACTTTACCAACATCGCATGGAGTCCGGACAGCAAGACCATCTATATGTTCGAACTGAACCGCGACCAGAACGACTGCCGTCTGACTGCCTACAATGCAGAAACCGGCGAGAAGACAGGCGAACTCTATCGCGAGACCGATGAGAAATATGTAGAACCATGTCATCCTATCCAGTTCCTGCCTTGGGACAGCAACAGCTTCATCATGCAGAGCCGCAAGGATGGTTACAACCATCTCTACATCTGCACCCTGGGCAAGCACGGAAGCCGCATGGCAAGCAATACAGAATCACTTGAAATCCGGCAGTTGACTTCCGGCAAATGGGAAGTGATGGAAGTGCTCGGTTTCAACAGCAAGCGCAAGAGTATCATCATCGCATCCAACGAGAAATCGCCTATCCAGAGAAACATCTTTGCCGTAGATACAAAAACCGGCAAGCGTACGCTGGTAGATGATTGCGGCAAGGGATGGCACAGCGCCACTTTGAGCGAGAACGGACAGTATGTCTTCGACAACTACTCTACTCCTACCGTGCCTCGCAAAATTGCCCTCGTGAATACCGAGAACGGCAAGCGCACCGCTTACTTCACTGCCGAGAACCCTTGGAAGGGCTACAACGTGCCTGAATACAGCTGCGGTACCATCAAGGCTGCCGATGGCGAAACAGACCTCTACTGGAGAATGGTGAAACCGGTGAACTTCGATCCAAACAAGAAGTATCCTACCATTATATATGTATATGGTGGACCTCATGCCCACAACGTAGATGCCCGCTGGAACTACTCTAGCCGTGGTTGGGAAACCTACATGGCAGAAAAGGGCTATCTGCTCTTCATCCTCGACAACCGTGGAAGCGAGAACCGTGGCAAGGCTTTCGAGCAGGCTACCTTCCGCCAGCTCGGACAGATTGAGATGCAAGACCAGATGAAGGGCGTGGAATATCTGAAGACGCTTCCTTACGTAGATGCTGACAAGATTGGCGTTCACGGCTGGAGCTTCGGCGGATTCATGACCATCTCGCTGATGACCAACCACCCTGATGTGTTCAAGGTAGGCGTAGCAGGCGGTCCGGTAATCGACTGGCACTGGTACGAGGTGATGTATGGCGAGCGCTATATGGATACCCCACAGACCAACCCAGAGGGTTACAAGAAGACATCCCTGCTCTATCAGGCTAAGAACCTGAAGGGTAAGCTGCAGATTATCCAGGGCTTGAACGATGTGACCGTGGTGCCACAGCACTGCCTCACCTTCCTGAAGGCTTGTATCGCAGCAGGTACCCAGCCAGATTTCTTCGTATATCCAGGTGAGCCTCACAACATGCGAGGTCATCAGAGCACTCACCTGCACGAAAGAATCAGCAACTACTTCTTCGACTACCTGAAGTAAGAGAGAAAAATTTAAATGTATAAGAGACTCTATCTGAAGTAAAACAAATCTTCGGAACAAAAAGATGATAAACAAAACGAGAAAAATAATTATATTGATTACCACCATACTCTTTGCCTGCCACCTGCAAGTGGCAGGTAAAGAGTTTCTTGTTTCTAAACAGAACATCCCCGACTTCAAATTTATCTTTGATAAGCTGTCCCAAAACCGCATCACCTACAATCGCTACAACGACAGCATCTTCCGCATCCACGACCACGACCAGTGGGTAAAATTCTTTATGGCAAGAAGCCAGAAGAACCATCAGATCTATCATGAGAACGTGAAGCTGCTGAACAGCATTGCAGATTATTTCGAAACCGATATGGCAGATACGACGAAGGAGACCATTCTGCCGGATGCTGCCTACGACAGTCTGAATGTGCATTTCTTTCGCAACTACGCCTATGCCCTGTCTGATCCCTTCATCACGAACAGGGTTACCGACATCCTGATCAGGAACTTCAAGAACCGCCCGGACCAGAACTACTATTTCCTGAGAGCCATGAGCTGGAAGGGGGCATCCTATTACCTGAAATGGAAGCTGAACAGAGACATCGAGACTTTGAAAAAAGCATACGATTGCATCGCATACGTAGCCGACACAGCACACTGCCATACATCAGAAGAACTGGGTCTGTACGGCTATGCCCTACAGGATCTGTGCCTATCTACATGGACACTCCACCATATCCAACCCCTGAAAAAACTGAAGGAAAGATACGAAAAGCTGGAAGAACTGGCAAGAAATCATACGGCTGAAGAGCTGGAAATACCCGAAAAGAGAAGGCAGCAATGGATTAACCGCATAAAAGGCAGAGACTTAGAGTAAGAGGAATCTATCTCATCAATCCAGAACTTATAGACAAAGCTGAAGGAGAGGCTATGGTAAAACGGGTGACAAGTCAGTATCCGGATACCGTAGGACTCAGCGCCTCATCGAAGTTCAATCTCATCGTCATGAAGCTAAAAATGGGAGAAATCAAGACAAGAACAGCCTTGAAAGAAGCCAAGGAAATATACAGAACGCAGATCAAACCGCTCACCAGACAAAAGGCACTGGGAGAAAGTGCCTTCAATTCGCTGATGAATCACTACACCAATCTGGCATTCATCGTAGATACGGCAAGGGTTTCTAACAATTACAAAAAAAAGTACATTAGGACATTCTGCAAAGATATTATCAGGATGTTCAGACATCGCAAAGACCAGCAGAACTCCACACAGTATAATCAGACGCTGGAATATGTGAGCACCTATCCCCGACTCATCAAATACCTGAGCGATGAGGAAAGAATAGAATTCGTGATGGAACTGAACGTGGCAACCCAGGTTACCACCTACGCCCACTCTACCCACGTGGCACGACTTGCAGAAGCCATGATGAAAGCCATCATCAGGCACCGGCGGGAACTGCTGGTAGGAAAACTGGACATCAGCAGCAAATGGCAGGTAAGGCTCCATCAGAGACAGCTCATCCACTTCATCACCCAAGCTGCACTCTGTCACGACATAGGCAAGAACAGTATCGTAAGCGTGATAAACAACGACTATCGCCAGCTGACCGATGAGGAGCGAAGAATCATCAGAATGCATCCCCGAATGGGACTGAAATACCTGAAGATATCGCAGGAGCTGAAATACTACCACGATACCACGCTGGGACATCATAAATGGTACAACGGCAAGGGAGGCTATCCAAGCGACTTCGACAACACCAAGTCGCCTTACCGCTTCATGATAGACATCATAACCCTGTGCGACTGCATGCAGGCTGCCACCGAGCGAGTAGGCAGAAACTACAAGCAGGAAAAGAGCTTCGAAAAAGTGATGGGAGAGCTGAGAGAAGGCGCAGGAACCCGATACAATCCCGACCTGGTGAAGCTGATAGATGACATACCGGAACTCTACAAGGAACTGGAGAGGATAGCCATCTACGGATGGCCAGATATCTATTATGAAATCTATAAGAACTATATGCGATAAAGATTTTAGGCTTTTTGCTTGTATAGTTCGCTGAAATTTAGTAATTTTGCAGCAAATTAGAAATTTGGATGCAAAAAGGAGTAAATATCTATCCTGATTGTAAAAGAAGGAGAAGACCAATATCCTGATTGTAACATGTAATAGAAGAATTATTAAACGTAACTACGATGAAAATATTATTGTTAGGAGGCGGTGGCCGCGAGCACGCCTTAGCTTGGAAAATCGCTCAGAGCGAGAAGTGTGAGAAACTCTTTATCGCTCCTGGCAATGCCGGTACGCAGAATGTCGGCGAGAATGTGAATATCAAGGCTGACGACTTCGAGGCGCTCAAGAACTTCGCTGTCGAGAACGGTGTTGATATGGTGGTAGTAGGTCCGGAAGACCCACTGGTAAAGGGTGTCTATGATGACTTCAAGGCAGACCCTCGCACCCAGAACATCCCTGTGATTGGTCCATCAAAGGCTGGTGCCGTGCTGGAAGGAAGCAAGGACTTCGCCAAGCAGTTTATGAAGCGCCACAACATTCCGACAGCTCAGTATGAGACTTTCGACGGCGAGCACGTAGAAGAAGGCTTGAAGTTCCTGGAGACTCTGAAGGCTCCATACGTATTGAAGGCTGACGGCTTGTGCGCCGGTAAGGGTGTTCTCATCCTCCCTACCCTGGAAGAAGCTAAGAAGGAGTTCAAGGAGATGCTCGGCGGTATGTTCGGCAACGCTTCTGCACGCGTAGTTATCGAGGAATTCCTCAGCGGCATCGAGTGCTCTGTATTCGTATTGACCGACGGCAAGAACTACAAGATTCTGCCAGAGGCTAAGGATTACAAGCGCATCGGCGAGCACGATACCGGTCTGAACACCGGCGGTATGGGTAGCGTTACCCCTGTGCCATTCGCAACCAAGGAGTGGATGCAGAAGGTGGATGAGCGCATCATACGTCCTACCGTAGAGGGTCTGGCAGAGGAGAACATCGACTACAAGGGCTTCATCTTCTTCGGTCTGATCAATGTAGAGGGCGAGCCTATGGTTATCGAGTACAACTGCCGTATGGGTGACCCAGAGACAGAGAGCGTGATGCTCCGCCTGAAGAGCGACATCGTGGATCTCTTCGAGGGTGTAGCTGCCGGCGATCTTGACAAGCGCAGCATCGAGTTTGATGAGCGTGCAGCTGTCTGCGTGATGCTCGTAAGCGGTGGTTATCCAGAAGCTTACAAGAAGGGTTATCCTATCCAGGGTATCAATGATGTGGAAGGTTCTGTAGTTTTCCACTCTGGTACAGCCATGAAGGATGGAGAGGTTGTAACCAATGGCGGCCGTGTAATCTGCGTAAGCAGCTACGGCAAGGATAAGGAAGAGGCTCTGAAGAAGAGCTTTGCCGAGGCTCAGAAGATCCAGTTCACAGACAAGTACTTCCGCTCTGATATCGGACAGGATCTTTAAGGGCAAAAGCTTAATTTTAACGGATAATGTTAAGAAAGAAAACTTTTCAAAATAAAGTGGCGGCTAGCCGCTACGCTCTACCTGTAACAGCAACCCTTGCCGCCTTGGTATGGGTTGCTGTAGGTTTTTTAGTAGCTAACATTTGGGTGCAGTTCGCCTTCACCATTCTCTCTACCCTGCTGATGGTGGAGCTCAACAACCATAATTCCCTGATGCGAACCTACAGCCGAATGGTGTCCTGCAGTTTCCTGGTGTTCATCACCATGACCTCTCTGCCTACACCCTCCTTCAAGGCAAGCATCGTGACGATGTGCTCCATCGCCTTCTACCTCATCATCTGGAACAGTTACCAGGACAGGCGGGCGGCAGGATGGACCTTCTATGCCTTCTTCTGCGTAGGACTCGCCTCAATGGTGTTCATCCAGGTAGGATATTTCCTGCCCTTCCTGTGGCTGATGATGATGGTATTCACCAATTCCTTCAGCATCCGAAACTTCTTTGCATCTATCATCGGTCTCATCATGCCGTACTGGTTCTCAGCGGGTTACTTCGCCTACACCAATAAAATCGATGGACTGATCAGTCATTTTGCAGAATTCATTAACTATCATGATCTGTTCGATTATTCGCAGGTTACCGACCACGAGGTGGTGAATCTCCTGTTCCTCATCATCCTGAGCACATTGGGCAGCATACACTTCCTGCATACCTCTTATGCAGATAAGATCCGTACCCGAATGATCTACAATACATTCATTCTGATCAACTATGTGAGTCTTGCCTTCATCATCCTGCAGCCTCAGCATATCAAGGAGTTGAGCAGCATCATGATTGTAAATACGGCACCACTCACCGCTCACTTCATCACCTACACTAAGGGAAAGCTGGCGAACATCGTCTTTATCTCGGCGCTGGTCATCATGGTATTGATATTGCTATACAATATCTTCATTCCGGAAACGGTATTGCCGCAGGCCATTCAGGGATAAGATTGATTCACCGAACATTCGCATATCAGGAAATTAAAGGAGTTAAGGAGTTAAGACGTATGTCTTGCTGCTTAGAAACTATGCCAAAAAGACTATTGTCTTAACTCCTCAGCGACCGTAGGGAGCGATAACTCCTTTAACTCCTTAACTTCTTTAACTTCTAATCAGGTAGGTTAAACAAATAATATTCAATGGGTTACATAATAGACTTTTTAATCAACTGGGGCTATTGGGGCATGCTAGTTTCCGCATTTCTTGCCGGCAGCTTCTTTCCTTTCAGCAGCGAGGTAGTGATGTCGGGCTTGCAGGCAGCAGGACTGGATCCCATCCCTCTGGTGATATATGGCAGCATAGGAAATGTATTGGGTTCGCTGTTCAACTATGGCGTGGGCAGACTGGGCAAAATGGAATGGATAGAGAAATATCTGCACGTGAAGAAGGAAAAACTGGATCAGGCAGAAAGATTCATGGCTGATAGAGGTGCCTGGATGGGCTTCTTCGCCTTCATCCCGATTTTGGGAAGCGCCATCACCATCGTGCTGGGGCTGACAAGAGCCAATATCATCATCTCTACCATCAGCATCACCATCGGAAAAGTGCTGAGATATATCCTATTGGTTTATGGTCTCAGCTTCATCGTATAAACATATAAGGAGATTATAACATAAGCAGATTATAACATAAGCAGATTTTTAATAATATGAAGAGATTTCTATACCTTATTATATTATGTGTCATTCTTGCCGGATGCAAGGGTACACCTCAGAAACAGGCTGATTCGGGAAAGACTTCCGGAACTGAGAAGCCTGCGGGTACGGTTACGGTTACAGTTACGATTTCCCCCTACAAGTATTTCGTAGATCAAATTGCCAAAGGCAAGGTGGATGTCAACGTGATGGTACCGAATGGAAACAACCCGGAGACTTACGAGCCATACGCCCAGCAGATGATGGAACTATCGAAGAGTGCCCTCTATCTGAAAGTGGGCAGCATCGGCTTTGAGCAGACCTGGATGAAGAAGCTGCAGGACAACGCTCCAGATATGAAAGTGATAGATACTTCCGTGGGCATCAAGCCTGCCAAGACTCCGGGTGGCAACATCGACCCACACGTATGGATGAGTTGCAGCAACGCCCGCATCATAGCCAGCAACATCCTCAAGGCGCTTTGCGAACTGGAGCCAAAGCACAAGGCGTTCTTCGAGAAGAACTATCAGTCGCTGCTCAACATCATCGACAAGAGAGACAGCACCATCAAGGAGAGCTTCAAAAAGGACCCAGACCTGGTACGCAAGTTTGTGATCTATCACCCTATCCTCACCTACTTTGCCCGTGACTACCAGCTGGAGCAGCTTGCCATAGAGGAAGAAGGCAGGGAGCCTAGTGCCTCCCAGCTGAAGAGCCTCATAGAGAGAGCCCGAAAAGAGAATATCAAGTTCTGCCTGATACAAGCAGAATTTGCCAACCGCAATACCACTACTTTCATCAACGAAAGCCACACCAAGCCAATGAATATCAATCCATTGCAGGGCGACTGGAACAGGGCGATGCAGGAAGCGGCAGCAGCGGTACAGGGCAAGAAAATCGTTGTTGGGAAGTAAAAACTACAATCATATGACTCCAATCATAAAAATAGAGCACCTTTCTGCCGGATATAACGGCAAGCAGGTGCTCAGCGACGTAAATCTCACCGTATATCAAGACGATTATCTTGGCATCATCGGACCAAACGGTGGTGGCAAGACTACTCTCATGCGCCTCATTCTGGGACTGATGAAACCTACGGAAGGAACCATCAGATACTTCAGAAAAGTGAAAGATGAGAGCGGGGAAACGGTTCTTGATGAAAACGGCGAAACAAAAGTTGAAGAAACAAAGGAGATTTCGATGGGATATCTCCCACAATACAACCAGCTCGACAAGCAGTTTCCTATCTCTGTATATGAAGTTGTACTTGCCGGACTCAGCAAGACCAAAGGTCTCTTTTCACGATACACCCAAGCGCAGCACCAGCAGGTGCTCGATACCCTGGAGCGCATGCAGCTGACGGAATTCAAAGACCGACACATCGCTGCCCTCAGCGGCGGTCAGCTTCAGCGAGTGCTCCTCGCCCGTGCCATCGTATCAAAGCCCGATGTCGTGATTCTCGATGAGCCTAACACCTACATCGACCGCCGATTCCAAAAGCAGATGTACGAGATGCTGGAGCAGATCAACAAGGAGTGCGCCATCATCATCGTCAGTCACGATGTAGCCGAAGTGCTCAATAACGTGAAGCATATCGCCTGTGTAAACCAGCACCTGCATTATCATGATACGGCAGATATGCCAAGAGAAAAACTGGAAGAGCATTTTCTGAATGTATAAATACATACCGCAATTACATTTTACCCCCTTTTTATTACGTCCCGACGCAGGAATTCCTACGTCGGGACGTAATATTTCATACGTGGCGACGTAATAAATATCCCATCCTAATGCTTATTTTTCTACAACATCCTTCATTTTAATTTAATATAACCTAAAAAAGAGAAGCAATCCTACGCTATCTCTTTACTTTTTAGTATCTTTGCAACGTTTTATACACATTATATAATAGGAAACATAGAAATATAATACATTAAAGTTTAAACAATAATGAAACAGTACAGATTAGTGGACAATATCTTCGGATGGGTCGCATTCATCATTGCGGCGTTCACTTATTGTTCCACAATTGAACCGACAGCCAGTTTCTGGGACTGTCCTGAGTTTATTACGACTGCTTATAAGCAGGAGATCGGTCACCCACCTGGGGCACCATTCTTCATGCTTTTAGGCAATTTCTTCACACATTTCGCCAGCGACACCACCCAGGTAGCCAAGATGGTGAATACGATGAGCGCCCTGCTGAGCGCCGTCTGTATCATGTTCCTCTTCTGGACCATCACCCACCTGGCTCGCCGACTCGTCATCAGCGACTGGAAAGAACTGACTACCAGTAAGCTGATTGCCATCGAGGCATCCGGTATGGTGGGCGCACTCATCTACACCTTCAGCGATACCTTCTGGTTCTCTGCTGTAGAGGGTGAGGTTTACGCCTTCTCTTCAGCCTTCACCGCGGTGGTATTCTGGCTGATTCTGAAGTGGGAAGACCATGCCGACGAACCTCATAGCGACCGATGGCTCGTGCTCATCGCCTATATGACCGGTCTGAGTATCGGTGTGCACCTGCTCAACCTGCTCTGCATCCCAGCCATCGTACTGGTATATTACTACAAGAAGGTGCCTCATGCCAACCTGAAGGGTTCGCTCATGGCGCTCTTCCTTTCATTCCTGGTGGTAGTAGCCGTACTTTATGGTGTGGTTCCAGGCATCATCACCGTAGGCGGATGGTTTGAGCTGTTCTTCGTCAACACACTCGGCTGCCCATTCAATACCGGTGAAATCGTATATATCATCTGCCTCGTAGCCTCTGTTATCTGGGGTATCTACGAGACCTACAATGCATCAGAGAAGAACGAGAAGAAGCAGAACATCGCCTTCGTTCTCGGTTTCGGCATGCTCGGCATCCCATTCTTCGGATATGGATGGAGCGCTGTCATCACCGGCATCATCATCCTGGCTATCCTCTGGTTTGTACTCAACTACAAGCGCAAGAAGGAAGTAGTAACCGGCGTTGACCATGCTACAGGCATCGAGAAGAAGAAGATGCAGCTGCTGCCTCTCATCTCTGCACGCATCAAGAACACGGCATTGCTCTGCATGCTGATGCTGATGATCGGTTACTCAAGCTATGCGCTCATCGTGATCCGTTCATCTGCCAACCCTCCTATGGACCAGAACTCTCCTGAGGATATCTTCACCCTGGGCAGTTATCTGAGCCGCGACCAGTATGGCGATACTCCATTGCTCTATGGTCAGGCCTACACTTCTCAGGTGGCTCTCGAGGCTGACGGCAACATGTGCAAGCCTGTGACGAAGGAAGGTGCACCTGTTTATCAGCGCAAGGAGAAGGCTTCTGCCGATGAGAAGGACTCTTACTTCGTAGTAAGTCATAAGAACAAGTATGTATATGCACAGAATATGCTCTTCCCACGTATGCACAGTTCGGCTCATGCCCAGGCATACGAAGACTGGATGGGTGGCGTAGAGGGTAACCAGGTGCCTTACGACCGTTGTGGCGAGAACATGATGGTGAAGGTTCCTACACAGATGGAGAATATCCGTTTCTTCCTCTCCTATCAGTGCAACTTCATGTACTGGCGCTACTTTATGTGGAACTTTGCCGGACGTCAGAACGATATCCAGGGCAACGGTGAGCCTGAGCACGGTAACTGGATTACCGGTTTCTCATTCATCGACGACGCTCTCTATGGCGACCAGAGCAAGATGCCAGACGACCTGAAGGCAAACAAGGGACACAACGTGTTCTACTGCATGCCGCTGATTCTCGGTCTCATCGGTCTCTTCTGGCAGGCTTGGTACACCCGCAAGCGCAAGGTCATCAAGAACGGCGTGGAGACAGAGGAGATTCTCCCTGTAGGTATCCAGCAGTTCTGGGTGGTATTCTTCCTGTTCTTCATGACAGGTCTTGCCATCGTGCTCTATCTGAACCAGACTCCTATGCAACCACGTGAGCGTGACTATGCCTACGCCGGTTCATTCTATGCATACGCTATCTGGTGCGGTCTTGGCGTTCTCGCCATCATCGACCTTCTGAAGCAGAAGATGAAGCTCAGCGGTACTGCCGTAACAGCTATCGTGGCTGTGGTAACCCTGCTCGTACCTATCCAGATGGCATCACAGACCTGGGATGACCACGACCGTTCAGGACGTTACACCTGCCGCGACTTCGGTCAGAACTATCTGATGTCGCTCCAGGAGAAGGGCAACCCTATCATCTTCACCAATGGTGATAACGATACCTTCCCACTCTGGTACAACCAGGAGGTAGAAGGCGTAGGTACAGATGCCCGCGTATGTAACCTGAGCTATCTGCAGACCGACTGGTATATCGACCAGATGATGCGTCCTGCATACAACTCACCATCCGTGCCAATCACCTGGCCACGTCTCGACTTCTGTTCGGGTACCAACGAGTATGTTTCTGTCCAGCCAGAGGCTAAGCAGCAGATTCTCGACTTCTACAAGCAGGACCCAGTGAATGCCAAGAAGCAGTTTGGTGATGAGCCTTTCGAGCTCAAGAACATCCTGAAGTACTGGGTACGCAGCAAAAACCCAGACATGCACTTCATCCCTACAGACACCGTCTATGTAACAATCGACAAGGAGGCTGTGAAGAAGAGCGGCATGATGATGGCTTCTGATACCATCCCAGACAAGATGGTGATTTCGCTCACAGGCAAGAGCGCTCTCTACAAGGGCGACCTGATGATGCTCGAAATGCTCTCACAGTGCAACTGGACACGTCCTATCTACGTGGCTCTTACCGTGGGACAGGAGAACTACATGAACCTTGGCGACAACTTCGTACAGGAGGGACTTGTCAACCGTATCACTCCGTTCACCACCAACAAGCCAGGTGCCAAGAACTTCGATGCTGAAAAGACCTACCATAACATCATGACCCGATTCAAGTTCGGTAACCTGAAGCAGAAGGGACTCTATATCGACGAGACCACCATGCGTATGTGCTATACCCACCGTCGCCTGCTCGCCCAGACAGCCCTCCAGCTCATCGCCGACGGCAAGAACCAGAAGGCTATCAACATCCTGAAGAAGGCTGATGTGGAGATTCCAGCATACAATGTCACCCTCGATTACATGAGCGGTGGTCTGGATATGGCTCGCGGCTGGCTGCTCACCGGTCAGAAGGCAAAGGGTAAGGAATATGTAGAGGCTATCTGGAAGAATGCTCACCAGTATCTCGACTATTACCTCTCATTGTCCAACGACCGCTTCCTGCAGAGCCAGAACGACTGCATCCGTCAGATCATGATTATGCAGAGTGTCTGCGATGTGGCAGGTATGGTAAGCCCTCAGTTGCAGAAGAGTTACGAGAAGCAGCTCAATGCCCTCTACACTCTCTATCGCGGCAGAGGCGGCAGCATGCCACAGGGCAATCAGTAAGAATATCAAGGAAGACCTGGCGTTTTTGCTAGGTCTCCCTTTTTGTATCATCCCCTAATCAAGTTATTCCTATGTTCATAGAGCAACCAGCCAAATGGCTCAGATGGTTATATCCGAAGGCAATATGGAGAATGGACAAGAACGACCATTCGGTATATCTCACATTCGATGATGGTCCGATTCCCGAATCCACCCCATTCATCCTGGAAACCTTGAGAAAGTACAATATCAAGGCTACCTTCTTCATGGTGGGCGAAAACGTATTGCGCAACCACGATCTCTACAACCAGATTGTAGCAGAGGGTCATCAGATAGGTAACCATACCTTCAATCATATCGGTGCCTTCAAGCATCGTGTCATCTCCTACGTGCTCAACACCAACAAGGCGAATGACATCATCCATGCCCATCTCTTCCGTCCACCTCACGGCTGGATGCGACAGAGCGAGTACTGGTGGCTGCACCGCACCTACAAGGTAATCATGTGGGATGTGGTGACCCGAGATTATTCCAAATGGATGACGGCAGAAGATGTGGTGAACAATGTGAAGAAATATGCCCGCAACGGCAGCATCATCACCTTCCACGACTCGCTGAAGAGCATCGACAAGCTGAAGACGGCGCTCCCGCAATCCATAGAATGGCTGATGGAACAGGGATATGAATTTAAGATTTTTGATTGAAATTATGAGCAAGAGAATCAATAGTTATCAGGCTGTAGCCTCTTTCGTAAGAGGATTCTTCGAGGCATACGCACGCGGCATTATGGATGCTGCGGTTGGCGGCGATGACTTCCAGAAGAAGAACGACCCGAAAGAGGTGAAGCAGATGATGCTGGAACACTATGGAGAAGTGAACCAGTACTTCTTCGACATCATGTTCTCTACCCTCGTACGACTCAACTACAAGAGTGCGGAAGAGGCAAACGAGCGCATGCAGAAGAATTTCGAGAGCATGAAGAAGACCGATCCTACCTTCGAGCCTACCATGCTCGACTATCTGCGCATCGCCTGCAAATCGAACCAGCTTTACAAGGCAATGGAAGCTGAATACAAGCGCAACTTCACCTGGCTTCTGCAGGGTAAGTTTACAAGCATAGAGGAGCACGTACGCGATTATACCCATGGTGTGCTCATCAGTCTTGCCGACGAACCGATGGCTATCCATCTGCTGGTACGCATCATCGTGAAGGCATACGCTGCCGGACTGAAATGTGGCAGCAAGGAAGGCACCCAGCATCAGCTCCACATGCCTACCCTGCACGGTATGCTGCTGAACAATGTGAATATCCTTCTGAACGAGGCTCCGCTGAAGGGCGATCCGGAAGATCCTGTCGCTCTCTTCAAGGAGGCGTGCAGGAACCAGGAGGAAAACATCAATGTACTGTTCAATACATTGAATGATGCCATGAAGGAACTGGCAGAGCAATAATAGAAAAGCCCCTGATGCATATCTCGCATCAGGGGCTTTTCTATTATTCTTCTGCTCCATCACCGTATTCCGTTTACGGTTACAATTCTATGGTTCTGCTGTAACCATCGTTACCTTTAACTTCAGCCTCATGTTCATTCCACCTATATATGTATTTATATTCCGGAGGCAGGATGATGTTACCTCTCCGGTCCAAAAGACCAAACAAACATTTCTGTATTCCTATCATACATTGAGCATAATCACCTCGGAAGTTAGAGATATGCGTGTAAATGGGTTTCACGATGATGTCGTTCATCACCCTCAGTCCCCATCTGCCATCCTGCTGGAAAGGCTCAACATTCTTCAGATATTCCTTCAGTTGCTTGGCAGTCATCTTCTTCTTTGCCGTATTCGCCTTCTTCACCGTTATCATCTCATCATTCACGGCAATGATGTTCTGCACCTTCTTCACATAGGTAGGAATGATACCCTTGCCAGCTCTCAACCCCGCAAACATACTCTCCCAGTTGCGAGGCTTGTCGGGCAAGCCGAACTTGCGGTAGTTACCTACGTTGTCGATGATCATGCACACCTTATCCTTGTTATCATGGTTGATACGCAACCCGCGCCCCACCATCTGCAGATACTTGGCAAGCGACAGCGTAGGACGGGCCATCTGGATAAACTCCACGTCAGGACAGTCAAAGCCCTCGTCGAAGAGGTTCACGTTCACCAGACAGTCTATCTCGCTGCGCCTGAAAGCCTCCACCATCTCCTTGCGTTTCTTGGCAGGCGTCTTGCTATCCAGTGCCACGGTTTTCATTCCGAGGGCATTGTAGCATGCGGCTATCGCCTGGGCATGCACAATGTCAATGGCATATACGATACCCTTCTTGCCGTCAGCATATTTCTTCACGCTGTCGTAGAGGCGTTGGATCGTCTGCGGAATATTCAGTTTCTCGTCCATCTCCTTGATGGCATAGTCGCCATCGCTGCCTCGTCCTTTCAGCTGGTTCACGGTCATCTGGTCGTTGGAGTACTTGCCGATTACCACATAGTCATAAGGTGCCAGATAACCACGCAGGATGAAGTCGTTGGTACAAGGAGATTTCAGCAACATCTCGAACATCTTACCAAAGGATTTCTTGTTCATGCGGCATGGGGTGGCAGTCATGCCGAGTTTCAGAGCCTTCCTGTACCTGTCAAACAGATCCTGATAGGAGTCAGCAATGGCGTGGTGCGCCTCATCCACGACGATGAGTCCCGGCGTACATCCAGCCCCTTCCAGTTCGTCGATATGTCTGTTCAACCATTGAATGGAGAGCACTCTTATCCTTACTTTCGCTTTCATCTCCATTTCCTTCTCCCCATAGACCAGGCAGAATCTGTCGAGCGTCTGCTGCATCTGTTCCACCAGTTCACGGCGGTGCGCCACAATCCACACTTCGTCCGTGTCATGGTTATCAAGAAACCATTTCACCACCGCCGCCATCACGTAGGTTTTTCCCGTACCGGTCGGCATCTGCACCATCACCGAGCTGCCAATCCTCTCCCTTTTCCCATTCTCATTATAGAATGTACTGGTAGAATCGGTGGTCAGCACGTTGATAATGTCCTCCAGCATCTTCTGCTGATAATCAAATAGCTTGATTTTCTTCATGAAAAGAAATTATTTCTTCAATAGATTCTCGATATCCTTGATAGCTTTATCAAGGTCATTACATTCATATTTTCAAATTATAATTAAATATTGTTATATTTTCGCCTTGCCGGTTGACTACTCCAACTATTTTTACTATCTTTGTCAACCAATAGAACAAATGATTAATTATGGAACTAAAAGATATATTTTCTAAGCGGCTGCGCAACGCACGCCTGATGCGAGGCTTGTCCATGCAACAACTCTGTGTGATGATGAATGATATTGTCACCAAACAATCTGTGTCCAAATACGAACGAGGCGAGAGTATGCCAGATAGTACCATTCTCATCGCATTATGCAAAGCCCTGAACATTACCCCCGACTATCTTTTTCGTGAAAATCGTTCAGCTCTCAATAATGTCCATTACCGCAAACTAACTCGCCTGAGTGCTAAGGAAGAGAAATCCATCAATCTCATGGTGGAAGATAACATTGAACGCATCCATGAAATAGAAGACATTTGTGGCATCGAAAGACATTTTGATGCTTCCTCCTTCACTTGCCAAGTTAAGTCTTTAAATGATGTTTTCAGCGCAGCAACCAAACTCCGCACCGATTGGAATATTGGCAATGCAGCCATTACAAACGTCATCAACATCTTAGAGACCAATGGTATCATTGTGGTAGAAGTAGAAGCTTCTGACGCTTTCTCTGGTCTCAATGGCACATTGGAAAATGGAACCCCTGTCATTGTTGTCAACAAACAGATGAGCACCGAGCGTAAGCGTTTCACTGCTCTCCATGAATTAGGTCATGCATTACTTCATTTTCCTGAAGATATGGATGAAAAGATGGAAGAACAATACTGCAATATATTTGCCAATGAAGTGTTGATGCCAAGACAAACTTTTCTTCAGTCCATTGGTGAGAAACGCCACGACATAGCATTAGTAGAGTTGAAGAACCTTCAATCAGAATTTGGAATATCTGTTGATGCCTTGATGTATAAGGCGAGATATCTTGATGTCATATCAGAAAATCGCTATACAACCTATTGGAAGAAGAAAAATTTCGATTCCAATTTCAAATCACAGGTAGAGAAGAGCATCATTGATGACGAGCACAGCACCAGATTCGAGAACCTTATCTATCGTGCCCTGTCAAGTGGCTTGATTACAGAATCCAAGGCAGCCGTCTTACTCAACAAAACGACAGAGGAAGTATTACATAATTTCGTTCTTGCCTAATGGAAATAGTAATCAACTACCAATGGACGAACTTCTTGACTATGATATTCTATCGAAAGAAGAATATATAACCAAGCTTAAAGCCCTGCAGGAATCCAACCATCGCCTTCCGACAAAGGAGATTATGAAACGAATCGAGGATTCTCTTTGATAATGTGATAATGCAATGAACTCTCTTCCTCCAGGCGGTCCCAGCCCGCAAAACCTGGCGCAGACCTTTGATGGTCCGCCAACCTTAGAGCGTAGCGGTTCCGAGCACCGGAGGGCGGTTACATCCCTTGCCCTTTTGGAAAGGGCGAGGGCTTGGGAGTGGGTTAAGGACCCTCCCGCTGGGGAGGGACAGGTGGGGCAAATACAGCACTATAGGGCGATTAAATTATCGCCTCTTTAATACTTTCTACAATGTAACGGACATCATCATCCGTTACCATCGGACCCGCCGGTAAGCAGACACCCACCTTGAAGATAGCCTCACTTACACCATTCACGTATGCAGGAGCATTCTGATAAACAGGCTGCTTATGCATAGGCTTCCACACTGGTCTTGCCTCAATCTTCTTGCTCAACATGAAGACACGCAATGCCTCCACATTCTCATTCGGCTGACAATCAGTAGTAGGCGAATCCACCATGTGAATCACACCAGCAGCACCACCCACGGCAGTCTTCACAACCTCCTTATACGCATTTTCCTGACCTTGAATCTTCAACTTCGGATCAAGTGTAATGGTGCAGAGCCAGTAGTTGGAATCATAGTCAGCATTAGGAGCCTCATGCAAGGTAACACCCTCAATATCCTTCAAGAGTTCCTTATACAACTCCTGTACATGCTTATGATGAGCGATGTGATCCTCCAATACAGTCATCTGACCACGACCGATACCCGCACAGACATTACTCATACGATAGTTGTAACCGATGGCAGTATGCTGATAGTAAGGATAAGCATCACGAGCCTGGGTAGCATACCACATCACGTTGTTCTTGCTCTCGGCATCCTGGCAAATCAAGGCACCACCACCAGAAGTTGTAATCATCTTGTTACCATTGAATGACAACACGCCAAACTTACCGAATGTACCCAGCACCTGACCTTTCCATCTGGAACCACAGCCCTCAGCAGCATCCTCCACTACAGGGATACCATACTTTTCTGAAATCGCCATAATCTTATCGCAATCATAAGGCATACCATAGAGAGCAACAGGAACAATCGCCTTAGGATACTTACCCGTCTTCTCCTTACGGTCGATAATCGCCTTCTCCAGCAATTCCGGATCCATATTCCATGAATCAGGCTCAGAATCGATGAAAACAGGAGTAGCACCGAGATAAGTAATAGGATGAGAAGAAGCACAGAAAGTAAAGCTCTGCACACAAACCTCATCACCAGGACCTACGCCACTAGCCAGCAAACCCAAATGAACGGCAGCAGTACCAGCGCTCAGTGCCACCACCTCACGAGACAACTCAGAGCCATCGCTATTCTTAGAAACGAAAGCCTTGAGGTCATCCTCAAAACCATTCACGTTAGGACCCAGAGGCACCACCCAGTTGGTATCAAATGCCTCCTTCACGTATTTCTGTTCCTCACCAGTCTCGCTCATGTGAGCCAGACAAAGATAAATAGTCTTTCTTTCTTCCATTTGTATATTGTATTTAAAGTTTATTCATTAACAAATTCCCCCCACTATCCCTAGGCGTCTCCAATCTGTCCCATCAAGCAACACATTATCCCCAGGCGGTCCCAGCCCGCACAACATGGCGCAGACCTTTGATGGTCCGCCAACCTTATAGCGAAGCGGTTCTGAGCACCGGAGGGCGGTTACATCCCTTGCCCTTTTGGAAAGGGCGAGGGCTTGGGAGTGGGTTAAGGACCCTCCCTTCGCAAGGGAGGGACAGGAGGGTCGAAAAAAATCATGTTATTATACAAGAAAACAACCTTCTTTTCCCTTTAAGAATTCCTAGGAATCCCAGATATCCTAGGAATGCCCCCACACTATTATGCATTACATCATCCGTTTCACAAAGCCCTTTGCAAAAGGCGAATTGTGAAACCTCAATAATCCCCGATAAGCAGATTCCAGCCAAGAGAATCTTCTTGGTTTTAAAACCAAGTCCTCCAAGCAGCAATCCTATCGGTACGAAGAGTGCGATATTCAACAACACTTCTATCAAGTCAGCAGGATAATCCACCCGATTCCAAATATCGGGATAGTTCCAAAACGGCATAATCTCAATATGCCGTTCCCCATGACTTGCTCTACAAATCACGGTAGAGCAAAGCACCAGGAAATAGTATTCCGCAAGCAAAGCCCCAAGCACGAACCTCTTCGCCCTGTGCCCTTTCATCACTAACAATCCTATCACGATTGCAACAGAAAGCACAAGAAAGGAGATAAGCACATACTCCACAGGAATCCTAGGATTCAGCCATTCGTAAATTTCATCCATTTAATATCTTCCAAATCCACTAATAATCTCAGTTTTCAAATATATGTCATCTTCACAACATACAGACATCAAGCTTGCTCGATATGCTTTTGAACTTATTTTATCATAAGTATAGACACTCTTGGGACTGTCTGAAAATTGCTTTAGATAACATCTTGGAATATAATGCTGTTTCATATACTACAAACTTAACAAGCTACATTAAGTAGATAAATTCCAATACAAATCAGCGCCCCAGACGTCGAATTCTATGTCCCTAATACTTCTTTTTTGCACTGTCCACAAGTTTTCAAGAATACTGTTATCGTTAGGATTTTCTTTTTTAAAACCTTTATAAACTGTATCTGAAACTAAAATTGCATCATATTTATATTTTTCCTCAATTCGATTTATTGATACAGGATTTACACACTTGGTTACAGATAAAGCACTCCCATACCCAACAGTCTTAACTTCTAAAGATTGAGCAAGTTCTTCAGCGGTAAGTTTTTGTTTTTCTCTATACCAACCACTAGGTTTAGAACCAAATATAGTATTAGTCCCCCAATAATTATAATGACAAAATGTAGCATCTACTTGATACATTATGTCGGTAAATTCTTTATTAGCACAATCTGTCAAGCGAGAAGCGAAATTTGCAGGATACCCGACCCACACCAAACCTTTATTATCATCATTTTCTGCGCCTTTTGTAACTACGCCGACTTTCATTACCCTCATCCTTCCATAGTCTATTCCTATACCACATTTAAAGTCTAAATTATCAATTTTCTTATTGATAAGCATAGCTATATGATTTATCGTAATAGCACAATTAACAGCCTTCGTACAACAATGGTCTTGCGGAAAAACAATCATGACTCGATCCCCTATAATATTTCTGACTAGTCCTCCTTCCTGCCGTGCTGCCAAGAGCATACAATGAGTAAACACTGAATACAACCTACCCATCGTACGGTCTTGCTTATCCTTTATCAATTGTACGGAGTTACGTATATCCACGAATAAGACACAAGAATTCAGTTCAATCCCTTTTTTCTCTTGACCACACCCATAAGTGAGATTAGCATCATCTAAACCAGGGACATAATCTTTCTGCAAAAAAGAAAAATCTGTATTTTTCCAATCATTTATAACATTGGTAATAATATTCATAAATTCTTTTCTAACCATATCTATAACGTATTAAAAGATACATAAATAAGCAAACTGAGAATCATAACAATGGCAGATAAAAAAGATACGACCGTCCATGTTACGCCAGAATTATAATCAGAAAACTTCTCGGAGCATCGTTTAGCATTTATATAAATCTGAGAAGTTAAATCTTTTGTAACATCAGCATCTTCTATCCCCCTAACAAACCCCTCGTAAGTCAGCTTTGAAATATGATTAAAATGAATAAATGAATCTAGCATCAGGTGCTGATCTTCCGTTTGATTTTCATTAGTTTTTGCCTTAAGAACCAATATATAACATCTCAAAGCACATAATAAGGAAAAAACAGCCAAGATAGCACTTAATACTGCAAAAAGTGCAGACCAGCTAAAACTTCCTTTGTCCGTAACAACAAAGGTATTAACTATCACGTTCTTCAAACTACCAAGCACGAAATCAGAGGTAAAAATTATACCTACTGACAACGATAATACAGATAGCATTATTGAAGCTTTTGTATCGCAAGTTTTAACCCATTCAATAATTCTATCCATTCTAGATTTTAATTCTTCATTTTCCATATTCTAAAATTTTAAATTTGAATAAAATCTCTTCTTACAGACATTGGAGACTGTTAATAAGTAACCGCCTATACTTCCTCCCCTGCAAACTTCACTTTTCTACCAAGCACAGTAGCGAATATCATTTCGATATCCTTCCAGAAGGAGTAATGACGATAGTAATAGCAGTTGAGGCGAACCTTATCTGGGTATATCACCTTATCATTATATTCTGTAGCAATATCGTAAGTATCCGCTCAACTCTGTATTGTATGTCTCAAAATAATGTTGTAACTATGCACGGCGGCATCATTTTTCTGATTTTGAGACAAAAATACGAAGTTTAGCTCTCCATCAGCACAAGCTAATGGAGGCTACACCTTAATTTGACTAAATTTTAAATTCAATTTAATTGTTCCTCATCTTCCCAAAACTCAGGAAGAAGAGTATAATACTTATCCTCATCTATATGCTTCAACACATAACAAAGCCAACGCTCAGGATTTTATCAAGCACCTTACATGCTCCAAACAAGGAGAACATCATTGCAGCACGCTTACAAGCATCCAAGTCACGGCAGAACAAATAAGCCTTCATACCCATCAACATGTCACGGATCAGGCATTCGGTATCATTGGTATCCAATGGCATATCTGGGATGTCTATGTAATTGGTCAGCTCTGTATAGTTGCACAGCATATAATTCAAAGCCTGGTATATATTGCTGTCTTTTGGCACATCTAAGATGGCACTTGCAGCCCATAGCTTGAAGTCCTCCCATAACTGCTCGGCATAGTCCTTCCTGAACCGTGCCTTCTCCTCGCCCTCAAGTTTCTTCTCCTTTATCATTTCCTCAATCAGGTAAATGTAACCAGATGGTTACAACTATCAAGATTGGACTAATGCAGATCAATGCAATTAGAGAAATCCAAAAATCAAAGAATCTCTTTAAAAAACGACTATACATATTTATATTATTTCATTATAGAATTCAATAAGGCACTTCTGAACAAAACTTTGCTCAAATCTAGAAGCAACCATTTTACGAGCTTGCGTAGCCATAGCTGATCTCAGATCATCGTTCTTGAAAACTTCTTCCATTGCCTTAAAGAGCAACTCTTCATTTCTTGGTGGAATAATGATACCATTATCACAAAGTTTCATATCCTTAATGGGAGATACATTTTCTTCATTCTTGCAAACTATAATCTCTCGTGAACCGTTGATATCAGTTACGATAGAAGGTAATTCCATAGCTCCAGCTTCTAGGACAGTATTAGGAAATCCCTCTCTATAACTAGGGAAAACAAAGCAGTTACTTGCAGCATAGCATGCAAGCAAATCGGTACCATATTGAGGTCCCAAATACAGAATAGAAGAATTATTATCTATAACATTCCTTGCAGAATCAGATATGGGATCAAGGGTATCTTCAAACTTACCAACTAGCAAAAGTCGAAGCTTGTACAATTTAGAAAGTCTATCAAAAGCCGCAATCAATTCATTAATACCTTTATCCCTTACTATACGTCCAACAAAAATAAAAGTAAACACATCATCTACCTTAATTTCTTTGAGTTTACAAGATGATGCATTCTCTTTTTGCCAATAATTCATATCTACACCCCTTACATTCCCATATCCTAAAACTTTCATCGGCTTATGAGTAATATGTTGTTGGAGATCATTCATTACTCCTTTACCTTCGGGTATAATATGTGTTGCACAAGCACATGTTAGCCAGTCTGTAGCCATAAGTATCTTCCGGGAGAGACCAGTGGCCGTTGGCCAAACCAAGCCTGTAAATGTATGTACTCTTCGTGGAACTCTAGTAATCCAAGCCGCAAGCATACACAAAAGTCCAGCCTTTGGAGTCATGGAATGAACCATATATGGTTTTTCTTTACGAAAAACCTGAATTATTTTCCACAAAGAAATTAAATCCATTCGGGGCGATATTCGACGCCGCATTGAGACGCCTAAAATTTTTACACCATATTTTTCGAACAAATAATCCAACTCTTTACCTGGAGATGACAGCAATTCTAGAACATATCTAGACTTTAACTCATCTATTGATGTCTCTAAAAATGACTTCAAAGAAGTCGGAACAGTAGAAGAACGTATTAGTTTATATTTCATATTTTTTAATAATCAAATTGTCTCATTATATACTCTTTAGAATCTTTTATTATACTAGATTGAACAACATCATCAAAATCTCCATCTAAAACCTTTTGGAGGGTTCTAACTATACTATTAACACTGTTAGGATTAAATGTAACGGGGTTATCAATACATGCTCTAGTATATTCAAGATCAGACGCAACAACTTTAGTACCACATTCTACGGCTTCTAAAAGAGGTAGCCCTAAAGACTCCATTAAAGAAGGAAAAACTAACCATCTTGTTTGAAAAAGAAGCTGAATTATTTTACTATGATCTAATATTCCCCAATTCAAAATCGTATTCGGGTACAAATTGTTAATTTCTTGCACTTTTCTTATCAAGTCAGAAGAAGTGTCAGGTATAGTTAGTATTATATTGAATTTTCTAATACTTCTCAATTCCAAAACAGCATCCAATAATCTAAGATGATTTTTATGTTTACTTGTTAATGCAGGATAAATAAAATCATAAGTACGTTTCAAATTAAAATTTCCTGTTGATTTTTTTATCCCTGGAAAAAATGGCTTAATTTCAGGAGAAATACCATAAGTAGTATTCAAAAGCGATTTTATGTATTCATTTTGGCAATAAACCTTCTTGCAATTTTTTAAACCAAACTTAATAACTGGATAATATAATATTCTTTTTGCTTTTTCCAGCGTACTTAAATTACTTGTATCACTTGAAATTGGTTTTGCATAATATTCTGAATGGAAATAAAGGAATGAATTCCTATTATATGCAAGAGGTGGAATAGAACAAAAATAAAGTACATTTCTTCGAAAAGGTAAAATGTATCTAAACAATGTACACCACAAATTAGTTTTAACAATCGAAATGTTTTTAAATTCTTTTTCACTCAGCAATTTATAGACGATATCATAAATTACATAGATTTTAACTTTTCTGTTAGTCGACTCACAGAAATTAGCCAAATCAAGAAGCAAGTTCATACTGCCTCCCACGTTAATATTTGATGCTTCAATTATAATCATAATCAATAGACTTTAACATTTAACTCTTTATTGAAAATACTCTTATAAGGGACAAATAAATCTTCATATTGAGATACACTAAAAAGTGTTCTACCCCCAAATATTAAAATTAAGAATATCAAAAAAATATATTTTTTCAACTTTCGTTCCCGTTCCACAATCAACGACATCTGAAATACCTGAAACATCGTGACGAAATTAGACATTCTTGCCAGCGTAATACTTACACTACCAAACAAAATATATAATATCATCGAATAAACATAAATATTCATTAAGCCTGATTCTTCACGATTTTTTTTGCCAAACAAAATAAATGCAAAAAACAAAATCAATCTACTACAAATACCATAGACATATTGTATTACAGTTGAGGTTTCATTACCAGTTTCACTGTATTCTTCAAATTTTTCTATATAAACATCTAAATATCCTCTATTTAATAAGAAATATACAACCATACAACAAGCAAATATATAAAACAAATATTTTTTTGTTATTTTAAAATTATATAAGAAAATAGCAGGGGCTGCAAATATACTTGCCGTATGAAAACAACATGCAAAAATCAAACATATAAAAAAAGATATATAGTTATTGTTTTTAACAAAAGAATAAGAGAAAAAGATAATAGCCATAGCTATTGTTTGTCTAACAAAAAAAATACCCCCATTTCCTAGAATAACATAAATCAACATCAAAGCAAGAATCCAAAACTTACAATTTTTCTTAACTCCTAAATAAAGGCAAAAGTACATAATTGTAGCCTGGAATAAAAGGAAAATAGTATAATCTGCATGTAAAATAGTTCCAAAAAGTACATTTAAAAGCCAGAATGGAAGTTCATAGGCTCCTTTATAACTTAAAGGCAATTCATATAAATTAAAATATGAAAGCCAATCTGTACCTCTTTCCCACCTCAAAAATGACAACAAATAAAACAATAACAAATATACTATAAATAATTTACTACTTGTCTTATTTTTCTTCACCTCCAGCAAAGAAAAAAGAATTAATGAAAGAAAAATTAAAGTTAAATACATTACTTTATGATAATCTTAAGTTTCTTACTAACATTCTCTGAAGTGAATAAATTTCGAGCTTTTTTTATTGATAGAAACATTCTTTCCGTATCAAATTCATAAGGAGCAGCAAAAAAAGACTTCATTTGTTCAAAATTATCAAAAAAGAGTCCAAAATCACCAATTTTACTTGATAAATAATCAAAATAATCATTATGTAAGGCTATAACAGGTATTCCCATTGAAAAACTTTCGAACACAGCTCCACTTGCAGTTAATTTATAATTATCAGTAGGATATAAAAACAATATAAAATTCATCTTTTTTATCCACGCTTCGTATTTATCTCTGGAAAGCTCATTATTAGAATCTCTTTTAACGATTTTCAATCCAGCATTTTTAAGTTGAGAGTCATTATCGGATATTTTACCTATATGGTATATATCAATAGAGTCCGCCTTGATTTTTAACAATTCTTTCAGCATGCTAAGTCCTTTGGTTGGCGTCGTTATACCAACAATACCAACAGACAATCTTGCTTTAAAAGCGGACATTGTTTGTAAATCATTAAAAATATAAGGATGATCAATAGAAGAAAAATAAGATGAATACTCAGGCTCTAACTTAGAAGACAAGTTCTTTAAAATACTATCTCCTAAAACTATGTAATGAAAATTACCATACATATTATTTTTTCGAAAATGTTGACGCAGTAGCCATGTCATTATCTTTGCCAATTTGCCATCATCATTACCATTTATCAACTCCATTTCTCCATGACATATAATATTAATATCTTTGGCTATAAGCCGAGCGAACAAGTACATAAAAGGATTATGATTAAGTACTACGATCTTAGATGATTTGCTTTTTTTTATGACGCTTACTAAAGAAATTGCTGCCCATACATATTTACAAAGCAATCCAACATGGCCTTTCTTTTTCACACATTTTACATATTCATAGTGAACTTTTGCTCTCTGCTCCTCAGTGAGAAACTTTTTTTGATTTTCGATACTACTTTTCGTACCAAAATAAGTAACAGACTGATAAATATTTAAGACCGACAACAAAAAAGCGGCATTAAATATTTCATGAAAACTATTTTCACCAAAAGTATCTATCAACGTAATCTTATTTTCTTCCATAATTTTACTATTATTTGAATATAAAACGATATGCTTTAAACATTATAGCTTGCAAATAAGACATAAAATTATCAGCATACCAATTTTTAACATAATATAAACCAAAAATATTTTTATTCATTAGCGTATCAAAAACATTAAAATCATTACGTTTTAAATCTGCAAAATCACTACGAATTTGACTATCGTGCTTAAGCGATCCTTTTGAATATTTTATTTGGACATCCAACATATATGTAAAAATACGAACCAAATAGATCTTTCTCAAATACAGAGAATTAAAATTAGGATAAGTAGGCACATAACTCTTTATTTTATCGTAAAGGACTTTAAAATGCCCATAATTCTTAACTATCGCATTTTTTGAGACCGTTTGTTCTCCACGTCCAATAAAATACTGATATAGTTCAATATCCAAACAAACCAAGCTCTTTGCTTGACATAATGGATAATATACAAATTCGGTGTCAGTATATGCAATACCTTCAGTCTGAACATAATGAATATCCTTTAATAACTCCAAACGAAATGTTATTCCGTGCATAGCAAGACAAGCTAACGGTATCATTTCTTGATTTAGATCGTAAGATTTCCATTCAATTCCATTTACATCACACAACTTAACCTTATTTTTATATAAATACTGTAGTGAAAACTTCGTAAAAACCGCATCTTCATCATGTACTGAAAGTAAATCGATAAGCTTAATAAGCCCTGAAGTATTCACCCAGTCATCTGCATCAACTAATCTAAAATATTTACCTGTAGCAATGTTAAGAGCTGCATTTACACAAGATCCATAATGACCATTATCTTTATCAATCACTCTAAACGTACCAGAATACTTATCTTGATACTCATGCGCAATGGCAGAGGAATTATCCTTGCTACCATCATTCACTACTAGCACTTCTAAATGCTTCATTTGTTCCTCAGGTACAATTAAAGAATCAAGACATCTACGAAGATAGTCTTGCATATTGTACGTAGGAATCACTATTGTCAATATCTTTTCCATATCGATTATTGTTATTCAAATTTTCAAAATCAGCAGGCTTCATGCCGACAGCCGAAAAGTAGCTTATAATAAAAGCCGAGGGCAATCTGCCTGCCGAAATGTATCATATTAATTCACTCTATATCTATATAATTTCACTGTTATACATTCTTTTTGACGAATTTTCTCCATCTATCCAGCAAAGCTAATCCCTCATCCATTTCTTCTTTTGTATAAAACGCACTAAGATGGTATCGACCATTATCGTTTTTTTCATCCGTAAGATAATATTCAAAATCTCCAACAGAGAATCCTGTATTTTTCAAATCTTGCATTGAGCATTTGACAGAATCCAAATAGCGAGAATAATCTAGACTCATAGGAAGGAGATCCCTACGAAGATTATTGAGCATAGAATATCGTTCTATCATCTGTTTCATCTTTGGATGAAAGAATCCATTATAATAAAGCATTACTAACTCATAACGAGAAAGTGTTGCTCTCACAAAAGTTGCATACTTATACTGCTTATCTTCACCTAGCCAATCGTTTTCGGTTATAAACTTCAGAATAGTATATAGATGACGAAAATAATGGTCGAACATTGTTGTTGTGAAATAATCATCGAAATGAATTATACCAGCTCTTTTTATAACCTGAAACAAACCATATACCCAGTTTGGCTTATGATTCGCTCTGAATTCCACATCATGTTCACAGCGGCAAAAAACATAGTAAAATAGGTTCCTGCCACGATACTCATCTTGCGCCAAGACTTCCTTTGATAATTTACCAAAATTGTCAGGAGCATCTTCTTCAATCTTTTCCTTATGAGAATCAGTTGCATACAAATCATTGACTATACTTTGCTGAACTTCCAACATCTTGAAAAATGTATTTTCAAATCTTTGTATTCTTAGCGTTTCATTCTGCTCATCAAACTCTTTTGTCTGATTTTGCAATTCCAATTTTGTTTGTTCTATTGATTGTTGCTGATATTCCAAATCAAGATGTTGTTGACGGATAGTTATTATAAGACCAGCAAAAGCCAAACCCGAAAACAGAGCATTTACCACTCCAAACAGATCGCCAAATTGTCCTCTGTGCTCCCAATCATTTATGCACTTAAAAATAAAAAAAGCAGAAAGCAACATGACAAAAAGGACAAAACCTATCGCCCACATCATAGAACAAAGCCATTTGTCTTCCGATTTTTTCAAACCATGTAACTTTTCATTAGTTTTCATATAAGACATCAAACTTAGTTCTTTCTTAGAACCTCTCCATCACCTTCTCGATAATCGGAGCCATATCG
Organism: Prevotella sp.; assembly: GCA_021636625.1. GTDB lineage: Bacteria > Bacteroidota > Bacteroidia > Bacteroidales > Bacteroidaceae > Prevotella. Next base: position 43,692 of record JAJWLX010000007.1, on the reverse strand, counting down.
TAGTACTTGTATTCCGCAAGGCGACCACCGAAGATAACATTCTCCTCCTTGTCGGCAAGAGCCTTATACTGGGCATAAAGCTCGGAGTTCAGCTTGTCATTCACAGGATAGTATGGCTCCATGCCGTCCTTCCATTCTGTGGAGAACTCTTTCGAGATAACTGTCTTAGGGGATTCATACACTCCCTGACCAAACATCTCAAAGTGCTTGTGCTCAATAACACGGGTGTAAGGTACTTCACGCTCAGTATAGTTTACCACCGCATTGCCCTGATAGTTAGGTTTATCTATAACCTCTGTCTCAAAGCGTACTGTACGATAGTTAAGTTTACCAAACTGATAATTATAGAATTCATCTATCTTACCAGTGAAAACTATCTTTTCGGCAATGCTTTCCCAATATTCACGGTTTTCAAAGAAATCTACATTCGTTTTCGTTTCTACTCCTTCAAGTAAGCCATCAATGAGTTTGTTATAACCACCAACAGGGATACCCTGGTACTTATCATTGAAGTAGTTATTATCGAAAATGAGACGAACTGGCAAGCGCTTGATAATGAAAGCAGGAAGCTCGGTACACTTTCTGCCCCACTGCTTCTCGGTATAGCCCTTAATCAGTTTCTCAAAAATGTCTTTTCCTATCAATACCTGTGCCTGCTCCTCCAGGTTACGAGGTTCTGTAACACCATCTGCTTTCATACGAGCAACAGCTTCCGCTTTCTGTTCGTCAATCTTAGCCTGCGCCTCCTCAGGTGTAGTTACCCCCCACATCTGATAAAAGGTGTTCATATTGAAAGGCAGATTATAGAGTTTGCCCTTATAGTTAGCCACTGGAGAGTTGGTATAGCGATTGAACTCCACGATGGAGTTGACGAATTCCCACACCTTTTTGTTGGAGGTATGGAAGATGTGTGCGCCATACTTATGCACATTGATACCCTCAATATTCTCACAATAGATGTTGCCACCCAAGTGAGATCGCTTATCTATCACCAAGCATTTCTTACCTTGCTTAAGTGCAAGATGTGCAAATGTGGCTCCGTAAAGACCGGAGCCTACTATTAAGTAATCGTATTTATTAGCCATTTTCTAATCTTTATAATTCTGGATAAGTAGCATGTATGCCAAAATTTGACAACTGCAAAGAGAAATTATTTAATTCTTGCTGTGCAGGAGTGCCAAACTTATGGAATGATTTTTCTAATTGTTTATATTTGTTCTCTGCCAAAGAATGACAAGGGAGTAGTTCTATCTTCTGTATGTTATGAGAAAGAAGACGACGAGCAATATCATCCGCTTTATCTAACACCTCACTCATCAGAACCATCCTATATGTGATATTTGCCTTACCAACTCTACCTTGTAGATTTTGTAAGTTCGTCTCAAAACATCCCTCTTCCAACTCGTAATCACGATTAGGAATCAAACCATATTGGAACTTCACATCCACTAACCAATAATCCACATCATTTACTACTGCATCAAAGTGATTAGTTGGTGCATATAATGTCGTCTCAAAAGCAATATTGACACCTTTATCTTTCAATGTTGTCAACAAAGGTTTCAGAGGCAACGCATGAAGTAATGGCTCTCCACCAGAAAAGGTTACCCCACCATTCTCTAACACATGGCTATCCTTCATCAGCAACTCAAGTAATTCTCCACAACCATAATCATTGCTTACTTCCTCATATACATGATAGGGGCATTTTGTCAAAGGGGCATTACCTTTATGTAAAACACATGAAGAGCAAAGCAATGGGGAATCCACACACTCACCTCTCTTGAAACTAGCATCTTCTTCATAATGAATAGCCTCTGGGTTACAACACCAAGGACAATGCAAGTAACACCCTTTCAAGAAAACAACAGTTCTTACCCCAGGTCCGTCACTGACACATAGTCTTTGGATTCCTGTTACACGCAATTTATCAGGCTGCATATTCTTCGGCTCGTTTAATCAAATTATCCTTGTACTCTTCTGGGAGATCATTAAAATAAGCACTGAATCCCCATACCCTAACTACCAAATGAGGATATTTCTCAGGATGAGCCTTAGCATCTCGAAGAGTCTTTGCATCCAGCACATTCAGTTGCAACTCATATACTCCACTAGTCATTGCTGATTTCAATATCATAACCAGCTTGTCCTGTTGCTTGACATAAGCTGTAGGAAGAATAAAATCTACCACATTACCATTCAAGCGGTTTCCTGAGTAATGAAGAGAACCAGCAAAGTCGATGACTTCTTGGAGGTCAATCTTACTAGACATTGGCGAGATATGAACAGCAAAAGGATCATTGTCATAACGACCATCCAAGGATGCCTTTGTCATTTTACCTGCTACAATATATTGAGGAGAACTAAAACCTACCTTTACTCTCTCACCATTTATGGTATAATTCTCAACTTCCTTGCCGATGTAATCCATCAAGCCATTAGTCAGCTCAACAACTTGCGCGTCTGCACTTCCAAATTTCAATGGATTTGCCAACAACAACTTTCTGATATCATCATGCCCCACGAAATTGCTAGCGAGAGCTTCACGGCATTGTTTCAACGTAAGCAACTTTTGCTCAAATACATAAGACTTCACATTAAGCAATGAATTTACCAAGTTAGGTAAACTACAAACCTGCATACCATGATAGGCATACTTTGCTCCACCTTCAGTATAGTCTTTTCCTCGTTTGATACAATCATCGAAGAATAGAGAGTATAAAGGAGATGGACAAAAATCCAGGTCACATACCATGTCTTTAATTTGCTGCGAGATTACCTTCTTAGTTGCTTCCAATAAAGAGTCAAAATCTAAGGCATCTTTGCCGGAATTAATAACCTCTGTCAAAGCATTAACTACTATAATGCTTGGCAATGGGTTATTTTGGTCAAACGACTTTCCGATGATAAGAGGTTCCCAGCATGCACTAGTACCCACATTCCAGACATCTTCCTTGTCATAACCAAACTCAATCATACCATCCATAATGAGTTTTTCGTTCATCAACAAAGGTGAGCCACAACCAGTAACAATACAATCAACCGCCTTAGCCCAAACTGCAGCATTAGTATCCTTGTTAACACGAAGAATCAACTTAGGGTCTGGCACATTCATCTCGGTAAAAATCTCCAAGAAGATTTCCGTCAAATCATTCTGAATAGTATTACCTTCCTTATCAATGCCGCCAAGCAAGATGTATTGTCCTGTATCACCAATTAAAGAGAGACTTTTAGCATGAATATCCTTACCGAGGATTTCGACAAAAGTTTTCAACTTTTCTTTAATGCTCTGGCGTGTTTCCTTTCCGTTAGCTAAATCTTGCTGATAATAAGTATCTAGAATCATATCCAAACGACCCAAACCATTGTGATAATGTCTTGCCTGCCAGAACAAGCCATTATAAAACAGAAGTTTTTCCAATGCTTCATCAAATGAACGAGGCTTAGAGTCAAGCATCTCTCTGTGATAAGAAGCCAAGACTATTCCTCTTTCATCTTTTCTATCAGCTAACAGATCAAGGATTCTGACATTTAAAGCTCTCAGAGCTTTTACCATGAGCAACTCGTCACTTTTAAAAGTTGGATTAGAGCATGAATCAATCTCTGCCTCGATAGCTTTTAAGGATGACTCCAAAACGACTTGATAATCGACTGTAATTGAAGTAATCCATGACTTTCCCTTCGGAGTTGAAATTTGCGTCCAGCAATCATAGGGATAGACGTAATCACCAGCTATGTCCAATCTCAACTTTTCATAGCACTTTGCCTGTGCATCTACCATTTGCGCTACTGGGGGCAAGTGGTGATTGCCTCGCACAAGCTGATAACGTCGAAGAGAGTCCAGTAAACTAACATCATATCTCTTTGCACACTCCCTCACCCCTCGGGAATACAATATGGCATCCTGAGGAACTACCAACTTTAATGATTTCTTTATTACTTTTTTTAATGTTCTCTTCATAATTCTTCCTTTCTTAACGATTTATTTTCTTTTTAATAGCTTCAACAAACAACATAACAGCTGGATTTTTCAGCATAAATGTTGCAAGGATATAGAATGATGTTCCTAAGACAAAGAATAAGATTACTTCGCCCCAACCTGAAACAATATGTCCAGTCAACATTTCTATTGGTATAAAGAATAGTGACACAATAAGACACATCAAGATGTTTCTATAGCCAGAGAATCTTATCTGCGTATGTTTTCTTACCAAGTATACCTCGTAAAACAATATCAATGTTTCTGCCGTTACCGATGCTATGGCAGCTCCGACAGCACCAATATATGGAATCAACAAAAGATTTAAAAAGAAATTAGAAAATGTACCTACCAAAACTGCATTAAGGAACAGCTTATCCTTACCCAAGCCTATCAAGACCTGAATACCCAGAAGATTATTAAATCCTATGGCTGTAACTACACCAATAACAACCTGTAAAGGCAAGATTGCATTCACGAACTTATCGCCAAAGAATAATGGAACGAATGTTGGTGCAATAACTATCACACCCATCATCAACGGAAAACACAGGAACGATACAACGTCCAGCGATTTCTTAAGCAGACGATTAATCTCTTCCCAATTTTCAGTCTTAGTATAGTAAGACATTCTCGGCATAACGACAGCGGCAAGGCTGGTTGCTATTGGCAGTATTGATTTTGAGATATTGGTAGCACTATTGTAATAACCAACTTGATTATAGTCTGTCATAAATCCTAGCATTAACGTATCCAAAATAGTATAGATGGATATTGCTACTGAAGAGGAGAACAAAACAAGCAACGGTTTTAAATGCTTCTTGAAGTCCAAGCTCAAGTATGGATGAACACCAGTTTTATACAACTTGATATAATTCCACAATTCATTAATCGTAGTACTTGCCGCATTGATGATTACATAGTTTATCAAATCAGACTTTTCATGCACAAAGATGAACAAGCAAGCTATACTCACCACCTTAATGACCAAGGAGCGCATTGTGATATAGCCAAACTCCTCTTTTCCTTGAAAATACCAATCTATTCTAAATGGTGTAACATAGAGGCAAAGGGCTGACAATATAAATATCAAAAAGTTCTCATTCAGCTGAGGTATCAATAATAATGTTCCTAAATATATAGCAACACATAATATTGTAGTAACCAACAACAAGGAGATGATTTCAGACACGAATTTTGTCTGGGATTCAATATCATCACTTACCTTTGCTATCTCACGAATGCCATAAAAAGGGACTCCCAACGCAGCAAACAAAGCAAAGTAATTGGCATAAGTATTCGCAAAATTAAATAAGCCAACGCCCTCTGGTTCTAGAACACGAGCGACATAAGGGGCAGTTATCAAAGGGAATATCACTTTTGAAACCTGCAACAAAATATTATATAAGAAATTAAATTTTATTGATTTTTGTGACATACACAACAACTTTTATACGAAATTATTTTTTGTGATTGTTTGAATCTTATTCTTTATATAAATCACAAGCATCGCCAAGATGATGGTTCCTAAGAATCTAATGAAGAAAGCAAGGAATGCATCCACATTACTCGTTACAAAATCTCCCAAAACTATATATGTCAGATATACCAACACATAGTTGAAAGGATCGGAGAAGAGATAGAGTTCATAACTATAACGAGAGAAAGTCTTGTAAAGCCTGAAGTTGGTAATACAATTAAATTTGCCAAAATATTTAGTAAACTGGATCATGATAATAGAGCCATATACACCCATCACAACCGTATAGATATAATGAACAACTTTCATAAAAGCAGTATCATTACCATATTTCCAAAAGGCAAGGAACAAGAGACTATAAATTACAATGTTGAGCAGTAAGATTTGCCCCCCCACATCGTTGCATCAAGCTTGCGTAAATACTTAAAGCCAAATGCAAAATATACCAAATGTTTGAATGCAGCAAATATGCCCAGGAACTCAATTCCCTTATTGGTAAAATACGTTACTACTATAGAGATGCCTACCAAACTAGGCAGAAACCACCGTTTATTCGTTAGATGTTTCTGGTGTAAGCCATAATAAATAAGAAATATCCAAAATAGGCTAGCAACAAACCAAAGATGCGAGTTACCCATCAAAAGGAATTGCCCCAGGACTATATCCTCCAATACGTTAGCGGACTCAGAATAATAACCACTCATATATTTTAGAGGCACTGACAAGAGCAACGTGGTAAACAAGAAAGGCACAAGAAGTCTTCTTGCCTTGTTACTCACAAATGCCTTCAAGCCTGCTACCTTATGAATGGTCAAACTAAAGCAAGCTCCACTCAGCATCATAAACAATGGCATGTGGAACGAATAAATAAAGCCTACCATCGTAGAGAGCAGCTTCTCTCCAAAGGAATACTCCTCGAATGAGATATTGCTGAAATACCTAATACCACCATAAGGTGTCATCAAATTGGTATAAGTACAGTGCCCGATGATAACCAATAACATGGTTAATGTTCGAGCATCATCTATCCATAAAATACGTTTGTTTTGCATTGGAAATTACTATTTTTCAAGAAATTACATAAATATTAGCTATTATATTTTGGAATGATATTTACAACCCAACTTTCACCTTCTGCAAATACTCTAGCAGCCCATCAGCAATATCTGCATATTGAGCATAATCAGACATAAAGCATTTTTTATTGAGTGTTGCAGAAATTTTATTTTGAACTTTTCGTGAAGGCAATTTTTGATTTGTCTCTTTTACCATCTTATCTATGAATTTAAATGTGAATTCAAGTTCATATTTCCCTCTAAAAGAATTAAAAGGACCTTTTGCTATCAAATCGGCAAGTTCATTATCCAATTCATTTTGAGAAATCAACTCATTGGGCAAACGATACTCAGAAAGTAAAGTATTCAAATTATACTTCTTTATGCAATTATCAACATCGACCGTAGCTAATTTAGTAGGAAAATTATCCGTTAGACAGACTTTATATGTATCACAATTCAGCCTTTGCTTCTTTTTCATAATCGAATAAAATGAATTAAACTCAGCAATAGTCTGATGAAAATCATTTGCACAAGCTTGATAATATGCTATCACATCATTTCTTTCCTGATTATCTTCTACTTTTAAGCCATACTGAAGCAACCTATTCATTGCAGAAATTGAACAATAGTAATTCTCAATAGAATATCTATCCGTAACATAAATAAGGGGATCATTAATGTCTTCATCAAAATCATGATCAACAAAGAATCCCATTTTGACACTTAAATGATCTGAATTATAAAAATCAGAATATACTTTCAAGACGTTTTTCTTATTCGAACAAACTAAAATATTAAAGTTATCCCCTAAATGATTACGAAATTTATCTAAATAATAATCACTATCATATTTTCCTTCTACAAAACAAATTATCTTCCCATGATTCTTCATTAATAAATACTTTTGCTTACAAACAGCAAAGTCACTTGTTCTGTCTTTTAATGATTTTGGAGTAATATTATCAGCCATTTATTTCTCCTTTATAAAATCAGAAATTGCCTGTGCAGAATCTTCCAATTCATTATCATAGATAAACGGAGAATGTGTCACAGCCAGCATAAAGTTACATTTCTGTGATCTCAAAATGTCTGGCAATAGTTTTTCTTGCCATAATACAGACAGACTTAATTCTGGTTCATCCAACAACATGATAAAAGAACTATCCACATCCAAAAAGAGCTTAGCAAACAAAGATACAATCTGCTTCTCGCCAGATGAAAGGCATTCCAAATCTAACTCTTCTTGATTATGAGATGACTCTATATGCAAATCTATGGCACTTTCATTATATACAAATTGCTTTTCTGACAAATAATGGTTGCAGGTATCCTTGAAAACCTTGAGAGCCTTATCTAAAGCCTTCTGCTCATCATAAAGATTAGCTAACTTTGAAATCAAAAAGTTCAAATTAGAATTATTCAGATTGCCACTATTTGCATAACTCACTATTTGTTTTTTATCTTCTTCTTTGATTGTATCACCCAATCTATCCAAAATTATCTGAATGACTTTATTATCGAAATTGTAACCAACATCCTTTCCTATGTTAGTTTTTGACAACTGACCGAGCATATCACCCATAATTACGCTAAAGCCATCCATTGTTTTACTATAAATTTCAGACGTTATCTTATGAATGCTATCATATACATCCTCCATTCCAAATTGCATTTGCTCATCTTGGAATATCTTCTCAACATCAATTCTATCAAAAAAAGGATTTGCTTCTGCAAGTTTTTTATTGATTTCCTCAAAATTACCTAAAGCAGACTCCACTCTACGATAAGTCGGGAAATAGAGAATCTTTGACTTTAGGACATCATCCAGAACCTCCAATCTATGAGCAAGATTCATTGATAAGTGCTCATTCACCAATCTCTTGACGTTATTATACATATAGGATGAAGGTGTTTTGAAATCAAAACCTAATTTTCGAGTAAAAGTCAACATCTCTTTTGTCTGCTCTGCCTCTGTCCTATCAGAATAAATCATTTTTGCCAACGATTCTATGTCTTTGCTGGTAAATTGTTGAGACAGCGAGCGATAAAAAGGAGTATTTTGAAATTTCTTCTCTGCTTCAACCATGGCATCTACCTCGTATTTTGCAAATTCCAAAGTTTTCTTGTGTCTAAAATCAATCTTTATCTTATCAAAGCGTATTTTAGACAAAGGCTCAAACTTTTTCATCAAGGTATAGTAAAGGCAATTCAGAATCGTTGTCTTTCCAGAACCGTTTTCACCAACCAAGATTTTAAACGGTTCTTCAAAACCAATTTCTACATCCTTATAACCAAACAAACCATATATACAAAACTTTCGTATAAACGGTTCTGAAGTAAAACTAAAATAAAACATAGTTGTAAACCTATTTATATTAATGGAAATAAGTGATAAGCTTAATCCATTAGTTCCACACAAAATGAATGAAATTGTTTATTTAAAACATTTTTTTACAACAATTTCTTCCATCATTTTCTTTAATTCCGATGCTTTGTCTAATCTTCCTCGCATAATATTAGCATAAAATTCTTTATTGCCTAAAATGATATTTTGGCATTCTGAATTATTTATCAACCTTATCATACATTGGTTCATAAAACCTTCATAATTGACTTCAAACTGATTCGTTTGCTCAACAAAACGATGAAGAAGGGTGAAAGCTGAAGGAGTTATAGTCACCTGTCCCGTCACAAAATCTTTGGCAATATTGTAAACTGTTGTAGAAACATCTTTAAATTCCACTTTGTCAAGCAAGAACTTTTCTACCGAACCATCTTGCAAACTTGTCAAGTTCTGATGTTCTATAGCTAACAAGAGTTCCGAAGCTATCTCTATCATTTTATGAGAAAGTGGAGTTTGAATTTCTTTCTTTTCGTAAGCATCCAACCCCTATGGCAATACAACTCCATCCCCAGTGTTTACTGGGGATACAGGGTATTTTAAGAAATTGGACTTTTCTGATTTTTAAACAGGTTTAACTGTCATCAAGGCATAATCCCTTCTTCCAGCTACAATTATGTCAAAGAATCCCCTGAAGAAATCCAGTGGAGCCATTGCCATTAGCTTGCAGGTTTCAACAAAAGTAAGGTAGATTGCAGATACCTTAGCCCCCTTAACTACGTAACATGGATGTATAGACTTATAGTCCTTATCCCTCATCTATCATACGGATAAGGGAAGTGCACGCCTCGCATCACACCATAACTACTCATATTCTCATTCTCTAGGCAGAAGTGAACACTGTGTCCCAGGATTGGAGCAACCTTCTCTTCAAACTCTCACTCGCTGAAGCTCTCGAAGAAGTAACCACGAGCGTCGCGGAAGAGGCGTGGCTCTAGAATGAGAACGCCTTCTATTTCTGTTTTAATTATATTCATTTTGTTTCTATAAATCTTCCAGATTGTATCATCCCTTCCTTAAATATCTTGGCTATTTCATGAACAGCTTTATCTACACTCTCTTTTGCCACATGTTTCTCTCGTTCAGTAAGAGATGAAGCATCAATATTTTGCCTAACACATTCCAAAGCAGAGTCTCTAGTCTCATCAAAGGTTTGCCCCTTTATATGGCCAGAGACTAATATCTCTTCTATGAATTTTGCTACGGCTAAATCAGCACGTTGCTTCGCTAAAATTTGTTTTTTTGTCATCTTGCTATTTTTTACACTAAACAATTTGTATCTCATTTCCTTAGCAAAGCCTTATTAATCACATCGAACAAATCTGGCTCGTCACTATATACAGAACTAATCTCCATAGTTGATTTGTTTACACTTATTTGAGTATTAACAACCCCATTTACATTAAGTTCGATTTCACCAACAAAGGTTTCTTTTTTCGTATCTTCAAAAGAGAATTGCATTTTGCCATGAATAGTTACTAATGAATTTATATCAAATACGATTATAACATCATTATTATTAGAAACCAAGGAATGCTCTTTCTGTAACACTGATTTACACTCTTTCAATTCTAAATCAACAACGTCAATTTCCCCTAACGCCCTGTAATAAAGTCCACCATTCTTTAAAGATTCACGAACTTGCATTTCCGCTTTTTCGTTTATCTCCTTCATATGCCCATAAATCACTCCTAGATAAATATTTATATTTTGACCATCTGTAAAAATAGTATTCAAATATTCATCAACATCAGGAATATAAAGTCTTTTAGACTTATAGTTCTTGATGTCACTATCCAGCGATAGTACAACATATCTGTAATCGTCCTTATCTTCACAATCATCATTATCTCTAGAGAATTTCTCTAAAGCACTAAGAACAAAAGCATCCGGGAATTCATTCTTTTTCTTATTTTCCCCAAAAGGAAATTGATGACTGAAATATTGAGAAAAGACAGTCGCAACATCATCACAGTAGTCATATCCCAAGATATAAATATTCTCTCCTTCAAAGAATTCATCTACAATATTATCAACCCTTGTCCTTATATCTGAAATTTTAGGCAATCGAAACTCTGTTAAATGACCTAGCAAAGCTTCCTTTTTAGAAATACATGCCAATTCTGAAGTAAGATCACCATAAAGATTAGCCTTTATTTCGCTGACAGTTATTTCAGTTGTTACTAATCCTATCATATTTTTCAAGGCAAGGCTCTTTAAGGTTTGAATTTTATTGCCAGGCTTGAAATACTGTTCCTTCTTTATAATATTTGTATCAATAAAAACATAATCCATAACAACAATTTGATGTTTTATAAAAAGTCAGTATCGTTTTTTGAATAAAGGAATGTCTATCCTTTATATCTTTCCCAATCCATCACGCAGAAGGGACTGCCGTAATCTTCGTAGGATTCCATGTGGGCTATCTTTGACATGCCAGCATCGAAGTAAGCTACATCTTCGATAGCAACTTTGCCTGACTTGATTTCTGCTATGATGGACTTCAAGATATCGGAGCAGGAATAGTCGGGACAATACATGTCATCGAAATAACAGAAGTGCTCATCTTTCACGAAGTGATAAGAAAGGGATTCTAAGATTTCCAGAAATGTCTCGAAGGCTTTGCGATGGTTGCCTTTCGACATATCTTCCTTGATCATTTTCTCGTATGGCAAGAGGAGACTAGATATCATATTACAATCCATATCTATATTACGAGAATCGAAGATTGCTTCTATCTCTCTTTTTAAAGGAGATAACTCTATATCGGTTCGTAAAGCTGATTGCTCAGCTCTACGAAGAATGTATTTCATCTTTTCTGAAGCCATAATTTTACATTATTGTTCCCCAAAGCGATCGCTCTACGCTTGTCGCCACTCGAATGAGGAGGTATATATTTTAAGTTTTTTATTATTCCATCTCGGACAAGATAACCTCTGGAGCTATTCCCATCAAGGTTATTGCCGAAATTTTATGACCACCATTAGCATCAAGTGAATGCCCACAATGGTAAAGACGGTCGTCGATAATGAGCCAACGGTCATGGGACTCCTTGCGCCATTTGCGTATATCTACATGAGACTCGGGGAAAAGATGGTCGTGCTCATCCATGAGACGTTGCATGCCTCTTCCTACACCGCCAGTATAAATCAGCATTTCTACACCATGATTGCAAACATTAAGCATGTCAAGGGTTCGAGCGGAAACATAACCATCTATGATTACTACTCGATGATTGGCAGTACGAATCAAGTTCTCTAAAGCAACTCTTGCTGTATAGAAATCCCCTTCGAAGAAGACCATTTCAGCTGGAGGAGTGGAGGTTCGAATAAAGAAGTCGAGCTGCTGTTGCTGCTTGGCTTGAACGTCCTCAATATGGGTCATACGCTTGTCCATATTCTCCTGTAGAGCTATCAGGTGACGGTTTACGGAATAACCTTGAAGAAGATATTGGCGCAAAACGGATGTAGCCCAAATACGGAATTTTGTACCTTGTACGGACTTTACCCTATAACCTACAGATATTATAACATCTAAATTATAATAATCAACTTGATATGTTTTGCCGTCTGAGGCAGTGTAGGCAAATTTTGCCCAAACTGATTCTTTCTGCAATTCTCCTTCGTTAAATATAGTTCGCACATGCTTGCCTATAACACTCCTATCACGACCAAATAGTTCTGCCATTTGGTCTAAAGAAAGCCATACCGTATTGAAAGCTTCATCTATTTTTACATGGAGGGAAATACTTTCATCTGGTTGATAAAGAACTATCTGTGAATCGTCAGCCATAGGCTGTATATTATTGTCGTTTGCCATAATCATACATTTTTATTGCTAATATAGCAACAAAAGTACGATTTTATTTCGTAATCACCAAGGAATTAAGAGAAAAAATGCATTTATTAACCTATACTTGGCTTATGGCTAAACATTACAACACACTAAATGATTCTGCTTTCTTATCTGCTTTTTTTCTTCTATGTTCATAACGTAAGATCCTTATGAATTATTGTATTTTTTTGCCCCACCTGTCCCTCCCCAGCGGGAGGGTCCTTACCCTATACCCAAGCCCTAAATCCCTACCATAGGGATTAGGGATGTAACCGCCCTCCGGTGCTCGGAACCGCTACGCTATAGGGTTGGCGGGGCATCAAAGCCCTCGCCAGATTGTGCGGGATGGGACCGCCGGACTATGCTTCCTTCATTTCCCGAATGAAATCATCAACATCCTGAAGCTTTTTACCTTGCAATTTAGCAAGTTTTACCTCTTGCAAGGCCCGTGACAAGCTTTCCTTGACATAAGCCTTCTGCGTATCGTCTATTGTAACTAATATCTGTTCCATATCCTATCTTCTTTTTATTACTCAGGTGGTAAATCTCACTCTGCTCCTATGGATTCTATCACCAACCTTTCTAAGCTCGCCTTGTAGCCACCTTCCATCGGGCAGGGATCGTCGGGATAGGACTTGTGATACTCCTCTTCTATGTTGTCCAGATAGTCCATTATCTGCATCACCTGGTCTCTGGTGCTGTGATGCTTCTTCAGCGAAGAACGAAGCAGACAGTAGGACTGGGTATTACGGGCATAACCCTCTTAGACATGCTTGACTGAATTCTCATTCATGTGGCCAGCCACCTTGAGGGTGCGTACCACATTAGTACTGTCGCCGAGGATGGTATCCGTCAAAGCGCCCAGTGCCTTTGGTGTTTTTGTAAATCTTGTCATTTCTTAATATGTTTAAAAATTCTAATATCTTTTGTTAAGCTATCGTAAATTCATCCCCTTTTTGTACCTATATATGTAGGTACAGGATTCCCGGCGGTTTCAACCTTTTTTCATAAATTTGCAGCAGCTTTCAAGAACGAGGGCTGAAGCTGAACTTTAGCGTTTCACTCTTTTTATAAGCAGCGCATGCTAAAGAATATAAAGAAATATGTATCAATGGGTTATAGCGGATTTAAAACATCCCTAAAACGCTGTTTTTACTCCATTTTCAGTGTTCAGAGTTCAGTATTCAGCCTGATGTTCAGCCTCATGAGACATAGAGTAAACAAGTACAATCAAACATAAAAATCATCACAGTATGGCAACATCATTTATAAAACCAGAGGACCAGGAGGTTTTGCCTTCTTATGTCCAGAGCATCCAGTCGTCGGAAAACCATCCCGTCGCTTCATGGGAATCGGTGAAAAAATTCATCACCGAAGACCCTATCGTCAAAAACCTCACGCTGCTCTATCGACAGCGTCTGCAGGTCAGCAAGAGCTTCGCCGACGAGCTGAAGCCGAAATGCCCTGCCATCACCATCTCTGCCCAGATGGACGGATATGGCAGAAAGTTGACTAATTTCTTGAAACCTACCCTCAAGCTGATGGTGGAGTTCGACACCGTGCCAGGCGACCAGATGGAGCACATCAAGCAACTCATCGTGAAGGATGAGCATACCATGGTGGTGCATCGCAGCATCAGCGGCAGGGGTTTCCATATATTCTGCAAGTATTCGCCTTCTGACAACGAGGACATCGCCATCCTCGACCTCTTCCACCTGATGCTGGAGAAGGCGCAGAGCTACTACGAGCATCTGCTGGGACTGGAGTGCGACAAGGCTTGCGCTGATATCACCCGATGCGCCGGACTTGCCTACGACCTTGAGGCTTTCTTCAACTGGCAGTCTGTGCCTTTCTCGCTGGATAATGGCGACCTGAAGAAGTTTTATACCCAGAAGGCGATGGAGGCGAAATCGCTCAAACGTGCTGCCAACCGAAAGGCGAAGAGAGAGCAGCAGGGCGGGAAGCAGATGGCTGCCATCACCATCGAAGAGGCTGCACCGCACATCAAGGAGCTCCTGAAGCAATGGGGCTACGACTTTGAACCAGGCAGGCACAACGAGTATGTCTGCCACTTCGGCAAGGTCTGCGTGAGATATGGCATCGACAAGGACGAGGCGATGAAGTATGCCGACAAGGAGTTTGGTTCCAACCATGTCGATACCGCCGGCGTGATGAAAGCGTGCTACAAGCATACCGACCTCTTGGGTACCTGGCACTTCTACCGTCCCGGCGAGGCATACAGCGGCAAGCCGAAGGTGAAGACCATCAAGCAATGGCTGGATACCCACTACGAGTTTCAGCACAACATCGTGACGGGCTTCTTCGAGTTGAGAAGCCGTATGGTCCTCAGTGGCAAGTATCCTCACTTCACCCGCATCGACGACAACATCGAGAACTCGCTCTGGGCGGAGATGGACGAGGCTGGGCTGCATCTTTCCGAGAAGGTGCTGCACTGCGTCATCAACAGTGATTTCTGTCCCCCCTACGATCCCTTGGAGGAATATCTCCGGAGTCTGCCGGTATGGGACCGCAACAAGGACCCCGACTATATCGACCAGCTCGCCGACCGCATCCATGTGGTGGAGAAGCCGGGCTATGAGCACAACCAGAAGCTCTTCCGCTATTTCTTCAAGAAGTGGCTGGTGGCGATGGTGGTGGCATGGGTGATACTGAAGGTGGTGAACCAGTTCATCCTCATCCTCGTGGGAAAGGGTGGCATCTTGAAGACCACGTTCTTAGCCTATCTCCTTCCGCCGTCGCTGCGCCAGTATTTCCTCAACGATTCCACGGGCAACTATACCGACAAGGACTTCATGGAGGCTTTCAGCAGCAAGGCGACGATATGCCTCGACGAGTTTGAGACGGTTTTCGGCAAGAACCTGAGTGCCTTCAAGAGCAATCTCACGAAGCTCACTTTCTCCATCCGCCGTCCCTACGACAAGTATCGCACCGAACTGCCCCATCGTGCCTCGCTCTGCGGAACCACCAACAGCCAGCAGTTTATCACCGACGAGGAGAACCGCCGTTACTCTCCCTGGATAGTGGACAGCATCGAGAGTCCGATAGACTACCCGATAGACTACGACCACGTCTATGCCGAGGCATTGGCTCTGGGTCAGGAGGTGATGAAGCGCAAGAAGAACTCGCCTCTGAACTGGACATTCTGGCTGACTCGCGACGACATCGAGCTGATGCGCCTCCACAACCGCCTCTTCATGGTTGCCAACTATGCCGAGGAGCAGATACTGAAGTATTACAAGGTGCCATTGTCCGACACGCCACTGGAGTACATCAAGTTCCGCTACACCTCGGAGATTCTGGAGAAGATTGGTGTCAACCCTGCCCTGCGCCAGAACCTGAACTCTCACAACATCGGTGCCGTGATGTCTCGTCTGGGATTCAAGAAGATTCACAAGGAGCACGGCAACGGCTGGGCTGTGATCGAGAAGGAGGGTTGCGAAATCAACCGCGATGCCTTCATCGATCCTAACGATACCGTGGAGGATTAAGTATCTTGGTTACGATAGCTAAGTATCTTGGTTACGATAGCTAAGTATCTTGGTTACGATAGCTAAGTATCATACTTATGGATGGTATCCGTGTGGAAAAATTAAACATTCAACATTAAAATAAAGACAATGGATTTACGAAGTTACACCAAGCAGGAGTTAGCCCTGCTCTATTTTCCGGATTCCGACCCGGACGTGGCTAGATCTCATCTGATGAGATGGATAGTAAGATGCACCCAGCTCTATGAGCAGCTGCTGAAGAGTGGATACACCAAGAACTGCAAGGAGTTCAATCCCCTGCAAGTATCCTATATTTTCTTCCATTTGGGAGAACCCTGATATTTATCAGTGATAATCGTTGAGTATCGTGGAGCAACATTGAGCATCGATGAGTTGGGAATGCGAAATGTTGTATCTTTGCATTGTGATTCAGAAAGAGTCTCCCACAGATCTCACAGATTTGCACAGATTCTCTTCGTTGCAAGCAACGGTACTCACTAAGGCTCACAGCAAAGACTCCGAGAGGAGTCAAAAATCTGTGAAAATCTGTGTAATCTGTGGGAAAATAAAAACACTTAACATTTAAAAACTATGTTGCTTTACGTACTAAAACTAAATCAGAACGCCAAGATGCCAGAGGCATACGGCAAGTACTACGCCTATCCAGTCATCACTCAGACGGTAGGTATCGACGGCCTGGCCGAACACATGGCTAGCCACAACACTCCTTTCTCTAAGGGAGCCATCAAGGGCATGATTACCGATATGGTATCGTGCATCAAGGAACTCACCTTGCAGGGTATCGCTGTGAAGATTGACGATCTCGCCATCTTCTCCATCGGCATCCGCAACAAGGAGGGAGCAGCCTCGGAGAAGGAGTTCACCATCGCCAAGAACATCGACGGCTTCCGTCTCCGTGCTCGTGGCACCGGTGAGTTCAGCGCCAAGACCATCAACCTCGATGCTACGCTGAAGAAGGCCACTGCTCTGTTAGGGGATGGCACCACCCCGGATACCGACAAGGGAACCACGGGTGGCGAAAACACCAGCCAGGGCGGTAGCGGAACCTCGGGTGGCGAAAACACCAGCCAAGGCGGTAGCGGAACCACAGGTGGCGAAAACACCGACCAGGGCGGTAGCGGAACCACTGGAGACACAGATGTAGATTTGTAGTCCTAGCCTCCTGACATCTGAAACAAGAGAAAGCGCATCGGCAGGATGCAGTCCGGAGTAATCCGAGGGCCCATCAGGAATGAGTTCATCACTCAACATTCAACACTGTCAAATCATCGCCCTGAACGGATACTTGCTCATCCTGCCCGCTTCCTTCTTGGTCTCCCACAGATCTCACAGATTTACACAGATAATTCTTCGTTGCAAGCAACGGTCTTATACTCATCAGGTCTCACTGCAAAAAACTCCGAAGGAGTCTATAATCTGTGAAAATCTGTGTAATCTGTGGGAAAATTAATCACTAATCATTAATCACTAATTAACATGAAAAAGGAAACTATCCAGAAAGTCATCAATTTCGTCATCACTGTCCTCACCGCCGTTCTCAGCTCCTTCTGTGTGCAGAGCTGCACCAACCTCTAGGACAAAGGCTTCACTGCCACGAAAAAACATCATTATTAATCTTACAACAACACAACCATGAAGAATCAAAGAAAAATCGATCTGATTGTGGTACATTGCAGTGCCACACGTGTTAACCAGGACTTCCCTGTAGAAGCCTTGGAAGCCTGCCACAAGGCACGTGGTTTCCACTCCATCGGTTACCACTATTACATTACGAAGGATGGCATGGTCTATCCCTGCCGTCCAGAAAACGAGGTAGGGGCTCACGCCCGCCACTACAACGCCCACAGCATCGGAATCTGCTACGAGGGTGGTCTCGACGAGAAAGGCAAGCCTGCCGACACTCGCACTCCAGCCCAGAAGGATTCTCTGGAAGACCTCCTCTACGGTCTCTCCCTCGACTATCCCGATGCCGAGATCCTAGGCCATCGCGACCTCCCCTGGGTTCGCAAGAGCTGTCCTTGCTTCGATGTCAAGGAATGGCTGAAGGAAATCGACTTTCATATCTAGAAAACCCGAACAGTTCCCAGAAATTCGTGCTATTCGAGATATTCGTGTTCAAAATCATCCCATCCCAACTTGTAAGTCCTAAAAAGCTTATGGGTTGGGATTTTTTCTTTGTTTATTCACATCATTTCTCTCCCCCAATACACTCCCACGCATAACATTACGCATGCCAACGGAGCAGTGAGATAGCAGAAAGTCTGCATATACCAGGCATCGCCCGTCGGGCATCGGGACTTGCCTGGGACGAGTCCCAAAGAATGTCCGTGCTTTGAGGCAAAAGAACATGAATGATCTTTTGCAGAGGAAGTTTTAATATCTCTTCCTCTGCATTTTTCTGTCATACTTATTCTACACCTTTTGTTTTCAAAATGTGTACGATGTCATCAAATGACTTCATCATTCCTATCTCTTCTGGCTCGAGGCTTACGTCAAACGCATCCTCTAGTTCTGCAACTAGATTCAACTGTCCCATTGAATCCCAAGCATCACAAGTCTGCTGTGAGCAAGTAGTATCCACTGTCTCTAATTCGAAACTTTCTTTCAAGATTTCTAGAATTTTTTCTTCCATTTTTTATTATTTTACGGTTATATGATAAAACTCTTTTATTACTAAATCTACTTTTTTTGAAAGATCAAGTTGATATTCTTTGCTTCCATTCTCTTTTTCCGTAGCACAGATAAAGCCGACCTTGTCCCAAAATTCCTTTACTTGCGCATTTTTGGCTGTAGGTAGATACTTTGCTGTCAAGGATTTCATTCCCATAGAAGCCAATATTGAAATTACTTTCTTTGCAAATGCGAACTCTATACCTTTACCTAAGATACGGCAACTCAAGAGGAAGGTATCAATTTCACCATCAGGCCTAACCATAATAGCACCCGTAATACCATTATCACCGAACTTATCAGCCACACCAATGCACCACACTTTCCAACCAGCATCAATAAAATTGCGTATATCCCCATCCGTATATCGATGAGTGGTTAGATTAAACTGATTTGTTTTCTGAGTCATTTGCGCTATACGCTGAATATTGAATTCATTGGCAGCCTCTATCGTAATCTGAATATTTAGAGATTCCAAGAAAGTATCAAAGTCCGCAAATGCACTTTGAGCTTTAGCACGAGCTGCATTCTGCTTATATTGTTCTGTTTTTTTCTTATCCTCATCAGTTACAGAATAGACTTTGAAGTAATCTTCAACTAATTGTTTAAAGAATTTCATAAGTTCATAAGGCTGTGCAGGAAAATCAGGGATTTCTACCATTGGTAGCATTTGCTTAACCAACTCACGTTCTGTAGGATTATCATCGACAAACACAAAACTATCAAGACCTATATTCAATTCAGCAGCAAGTTCCTTTATGTTTGTTGCCTTATCAGTCCAATTAATACGATAAGCCGCAAAATGTTCTTTTTTCAAGACCATAAACGGATTTTTTTCCCAGACTTCCAAGACATCCTGTTCATTATTCTTCGAACATATTGTCAAGATTACGCCACATTTGGAAAGTTCCAACAATGCTTCCTGCCAATACAGGAAAGCTTTGCCTGGATAGTCTCCCCCAATCTTGATACCTTCAATACCATCCTCACCAAGTACTCCTCCCCAAAGGGTATTATCCAAATCCAAGACCAAGCATTTCTTGCGTTTAAGCGAGAGAGAATTCATCTTTTTTTCCCACCAAGCCTTAAAATCCTTATTTAGTTTTGGATTCATTCCCATCTGACTTATGAAATAGAACTTCCAATCAAACAATTCAATCACGCTATATTTACGCGTAAACTCGGTTATATCAATAACCTTTACATTGGGATTGCTCACCTCTATAGCAAAAAGAGCACTATTATATTCAGCAACACTAGCCTGCAAACGATAATCATCTTCAGTAAATGGAACAGAAAAGAGAATATCCATAGTTAATACAACAATCTGTTTCTTATCGTCAATTTGGCTAAGCACAAAATTCAGTTTCTGCAGATATCCACGAATCTCGTCAGCAAGCACACGCTGCTCAAACTTCACAGGCACTTGATACCACCATACATAGCTATCACAATCCTGAGGAACAATTGAAATGTCATCATAACCAGAAAAGGAATACTCTTTACCAAAGAACCTCTCTACAGTGTTATTTCTAAATACGAAATTTTTCATACTTCAAATATTAGCAGGTGATTCCACCAATTCTATAAGCCCAACATTCTTGTTAAAAAGAAAACAAACCTTACAACCATGGATAGCCACAGCCTCTGCTGGTTTGCTCACCACAATATACTTCATCTTACGGAGTTCTTTCATTGCCAATTCTATCTCATCAACAATATAACATGTGTGGTACGGAGTCACTCCATTCTTCTCTAAAATCTTGTTTACTGGCGAAGTTTCATCCACAGGTTCCAGTAACTCCACAACCGGCATATTTTCCTTGGTGAGCCAGCAGATATTCACATTCTGTATCGGATCAAAAATGGTATCAGACTGTTTGTAGCCACCTGTCACATAAACAGCAGCTGTCGCAGAAATATCCTTGACAGCCACTCCTATGTGATGAAATTTCATTGATTTCAGCATAACGATTAATATTCTATCACAGGTGAAATCTTGCAGTTACCAAATACTATACGTGCAGTTCCCCACGATAATCCTGCGCCAAAGCCACACATAACCACTCGGTCTCCGATATTCAGTTTGTCATTCAGTTCACTTACAATGGTCAAAGGTACAGATGTAGAGCTTGTATTGCCATACTTTTGAATACTATAAGGAACCTTGTCCATGTTGAATTTCAAGCGTTTAGCAAAAAAGTCTGTCATAAACTTATTTGCTTGATGGAATACCAGCCAATCAATGTCATCCAAGGTTGTATTAGTCACCTTAGCCATCTCCTTTATACTCTTTGGAACAACGCTCATTGCAAAATTAAAGACTTCCATACCGTCCATATAGATTTCAATATCTTTACGGATATTGCCCTCTTCACGAACAGTCTCAACTAAAGACTCTGCATTTACAGGATTACGCATACCGCCACTTGGTATAATAACCGATCCAGCTCCAGCACCATCAGATTTCAAGATGAAAGTACTCTCATCAAAGTCACCTTTTTCTATAAGCGTTGCAGTAGCTCCATCACCATACAAAGGCCAATCAACCTTATCTCTCTTGTTGCAAATTTTAGAAAAAGTCTCTCCATCCAACAAAAGAACACGGTTCACACCTTCCATGCTAGCATACGCAAATGCCGTAGAAAGAGCAAAGACAAAACCAGAACATCCCAAAGACAAGTCCAAACAACATGTATCCTTACCCAAGCCCAAGCGATGTTGAAGAATGGGAGCTGTGGCAGGAATACGATAATCACTTGTTTGACTCATAAATAGCAGAACATCTATACTATCAGGGGCTATGTTGTTGTCCTCCATCAGTTGCTTAGCAGCCTTGTAGCACAAGTCTGATGCACACACATCATCATCCACCACACGACGTTCCTCTATTCCTATATTTTTGATTGTCTTTTCAATCTCCTCTTCAGGTATCAAATAACCCAAATCACGATTACGCACAATCCTACTTGGCACACATGCACTCATTGCAGTAATGCCTACATTTTTATACCTAATGATAGCCATAATTTTCAATGTTACTTAAGTGAGTAACCACCGTCAAGAATCATACAGTTGCCTGTAAGCCATTTACTGCCGTCACTCAAATGATATAATACTGCATAACCGACATCCTCAGGAGTACCCAAGCCAAGAGGATAATCAGCCGCTTGCTTTACGAACGTCTCTTCATCTATATTTGTCCCACTGAGCATTTCCGTTTTTACGATACCTGGGCAAATAGCATTTGCCCTCACACCCATAGGAGCCAGCTCAGCTGCCATAACACGCACAGCACTATTGAGGGCTGCTTTTGATGATGCATACACCAGCGTACCTGGCACGCCTAGCAAAGAACTCAGAGACGAAATATACACCAATGAGGCACCTTTGTTTATCAATTTTTTCTTGACTAGCATTTGTGACAAAATAACCTGAGAAAAGAAGTTGGTCTGAAATATTCTTTCAAGTTTCTCTTGCTTCACAAATTTTAAAGGCACATAGTTATTTATACCAGCACAAAACACCGCCCCATCTATAGGTTTTAAAGAGCTAACCATTTCCTTAATTTGCTCCTCGTCAGTAAGGTCACATACATAATAAGTATGCTCCTGACCTTCCATTTTACCAAGAGTTTCTTTCAGACGTTCCTCATTACGAGCCAAGAGACTAACAGTTTCACCTTCCTTAGCTATCATCTGACAAAAGACTCTGCCCATGCCAGAAGATGCGCCAGTAACCAATATATGCTTACCAGTTAATTTTCCCATTACTTGTTCAGATAAGATTGAACAACATCATACAGTTCTTGGATTGTCTGCGAATTGCGCATCTCGTCTGCCTTGATCTGCACATCATACTCTTCGTCTATCATTGCCATTACAGAGAGGGCTATCATGGATGACCATTCATCCATCTCATGGAAACGGGTATCTGAAGTAATTTCTGTTGCAGGAACTTCATCAAACTGTTCTATAAAATTCTCAATAAATTCTTTAATATCCATATCTAAGTCTTATTATTAATTATTATGTTTATAAATCTATTTTTTTTGCAGGATTCCCCATATACAAATGGTCATTCTTGGTATTTCTTATAATCAGAGAATTACCTCCAACCGTTGTATTATTGCCTATTTTTAGGTATTGAAGAATAGTACTTTTAACACCAAAGAAATTCTCATCACCAATCTTCACGCCACCCGAAACATTTACATTTGGCATAAAACTATTAAAGCTTCCTACAATATCATCATGTCCCAATACGGTATTATTGTTGAATGAATTAAAGTCTCCTACTTCCACAGCAATACTAATGATACAGTTAGCAGCAAAAATATTGCCTTTTCCCAACTTATAATTATCCATATCCATAATCTTTACTGTCGGATCAAGCAAATTAGGGAAATCCACGCTTGTATTGTCAATTTTCTCTACAACAGTCTTCACAGCCTTAGGAGACCCTATACCAATAGCCAAGCTTAGAGGCATTTCCCAAGCATTCAAGTCTGTAATGGTTCCTATCACTTCCCCATATTCATTCATGGTACCTTTCAATTCCTCATTATCATCAAAGAAACCAATGAAATTCCATTGAGGATTAATCTTATTGATTCTTTTTATCAAGCAAGCAACTTCTCTTCCAAAGCCACCTGCGCCAAATATTGCTATATCTTTCATAATTTCATTAGTTATGTCCATTAAACGATTCCATTGTTGCCGAAGTAGATGAAGAAATGTCATTTCTTCCCAACACCTTCTTGATTGTGATGAAAATCACCTTCAAGTCTGTAACCAGAGACACATGATCTACGTACCAGACATCCAGCTTAAATTTCTCAGTCCAAGAGATGGCATTGCGACCATGACACTGCGCCCATCCGCTTATGCCCGGCCTTACCTCATGACGGCGCATTTGCTCTTTACTATAAAGCGGCAAGTATTGAACCAATAGCGGTCGAGGTCCTATCAATGCCATATCACCCTTCAATACATTTATCAACTGGGGCAACTCGTCGATGGAGGTAGAGCGGACAAACTTGCCTACCTTGGTCAACCTGTCGGCGTCGGGCAACAGATTACCATTGGCATCCCTCTCGTCCGTCATGCTCTTAAACTTGATTACCTTGATAATTTTGCCGTCCTTTCCCGGTCGCTCCTGGGTAAAGAACGCCCCAGCTCCCTTGTTGGCGAAATGCAACCACACCATCACCACTATCAAGACGGGACTGATGCACACTAGAGCGACAAGAGAAATCCAAAAGTCAAAGAATCTCTTAAAAAAATGTCTATACATATTTTAGTCTTTTATTGATTACTGCAAAGGTAAATACTTAATGTGTTAAAACCCTACGCTATAATGGTGATATACATCTGACATTGCATACAAGCCAACGGTCATGAAACTCGTTAGGGTATCAGCGACAGTATGTAAGGACTCCTTACATACTGAATTTTCGTACGAAGAATGTACTTCATTTTTCTGAAACCAGCTTTCTATCTTGTTTCTTCACCCCATACTGCAACCAATCTATCTTTCCAGAGTTTCAGAGGGCAGTTCTTGGAGATCTCGGTATAGAGTTTGAGGCTCTTTTCTGTTAACTTTATAATGCCATCGGCTACTGAAGGGTGATATGGAAGAGCGGCTGGCTTTATTTTGCCATTCCAATCCACCTTTACATCCATGCCTAAGCCCATCGTCTCCTTACCGTTCATCGACATAATACCTGCCTTCTCGAAATCATCGTTGGTCAGGATTTCTACGAAAGTTGGACATGGGTGCTTCATGATGCCATCGAAATGGTCGATTTGGGTTATTGAATCCAAATGGAGGAAGTAATCGCCCCAATCGGCATAAAGGGTTACTTTGGTGTCATCTACAATGTATATGTAAACATGAGTGTAGAAACTTTTCTTACCAGACTGGTAACGGTAAATGACCTCGATGCTATCTTTATGATAGACGAGGGTCTGGGAGCTGCCTAAAAAGAAGGTTGCTCCTGGTTTGATTGACAAAAAGGGTTTCATGATTTTATATTTGGTTCCTCATTGCAGTATCGCTCTGCACTTGTCGCCACTCGAATGAAGAATATTGTATTTATTAACCTATACTTGGCTTATGGCTAAACATTACAACACACAAAATGATTCTGCTTCCTTGCCGGTTCTGCGGCGATAGTCATCACGCATTCGCTTTTCCATTTGTGCTATGTATTCTGCCTTCCACTCTCTAGAAGCCTTGAAGCGACGCATAAAATCTGCTTTTTTTTCTTCTATGTTCATAACGTAAGCTACTTATTATTTTTTTTCGACTCCCCTGTCCCCCTCTTGCGAAGAGGGGGTCCTTACCCTATACCCAAGCCCTAAATCCCTACCATAGGGATTAGGGATGTAACCGCCCTCCGGTGCTCGGAACCGCTGCGCTATAAGGTTGGCGGACCATCAGAGGTCTTCGCCATGTTTTTGCGGGATGGGACCGCCTTACTATAGCTTGCTGATTGGAGCGCCTTGATATAAAGCTTGCTATTACCCTAGTAAAGGCATACAGGAGAACCTTGATATAGAGGATTAATTATTAAATTCTTCAAAGAATTGTTCTCTTTTGCCCTCTAATTCACAAGTCTTCTGACTCATAAATTGACAGGTGAAATCATACATCGGAATAGCGACACAATGCTCATCTGCCTTTTCAAACTTCAACTGATCAGAATAATAGCGTATCAGCTCTTCATAAGGAGTCAAATCAGCAGCAAATAAGAAAACATATTCACAACCTACTATTTTCAACATTTCCAGTATCTTTGGTACTATAAAATACCAAAATACAGTTGTTCCCAAATTTTGAGGTAAACCATATCCATCCCACACTTCACGATGAGCATCATTCGCACAAAAATGAACCAACTCAACTCCAGGGAATGTCTTGCCTACATTCTTTAGATTCTTACCAAATATCTTGGAGAATTCATCAGAATCAACTGACAAATGCAAAACTCTCGCAACATCCTCTTTCTTAATACCCTTCTTTGAACGAACGCTTTCAAGAATAGAAGCTATCGCCTTCTTGTTTTCTACAGTCTGAGTTTCATCCAAACTCATGCGGAGAATCGTATCATAAAAAGATTTAATCTCTTTCAAACGGTCACCCTCAATGAATTCGTCATAAAGCAAACCACATTTTAGAGAGAAGAAAAAAAGAATTTTATCATCCACAGTTTTCACTATGTAATAAGCTATTCGATTATTCTCATCATCATTATAAGCATCTCCTTGCAAAGTATCTACAAGACTATTGTTACGAGTATTGTAGAAATCATCTATCAATGAGAAATTTTCCGGTTTTGACGAGAGTCGCTCACACTTTAAACTTCTGAGCAATTCCAATTGTGATTCTGTAATCTTCATGCGTAAACTGGTTTGTGGAATTGCTCCAAGTTACTTAACAAGAAACGTCTTACTCGGAAACGAGTGGCATCTTCTTTGATGTCCTGGATATCCATTGGTGTTCCCTCACCTTGCATCATGGCACGTTTCCAAGAACCTTCACCATGAATAAGATTGCTCAAACTTCTTGTTTTCTTTGAAGATAACAGTTCGAAAACACTATCAAATATGGTCTTATATTCTTCTAAAACGCTTGACGGCAAAACATCATGCAATGAATTTGAAATATATGCGGCATGAACTTCCGGAAGATATGGCCCGAAAGTATGAGCATAAAATGTTGCTTCAAACAGAGGGCTCCCTGTTTGAACTATACCCTCACGCTGCATAAAATAAAGCAGAATCTGCAACTTCATCTCATCAATACGAGAACCATACTGGTACTCGTAACGCTGATTGATATAAGATGCTATCGTATGTACATCAACCATAATGTTCCTTTCTTTTTGTTCGTTTACACGAAATGTTACCTTTTCTGTGCAAATATAAGGGTTTTCTTTGAAACTACCAAATTTTGGGAGGAGTTTTTGCTTCATGCCCTAATGTCCCACAGATTTCACAGATTTACACAGATTCTTTGACCTGCTCGGTCTGGGTTTAATGTCCCACGGATTAACACAGTTTTTTACTGCGCATCCAGCTGGGAGTACTTCGAGTGCTGGCTTTTGTACTCTGGGACTATCTCCTTCATCTTCTTTACTATTGCCATGTCGTCGTAGGTGAAGGAGAGGTCGTAGAGGGACTGCTCGTTTTTCAGGGCTAACTCGTATGGATACTCACGGACCTTCGCTACCATGATCTTTGGATGATGGGTTGGGACGGTGGCTTCCTTATCGTTCAGCACTTCCTCATAGAGTTTCTCTCCATCTCTCAAGCCTACATACTTGATACCTATGCCTTCTACTCCCGAGAGGGCTATCATACGCTTTGCCAGGTCGGCGATGCGGACGGGCTTGCCCATGTCGAAGACGAAGATCTCGCCTCCCTTACCCATGGTGCCTGCCTCCAATACCAATTTGCAGGCTTCCGGGATAAGCATGAAGAAACGGATGATGTCGGGATGGGTGACGGTGATTGGACCGCCCGTCGCTATCTGCTTCTTGAAGATTGGAATAACTGAACCGTTGCTGCCCAAGACATTACCAAAACGGGTGGTGACAAACTGGGTGACACCCTTGACCTTGCCATCTACTATCGCCTTGTTCAACGACTGACAGTAGATCTCGCAGATTCGCTTGCTGCAACCCATCACGTTGGTTGGGTTTACTGCCTTGTCCGTTGAGATCATCACGAACTTCTTCGTGCCGTACTTCACTGCCATGTCGGCTATCACGCGCGTACCATATATATTATTCTGTACTGCCTCGGCTGGATTGTCCTCCATCATCGGCACATGCTTGTAAGCAGCGGCATGGAATACATAGTCGGGACGGTCGGCTGAGAAGATGCGCTCCATACGGGTGGCATTGGTGATGCTGGTGACGATGGTCTCGCAAGGTATCTCAGGATAGTTCTTGTTCATAAAGAGGCGGACATCGTGCATCGGGGTCTCAGCCTCATCTACCAAGACCAGACGGGCTGGCTTGTAGATGGCTATCTGCTTCACCATCTCGGAACCGATACTTCCGGCTGCTCCCGTAATCAGGATGGTGCGGCCGCTGAGGAGCTTGCCGATGGCATCCATATCTACTTCTATCTTATCACGTGGCAGAAGATCTTCGATATCCACCTCACGCATCATCTGGTGGCGGAGGTTTGACTTGCCGTCCCACCACTGTGCCTTCGGCATCATCATAATCTTGATGCCGGCAGCGGTAAGCTTGTCGATCATATCCTGCATCTCCAGGAACTTGTCGGTTACCATCGGACTGACAAAGAGAGTCTTGATGTTCATCTTGTCCATGACGGACAGCAGCTTCTCATCGTATGCGAAAACCTCACAACCCAGGAGGTACTTGCCTATCATATTCTCTTCCGTGGTGGTGAAACCCTTGAGGATATACTGGGACGGATGCTCATTGCGCATGGACTTTGCCAGGGAGATACCGCCTTCACTTACACCGAGAATGAATACCGGAGTACGGATATCGGCAGAGAAGGTGGAATCGTACATGTACTTGACGATGATTCGCATCGTCCACATCATACACATCGAGATGAAGAGCATCACGATGATTGCCTCTGCAGATACTTTGCAGAGAAGTCCGTCTGGCAATAAAGTCAAGAGGAGGCTATTGAGTATAAAGCCCAGAACCAATGCTCCGGAAATGCGCATGAGATCAACAAACGATGAATAGCGCATGATGCCGGAATAGGTATGGAAGATCCGCATACCCACGACAAAGAGGGGAAGGGTGCAGACGAAAGTAAGGACGTAGCTCCAGAAATGGCTCGTCAATGCTTCTCCGCCCTCTGCGATATAGGTGGCTATCATTCCGGCAACAACTATAGCGATGCTATCGAGTGCCAGGATGCACCAATATGGCAGGGTAGTCTTGGAAAAATACCAATTCGTCAGCTTGTTGGCAAAAAGAGACACCTTGAGTTTGTAAAAAATCCCAGAAAGCGTCATCTTTTCAGAGCTATTCATCTTGTTCTTATCGCCCATAAATTTATTGTTGTATTATTTTTTAATCTAAAAATTCCTTTTATACGGCTTCTGAAGGTTTATGTCCCACAGATTTATTTTTCATCTATGACTTCCAGCAGATCGCGGCTGATGGTAAGGGTGGCACCACTGATGTACTTGATCTCGCTGCCGATAGTGGCTTTCTTGCCATTATAGCATTGCACGTATGCTTCAACACCTTTCATACTTCCAGCTACCACTCGCACCTTGATACCTTTCCTCAAAGGAACGGGGGCGGCAGTAACGGGCTCTTCGTCATTCTCTACAAAATTCCGATAATTGGCTATCACCTCGTCGGGAATGCGGTATATCTTCCTGTCGCCCGGCATGGTCAACATCTTATAGACATCCGAGCGGAAGCGGATTTCATCGAGCTGGGAAGGTGAGACATTGCAGAAGATGAAAGTGGACAGGAACAGCTTTTCCTTCACTTTGCGCTTGAGGCTTCGCTTATCGACATAAGCGACCTTTACCATCGGAATCCAATATTCAAACCATTTGTCTGCCGTATTCAGATTCAAGCGAATAGACTCAGCTATTCTCTTCTCGCAATTCACTCTGACGACAGCCACATACCAGCCTGCATCGGCTGGTTTTTCGATCTCTTTTTCCTGCTTATTTTTAGCGTTTTCTTCACTTTTTTCCATGGCTTCGCCGTCGTTCCCTGCAATAGTGAACGTTACCTGCGGTTGTATATTTGTCTCTTTCATCATGCGAATCAAGTTCGTTTTTTGATGTCGATCATCTGAATCTCTACATAAGAGACACAGAAAAGTTGGAAACATTCGCTCAATCAGCGACTTATCAGATTGCGTTCTGAAAGGTTACTGAAAATTTATTGAATTTCGTAGAATAAGATTAAATTTTTAACACGCATAATTTGCTAGTTTCCAACTTTTTTCGTATTTTTGCAGGGAGATTCTGTGTCTCTTATGTAAAGATTCAGAAAATTGGTTCATTTTGGTTCATTTTTCGAGTTCCCTCTTTTTATTCACTTTTGAGGCTTATAGAGCTGCTAGAATTTTGGCGTTGGCATCATCCACTTCTGAGCTTTTGATGGAGCGGAGATAGATTTGTGTGGTGATTTCGGAATGATGCCCCAAAGCCTCGCTGATGACTGAGATAGAGATATGGTTGTCTCTTGCTGCCGTTGCCCAGGAATGGCGGGCGACATAGAGGGTAAGTTTGCCCTTGATTCCTATCTTAGTTCCTAACTTCTTGAGGTGGTAGGAAATACGGGCTTCTGCATTGTGATAGAGGCGCACTTCATCTAGCTTTCTGTCAATTGTTTTATCCTGTCTTTTGTATCCATCATCAACAAGGAAAGGGAAAAGATAAGGTGAGGAGGCTGTCTGATGTTGATATTTTTCCAATAGCTTCTGCATATCCTTCTCCCATCGGATGGTGAGGCGCTGACCTGTCTTGCTTCGGGTGTAATGGAGAAAACCGTCCTTGAGGTCGGTTTTGCGGAGATGAGCCAGGTCGATAAATGAGATGCCTCTCAGATAGAAGCTCATCAGGAATGTATCTCTTGCCATCTCTTCCTTGGGAGTGAGATCCTTGACCGACTCCAAACGCTTGATCTGACTGACGGATTCTGTTGGAATGGCTCGCTTGCTGGTTCGGGCAATGCCGGTATAGACATCCTTGAAGGAATGCTGCTGGGGAGTCAACCCCTTAGCCACTGCCTTGTTGTAGGTGGCGCGGAGGATGCGGAGATAGAAGGAACTGGTGTTGCTGCATACCTTCGCCGTATGATGCAGGTATGCCTCATACGAGCGGATCACTTCTGCATCTATCTCACTCAGGGCAATGTCCTTGCCATCACGGTATCGCTTAAAGCTATCAAGCGTTGCCTTGTAATGCAGCATGGTGCGGTGTTGCCCGTTCGTCTTCAACAGGGCGATAAGGAGGTTCATAAACTGGAATAGTGACTCTGATGTTTTCTTTTTTCTTGCCATAATTATTATATCAATAGTTCGTTCATAATTCAATCATGTGCTAAGCTGCCAGCACGGAAGCGAAGAGAAAAAACACCGAGAATACTAAAAAAGCGATTGCCTCTATTGAGACAATCGCTTTTATTATTTCCTAAAACATTATGTATCTTACTGCATATCATAAACTACCTGCATGAGCTTCTTTCCAAGCTCATCAGCCTGCTCCATGGTAGAAGCCTCGCTATATACGCGGATAATTGGCTCGGTGTTACTCTTGCGAAGGTGAACCCACTTGTCAGGGAAGTCGAGCTTCACACCATCGATATCAGTAACAGTTACATCCTTCTCCTTGCCATACAGCTCCTTCACCTTGACGAGGATAGCATCTACATCGGTAGAAGCAGTCAGGTCGATACGATTCTTGGCTATGAAGTAGTTAGGGAAGCTGGCACGAAGCTCGCTTACCTTGCAACCCTTATGAGCCAGACTGCTCATGAAGAGTGCGATACCTACGAGGGCATCACGGCCATAGTGGCTCTCTGGATAGATAACTCCACCATTGCCTTCGCCACCAATCACTGCGTGAACATCCTTCATCTTGGTAGTTACATTCACCTCGCCTACGGCAGAAGCATAATAGGTACCACCATGCTTCTCGGTTACATCGCGGAGCGCACGGGTAGATGAAAGGTTGCTGACAGTATTACCAGGAGTCTTGCTCAATACATAGTCGGCTACACTTACCAGGGTATATTCCTCACCATACATCTTACCATCCTCGCAGATGAAAGCCAGACGGTCAACATCCGGGTCAACAACGATACCCATATCGTAGCCACCCTTCTTCAACTCATCCATAATACCACCGAGGTTCTTCTCCAATGGCTCTGGATTGTGAGCAAAATCACCGGTAGGCTCAGCATTCAGGAATGTATATTCTACGCCGAGAGCATCGAGCAACTCTGGGAGAATAACACCACCTACAGAGTTGATGGCATCTACACAAACCTTGAAATGAGCGTTCTTGATAGCCTCAACATCCACGAGCTTCAATGCAAGCACTGAGTCGATATGGCGCTTGTTGAAGGTATCATCTTCTGTATATTTACCGAGAGCATCTACATCAGCATACTCGAAATCTTCCTTCTCTGCAATGCTCAATACCTCGCTACCATTGGCAGCAGTCAGGAACTCACCCTTCTCGTTGAGAAGCTTGAGCGCATTCCACTGGCGTGGGTTATGAGAAGCTGTGATGATGATACCACCGGCAGCACCACTCATGGTTACAGCCAACTCTGTAGTAGGAGTAGTAGCCAGACCGATGTTCAATACATCGTAACCCATACCCATCAAAGTTCCACAAACTACATTCTTTACCATCTCGCCTGAGATACGTGCATCACGGCCAACCACGATGGTGTTGCTCTTAGAAGCACCGCTACGACGAATGAATGTAGCGTAAGCAGATGTAAACTTGACGATGTCGAGCGGATTCAAAGTATCGCCCGCTGGACCGCCGATGGTTCCACGGATACCAGAAATAGACTTAATCAGTGTCATAATAATATCTTTTTAAAATGAAATTATCTTATCTGCCTCTCTGCAAGGTTAAATCATAGAGGCAGGCATATACGCTTCCTGATGCCGCTGTAGTACCATAGGTATGAGGAACTACCAGACGAACGTGAGCTATTCTCTCGCCCTCGGCATTACCACGACCAATCTTTACCCAACTGAAAGGAACCAGCCAGCCGCTAGGTACTGTTCCGCTATAACCGCCGGAGTAGTTTTTGTTGTAAGTGGCTACCATCAAGCTGCTATTCACATCAAAAGTACCGGTGAAAGTGCCGGAATTATTGGTCACGGTCATCTTATCAGTATAGAAAGAATACTGCTTCAGATTATTGCTCAACTGCAAAGAGTTGTCACTCATCTCTGCCGCGGTATTCAGATTGTATTCAGAGAAACGAACGAGCACGTCGGTAGTCTCGCCCATCTTGATATAGTCGCCGCAACCCATTTCCAATACCTGCATATAGATACCGTTACTGTTGAAGAGCACATACTCGTTGTTGTTCCTGGAAGTATCAGTAAGAACCACGCTGTTGTCCTTCTGCTTCTTCTCCCAACGACTCTTGAATTCCTCTTCTGAAATGACCTTCACGTTTTCATGACGCAAGAAAGAACTGATAGAGTCCAACTCGCGGTCACGCAAATCCTTATATGTCTCAGTATCGTTACATGCAGCAAACGAGAAAAGTGCTGCTATAGCCATGATGGCAAACAAAAATTTTTTCATTCCTTTTACTAAATTCTAATTTATTGGGCAAAGGTACAAAAAAGAAAAGACAACACCGAGAAGTATAGGATGATTTTATTATAATTTATCACTTATTATCATCCCAATGCCTCTTTCGGGGTTGTTTTTCCTTATTTTTCTGTTTTTTCAGGCGCAAAAAGGCCTCCTTATCTCAGCAAATCGGCAAAGGCAAGAATTGCCTTCTGGGCAATTTTCTCTGCCTCCTCGATACTGCAAAGCAGCTTACCGCCTGATGCGTTGAGATGTCCACCACCATTGAAGAACTGCTCCGCCATCTTATTGCATGGGAAATCATCCACAGAACGGAGACTTACCAATATGCGGTTGTCGATATCGGTATCCTCTCGGAGCGAGATGGAGAGCTTGTGACCTCTGATGGTAAGAGGCACGTTCACCAATCCTTCCAGATCGCCCTTGATGAAATCATACTCCTTCATCTCCTTGCGGGTTACGGTATAGTAACTGGCATGGAGCGACTCGATGACCTGCAGCTTCTCGTTCATCAGATGACCGCGGAAGCGGACTGCAGAAACACGGGCGTTGTTGAAGACGCTGCGATAAATCTTATCCTTGTCGATACCCTTGGTAAGCAGCTGGCAGATGATGTAGTAGATGTCCGGATTGGTAGAGTTATAGGTGAATCCACCCGTATCGGTCATCATACCGCAATATACGCAGGTAGCCCAGGTTTTATCCAACTCAGGGAAACCACCCAACTGCCATATCACACGGAACACCAGTTCGCTGGCGCTGCTAGCATGAGGCTGCGAAATCATCAGCTTAGCCTCCAGGTTAGGAGCCAGATGATGGTCGATGACCACACGCTGGGCCTTGCAGCCCGCAAGCACATGATCCATCTCATCCAGTCTGCCAGTGCTGCCGAAATCCACGCAGCATACCAGATCAGCCTCATCAAAAGCCTGCTGCACCTTCTCAGGATACTTGTCGTATCTCACGATATCATCACAGCCAGGCAACCAGGAAAGGGCATCCGGTATCATATCAGGCACACAGATGACAGGCTTCTTACCCAAAGAGCGCAAAAAATAAGCCCATCCCAAAGATGAGCCAATAGCATCGCCATCCGGTGACTTGTGGGCACAGATGACAATATGCTGAGAAGCCGCTATCGTCTCTCGGAGAATAGCGGCTTCCTTTTCGTTTAAAATATCTAATTGAATATCCATCGAATAGAATTAGAAGAGCTTGTTAGGATATACACCCTCGTCGATGAGACTCTGGATTCTATCTACTACACTCTGGCGGTCGGCTGCATAAGTTACACCAAACCACTTGCTGGTGGTATCGAGTACCTTAACGGTAGATGTACCCTCATTGATGAGCTTGTTGACCATCAATGGGATAAAGAACTCAGCCTTCTTGTTCTCCATGTTCTTAGGATCGCTCAGGAACTCCTTGAAGTAAGCCTCGCTGTGAGCGAAGTAATCTGGAGTAAAGCCCCATACGTTCATAGATACAGGAGTGTTGTCGCCTACAGCAACCCACTTGCCTTCCTCGTCCTTGTAAGAAACCTCACCATTGATACGCATGATCTCGGTGCGCTCTACACAAGTTGTCAGGTTCTCGTTCTCGTCCTTAGAGCAGATACCACGAGCTACTGTACCGTTCTCGCTCAAGGTGTTGCCTACGCGGAAACCTACCATAGCATACTTGTTGGTGCTACCCTCTGGAAGTTCAGAGAGGAACTTGCCGATAACCATGAAGCAGTCACGGTTGTAGAAGTCATCGCAGTTGATTACGCAGAAAGGCTCCTTGATAACGTCCTTTGCCATCAACACTGCGTGGTTGGTACCCCATGGCTTCTCGCGACCCTCAGGTACGCTGAATCCTTCTGGGAGTGCATCCAAAGACTGGAAGCAAAGCTCTGCTGGGATATGGCCCTCGTACTTAGAGAGGATTTTCTCGCGGAACTGATCCTCGAAATCCTTGCGGATAACGAAAACGATCTTACCAAAACCAGCCTGAATAGCATCGTAGATACTGTAGTCCATAATAGTCTCACCATTAGGGCCCAGACCATCGAGCTGTTTCAAACCACCATAACGGCTACCCATACCAGCAGCCAAAAGCAATAATGTAGGTTTCATAATCTATATTTTTTTTAATAGTTGATATTTACGTTTAATCACCTGCAAAAGTAATAAAAAAAATGCACCTGGCAGCATCTTTTCCTACTTTTTTTTGATTTACATCATTATTTGAATGATTTATGGAGCTTCACCCCCAAAAACCGGGGCTAGAACGGATAGCCCACAGCCAAATGCAGGCTCTGGTTCTTCTTGAAGCTTGGAATGTTGTAGAATCCACTCTTACCCGTATCGTATGGCAGATGCAGACCGATTCCCCAATCCACTCGAACCACAAACATTCCCATATCGTAGCGGATACCCACTCCGGTGCCTACAGCCAGCTGCCTGTAGAACTTATCAAACTTGAAGGCCTCGAAAGAGGACAAATCGGCATCCTTCATCCAGACATTACCGGCATCCAGGAACAGAGCACCATAAAGATCGCCCCAGATCTTAGGACGGTATTCCAGATTCGCCTGGAACTTGATGTCTCCCGTACGAAGGATGTTGGCATACTTGTTACTCAGGGCACTGTAGTCTTGCTCGCCTGGTCCGACACCTCGCACACTGAAGGCACGGATACTGTTGGCTCCACCTACATAGAACATCTCCGTATAAGGTGCCTGACTCGAATTGCCGTAACTCCAGATCATTCCGGCATTCAGATGTCCCACCAGGGTGGATGTTTCATTCAGCTTCCAGTACTTCACGAAATCTGTTTCCAGCTTGAAGAACTGAGAATACTCGTTCTTGAACATCGTCTTATCCTTGTCGTTCCATTTTCTGCCTGCTACAAGATAACCCAGCGACAGGATGTTGCCGGCTTCACTCACCGTAGTTGACCACACGATAGGATTGCGGTATTTCTGCGCACTGCGATAGGTGTAGGTATAGCTCATCTTCGGGATGAAACGGTCGGCCATCGAAGTTGCCACATACACATTATTGTTCATGATGCTGTCAAACTTCGGAGAAGTATAGTTCATATACTCATACGAAAGAATCAGCGGACTGAACGAATGGCGATGCTGATAAGAGGTTGCCCAATCATAGGTCAACTCTCCTCCAGCCACATGACGGCGGAAATAGCCAGCACGGTTCAGGATGTTCATAGATGCCTTGATGGTGGTATTCGGCGTACCGTAGTAACGGCGAGGGATATGACCTCTGCGGAATCTGCGCTCATTCTGTGCCATCGTGCGGAAAGCATTCCAAGGGGTGATGATGCTTGGGAACGACAGCGTGACATCTGATCCGAACTCATAGGAATTGATCTTGCTGGAACTTCCCCCCTGCCCCGTGATGGTCTGCCACTCATGAGAACCATGGATGTTGATATCCAGCTTCTCTCCACCCCGGAAGGCATTGCGCTTGGTCAGACCCACTACCAGCTCAGGACCTACCCTTCCGGTAGTCTTGCCCTTGGCATTGGCTTCTACATAGAAATCGTAGGGTTTGTCGAATACCAGATCGATGTTGGCATCCAGTGTATCGCAATATTGCACATTTCCCAGACTGTCCAAAACCTGAGTGCTTCTAGGCACAAACTGCAGGTTGGTATAGCTGAAGAGTCCCATCGACTGCAATCCAGCCTTTGCCGTATTTTCATCATCCACCATATAAAGCTTTCGTGGTCGGAGCTTCAATTCCCTGAGCACTACACCGGCACGAATCGGCATCTTCTTGCCCGCATATCTGAAACTCAGATAGCGACGCACGAAACTATCGGTCATCTCCTCCATGAACTGCTTCTTGAAGTTGATGTTGATATTGCCGATATACCACTGGCGGGTTGCTTCCGGTTCTATGCTGTCCACCATCGACAGGCGGAGGTTCACCTTGCCGGACGTATTCACGGTATCGGCAAGATAAGATGCATAGCCATTCTGATAGAAGTAATAGCCATGGTTGCGGAAAAGGCGGGTGAGTCGCTGACGCTCCTGCTCCAGATTGGAGACATTGAATGGGCTTCCCTTTCTGATAACCGCCTGCGACATCGTAGAATCGATGAGCTGCTTGCCATGCTCCGGGAAGTTGAGATAAGCCACGGAATCCAATCTCCACAGATGTCCCATATTCACCTTATAAGCCACCTTGGCTTCCTTCGGATTGCTCTGGGTGAGCACTTCGTAATCTACCTTGCCATTGAAATAGCCCAACTTGTCGAGCTGATGCTCAGCTACCTGTGCTCTCAACTTCGGATTCACATTCTCCATCAGCTTAGGCTTCGAACCGAATACCTTGGTAATCCATCTGGAAAGAGCATCATCCGACGGAGAGAAGGCATTCCATATCCACAGACGGAGAGGAAACGGAGTACGGAAATAGCTGCTTCCCATAAAAGCTCCCGTAGGGGCTGATGCAAGAGCAAACTCCATCTCTTCCTTCACCGAGTCGGCATAGGTATTCGCCTCATAGTTGGAGTATTCTATAGGCTTCAAACCGGTAAACAGCTGCTCGTCTTCCTTCAGGGCACTCGTAGAAGAGCACCCTGTAAACAGGAAGCTGAACAGCATCACCGCTGCCGCTATATATATAATAAGGTGAAGTCGATTCTTCTTTCTCATATTCACTAGCTTATTTTTCGTTGTTTCTAATAACAGAATCCTTTCGGGTCCGCAACATCACAGAATCCTTACGGGTTCGCAGCATCGGAGAATCTGCAGGCACCTGCTGCTTCTCCGTCTTCCATCTGAAGATATCCGAGAACTTGGAGAGTTTTCTGCGCCAGGTGAAACCGCCGCCATATTCTCCAATCTGACCATCCAGCCAATCGTAGGTGTTGGCATTATAGAAGGCTCTGACATACATGCTGGCTCCTTCGTTGAGACGATACTGAACCTCCACATTGTTGAAGAAAGACTCATTCTTGTTGGCATTCTCCAGTTCTGCACCGGTTGAAACCTGTCCACCCACAGAGAAACTCAGGCGATTATTGAAAAATCGCTTGGCGAACTTGAAGTTGTAGTCGGTATGCGTACCGCCAGAGGCATTGGTCTGGTTATCCACCGACATACCCACATCGAGTCCGATGCTTCGCATGGCTGTACCTGCAATGTTATTGATCTCGGAATTGAGGAATGAAGTCAGGGCGGTATTCATCGAGAACGAACTGGTGGTTCCACTCGCCAGATACATACCCGAAGCCAGCATCGTGATGGCTATCTTGCCTCGCTCCTCTACACTCATCGAATTCAACTCATCCTGGATGGTCTGGTCGTTGGATGCCGAGATGATAAACTGAATACCCGGTTTCTCCAGCGTCTGACTCAGTTTCACACCACAGACGAAATCCACCGATCGGCCACTACCCTCACCCTCGTTGACGGTAGTCTTGATATCCTCCGTTGCCGTAATGTTCAGGGTAGGATTAAACGGATCACCCGTAAACTGTATATAGCTTCCATCCTGGATATCAAAGGTCTTCAATGGAATGATAGGCAGAGAATACTTCATCTCACCATCATTCAGGGTATATCGACCCGTCACTCGGATACCGTCAGCTGTATTGTAACGCATCTGCAAATCGCCTCCTCCCATCAGATCCACATAATTGGTCTTATCGGCATTCAAGGCACAGAGAATACGCGCCGACTCATCGATTGACATACTCAGCAACATATCGAAACCATCCAGCGTAGGCTTCTGAACCACTACCTCCTTGCCGCTCTTGAAATTGGTAAACTTCACCAGTTCCTCCAGCTGGTTATCGGTAGTGAGTTCCGACTCACGCAAGATATAGGTCATATTGGTCTTGCCCAGTACATCCAGCTTACCCATCATCTTCAGATTAGACAATGAGCCCTGCATGCTTCCTAAGAAGTTGACATACGCCTTGCCGAATGCCTCGGAACGGGCATTCTCCTCTGCATCTATCAGCAGGAAGTCCTGTGCTCTCATTCGGATATTCAGCTTCATATTCTCCACATCCGTGAAGTCGAGGGCACCCTGGATATTGAGCGGACTCTCATTGTTGGCATACATCATGAAGTTCTCGAAGAGCAGCTTACTGTCGGTAATGCGCACAGGATCGTTGGCAAATCGCATGGAAATACCGTATGGCACACTTACCAGATAAGCAGAATCGAGATATACCTCACCATCGATATCAAGATTGCTCAAGGCACCCTTCATCTTCAGGGCACCTTCACCATATCCCTTCAAACCGATGAGCTGATCAGGTACAAAACCATTGATAAAGTGCAAAGGAAGCTTCTCCAATCCTACCTCTGCATCCAGATCGCCGGCACCTTCCGACTTGTATGTACCCGTAACAGTTGCCACCTCATCACCCTCATAGGTAAGGATGGCATCTACATAGTGAGAACCGTCACTCTTTGGCATATAGGTAAACTCCGACCCCACATTGCCCATCGGACATTTCTCGTAGGTCATGTTATCTATCTTCAGATTAGAAGAAACAGAGAGTTCTTCCTTGGTCTGGATAAAGTGGAAGTCACCATCCATAATACCCGTAATATCCGGCATATACGGAATCACACTCAGCACCTTGTCCAGATTGAACCTGCTCATACTGACGGTGATATCCTGCAGGGCATCCTCGTTCTTATCGTTGGAATAGACACGCATACCCATATTGCCCGCTGCTGCCTTCAGCACCAGATCGGCAGATACACGTCCGTCATCACTCAACATCACATAGTTGGAATCATTGGCTACAAACTCCTTATAACCCAATATCGGATGGGTATCTATCAGAGACACTTTCACACCATTAGGCTGCAATATGGCAGCGAGTCCCACATCTACACCCAACTTATTGGATGCATCATAGAGGCGAGCCTTGATATTGGAGCCATGCTCCTGTACCTCACCATCTACCAATGCCCGGAACACATACTGCGGATTATGACGGTTGTTCTGAACACGGGCTGAATAGCGGATGGTATCTCCC
Organism: Prevotella sp.; assembly: GCA_021636625.1. Lineage (GTDB taxonomy): Bacteria > Bacteroidota > Bacteroidia > Bacteroidales > Bacteroidaceae > Prevotella. The sequence goes on along the minus strand of JAJWLX010000007.1, from coordinate 3,404 downwards.
TGCGTATGTACCTGGGCACGAATGGTATCCAGCTGCATGCCACTCGCCACCAGGGAGTCGATGTTCATATATCCTTCAAGTCCTGCCACAGGCGAGGCATTCAGCTCCATCTCCACCGACTTGAAATGGTAACCCATATATTCGATGAATCGGGAAATAAAGTTGTCCTTACCTGTAGAAAGATAGATATGTCCGCTAGGGAAACTGTTGCGAATCATCACCTGATCAATGCGACGGTTCTTGAGCTGCTTCCATAATTCCTTCTGCAAACCGGTAACTCTGTGCAGGAGTTTCTCGTAGCCTCCATGCGCATCCATGTTCAGACGGAAATCTCCACACTCTGCTATGGCATGGGTGGTATCCCTATCGGTCAGGATATCTACCTTCACACCTACTGGGCGATAGACTTTCTGTCCCGTCCTTACGGTGATATCATCCAGATTGGCCCATACCTTGTGGCTATCCTTCAGATCGGAATGAACATCAATCTGACCACAAAGCGAAACACCCACTGGCTTATCGGTAATCTTCAACTGATACATATCGGCATGGCGCACATCTGCCACCAGTGTAGCCTGCAGCTTCTTGGTACTAGCCAGGGCATCCACGGCGATGTTACCATTCAGCAGATCATTCCTACTATCCAGCTTGGCATGTATTCTACCGTTGGCAACCTGCGCATCAGCCACCATGTCATGCAACTGATACTGGTCATAATGTACCTGGTTAACCTTGGCTTTCGCCATCAGTCGGGTACGAGGCGACAGGAAATCTGTACCCACGCCCTTTGCCTCTACCTCTCCCGTAAAGGTATAGAGACTCTGGTGAGGCAGGAAATGCTTGGCCTGGATCTGTCGTGCCTGCAACTTTGCCTGATAAGCCAGGCGATTCATATCGATGCTGCCATCCCTACGGGTCTTGGCATCGATGGCAGCATCCACCTTCATGCTTCCCTTACCTTCGGTAAGAGCCAGTCTGGTGGCATACTTCGTTCCATCCATCTTCACATTTCCCTGAATGCCGATGCCGCTAGGGATGCGGATTTCCCGTGTCAAGGCAGGATCGAGCATGGCTGTTACCATACCGAGATTATAGGTGCGTGCCTTCAGATTGATATTCGCTTTCAGACGATTCATATCTGTCATATTAGCTACTATGCCATCCGTGCTTAAGTCGAAAACAGTAGGCAGATTCACCTTGACTCCCGAGAAAGAGGCACGTTGCAAGTTTCCCTTCAGCGAACCTTCCACCTTCATCGGATAGTAAGGCCATCGGCTCTTCATCTGCTTTGGCAATGCATCACCGATGAAGAGGAATAGATCAGAACGCCCCAAGGCACCTTTCACACGCGCCATCACCTTGCCAGGATTCTTCTCGGCAAAGGCGTTCATATCCATATCTACAGTAGCCTGCAGATGAGATTCCGGAGTACGGAAATAGAGATCCGGCAACTGCAACTTCACGGAATCCATCACAAATCTGCCATTCAGCTGATCTATCTTCAATCCGCTCTTCTCCTTCATCCTTGCTTCCCTGATTTTTACATCAATCCTGGAATCGCAGAAATAGAAGGAATCGGCCTTCAATGCCATATCCCGGAAGGCAAGATGGTTGAAGTCCAGACCGGATACTGGGCGTTCGAAATTCTGGTCGTAGTTCACCCTGCCGTTCTTCCAGTCCAGGTGCTTGACCTGATACAGACCTTTGAACAGGTCAAGGTAGGTGGTGCGGGCGATCGCATCACCGAAATAAGCATTCACCTGAAGGGTATCTCCAGGCATGTGTAGGGTAAAATCGGTATTCTTTAGTTTCAGTTTCTGTAAGTGGATCTTCCAGTAATTGGTACTCGGAGTCGTATCCGGCGGAACTGTATCGCTCAACTCCACGGACAATCTGGCATCTGAAATCAGGGCATCGTTCACATTCACGTGCTCCTTACCCAGATCTATACCATGCGCCACCAGCTGCAATCTGCCCACATCTCCCTTGATTCGGGCTTCGTGGATAAAGTTGGTGGTGTTCACCTTCATCTTCGTGAAGTTCAGTTCATCCACCATCACCTGATTGCTGAAGAGTGGCAGCAACTGTACATCTACCACCATCTTCTGGATGTCGGCTACGGTATCTTTTTTATTTCTTAAAGCAAGGTTTCTGCTGTTCTTCAATGAATCGACTGGTTGCAGTACTTTCACGCCTTCCACTCCCAGCTTGAGAGGGAAAACGAGTTGTACATGCTCTACGGAAATATCCATGCCCGTCGATTCTGAAGCATAAGAAGCAACTTGCTTTACTGCCCAGTTCTGTACAGGAGGCAAATAAAGCAAAACAGCCAACAATAATATGAGCAAGAATGGGGTAAGAACAGCAATCCCCACCCATTTTGCATACTTCTTCATAAGCATGGATATTAAATTGTTATGGAGCAATAGCTCTCCATAGATTATCATCTGGCAGAGGAGCTTCCACTACAATGGTTTCTTTTGATACTGGATGCACAAACTCTACCTTGTGCGAGAGAAGAGAGATACTTCCGTCGGCATTGCTGCGAGGAGAACCGTATTTCAGGTCGCCCTTGATCGGGCATCCCATCTTAGCCAACTGGCATCTGATCTGATGATGACGGCCTGTCATCAGGTTCACTTCCAAAAGGGTATAATGATCAGTATGCCCTATCACCTTATACTTCAATATCGCCTTCTTCGAATTCTTCACCTCATGGTCGTAAGCATAGCTTTTATTCTGCTTTTCGTTTCTTACTATCCAATGAGTCAATGTTGCCTCAGTCTCACGTGGCATATTCTTCACGATAGCCCAATAGGTCTTGTGAACTTCGCCATCACGGAACATATTGTTCAGACGGCTCAAAGCCTTGGAGGTTTTGGCAAATACCACGAGTCCCGAGACAGGACGATCAAGTCGATGCACCACTCCCAGAAATACATTTCCTGGTTTCTGGTACTTCTCCTTGATATATTGTTTTACCGTCTCTGAGAGAGGCTCATCGCCGGTCTTGTCGCCCTGCACGATTTCACCACTTCTCTTAGAGACGATAATTATATGGTTGTCTTCGTAAACTACCTGCATGTTTTATCTAAAACAGATGCCAATAGATTACATGTTCATACCACCATCGATCTGGATTACCTGACCGCTTACGTAGCTTGACATATCAGAAGCGAGGAAGAGACAAACATTTGCAATATCCTCAGTCTGACCACCACGACGCAAAGGAATCTTCTTCATCCAGTCCTTACGGATTTCCTCTGGCAACTGTGCTGTCATAGCTGTCTCGATGAAACCAGGAGCTACAGCGTTAGCACGTACACCCTTAGGACCCAACTCCTGAGCTATAGACTTAGCCAAAGCAATCATACCAGCCTTAGAAGCTGCATAGTTGCACTGAC
>JAJWLX010000050.1 GCA_021636625.1 Prevotella sp. | reverse complement strand
AATTAACGTTAAAAAATACGCTCAAAGCTTGCTCAATTAGAGTAAAACAGGGCGTATGGATATTAGCCTGGTGAAACATAACTGCCCTGTACCTTTGGCTCTACGCAAGTGAGTTAATAATTAATAATTTCAGTGCCGAAACCATAATAAATTGTGGAAAATGACTGATTTCTCGAATTTTTTGTCTAATTTTGCACCTTGGTATAGAATGCCTTGGCTTGTAATGAGGCTCGGGGCAGGAGATACACATTATTTTATATATAAATTTAGGAAACAAGAAATTTAATAATAAGAATGAAGAAGAAAATTCAGTTCAGTCTCGTTTACCGAGACATGTGGCAGAGTTCTGGTAAGTTCCAGCCACGTAAGGATCAGTTGGCTAAGATTGCCCCAGTTATCATTGAAATGGGTTGCTTTAGCCGTGTAGAGACCAATGGTGGTGCTTTCGAGCAGGTTAACCTCCTCGCTGGTGAGAATCCTAATGATGCAGTTCGTGCATTCTGTAAGCCATTCAACGAGGTGGGCATCAAGACTCACATGCTCGACCGTGGATTGAACGCTCTTCGTATGTATCCTGTGCCAGACGATGTACGTGCCTTGATGTACAAGGTGAAGGCTAAGCAGGGTACCAACATCACCCGTATCTTCGATGGCTTGAACGATGTTCGTAACATCATTCCTTCTATCAAGTGGGCTAAGGAAGGTGGCATGACTCCACAGTGTGCACTCTGTATCACCAACTCTCCAGTACATACACTCGAATATTATATGAACATCGCCGACCAGCTCATCGCTGCCGGTGCTGAGGAAATCTGCTTGAAGGATATGGCTGGTATCGGTCAGCCTGCATTCCTCGGTAAGCTTACCAAGATGATCAAGGACAAGTATCCTGAGATCATCATCCAGTACCACGGTCACTCTGGTCCTGGTCTCTCTATGGCTTCTATCCTCGAGGTCTGCAACAATGGTGCTGACATCATCGATACAGCCATCGAGCCATTGTCATGGGGTAAGGTTCACCCAGACGTTATCTCTGTTATCAGCATGTTGAAGAACGAGGGCTTCGAGGTACCAGAGATCAACATGAGCGCTTACATGAAGGCTCGTGCCATGACTCAGGAGTTCATCGACGAGTGGCTCGGCTACTTCATCAACCCAGGTAACAAGATCATGTCTTCATTGTTGCTCGGTTGTGGTCTCCCTGGCGGTATGATGGGTTCTATGATGGCAGACCTCGGCGGTATGCGTCAGACTATCAACAACATCCGCAAGAAGAAGGGTGAGGAAGAGTTGTCTATGGACGACCTCCTGATCAAGCTCTTCGACGAGGTAGAGTATGTATGGCCACGCGTTGGTTATCCTCCATTGGTAACACCATTCAGCCAGTATGTAAAGAACATCTCATTGATGAACCTCCTCACCATGGAGCAGGGCAAGGGCCGCTTCGTAATGATGGACGACTCAATGTGGGGTATGATTCTCGGTAAGAGTGGTAAGATTCCTGGAACTATCGACCCAGAACTCGTAGAGCTTGCCAAGAAGCAGGGTCGTGAGTTTACAGATGTTGATGCTCATACATTGCTTACTAATGCACTCGACGACTTCAAGAAGGAAATGGACGAGAACGGTTGGGATTACGGTCAGGACGATGAGGAGCTCTTCGAGCTCGCTATGCACCCAGAGCAGTATCGCAACTTCAAGAGCGGCCAGGCAAAGAAGAACTTCCTGGCTGACCTCCAGAAGGCAAAGGATGCCAAGCTTGGCAGCACCTTGACTCCTGCACAGCTTGCAGAGTTCAAGCACGCCAAGGCAGATGCCATCGTAGCACCAGTAGCCGGTCAGATTTTCTGGGAGTTCCAGGGCGAGGGCGAGTGCCAGCCAGCTGTAGAGCCATTCATCGGTAAGGAGTACAAGGAAGGTGATGCCTTCTGCTACATCCTCGCTCCATGGGGTGAGTTTGAGACTGTTCCTGCCGCTTTGGGTGGTAAGCTCGTGGAAATCAATGCTAAGCAGGGCAGCAAGATCCGCAAGGGTGATGTCATCGCTTACATTGAGCGCAACGCTGAGTAAACATTGAATTTATGGATTATCAAGCAATTATTGATAAGTATTATCCTGAGGATACGGAGCTTCGCCGTATCCTCATCACACATAGTCAATCTGTAGCGCGAAAAGCGCTACAGATTGTTTCGTCTCATCCCGAACTGCATCTGGATGCCCGGTTTGTAGAGGAAGCAGCCATGCTTCACGATATCGGAATCTTTCAGACCGATGCTCCTGGCATTCACTGTTTCGGTTCGCAGCCTTACATCTGTCATGGCCGACTGGGTGCCGAACTGCTGCGCAAGGAAGGATATGAGCGACATGCTCGGGTATGCGAGCGCCACACCGGTGCCGGCATTACGAAAGAGCAGATCGAGAAGCAGCAACTGCCACTGCCTCACCAGGATTTTCTGCCGGAAACCATGGAGGAGAAGGTAATCTGCTATGCTGATAAATTCTTCAGCAAGACTCATCTCGACAAAGAAAAGAGTATCGAAAAGGCAGAGAAAAGTCTCGCTAAGTTTGGCGAGGAAGGAGTAAAGCGCTTCCAGGAATGGGAGCGGATGTTTGAAATAGGATAGAAGTTCAGTTGGGTGACTTCTTAACAATAATTTCTGAATGAGAAAACAATCAACTATAGCTGTTCTGATGTTTGCATCCATCGCTGCCATGATGGTTGCAAACCCGGGTATGCCTTCTAAAAAGAAAGACAAGAAGGCTCAGGTGGATTCTACTGCCGTGGCTGTGGGCGACTCCGTCTTTGTCGATTCGCTCGGCAATGAAATCATCAGTACGGAGACCGATACCACCCAGATGGACTCCCTGCAGAAGGCTATATGGAAACATAATAAGGTGGTGGATGACAGTATCCGACTCGACAGTATCAACAGAAAGAAGTCGGGAGGCATCGACGCACCTGTACAGTATCAGGCCGACGACTCGCTGGTATATGATGCCCACCACAAGGTGGCGCATCTCTATGGAAACTCGAACGTGAAGTACGAGAACATGGATCTTACCTCCGACCGCATCTCCATGGATCTGGACAAGAGCAATGTGAGAGCCAGCGGTACCAAGGACTCGATGGCTGATGGAGGCATCAAGGGAAAACCGGTCTTCAAGATGGGCAATGATACCTATGATACCGATACCATCAAGTTCAACTTCAAGAGCAAGAAGGCCCTTATTAATAATGTATATACCGAGCAGCAGGATGGATTCCTCACCGGTATGAAGTCGAAGCGAGATTCTTCGGGTGTCATCTATCTGCAGCATGGCAGATATACCACCTGCGATGATCCGCATCCCGACTTCTACATCTCGCTCTCCAGAGCCAAGGTGCGCCCGGGCAAGGATGTCATCTTCGGTCCCGCCTATCTCGTGGTCTGCGATGTGCCGATGCCGCTGGGTATCCCATACGGATTCTTCCCGTTCACCAAGAGCTACAGCAGCGGTTTCATTATGCCTACCTATGGTGATGAGAGCGACCGCGGTTTCTATCTCCGTGACGGTGGATATTATTTCGCCATCAGCGACAAGTGGGATCTGAAACTGCTGGGAGAAATCTACACCAAGGGTTCGTGGGGACTTTCTGCAGCCAGCAACTACCGCAAGCGATACAAGTATTCCGGTTCCTTCTTCTTCAGTTACCAGGATACGCAGACGGGTGACAAGGGAATGCCTGACTTCACCAAGCAGGAGAGTTTCAAGGTGCAGTGGAGTCACCGACAGGATTCCAAGGCAAATCCGTTCAGTTCGTTATCGGCAAGCGTCAACTTCGCCACATCGAGCTATGAGCGCAACAACCTCAACTCGCTCTATAATCCTCAGACGATGACGCAGAGTACGAGAACCTCTTCCGTAAGCTGGAGCACCACTTTCTCGAGCATCGGAATGTCGCTCAGTTCTACGGCAAACCTCTCGCAGAATATGCGTGACTCATCCATAGCGATGACCTTGCCCGACCTGAACATCAGCATCTCCCGCTTCTATCCTTTCCGCAGAAAGAAGATGGTGGGTGATGAGAAATGGTACGAGAAGATAGCCATGAGCTATACCGGACATATCTCCAACAGTATCAATACCAAGGAGGATAAGCTGATGCACAGTTCGCTCATCAAGGACTGGCGAAACGGATGGCAGCATCAGATTCCGGTGAGTGCATCCTTCACCCTCTTCAAATATCTCAACGTGAACCCATCGTTCAACTTCACCGACCGTATGTACACCAACAAGGTGGAGAGATCATGGGATGCCACTGCGCAGAAAGAGGTTTGCGATACCACCTACGGATTCCACAACGTATATAACTGGAACATGAGCATAGGCCTCTCTACCAAGCTTTACGGCTTCTGGATTCCTAACCGCAAGCTGTTCGGCAACAGGATAGACAGGATCCGCCACGTGATCACCCCGACGGTAAGCTTCAGCTATGCACCTGATTTCGGAGCATCGCATTACGGCTACTGGGATACTTATCAGAAGACTGATGCCGACGGCAATGTATCGCTGGTAAGTTATTCGCCATATCAGAATGCCCTCTACGGTGTGCCGGGCAAGGGCAAGAGTGGTAACATTTCCTTCACTCTGGGCAACAACCTGGAGATGAAATGGAGGGATAAGAACGACAGCTTGAAGAAGGTGAGCCTCATTGATGCGTTTGATGTGAGCATGAGCTACAACACCGCTGCCAAGGTGCGCCCTTGGAGTGATATGAATATCAACCTGCGACTGAAATGGTGGAAGAACTATACCTTCAACATGAACGCCGTGTTTGCCACCTACGCCTACGAGATGGACGAGAACGGCAACGTATATGTCGGCAACCACACCGAGTGGGGCAAGGGCAGGTTCGGACGATTCCAGGGTATGTCGCAGAACTTCTCGTTCACCCTGAATCCTGAGAAACTGAAGAAACTCTTCGGTGGAGGCAGTGATGAGGACGACAAGGACAAGAACAAGCGCAAGGACGATGACGATGAAGGTATGGATACCGATATAGAGAGCAACGTGGATGACAGTATGGAGAAGGGAAAGACGGGAGCCAAGAAGAGCGGTGGCGGAAAAGCCAAGACCGATTCGGACGGCTATATGGCATTCAAGATGCCATGGTCACTTACCTTCGGATATGGTATCACCATGCGTGAGGATACCCGAAGAGAGAAGTTCAACGAGAAATCGATGAGATATCCATACAAGTTCACCCAGAACCTGAATATGAGTGGTAACGTTCGTATCAGCGACGGATGGAACATCAGCTTCTCTTCCGGTTATGATTTTGATAATCATAAGCTGAGTATGACCACCGCAAGTCTGGCCCGTGACCTGCACTGCTTCAACATGAGCTGTTCGGTAGTGCTGGCGCCATATACCAGCTATAACTTCACCTTCCGATGCAATGCAGCCACATTGACGGATGCCCTGAAGTATGACAAGCGAAGCGGTTATTCGAATGCTGTACAGTGGTATTAAGCCACCCGGAACGATATGAAATAGCAAGACGAGGATAGCAAGTATTGAAAAAATGCTGGCTATCCTCGTTTTTTATGACCCTATATTTGGATATGTCGATTTTTAATCGTATTTTTGTAGCGATTATCTGAAAATAAGTAATCAGACTAAATATAATATATAATGAACAAGAAAACCGTATCTATTTTAACCTTTGCGATGCTGGGGGCTCTTTCTGCCACCGCACAGCAGAAGACAGCATTGTCTTACTGGTTCGACACGCCTGTTACCCTGAAGGGACAGCAAGTTTGGTATGGAGGCCATCCTGAGAAATGGACGCACAAGAAGCCAATCTCGGCTGGTGATACCGCCCGCAATCCGGATTCGGATTGGGAGTCAAAGTCATTGCCTATCGGTAACGGAAGCATCGGTGCCAATATCCTGGGATCGGTAGAGGCAGAACGTATCACCCTGAACGAGAAGACGCTCTGGCGTGGTGGTCCGAACACCAAGAAGGGCGCTGCCTACTATTGGGATGTGAACAAGAATTCTGCCCATGTGATGCAGGAAATCAGAGATGCCTTTGCTGCCAACGACTGGGAGAAGGCTTCACAGCTCACCCGCAAGAACTTCAACAGTCCGGTTCCATACGAGTCTTATGCCGAGGATCCATTCCGTTTCGGTAGCTTTACCACGATGGGCGAGGCGTATATCGAGACCGGATTGAGCACCGTGGGTATGTCGAAATATCGCCGTGCCCTGTCGCTCGATTCAGCTTTGGCTACCGTTTCTTTCGTCAAGGATGAAGTGAGCTATCAGCGTGAATATTTCATCTCTTATCCAGCCAATGTGATGGCTATCCGATATAAGGCTTCCCGTCCTGGTAAGCAGAATCTTGTATTCTCTTATGCGCCTAACCCTGTTTCTACAGGCAAGATGGTGGCTGACGGCAAGAACGGTCTGCTCTGGGATGCACGTCTCGATAACAACGATATGCAGTATGCCATCCGCATCCGTGCCATTAACAAGGGCGGTAGCCTTTCTAACGAAGGTGGAAAGCTGACCGTGAAGGGTGCCGACGAGGTGGTATTCCTCATTTCTGCCGATACCGATTACAAGGCAAACTATAACCCTGATTACAACGATCCTAAGACCTACGTGGGCGTGGATCCGCTGGCTACTACCCACGACTGGGTGAGCAAGGCAGAGGGCAAGGGCTATGTGCAGTTGCTCGATGAGCATTACAAGGATTACAGCCGCCTGTTCAATCGCGTGAGCCTGAATCTGAATGATGCGGCTAATGCCAACGATATGCCTATCGATGAGCGCCTGGCTAACTATCGCAAGGGAGCCAAGGATTTCTATCTGGAGCAGCTCTACTATCAGTTTGGCCGCTATCTCCTCATTGCCTCTTCACGTCCTGGCAATATGCCTGCCAACCTGCAGGGTGTATGGCACAACAACGTGGATGGTCCTTGGCGTGTTGACTACCATAACAATATCAATCTCCAGATGAACTACTGGCCAGCCTGCACCACCAACCTGAGCGAGTGTGAGCTTCCGCTCTTCGACTTCATCCAGACACAGGTGAAGCCGGGTGAGAAGACAGCCAAGTCATATTATGGTACCCGTGGCTGGACCACATCTGTATCCAGCAATATCTTCGGTTTCACTTCTCCGCTGGCAAGCGAGGATATGTCGTGGAACTTCTCTCCATTCGCCGGTCCATGGTTGGCTACCCATCTCTGGGATTATTACGACTATACCCGCGATAAGAAGTTCCTGAGCGAGACAGCATACGATATCATCAAGGGAAGTGCTAATTTCGCAACAGATTATCTGTGGCATCGCAAGGATGGCGTCTATACAGCGGCTCCTTCCACCTCTCCGGAGCACGGACCGATAGACGAGGGTGCCACCTTTGCCCATGCCGTGATTCGTGAGATTCTGCTCGATGCCGTAGAGGCGAGCAAGATTCTGGGCAAGGATGCCAAGGATCGCAAGCAGTGGGAAGATGCCCTGAAGCACATTGCTCCTTATCAGATTGGCCGCTATGGTCAGTTGATGGAGTGGTCGAAGGATATCGATGATCCTAAGGATGAGCATCGCCATGTGAACCATCTCTTCGGTCTGCATCCGGGCCGCACCATTTCGCCTATCACCACTCCTGTGTTGGCAAAGGCTTCCAAGGTGGTATTGGAGCATCGTGGCGATGGTGCCACGGGATGGTCTATGGGTTGGAAGCTGAACCAGTGGGCTCGTCTGCATGATGGCAATCATGCCTACAAGCTTTATGGTAATCTTCTGAAGAATGGAACATTGGACAATCTCTGGGATACGCACGCCCCATTCCAGATAGATGGTAACTTTGGCGGTACAGCGGGTATCACCGAGATGCTGATGCAGAGTCATATGGGCTTTATCCATCTCCTGCCAGCCCTGCCAGATGCATGGCAGAAGGGTTCCATCAAGGGTCTCCGTGCCAAGGGCAACTTCACGGTGGATATCTATTGGGACAACGGCCGCCTTACCAAGGCTGTCATTCTCTCCGGCTCCGGCGAACCTTGTCAGGTAAGATATGGAGATAAAGTGAAGAAGATGAAGACCCAGAAGGGAAAGACCTATGAGGTTAAGTTTTAATTAATAAAAAATGTGGTTGATAAAACGGTTTTGTTTTCCGTTTTGTCAACCACATTTTTTATGATTATTCGTTGAGATGCTTCAGCCTTCTCTTTGCCTCGGGATGGCTAGGGTAGAGGGTGAGCGCCTTCTTGTAATTAGTGATGGCAGCTTCTTTCATGCCCTCCTTCTCACATTCCTTGCCCATGATGACATACTCCGTGGCAAGGCGCTTCAGGAATTTCTCCTGCTTCTTTTTCTCTTCATCCTTCTGCTTGATCACCTCCCTCAACCGCTCGTTTTCGGCTTGCAGCTCATTCACCTTGTTCAGTTTCTTGCGGATGAAGCGCTTGGCTAGCGGATGCTCGATGTCGTAACGACTGTGGATGGCGAGGAAGAAATTATCCAGGGCGGCTTGCATATCGCCCCTCTCAAACGCCTTCACGGCATCGTGGTATTGACGGTCTGCCTTACTCTGCGTCAGCGCCGTGTTGATGGTGTTCTGGTTGTTATACTGGCGGGCAAACTGCTTCACCTCGTTGCGCACGAATATCTCGCTGGGACGGATAGGCTCCTGCAGACTGATACCCTCCAGGCTGGTGCAGCGGGATAATGCCACATAGGTCTGACCGCCTGCAAAGACGCCACCCGTGAAATCAATCTTCACCTGATTGAAAGTCAGACCCTGGCTCTTGTGTACGGTAATCGCCCAGGCAAGTCGGATAGGGTATTGCTCGTATCTGCCAATCTCCTCCTCCTCAATCTTCTTTTCCACCTCATTGAAATGATAGCGCATGTTGCTCCAGGCGGCTGGTTCCACCATCACATCCTGTCCATTCTCCGTGCGTACATATATCTTGGCATCATCCTCATCATCGAACCCGATGATGGTGCCCAGGGTACCGTTCACCCATTGGTGCTCGATATCATTCTTGATAAAGATAATCTGTGCTCCGGTCTTCAGGTACAGTTCGATAGGGGTAGGCAGACTGCTTTCCGGAAACTCGCCCTGGATATTGCCCCGGAAGAGTGTTGGCTCTCCTGGCAGGAGCTTGAGCTGGTTCTCGTTGATGTAATCCACGGTGTCGCGGCGGGTGGAGAGGGTGATGGCAAGCTTGGAATCACTCTCGTCGAGCTGGGCACCCACCCGCTGGTTGAGCAGCTGAAGGTCTTGACTCTGTGCCTGACTGGTTCGGATATGGTCGAGGATGCCGATGAAGACAGGGTCGCTCTGGCGATAAACTTTCTTGAGTTCGATGCTAACGAGCTGGAACTGCTGGAAGATCTTGGCATCGAAGAAGAAGCTGCTGCGATAGAAAGGATTCAGCAGTTTGCGGTCCTCCTCCTTCACCACCGGTTCCAACTGATAGATGTCGCCCACCAGCAGAAGTTGCTTTCCTCCGAACGGCTCCCTCATATTGCGGCAATACACACGCAGCACCTTGTCGATGAAATCGATGATGTCGGCACGCACCATACTGATCTCATCGATGATGATGAGTTCCACTTCACGGATAATCTTGATTTTCTCGGAATTATACTTCAAGGTATTCCGGATGTTGCGCACAGAATACATACTGTCGTTGGGCAGCAGGGGGTGGAAGGGCAGCTTGAAGAAACTGTGCAGGGTGCTTCCGCCGGCATTGATGGCTGCGATGCCTGTAGGTGCCAGAACGATGTGTTTCTTCTTGGTATTGGCTGCGATGTACCGCAGAAAAGTAGATTTACCCGTCCCCGCCTTTCCGGTGAGGAAAAGCGAACGACGGGTAAACTGTATGATTTGGAGTGCATTCTGCAGCTCCGCATTGTCGAGATCAATCATATTTTATTTTTAAAGGTCGTCGAAGTTGACAGGCTGTTCTGTTGGCTTTGTCTTCTTCTTCTCTTTCTTTTCTTCTGTAGCTCCTGAAGCAGAAGATTCTCCTTCCGACTTGACTGCAGGAATCTCCTTGGTAATAGGATTGCCGTTTTCGTCGAGGATGATTTCCTCTGTGAATGCGGTGCTATCCACACGGGTGGTATCTACCTTTGGTTTTGGTGCATAGCTTGCGCAGATATACATATCTCGTGTAATGTCGCCATCCTGTGGCTTGTCGAACTTGGCGTGATACTGCTGGAAGGCAGGATCGCCGAATACAGACTGCATGAAGTAACCGCATATTGGCAATGCTGTTCGGGAACCCTGACCCAAGGCTCCGGTGCGGAAGTGGAGACAGCGGTATTCGCCGCCTACCCAGGCACCAACCACCAGTTTAGGACTTACACACATGAACCAGGCATCTGAGTGGTTGTTGGTCGTACCCGTCTTTCCGCCAAATTCGGTGTCACGGTAGTTGCCCACATAGCCCCAGAGGCTCTGCGAAGTACCGCCCGGCTCCTTCATACCGCCCTGCAGCAACTGCTGCATCAGGAAGGCACTCTTGTAAGGAATCACCTGCTCCTCTGTAGAAGGACCTTCATATACCACCTTGCCGTCGTGGTCCACAATCTTGGTAACCAATACCGGGTCGTGGTGCTTACCATTGTTTGCAATAGTACTGTAGGCACAGGCCATCTCCAGCAGGTTCACATCGCTGGAACCCAAGGCAAGAGCTGGTGTGTCATCCAGTGGACTGTTGATACCCATCTTCTGGGCGGTTTCGATGATGCGCTTGATGCCCATCTCCTGTCCCAGGCGTACTGCCACGGAGTTGATACTCTTGGCGAAGGCACTCTTCAATGGGATACTGTCACCCGAGAACGAACCGTTGGCGTTGGATGGTCTCCAGATGGTCATCTCGTGCTTCTTCTTGTCATATACCTCCATCGAGATATATTCGTCGCGGCGCTTGTCGCAAGGAGTCAATCCCTGGTTCATCGCCTCTGTATAGACGAAGAGCTTGAAGGTAGAACCCGGCTGGCGCTCGGCTGTTACCTTGTCATACTTCCAGTGGTCGAAGTCGATGTCGCCCACCCATGCCTTCACGGCTCCCGTCTGTGGCTCCATAGCCACGAAAGCACTGTGCATGAAGGTAGTCATATACTTGATACTATCTTCAGAAGTCATGTTGATAGTGATGCTTCCCTTGTCGTAATCGAACACCTTAACCGGGTGAACCCACTCCTTATAATAGTAGTTCACGGAGTCTGGATTGTTAGGGAAACGAGCCACCAGATCCTTGTAGAATGGCTGTCGCTCGGCGATGCCCTGGATGAAGTTTGGAATCACCTGGTGGTTCTCATCCTGCCAAGGTTCCTGTCCCATCCATTTTCCCTTTCCTGCCTGTGTGCGGCGGATGCTCCAGTGGTTGTTGAAGTTCTGCTGCACCTGCTTCATCTGCTTGCGGGCTGCCTCCTCGGCATACTTCTGCATACGGGTATCAATGGTGGTGTAGATCTTCAGACCGCTGGTGTAGAGGTCGTAACCTTCGTCCTTGCACCAGTCTTTCAGGTAGTTGGCTACAGCCTCACGGAAGTATTTAGCCTGTCCGTCGTAGTTTTCCTCTACCTTGAAGTCGAGCTTGATAGGCTCAGCCTTGAGCTGGTCGTATTCAGCATGTGAGAGGTCGCCGTGTGTCACCATATTATATAATACGGTGTTGCGGCGTGCCAGACTGTTCTCCGGATTGGTACGTGGATTGTAATAGGTGGTAGCCTTCAGCATACCCACGAGTACGGCAGCCTGGTCGGTGGTCAACTCCTTAGGAGTGGTATTGAAGTAAGTCTTGGCGGCAGTCTTGATACCGTAAGAGTTACTACCGAAATCCACGGTGTTGGCATACATGGTGATGATTTCCTTCTTCGAGAAAACCGTCTCCAGCTTCACGGCGATGATCCACTCCTTGCTCTTGATGATGAGCAGGCGGAGCACAGGCACCTTGCCGAGTAATCCCGTAGAATACTGCGAACGAACGCGGAACATATTCTTTGCCAACTGCTGGGTGATGGTAGAAGCACCACGGCCATTGTGATGCAGGAGTGCATCCTTGGCTGCAGCGAAAACGCCGATAGGGTCGATACCGATGTGCTTGTAGAAACGCTCATCCTCGGTATCCACCAGAGCCTTGAAGAAGGCAGGGTTCACCTCGTCGTATTCTACAGGAGTACGATTCTCATTGAAATACTTACCGATGAGCTTGCCATCGGCACTGTAAATCAGGGAAGCCTCGGAAGTCTGCGGATTCAGGATACCTGAAAAATAACCAGGCGACTTACCGAAAAGCCATAAGAAGTTAATATCGACAGCACCTAAATAAAGGATAAAGGCGACAATACAACTTGCCAAGGCGACTACCGTCTTGGTGTACCACGCTCTTCCCTGATACAATGTCTTGTACCAAGGCCAAAAGGCGCAAAGCTTTTGCCATATCCAGGCAAAGATAGTCTTGACTTTGTTCATAATCGTTTTTCTGTTTTTGTCGGTGCAAAGGTACAATAATAATTTGAAAAACCATCAATCTTTGTGTTTTTATTTGTTATAAAGTCTCAATCGATGTGTATGAAATGTTTCAGGAACTTTATCGGATGTTTCATTCCGGCGGAAATCTTCTGTTTTTAACTTTTTTCACCATAAAAAAACTCTTAAAATGCTTGCTGAAACAAAAAATATTAGTACCTTTGCGCTCAGCAAAAACAAGTCGATTATATAAAAACTTAATATAAAACACAAGAATTATGGTAAGCAACAACATTCCACAAGTAAAGCTCGGCATCATTGCCGTTAGCCGTGACTGTTTTCCAATCGCGCTTTCTACTCAGCGCCGTGAGAACATCGTAAAAGAGTACAAGGGTGAAATTTTCAACTGCCAGACTACAGTTGAGAACGAGAAAGATATGCTCAAGGCTTTGGGCGAAGTGAAAGAGCAGGGCTGCAACGCTTTGGTTGTATTCCTCGGTAACTTCGGTCCTGAGACTCCTGAGACTTTGATTGCAAAGAACTTCGATGGTCCTTGCATGTTTGTTGCAGCTGCAGAGGGTGACGGCGACATGATCAATGGTCGTGGCGACGCTTACTGCGGTATGCTCAACTGCTCTTACAACCTCGGCATGCGCCACCTGAAGGGTTACATCCCTGAGTATCCTGTAGGTACAGCAGAGGACGTAGCTAAGATGATTCAGGACTTCGTTCCTGTAGCTCGCGTTATCCTCGGTTTGAAGGGTTTGAAGATTATCACCTTCGGTCCACGTCCACAGGACTTCTTCGCTTGCAACGCTCCTATCAAGGGCTTGTACGAACTCGGTGTTGAGATTGAGGAGAACTCAGAGCTCGACCTTCTCGTAGCTTACAAGGAGCACGAGAACGACCCACGTATCGACGAGGTTTGCGCTGATATGGCCAAGGAGATGGGCGAAGGCTGCTACTATCCTGACCTCAGCCGCAGAATGGCACAGTTTGAGTTGACATTGCTCGACTGGGCAGAGGCTCACAAGGGTTCTCGCCAGTATGTAGCATTCGCTGACAAGTGCTGGCCTGCATTCCCAAGCCAGTTCGGTTTCGAGCCTTGCTATGTAAACAGCCGTCTCGTTAGCCGCGGCATTCCTGTAGCTTGCGAGGTAGATATCTATGGTGCGCTCTCTGAGTACATCGGTATGTGTGCTTCTGACGATACCGTTACATTGCTCGATATCAACAACTCAGTTCCTAAGTACATCTACGATGAGGATATCCAGGGCAAGTACGACTATAAGTTGACTGATACCTTCATGGGCTTCCACTGCGGTAACACTCCACAGTGCAAGATGTGCTCAAGCCGTAAGATCAAGTATCAGCTCATCCAGAACCGCTTGTTGGAGAATGGTGGTAAACCAGACTTCACCCGTGGTACTTTGGAGGGTGATATCGCAGCTTCTGACATCACATTCTATCGTCTGCAGTGCGATTCTGAGGGCAACCTCCGCAGCTACATCGCAGAGGGTGAGGTTCTCGATGTTCCTACCCGTTCATTCGGTGGTATCGGTATCTTCGCCATCAACGAGATGGGCCGCTTCTATCGCCACGTCTTGGTTCAGAAGGGCTATCCACACCACGGAGCCGTAGCTTTCTCTCACGTAGGCAAGACCCTGTTCGAGGTATTCAAGTATCTTGGCATCAAGGATATCGCTTACAACCAGCCAGCTAGCCTGCCTTATCCAACCGAGAATCCTTGGAAGTAAATTGTGGTAATTATCATCCACACACCCTGAAAGGGCAAAAGCTTTCTAAATTCAAAGCTTTTGCCCTTTCTCCTTTTATTAAAAAAATAAAATATTCCCTGCAATTCTTGGCAATCTCCGAAATATATGCTAAGTTTGCACCATGAAAGAACCTAGATTGATAGAATTAACAGAATTGAAGCCAGGTTATTTGGCAAGTATCAATAACCTATTGTCGCAGTTGAGTGATAGCGTACATACTATCACCGAGGAAGAATTGAACTCTTTGCTCTCCTCATCCCAAAGTCATCTCTATGTCTTGGAATCCGATGGACAATTCATCGGTATGACCACCCTCTGCCTTTATCAATGCCCTACCGGATGGAAGGCATGGATAGAAGATGTGGTGGTGGATAGAAACTTTCGCGGCAAGGGATATGGCAAGCTGATGATTCTGCAGGTGATGGAACTGTGCAGGAAGAGGGGAGAGGTAATGCTGATGCTCACCTCGCGCCCATCCCGTATCGTTGCCAACCAGCTCTATCAGAGCCTGGGCTTCGAAAAGAGAGAAACCAACGTCTATAAAATGAAATTCTAAAATATCAGAAAGTTCCCTCACAGACCTCTATCTGTGAGGGATTTTTGTTTCCAGAACCTCCGCCACTAAAAGAAACGGCAATTTTGAACATTTTGTGATATTTTGTGAATAGTGATAATCGACAGAAAAGCAGTACCTTTGCACCAGAAAACAATCATATTGTATATCATAAGAAACATATTAAAAATGAACAAGAAAAAGATATTGTGTTTTTGTCTGGCTCTCGGGGCTTTTTCTGCAATGATGGCGCAGGAAACTTTGTCGCTGAGCCAGTGTCTGCAGATGGCGGTGGAGAATAATCTGTCGCTGCAGAAAAGCAGGAATGAGATTGCAAAGGGAAAGTATTCCATCAGCGAGAACCAGGCGAAGCTGCTGCCGCAGATCAACGCCGTGGCACAGTTGAACGACAACTTCACCCCTCCCGTTTCCGTGACTGACGGTTCTGCATATGGTAAACCTTACAATGTTACCAAAACCCTGCAGTATAATGCTTCGGCAGGCTTGCAGCTCCAGATGCCACTCTACAACCAGATGGTGAACACCGCCATCGACATCGCCAAGATTGCAGACCATCTCAACCAGCTCTCTTACGAGAAGGCACGCGAAGACCTCATCGTACAGACCGCCAAGATGTATTATATGGCGCAGAATACGGTTGAGCAGATCCGTCTGGTGAACGACAACATCAAGCGCCTGGAGGAACTCTATGGTATCACCCAGGCTTTCTATGATAATCAGATGAGTCTTGAGGTAGACGTGAAGCGAGTGAAACTCAACATCGAGAATCTCACCGTGCAGCGCGATAACGCCATCGCTATGCTCGACCAGCAATACACCATGCTCAAGTATGTGATAGATTATCCTGCGGATAAGCAAATCAAGGTAAGTGAAGTGAATCCCGGAGAGATAGAGACAGTGAATGCCAACGGATTGAACACCAATCTCTATGAACTCCAGCTCCTGGAGAAGAGAAAGGAACTTGCCCAGAAGCAGACCAAACTAGCCAAGGATGGCTATTTGCCTTCGGTGAGTCTTACCGGAAGTCTGATGTATTCAGCCTTTACTGATAAGATAGAGCATTGGATTCATTCGGGCGAATCCAACCACTGGTATGGTTCCAATGGCATCGGCATCCAGCTGAGAGTGCCAGTCTTCGATGGCTTTGAGAAGCGTTCGAAAATCAGACGTGCCAAAGTGGAGGAGGAGAATGCCCGCATCGGATACGAGGATGCGCTGAAGGGCATGCAGGCAAACTATATGAACGCCGTGAGCGAGGTGAACAACAGTCAGCGCAACTACAAGAAGCAGTTTGACAACTATACCCTGGCGCAGGATGTATATAGTGTAACAGCCGACCAGTATAAAGAAGGTGTAGGAACGATGACCGCCGTTCTTCAGGATGAGATGCGCATGAGCGAAGCCATGAACAATTATCTCACCGCCTATTATAAATATAAGGTGGCGAATCTCTCGCTCCTGAAACTCACCGGACAGTTGGATCAGGTTAAATAACAAAGGAATCATCAAGTAATAATCAATCAAAATATAACAATGGAACAGAACGAAAACAACAAGATAGAAACCGCTCGTGAGGATAATGCAGCAACTCAGACTTCTCACGAGGAAATGCAGAAGAAATTGAAGAAGCAGCGCATCCGTCAGATCATCGCCAGCCTCATCGGCGTAGCCATCCTCGCCTTCGGACTCTGGAAGATTGTCTGCCTTTTCCTGGATTATAATGCCAACGAAACCAGCAACGATGCCCAGGTAGAGCAGTATATCTCTCCTGTCAATCTCCGTGCATCAGGCTATATCGCCAAGGTTTGCTTCAAGGAACACGAGGAGGTTCATAAGGGTGATACCCTTCTTATCCTCGACGACCGTGAGTATCGCATCCGACTGATGGAGGCTGAGGCGGCACTGAAGGATGCCAAGGCGGGAGCCAACGTGATTGATGCTACCCAGCAGACCACCCAGACTTCGGCTTCCGTCTATTCGGCATCTATCGATGAGATAGAGGTGCGCCTTGCCAAACTCGCCAAGGACTGCGAGCGCTATCGCAACCTGGTTGAGAAGAAGGCGGCTACACCTATTCAGCTGGAGCAGCTGGAAGTGGAATATGCGGCTACCAAGAAGAAACTGGAGTCGGTAAAGCGACAGCAGGCTGCTGCCTATAAGGGCGTGAACGAGGTGGTTACCCGCAAGCAGAATGTGGCTGCTGCCATCCAGCGGGCTGAGGCTGCTGTGGAGATGGCGAAGCTGAACCTCTCTTATTGCGTGGTGGTAGCTCCATGCGATGGTAAGTTGGGTCGCCGCACCCTGGAAGAGGGACAGATGGTAAACGCCGGAACCACCATCACCTATATCCTTCCTAATGCCCAGAAGTGGGTCATCGCCAACTATAAGGAAACCCAGGTAGAGAATCTCTATGTGGGTCAGAAGGTACGCATGACGGTGGATGCCATCAGCAACAGGGAGTTCGAGGGCACCGTTACCGCTATCTCCGGTGCTACCGGTTCCAAGTATTCTCTTGTTCCTACTGATAATTCGGCAGGCAACTTCGTGAAGATTCAGCAGCGTGTGCCTGTAAGAATCGACTTCACTAACCTCAGCAAGGAAGACAATGCCCGCTTGGCAGCAGGTATGATGGTGATAGTAAAGGCTGAGAGAAATAAAAAGTAGCTTGAAGGAAATGAAGTAATATATGGAAGAAGAATATAAGAATTATCCGTTCTATGACTGGGTGCCGAAACCGCTGGGCATCATCTTCATGATCATCCTCTTTGTGCCGATGATTACGATGAGTGGTGTCTATTCCGCCAACAGCGGAGAGATGATGAGCGGACTGGGCATCCAGTCGGAATACATCGCCTTTGCGGGCTTCTGCACGTCGATAGGAATGGCGGCTTTCTCGCCGTTCTTCTACGAACTGGTGTGCATCCGGAGAGAGAAGATGATGTGTATCGTGGGATTCTCCATACTCTTTTTGCTCAGTTTCGTCTGCGCCCAGACCGATTCGCTGTTCATCCTCGGACTGTGCAGTCTGCTGATGGGCTTTGTCCGACAGACGCTTCTGATGGCGCATCTCTTCGTACTGATTCGTTATGGTTTCGGCATCGAGGCTACGAAGAATATCACGCCGGGTTGCGAGCCTACCACAGAGGAGGCTTGGGATGCGGTGGATTCAGAAAAGATGGTGTCCCAGCCGGTCATCTATCTTTTCTTCATGATCATCGGACAGTTGGGCACCTGGCTCACGGCTTGGCTTGCCTATGCTTATGAATGGCAGTATGTGTATCATTTCATGATGGCATTCATGTTGGCGGGCATCATCATCGTGTTCTTCACCATGCCTTATCATAAGTATCCGATGCCGAAGTTCCCGATTACGATGTCGAAGTTTGGCAATGTCACGGTGTTCAGCATCATGCTCTGCTCGTTTGCCTATGTGATGGTGTTCGGCAAGACGCTGGACTGGTTTGATGATCCTACCATCCGTTATTCTACGGTGGTTTGTCTCATCTTCACCGCCCTGTTTATCTATCTGGAGAAGACCCGCCGTTCACCTTATTTTATCATGGAGGTGTTCCAGCTCAGGGTTATCAATTACGGCATCATGCTGTTCTTCCTCCTGATGGTCTGCAACTCCAGTGCCATGTTTGTGAATGTATTCACCAATGTGGGAATGAAGATAGACAACTGGCAGAATGCCACCCTGGGCAACTGGGTGATGGTGGGATATACCGTGGGCTTGATTTTCGCAGTCATCGCCAGAGCCAAGAATGTTCATCTGAAGTGGATGTACTGTCTGGGCTTCCTCTTTATCGGAGGCTACGCCCTCTTTATGTATTTCGAGGTACAGAACGACGGCATGTATGAGCGCATGAAATGGCCTATCATTATCCGTTCCACGGGAATGATGCTGCTCTATTCGCTCATCTCCACGATAGCCAATCAGCGCATGCCTTACCGCTTCATGTCCACCTGGGTCTGCATCATGCTCACCGTGCGTATGGTCATCGCCCCATGCATCGGTTCGGCGCTCTATACCAATGTGCTCCAGCATCGCCAGCAGTATTACGTCACCCGTTTTGCGCAGGATTACGACCGTACCAGCTTGGAGACGGCAAAGACCTATGACCAGACGGTAAGAGGCATGCAGTATCAGGGCAAGACGGAGACCGAGGCGCAGAACATGGCTGCCATGAGTGTGAAGGGAAAGGTACAGGTTCAGGCTACGCTGGTATCCATCAAGGAGATGGCAGGCTGGACCTTCTATGGCTGTCTGGTATGTGCCGGACTGATGCTCGTGATACCTTGGCGCAAGCGCAACATCAAGGAGCTGACCCGCGAGTATCTGCTGAAGAATGTGAATGAGAAAAACCTGGGAAGGAGGTAAAGGCAAGAAAGCAGATTCTTCCGGAAGCGGCAGGATTCTGCTAAAATATCATAAATAATCAAGGCAATCATCAGAGGAGATTGATATTTTTGTTATCTTCGCAGCTAAAGCAATTTTTTAGAATGGAGATAACTGACAATATAATCATATATGAGGCAAATGAATTTCCTCATTTTCTGATGCAGCCTTTCTATTCTGATTATGTCGGAATAGTAGTTTGTCATCAAGGGATGTTCCGTTTCTGTGTAGATGGAACATCCTTTGTTGCGTCTATGGGAGAGACCGTTTTTCTCTCTCCCGGAATCCTGTTTCATGTGCAGGAGGTCTCTGCAGACTTCCGGTACACGTTGCTTTTTTATCGTGTGGAACAGATTCTCCACATGCTGGGCAATACCGTAGTCAGCATGCGGCTTTATTCTACGCTCTATCCCCAGTCGTGCACGGTGGCTCATACGGAATATGAGGAGATGCTGACTTCTTATGCCCGGATGCTTTTGGATTTAGAGCAGAAGGAGAAGCATGACACTTACAGTTTGCATGAGCAGAAGTTGCTTCTGATGGCGGTAACCTATCGTCTTTGCAGCATTTTTTCTGCTTCGTTCCAGAAGGAAGGTAAGGAGATGCGACGTAAGATAGAGACTTTCGAGATGTTGGTGAAGCTGATAGAGGAGAACTTCATGCGTGAGCGTACGGTAGCTTTTTATGCCGACCAGCTTTGTCTCACTCCGAAGTATCTTTCGGTGATAGTGAAGTCAGTATGTGGCAAGACGGTTCAGCAGTTGATTTTCAAGGCGATTATCCGTCGCAGCATTTATCTGATGAAGAATACGGACATGACGATTCAGCAGATAGCCAGTGATCTCAGCTTCCCTAATGCCTCATCCTTCGGCACCTTCTTCAAGAAGCATACCGGATTATCGCCAAAGAATTACCGCATGGGGGCGGAGTAGGCACTGTTAATAATCGCAATTATCTGTGTTAAAAACCAAGGATTCACTCCGATTCTCATTATTTTTTATTACCTTTGCCCCAAATAACAATTTAAAACAAAGGATATGAGCACATCAACATTACGTGTACCTACTTCATTTAGGTTACCAGCAGAGCTTCTTGAGGAGCTCAAGGAGTGTGCTAAGGCTACCAATCGTAGCCTTAACAATTACGTAGAATCCATTCTTATGGATTTTATGAGTAAGAACAAGACCATGGAGGAAAATGTGATTACTCCCGATTTGCAAGCGAAGCTTGACAAGGCGAGAGAAGAACATAAAAACGGAGAAACTCTGTGCTTTGACACAGCACAAGATGCAATCGCATGGATGGAAGCTTTATGATATATCGAATAGAATTCTCTAAGGATGCACAGAAGGTCATTAAGAAATGGAAGAAATCAAATCTACCTCTATTCAAAAAACTAGAGAAGTTGATTCCAGAACTTTCTGAGCACCCTAGAACAGGTAAAGGACATCCAGAACCTTTGAAAGGTGGAAACGACATCACGTATTCTAGACATATTACTGCCCAGGACAGGATTATCTATGACATACTTGATGAAGAAATTCTTGTGTCCATTATTGAGCTAGAAGGACATTACAATGACAAATAACTGAGTTCATATATCAATGGAATCGGTACTTATAGAATGTATAACAATTCATGCTTTGCCTTGGAATCAGGTAGCTAGCCAATAGCAATATCAGAATATAATTTGGAGAAATTCTATCCAGAAAAGTTAGAGGGTACGATGCCAACGAATATCCTGACTTTCTAATTCTGCAAGTGTTACTTGCAGAATTAGAGAATGAAAAAGTTATTGGGGGAAGAAAGAGATAAAAATCTCTCTAAAAATTTGCAGGTTTCGAAAAATCTTCGTACCTTTGTACCCGCCAGAACCCGCCAAGCCTCTCAACGATGCTCAAATGTGCGGGTCGTTTTATTTTTATACATTTTCCTTGCTGAGATTCTCGTATTTTCAAACGGTTCTTATTTCTTTGTGAATATTGAAAATATGGAAGAAAATGGTAATGTGTTAATAATCAAAGGATTATAATTTTGTTAGTTAATAGCGTTGAAATAGGAATTCTATAGTTGTACGACTATAACCCCTGTAGTTGTACAACTATAACTCTACAGTTGTACAACCATAGCCTATATAGTCGTACGACTACAACTTTATAGTCGTACAACTATAGGGTATTCGCTTAATTAGAAGCAGAAAATAGGGAATTTGAGATGCTCAAAACTCCCTATTTTGTTGCTAGATTCCAAGTTTACCAGTATGCAAAATTTGGTTATAAGTATTGACAAAAATAACACTTGTTGCTGAGAAAGATTCCTTCTGTTCCAAATGAAATAGGCTTCGATGGTGAATGAAGCCTATTTCAATCGCATATGAAGCCTGTTTCGATAGCATATGAATACGAATTTATGTTTCTGCTCTCTCTGCTCACTTTCTTTGTTATATCTTGTTAAAGATTAGCTTTGAATCAGATATTTATAAAAAGAAATCACTATATTTGCATCTAAAGCAATAAAATGAAGCAATGAGTAAATTCAACGAAGCAACAAGAGTTCAGATGCCAGCAATGGTTCACCTTACTCGATTAGGCTATTCTTATTTCGGAAAGATTAGCGAAGATATGGCAGGGACAGTCTATGACCCTGACACGAATATATTGACTGAAATTTTCAGAGAACAATTTTATAAGTTGAACCCATCAGCAAAGAAAGATGGGTTCAAGAGCATTTTGCGCTCCATTCGCCAAGAACTAAAGAATGATGACCTCGGTAAGTCTTTTTACAAAAGATTACAGGCTGTATCTCCCATCAAATTGATAGACTTTGAAAATCCTCAGAACAACACTTTTCATTTTACCGCTGAATTCACTTGTAAAAATGGGCAAGATGAATTCCGCCCAGACATTACTTTGTTTGTCAATGGCTTGCCTCTTTGCTTCGTAGAGGTAAAAAAGCCAAACAATCATGGAGGAATTGTAGCTGAAAGCAAGCGAATGAATCAAGAGCGTTTCCCAAACAAAAAGTTTCGTAGCTTCATCAACATCACACAGTTGATGATATTTTCTAATAATATGGAGTACGATACGATGGGGGGAATAGTTCCTATCCAAGGAGCTTTCTATTGCACTGCTGCAAGAGGAAACGCCCCCTTCAATTGCTTCCGTGAGGAGAATTCTTCCAATCTCCCGATAGCACCTTATAATGCGAATTATCCATATAAGGAAATCAACCAAAAAGAAGAAAGACAAATCTTGGCAGACTTCAACTGTCAAGTTATTCATCATACACCGGAGTATCAAACCAATCTTGGCGTCAATACTCCTACGAACCGTATGCTTACCTCCATGTGCAGCCCTGAGCGATTGCTCTTTATCATCAAGTATGGCATAGCATACGTTAAAATGGAGAAAGAAGTAGATGGTAAAATAGAAAGCACCGATCAAAAGCACATCATGCGCTACCAGCAGATGTTTGCCGCACTCGCTATCCGCCAACAACTCTCAGAAGGAGCTACTTCTGGCGTAGTATGGCATACGCAAGGTAGTGGAAAAACGGCTCTGTCCTTTTATCTCACCTATGTTCTATCCGACTATTATGCCAAGAAGAATATGGTTGCAAAATTCTATTTCATAGTAGATAGAATAGACTTGCTGGAACAAGCCACCCAAGAGTTTGAGGCTCGTGGACTCGTTGTTTCAACAGCCAATACTCGTGCGGAATTGATGGCTCAGTTCCGCAACAACCATGCACAAGAAGGAACCAGTGGACAGCAAGAGATAACAGTTGTGAACATCCAGCGTTTTGCTGAAGACAAGCAAAAGGTGGAACTTCCGGCTTATGCAACAAATCTTCAGCGTATTTTCATTATGGACGAGGCTCATCGTGGTTACAAACCTGGTGGTTGTTTTCTAGCCAATCTTTTTGATGCAGATCCAAAATCCATCAAGATAGCCTTGACAGGAACTCCTCTGCTAAAGAAAGATTGTGCTTCGAGTGTGGTTTTCCAACGCTATTTCCATACTTATTATTATGATCGTTCTATTGCTGACGGATATACCTTAAAGATAATCCGTGAGGATATAGAGACCTCATATAAGGAACGTCTTTCTGCGGTTTACGACAAACTGGAAACCCTTGTACAAAAGAAGGATATCAAGCGTGAGCAAATTATAGAACACGATAGTTATGTAGGAGAATTAGCCCGCTATATAGCAGATGACTTGACAAGATTCCGCAAGATACAGGGAGATGATACACTCGGTGGCATGGTCATCTGCGAGACAAGCGGACAAGCAAAAAAGTTATATGAGGCTTTTCAAAACTTCTCTGATGGCGGCCTTGCCAACACGCTTGACGCAGGATATGCCAAGCCTATCCAAATCAAAATGGATGGTCAAGAGTGGATGGTTGCCAATGCCATACCTATGCCAGGTTACAGGATGCATCCACTGAAAGTTGGACTCATCTTGCACGATAGCGATGACAAGGAAACTCGCAAGCAAATTATCAAGGACTTCAAGAAGAACATGAGCATCGACTTGCTTATTGTCTTCAATATGCTCTTGACCGGTTTCGATGCACCACGCTTAAAGAGACTTTATTTTGGTCGCAAGCTCCGTGACCATAACCTTTTGCAGGCACTCACACGTGTCAATCGACCATACAAGAACAATCGTTATGGCTATGTCATCGACTTTGCTAACATCAAGCAAAACTTTGAAGAGACCAATGAGGCTTATCTCAGAGAGTTGAATCGCTTCAATAATCCAGAAGAAGTAGAAGGCAATCACATCACCGATACATTCACACAGGTTATAGAAGACCCTGAAGAACTGATTCGGCAGATGAAAGATGTACGCCAAACATTGTTTGATTACACGACAAACAATGTAGAAGACTTCTCGTCTGAGATTTCTTCCATAGAAGATAAGCAGGTGCTGCTCGACTTGAAAAAAGCATTGATTTCAGCCAAGGATTGTGCCAATATAGTACGTACATTTGGTGATGACAGCTTAAAGGATGCTTTCAGTAAGGTTGAACTGACAAAACTTCCAGATATGCTAAAGGAAGTGCAACACCACATCGACATCATCAATCAAAAGGAAGTCTTTGCCATTTCTGATGAGACCAAGCAACTCGTCAATGAAGCTATGCAAGACATCCGCTTCAATTTCTCTAAAATTGGAGAGGAAGAAATGAAAATGATAGCAGGTGGACAGGAGTTACAGGAAAAATGGGCTTTAGTGATTCACAAATTCACAGAAAATACAGACCCTGACGATCCTGAATATATCACTCTGCGTGATGCCTTCATGCAAAGATTCAAGGAGCATGGCTTCGTCGTTGATAGTATCGCTAAGTTTAATCAGGAAAGTAAGGAGCTTGATGAAATCATCGAACGATTGGTGAAATTACAGGAAAGCAACAACCGCTTGCTGAAGAAATATAATGGTGACACGAAGTTTGCCAATGTCCACAAGCGGATTCACGAAGAAAACCAACGAAGATTGAAAGAGCACAAGCCATTCATCTTCAGTTATTATGATAATGATATTGTGGCGATACTTTCTGACATAAAATCAGAAATAGATCAAAAAGTTTACGACCGTGCAGACATTCTGAAGAAAGATGAATATTTCGATTGTACTGTTATGACAGAGATAGCCCAATCTCTCAATCATTATCCGAGCATAGAGGCTCAAATGGACGATTTCACTTTCATTCAAACCAGAATAGCTCGTCAATACATCAATCAATATAATAGAACATATCCAAGTAATTAAATATAAAAATATGACAATAAGAGAAAAAACCGTAGCCCTCATCGATGCCCTGAAAGCAACTTGCAAGACATACGGCATGGGCAATGACGGCAATGAGTATAAAATTATCACACAGGTATTCCTATATAAGTTCTTGAATGACAAGTTTGGCTATGCCATTAAACACTCAGGAAACCGCTATGCTGAGAAAATTTGCACAGCAGAGAAATGGGAAACCGCTTACAGTGAGTTGAGTGACATGGAGCGCATGATGTTGCTGGCTTCCTTGTCTCCAGACCTGCCACGTTTGAAACCAGAGCATCTGATTGCAAACCTCTGGAACCAGCAGGCAAAGGGTGATTTTGATTTTATCTTCGACAATACGATGAGCGACATTGCGGAGCAGAATCTTGCCATATTCTCTACACAGACCACACAAAACACCAAGATACCTCTCTTTGAGCCATTAACCCAATATGTGACAGATGTGGCTCAGAGAGCACCATTTGCACGTGCCATGGTGGATAAGCTTGCCAATTTCTCTTTTGAGGAAGCATTTTCAGAGCATTACGACTTCTTCGCCAATATCTTTGAATATCTCATCAAAGACTACAACACAGCTGGAGGCGGAAAATATGCAGAATATTACACTCCTCATGCCATCGCTACCATTATGGCCAGATTATTAGTGGGTGATCATGCCGACCTCCATAATATTGAATGCTACGACCCATCAGCAGGTACAGGTACTTTGCTGATGGCATTGTCACATCAAATCGGAGAAGACCGCTGTACTATTTTTGCCCAAGATATTTCTCAACGAAGCAACAAGATGCTCAAGCTCA
>JAJWLX010000049.1 GCA_021636625.1 Prevotella sp. | reverse complement strand
TGTCGGCAATGGCTGGTGTTACGAGACCGATGATGATGAGCGGTATCATAAAGCCAAGAAACTGGCTGAAGATTCCGTTAAAGGTGAGGAACGCTCTGACGGCTGCTTCATTGAAGAAATTGCCGAAGATTACACCCAGCAGAATGGCAAGGATGATTCTTGCCAAGAGTGGCATTTTGATTCTTTTCATATCGTTTGTTTTGCTTTTTGCTTGCAAAGGTACGATATTTCTGACGAATTTCCAAGTTTTTTGATTATAGATTACACATTTCCTAACGAATAAGCTAGAAAAATTATCTTTTATATAATATAATAAGGTGTAGCTCATCCCTGAAGTCATCTATTTATCAACCTTGTAACAGATTAGTAATGATTAAGTATTGGAAATGTGTAACCATTGAATCCTGTCTGTAATCTGATACCTGTAATTTTGCAACCGAAAATAAGATTATGTTCAATGGATATGAAAAAAGCAAAATTAATGGTAATGATGCTGCTGTGTTCAGTGATGGCAGCATTCGCAGGAAATGAAAATGAGAAAGAAATGGGTACTGATAAGACCAACAGTACCATTCCTGCATGGGAGTTTATCTATAGCGTTGCTCAGCCAACCGAGCAGCAGCTTGATCAGATTTCAGAAAATGCAGAATTTAGCAAGCAGACTTCCTTCCTTTTTAATCAGCTAAAAGGACTCTGCGTGAAGCGTATCCCAGTGGTTCCTGGAGATCCAACCACCCGTATTGTCATCAAGAAAGGTGAATTGTTTAATGCGGTAAAAAGAGTATCAAAGGGGCTGGAAGAGGAAGTGAAAGACCATAAAATGTCAGAAACAGAGGCTACTGGAAAGATGAATCAAGTATTGAATGTAGCCATTTCTGCCTTTTATTCAGAGGATAGCAAATCATTTGAAAAGGCTTTGAGAAACAATAAGAAGGACTATAATCAGCTTGTTGCCTTGTTTTCTAAGGTAGCGCTGAAATAATAATGGTGATATTAGGATAATTAAGGTTTTAGTAAGAAGTTTATGAAAAAAGTAATGACGCTTGCCTGTTTCCTGTGCTTAAACGCTTCTCTGTTTGCACAGACGACGAAGGTGACAGGTAAGGTTTCAGACAACATGGGTCCAGTAGCTGGTGCTACCGTTAAAGTGAAAGGCTCTAATACCGCTACAGTTACAGATGTAGATGGTAACTATGTAATCAATGTAGACAAGAATGCTGTACTGGAGTTTACTTACCTGGGCGATAAGACCAAGACCGTGAAGGTGACAACCGCCAGTTTGGATGTTGTCTTGGATGCAGATGTTCAGGATATAGATGAAGTCGTAGTAACAGCGATAGGTATCAAGCAGGAAAAGAAGAAGCTGGGTTATACCACTCAGCAGGTTACCGGCAAGGATTTGGCGGCTCAGGGCAATATGAACGTAGGTTCATCTTTGCAGGGGCAGGTGGCTGGTTTGACAGTCTCTGTTCCTTCCAGCATGTTCGAGTCTCCAAGTTTCTCGCTCCGTGGTCATGCTCCGTTAATTGTGTTGGATGGTGTGCCTATCGAATCTGATATGTTTGATCTCTCCAGTGAGAATATTGCCAGTGTAAACGTTTTGAAGGGTACATCTGCATCTGCCTTGTATGGTGCGAGAGGTAAGAATGGTGCCATCATGATTACTACCAAACAGGCAGAAAAAGAGGGTATTGAGATTAATTTCTCTACCAAGGATATGATGACTGCTGGTTTCGTTGCTTATCCTGAGACCCAGCACCAGTATGGTAGCGGTTCTAACGGACAGTATGCTTTCTGGGACGGTGAAGGAGGCGGTAAGTCGGACGATGATATGGAATGGGGACCTAAGCTGGATGTTGGCAATATGGCTCCTCAGTGGAACAGTCCGATCCGTGATAAGGTAACTGGCGAGGAAACCCCTTGGTGGGGTAGCGTGAAAGGCACAAAGTACGATGATCCTGGTAGATATGAGCGTGTGGCTATGCCTTTGACCTCTCATGATAATCTGAAGGAATTCCTGGAGACTGGTATCATCACCAATAATACCTTGTCCTTGTCTTATCAGGGCAAGAAGGCCAAGATCTATGTCCTGGGTCAGTATGCTTACCAGAAGGGTCAGGCTCCAACCACATCCCTGCATACAGGTGGATTGAATTTCAATTCTACGTTCAATCTCTCTGATCAGTTAACCTTGGATGCTATGTTGAATTACAACATGGTGGTTTCTCCTAATTATCCGGATTATGGTTATCATCCATCCAACTTCATGTATTCCATTGTGGAATGGATGGGAGATGATATTGATATCCGTGAACTGAAGAAGCACCAGTGGGTACCTGGTATGGAGGGATACAAGCAGGCAAACTATAACTATGCCTGGTATAATAACCCTTATTTCGCCATTTCTCAGTCAAGACACTCGGAGCGTCGCAATGTCACCACTGGTCAGTTGCGCTTGAATTATCAGATTCTGCCTGAGTTGAGTGTGATGGGACGTGTTTCCCTGCGTTCTAAGCGTAATCTTACCGAGAACAAGATTCCGAAGTCTTATTTGAATTATGGTGATTCCCGCGAGGGTGCCTACAAGGTATGGAATGTGAGTCAGGATAATGTCGATGCAGACGTGCTGGCTACCTATACCAAGAGTTTCCTGGATGATATCAACCTGACCGTCAATGCCGGTGGATCTGTATTCTATCGTCGCTATCGCAACGACTATGCTTCTACCGATGGCTTGAATGTCCCGGGAATCTATTCCTTGAAGAATTCTACAGGTTCTATTCTTACCTATAGTTCAGATAATCCTCTTTGGGGAACTCGAAGCGAGAAGGAAATCAAGAGTGTGTATGGTTCTATCAACCTTGATCTTTCCAAGTATGCTTACCTTACCTTGACAGGTCGTAACGACTGGTCTTCTACTATCGCATCGGGCAATAACTCTTATTTTTACCCATCTGTGGCATTGAGCTCTGTGGTTTCCGACTATATTAAGATGCCTCAGTTTGTTGATTATTTCAAGGTGTTGGGTTCTTGGGCTACTGTTTCCAGCGATTTGGATCCTTATCAGATTCTGCAGGTTTATAACAAGGAGACCTCATGGGGTAGCAATACCGTGGTGAGTTATCCTTCTGCTTTGGTAAATGCAAACATCAAGCCTCAGAAGACCACTCAGTTTGAAATAGGTTTCTCTACCTCTTTCATGAAGCGTCTTTCTCTGGACTTCAGTTACTATCACTCTTTGGATACCAACCAGATTCTGGATATGCAGATTTCCCAGGCATCCGGTTTCGATTCCCGCAAGATCAATGGTAATACTTATACCACAGATGGCCTGGAGGTTATTCTGGGTGTAAAGGCTATTCAGGCAAAGAACTTCAAATGGGATTTCAATTTGAATGCCAGCCATAGTGTCCGTAAGTTGACCAAGATTTATGGTGGTGATGAATACTTTGGTAATTTGAAGAAGAACGACCGTGCAGATGCTTACTATGCTACCGTATGGCAGCGTGATCCGGAAGGACGTGTGATTGTAGATGCAAATGGTCAGCCTTTGAAGGATCCGTACGCTCGCAAGGTGGGTCATTATGAGCCGAATGTAAGATTGGGTATGCAGAATACCTTCCGTTTCAACGACTTTACCCTTGGAGTTGAATTGAATGCGGCCATTGGCGGTTTGATGTATTCTAACCTGAGTCCGAAGATGTGGTGGGGTGGCAAGCATCCTAACTCTACCCGCTATCGTGATGAGGAATATGCCACAGGCAAGCCGGTCTTCGTACCAAATGCCGTAAGAGTGGTGAGTGGTGAGGTTTCTTATGATGTTCATGGAAACGTGGTTTCTGATACCCGTAAGTTTGAAAAGTTTACCAATGCCGTCGATTGGCAGTCATGGTGCCAGAACTATCCATACCGTGCCGTCGTGACCGACAAGATGGATAAGTTCTTTGCCAATACATTCAGCCGTACTTATCTGAAGGTGCGCCAGGTGAGTCTCACCTATGATTTCCATCATATGTTGCCTCAGGCTTCCATCATCAAGGGATTGACAGCCACCGTTTTCTGCAACAATCCATTCCTTTGGGCTAAGGTGCCATACGTAGATCCTGATGTAAGCGGTGATACAAGTGGCGATACCGGTGCGGCTGATCCAACAGCCAGATATGTAGGTTTCGGACTTAATGTAAAATTCTAAAAAGGTAAAGAAAAAATGAAAGCAAAATTATTTTTGTCTTTGGCTCTGGTGGGCGCTTTGTGCTGTTCATGCAGTAGCTTTGACGATATCAATGATAATCCAAATGATCCAACGGTGGTTTCTCCAAAGCTCATTCTTCCGAATGTCTGCGAGAGTGCTTTCTCTCGCGGCACCGGAGGTATGTATGCTGATAAGATGGTAGTACAGACCGATGGTCATAATGCGGAGCAGTTTTATGAGTGGAACCGTGGCAGCTTCAGTACTTACAACAATGAGCTTCTTCAGGTAACCAAGTTAAAGGAGGAAGCGGATAGAACCGGTGAGACCGTTTATCTGGGTCTTTATCACTTCTTCCGTGCATATTACTTCTATAATCTCACCTTGCAATTTGGTGATGTACCTTATTCTGAGGCTTTGAAGGGAGAAAGCGATGGACAGTTTGCTCCTAAATATGATTCTCAGGAGACTGTTTTTGCGGGTGTTCTGGATGAATTGGCAACTGCCAGCGATGAGCTTTCGCAGTCTGCCAGCAAGCAGGAAAGCATCAGTGGTGACATTATCTATGGCAGTGATGCTGCCAAGTGGCAGAAGTTGGTCAATTCTTTCCGCCTGAAGGTCTTGTTGACGCTTTCTCATAAGGAGAAGGTGGGCAATCACGACATCAAGAAGGAGTTCAAGCAGATTACCCAGTTGCCGCTGATGGCTTCAAATGCAGATAATGGACAGTTGGTTTACATCGACCAGGAGGGTAACCGCTATCCGCAGTTCAATGCACAGTGGTCTGGATTCTATATGGACAAGACCTTTATAGATGGTATGGCTCTCCGCAAGGACCCTCGATTGTTCCTTTATGCACTCCCTACCAATGAAGCTGCTTCTGCCGGCAAGGCTGTAACCGATTTCACGGCTTATGCGGGTGGTGATCCTACTGTTCCATACGGCGAGAACAAGAACCTGGTAGGTGCTGGTAAGATTTCTCAGATCAATTCCCGTTATCGTACCAATCCTACCGGTGAGCCAACGATGTTGATGGGTTATGCTGAGTTGCAGCAGATTCTGGCTGAGGCTGTTGTGAGAGGTTGGATTCAGGGTGATGCCAAGCAGTATTATGAAAATGGAGTAAGAGCTTCTTTTGCCTGGTATCATACTTATTCGGGTGACTATGCGAAGTATGTTACTGATGATGCAGCAACCACATATCTCCAGGGCGATGAAGTGAAGTGGGATGACCGGTTGACTCTGGAACAGAAGATAGAGCGTATCATCTTCCAGAAATACTGTGTTGGTTTCTTCCAGGGAGGCTGGGATCCGTTCTTTGAGCATTTGCGTACAGGTTATCCTGAGTTTGCTCATCTGGCAGATAATCCGATTCCTTATCGCTGGATGTATCCGGAAACAGAGAATAAGTATAATACTCAGAATGTTGAGGATGCCATCAAGAGTCAGTTTGGCGAGAATAATGATAAGATTACTGCTATGCCTTGGTGGTTGAAGTAAGATGACTTTTTAAAGCAAAGTAGATTATGAAAAAGATTTTATGTGCAGTGATGACTGCCTTATTGATGTTGCCTGCCGTAGGAAAGGCAGAGCGAAAAGTTGTGTTGGTGACGGTGGATGGCTATCGTTGGCAGGAATTGTTTGGTGGTGCCGACAGTATGCTTATCAATGCAAAGCAGTTTGGTAATGTCAAGATGATGAAGGATAGTTATTGGAAGGGGGCTACTTCTGAGCAGCGTCGCCAGGAACTGATGCCTTTCACCTGGAGTTTTATCGCTAAGAATGGAACCATTCTCGGCAATCGCAACCTGGGTTGTACGATGGATGTAACCAACAAGATGTGGTTCTCTTATCCAGGGTATAATGAGGATTTGTGCGGTTATGCCGACGATCGGAACATCCATAGCAATGATGCCATTCCAAACCCTAATGTCAGCGTTTTTGAGACTGCCAACAAGACTCCTCAGTATCAGAACCAGGTGTTGTGCTTCGGCAGTTGGGCTCGTTTCATCGAAATCTTCAATGAGCAGAGAAGTGGGCTGGAGGTGAATGCCAACTATCGCCATGCGATATCGAAGAATCCAACCGAGCGGGAGAAATTCCTGGATAAGATGCAGGAGCTTTGTCCGAAATACTGGGAGCAAGAGCGTTTCGACTTCCTGACCCATGAGTATGCCATGGAAGCCATGCGTACCCGTCATCCTAAGTTGGTATTCATAGGCTACGGTGATACTGATGAGTGGGCTCATGCCGGCAATTACCGCCTTTATCTGGATGCTGCCCATAATACGGATGCCTTCCTGAAAGATCTCTGGGAACTTATCCAGAGTGATCCATTCTATAAAGACCAGACCACGGTGATTGTAACCTGTGATCATGGACGTGGCGACAAGGATATCAATGCCTGGCGCGACCATGGACCTTATACAGAGCATTCTCACCAGACATGGTTGATGGCTTTTGGAAAGGGTATTCCGGCTAAGGGTGTGTTGACATCAGGTACCTATTATAATAATCAGATTGCACCTACCATTGCTGATCTGTTGGGAATCAAGTTCTCACCAAATCATGAAGGAGTAGGAAAACCTATCAAGTTTTAGAATATAGTTTCAGCTTGCGGCTCTGCGTTTTGCATGGAGCCGTTTTTTATCTCCTCTTTTTGTATTCTTTTCTATCTTCTCTTCAGAACGAATGGAGTGAAAGGGGAGAATATAAAAAATGCCCTCCTGTCTTTCGGCAGAAGGGCACAAACTAATTATTCTCGTACAATTAGTTTTGTCAAATGAATAGTTGATATAGGTTAGAGTATGAATGAAGATCTATATTATATATCAACTTGAGTATGCGATGGAAGGCTTAGAGTGGAATGTACTCCACAAATGCTTCCATAGCCTCGTAGCAAGCCAGACCTAACTCATCATAGAGCTGGGCGGTGCCACGGTTGCGGTCTTCTGCACGCTGCCAGAAGAGGCGCTCGTCGTTACCCAGGAATGGAGCACTCTCCATCTGTGACTGGTGCTTGAGGATAGAGTTACGCTTTGCTCTCAACTCCTCAGGGCTCAATGGAACACACATCTCGATGTTCTCAATCTCCCATTCAGCCCAAGCGCCACGGTACATCCAGATGCGGCAGTCCTTCAACCACTCTGCGCCTGCCTTCTTCTCCTCGTCGATGGCTGCGAGAACAGCGTCGGTACACTTCTTGTGAGTTCCGTGTGGGTCTGCCAAGTCACCAGCAACATAAATCTGATGAGGCTTCACCTCCTGGAGCAATGCTCTAACGATCTCAACGTCCTTCTCTGTCATAGGCAACTTCTCAATCTTGCCGCTCTCATAGAATGGCAAGTCGAGGAAGTGAACGCGGTTCAGAGGAATCTCGTTGAATGTACAAGCTGTACGAGCCTCGCCACGACGAATCAGACCCTTGATGGTCAGAATGTCACGGGTATCGAAATCGCTCTCCTTCTTGTGTGCGAAGAACTCCTTGATTTCCTGGTATTTCTTAGAGATTACGCTATCCTTAGAGTCTGCGAAAATCTGGTTGAAACCATTGATGAAGTGCATGAATCTTGTAACCTCTTCGTCGCCTACAGCGATGTTACCGGATGTCTCGTAAGCTACATGTACCTCGTGCTTCTGCTGTACCAATCGGCGGATAGTACCACCCATAGAGATCACGTCATCGTCTGGATGTGGAGAGAATACGATCACTCTCTTAGGGAATGGTTTCGCACGCTCTGGACGATAAGTGTCATCAGCATTTGGCTTACCGCCTGGCCAACCTGTGATAGTATGCTGCAAGTCGTTGAAAATCTTGATGTTTGCGTTGTATGCAGAGCCGTAGAGAGCCAAGAGCTCACTCAAACCATTCTCGTTGTAGTCCTTGTTGGTCAACTTCAGAATAGGCTTGTGCAACTTCTGGCAGAGCCATACCAATGCACTGCGTACCAGCTTGTCAGTCCACTCGCAGTTTGTTACGAGCCAAGGATGCTTGATACGTGTCAGGTGTGAAG
Organism: Prevotella sp.; assembly: GCA_021636625.1. GTDB lineage: Bacteria > Bacteroidota > Bacteroidia > Bacteroidales > Bacteroidaceae > Prevotella. The sequence goes on along the minus strand of JAJWLX010000049.1, from coordinate 18,119 downwards.
CTGCGCTCAGGTCAAGAATAACGTTTGCATTAGGATGAGTCTGGAGGAAGCTAGCTGGCAATGTGTCAGTGATGTTTCCTTCTACTACCTTCTGCATGATTTCAGCCTTCTCGTCGCCCCATGCTGTGAGGTAAACACTCTTGGCAGAGAGCAGGGTAGCGATACCCATGGTGAGAGAGCAAGGAGGAACCTGCTCGTTGGTGCCGAAGCTGTTCTCCATCTCCTCGCGGGAAGTATTGCCGATGAGGATCAGACGGGTGATAGACTGGATGCCGGAACCTGGCTCGTTGGCAGCGATATTACCCATTCTTCCGATACCGAGGAGAGCGATGTCGAGACCGCCGAAGGTCTTGATGCGCTTCTCGTAGAGGTGACAGGTATCCTGCACTGCGTCCTGTGCCACACTGCCATCCAATGTGAAGATGTTCTGTGGATCGATGTCAACATGGTCGAGGAAGCGCTCCTTCAACTGGTTGATGCTCTTCAGAGAACTTTCCTTCTGTACTGGATAGTACTCGTAAGCATTGAATACTACCACGTTTCTGAAACTGAGCTGCTTAGCCTCGCATCTTCTCTGCAATTCCTTGTAGATAGGTGTGAGCGACAAGCCTGTGCCCAATGCCATCACGTAATATCTGCCCTCGTGCTGAGCTGCCTTGATTTCCTTCTCTACTTGGTCAGCTACGTGAGCTGCACCCTCCATGGAAGAGGCGAAGATGTCGGTATGAATTTTCTCCATTCTGGAGATCTCTGAGTACTCTACTGTAGTCTTTGGTTTGTAGTATGCCAATGGTACCTTATTGAGTACAATTTCTGAACTAAGATTTAGTCTCATAGTTTCTTGTCTTTATAGTTATTACTTTTTTTTTTTTACAAGTTGTCTTTCTCGATGTCCTTGAAGTACTTGTAGGTGCTTACCTTCAACTCATCTGTAGCGCTCTCATCGCAAACGATGATACCATGCTGGTGAGTCTGTAGTGCACTGATAGTCCAAGCCTGAGTTACAGGGCCTTCGATAGCTGCCTGAAGGGCACGAGCCTTGTTGTGACCATTGCAGAGAATCATCACCTCTCTAGCTGCCATAACGGTACCAACACCTACTGTGAGGGCTGTAGCTGGTACTGCGTTCATATCGCCACCGAAGAAACGAGAGTTAGCGATGCGGGTATCAGTAGTCAAAGTCTTCACGCGGGTGCGGGAGTTGAGAGAAGAGAATGGCTCATTGAAAGCAATGTGACCATCAGGGCCGATACCACCGATGAAGAGGTCGATACCACCTGCTTCTGCAATCATCTCCTCGTAGTGAGCGCACTCAGCTTCGAGATCCTCAGCGTTACCATTGAGAATGTGGATGTTCTCCTTAGGGCAATCGATGTGGTCGAAGAGGTTGTGAGCCATGAATGAATGATAGCTCTCTGGATGAGCCTCTGGCAAACCTACGTATTCGTCCATGTTGAATGTGAGTACATGCTTGAAAGAAACCTCACCAGCCTTGACAGCCTTTACGATTTCTGCATACATACCAATAGGTGATGAGCCTGTTGGCAAACCCAGAACGAATGGTTTCTCTGCTGTTGGTTGGAAAGCTTTGATGGTCTCCACAACGTGACGAGCTGCCCAGCGAGCCAACTCATCGTAATTCTTTTCGATAATTACACGCATAGTTGATATATGTTTATTAGTTAATGTATTCTTATATATTAATAATGTATTCTTAATCTATTAATTGTTCAAGTACTTGCTTCTTGCCATGAGGCAGGCTCCAATCAGTCCTGCATGCTCTTTCAGGGTAGAGGTGGCAACCTGCGAATCCTCGTTCACCATATTGAGCGAGAACTTTTTGATGCCCATGCAGATAGGTTGGGTAAGATAAGCACCTGTCACCGAGAGGTCTCCTCCGATGACCAGCATCTCCGGATTGAAGATGTTGATGATGCCGGCGAGATTGGTTCCCAGTTCCACCGCCACCTTCTGTAGGGTCTCGATGCTGAGCACATCCTCTTTTTTGATGGCATCGAGGATATCCTGCAGGGTGAGTTCCTGATGCTGGTTCTTCACCTTGTCGGACAGCACGGATGTTCCACCGTTCTCTAGAGCCTCTTTCATCTTGCGCAGCAATGCCGAGCCTGATGTTTCCGTTTCCATGCAACCTGTTTTTCCACAATGGCAGATGATGTCATTATTATAGATGTGCATGTGTCCGATTTCACCCGAGAAGCCTGATTTTCCGAGATAGAGCTTACCGTCGAAGATGATACCGATGCCGATGCCCCAGCTGACGTTTACGAAGATGATGTTTTTCAATCCCTTGCAGACACCTTTCAGATATTCACCGTAAGTCATGCAGCGGGTATCGTTGTCGATGCAGAAAGGCAGGTCGAGTCTTTCGGTCAGCGCTTCTGCCAGTGGCATTGTCGTGCAGGTGAAGTAATTATAGGCACAACCTTTTTCCGGGTTCACTCGTCCACCGATACTCATGCAAGCCTTCTTGATCTGGCTTCTTGCGATGCCTGATCTCTGGATGTATTCGTTGATGAGGTTGATGAAACGGTCGAAGCAGGTCGGCGTGTCCTGATAGTCAAAGTGTATCAGTTCGGGCTCTGCCACCATGTTTCCACAAAAATCACAGATGCCGAAGGTGAGATTTTGCTTTCCTGTATCTATGCCGAGGAAATATCCGGATGTTGCGATGAGGTCGTAAATCTTTGGCGCTCTTTTCGAGTAATTGTCTTTCTTGCCAGTTACCTCAATCAAGCCATCCTCAATGAGCTCGTTCAGAGTCTTGGTAGTATATGGCACACTTACCCCCAAACTACTGGATAGTTCGGCGATAGTTTGCCCTCCATGTTCTATGAGCAAGTTCAAAAGAGCTGTCTTAGAGGCAGACCATTTAGTGTGAGGTATGATGCTTTTTGCCATACAGATATTTCATGTTTAAGTTTTACGCTGCAAAGGTAAATAAATAAATCCGTTTTTTTAATGTTTGCGAGTTAATTAATCTAAATTATTAGAATAAACTTTGTTTTTCCTCTTTTTTAGGGGATGATTTAACTATTTGAGCCCGTGATTTTTAGCTTTTTAAAATACTGGTTGCTCAAACAGCTCAGAGGAGATTCTTTTATATATATAATAAGGTGTATAGATATAAAACGTAAGAACAAATAAATAAACTAATTTAATTAACTTGAATAACGAAAATTAATTCATTAAAATTTGGTTGGCATTAAAATAAGTAGTAAATTTGCACCCGAATAACAAAACTAACAATCTCAATGAAAAATAAAAAGTTTTATCCCTGGTTAGTTGTAGCGCTCCTCTGGGTGGTTGCTCTTCTCAACTATATGGATCGTCAGATGCTTTCTACCATGCAGGCTGCTATGAAGATTGACATTGTGGAATTGCAGCAAGCTGAAGCCTTTGGCGCTTTGATGGCTGTCTTCCTTTGGATCTATGGTATTGTGAGTCCTTTTGCCGGTATCGTAGCTGATAGAGTCAGTCGAAAGAAATTAGTAGTAGGCAGTCTCTTTGTCTGGTCTCTGGTGACCTACCTGATGGGATATGCTTCCAGTTTTGATCAACTTTACATGTTGAGGGCGTTGATGGGTATCAGTGAAGCGCTTTACATCCCTTCTGCCTTGTCTCTCATTGCTGACTGGCATGAAGGAAAGTCCAGATCTCTGGCCATCGGTTTTCACATGACCGGTTTGTATGTAGGGCAGGCTATCGGAGGATTTGGTGCTACCGTGGCAGCAGCCTTCTCCTGGCACACCGCTTTCCATTGGTTCGGTATTCTCGGAATCGCTTATTCTGTCGTATTGCTTCTGTTGTTGCACGATAAAGACAAGGATACTGCGAATGTGGCTGTGACTCAGCAGGAAAAGCCTGCAAAGGGCGGATTGTTCCAAGGCTTATCTGTTGTGCTTTCTACTTGGGCATTCTGGGTGATCCTCTTCTATTTCGCAGTTCCTTCTCTTCCAGGTTGGGCTACCAAGAACTGGCTCCCTACTTTGTTTGCTGAGAATTTGGGTGTACCTATGTCTGAGGCTGGTCCGATGTCAACTATCACCATCGCAGTATCCTCATTGTTTGGTGTCCTCTTCGGCGGTGTACTTTCCGATAAATGGGTTCATAGGAACATCCGTGGCCGCGTTTATACCAGTGCCATCGGTCTGGGAATGACGATTCCTGCTCTCTTCCTCCTGGGCTTCGGCCACAGTGTGGTAGCAGTAGTGGGAGCTGGCTTGCTCTTCGGTATCGGTTATGGTATGTTTGATGCCAACAATATGCCAATCCTCTGCCAGATTATATCGGCTAAATATAGAGCTACAGCCTATGGTATCATGAATATGGTGGGCGTATTTGCCGGAGCCATGGTTACCCAGGTGATGGGTAAGTTCTCAGATGGCGGTAATCTGGGCTTGGCCTTTGCCGTATTGGGCGTGGTGGTTATCGCAGCGTTGACACTTCAGCTGGTTTGCTTGAAACCAAAGACTGATAACTTGGAATAAAAAAGAAAAAGGAAATTTTAACTAACTTACATTAATATATATAATTATGGAAAAGATCATTGGACTTATCGATGCACCGTTTACTCCTTTTTATGCTAACGGTGATGTGAACTTGGAACCTATCGAGGCTTACGCCAAGATGCTTCAGAAGAACGGTCTGAAGGGTGTGTTTATCAATGGTTCATCAGGCGAGGGCTATATGTTGACCACCGAGGAGAGAATGCTCCTTGCTGAGAGATGGGTAGCCGTAGCTCCAAAGGACTTCAAGATTATCGTTCATGTAGGCAGCTGCTGCCTCCGTGAGAGCCGTCGCTTGGCTGAGCACGCGCAGAAGTTGGGTGTTTGGGGCATCGGTTCAATGGCGCCTCCATTCCCACATATCGGCCGCATCGAGGAACTCGTGAAGTATTGCGAGGAGATTGCTTCTGCTGCTCCTGAGCTTCCTTTCTACTACTATCATATTCCTGCATTCAATGGCGCTTATCTGCCAATGCTCGATCTGTTGAAGGCTGTAGATGGACGCATTCCTAACTTCGCTGGTATCAAATATACCTTCGAGAGCCTGTATGAGTACAACCAGTGCCGTCTCTACAAGAACGGTAAGTACGATATGCTCCACGGTCAGGATGAGACTATTCTCCCTAGCCTGGCTCAGGGCGGTGCACAGGGTGGTATCGGTGGTACAACCAACTACAACGGTAAGGAGTTGGTAGGCATCATCGAGGCTTGGAAGAACGGCGACATCGAGACAGCCCGTGAGAAGCAGAACTTTGCTCAGGAGGTTATCAACGTCATCTGCCACTACCGTGGTAACATCGTTGGTGGTAAGCGTATCATGAAGTTGATGGGCTTCGATTTGGGTCAAAACCGTACTCCATTCCGCAACATGACCGATGAGGAGGAGCAGGCAATGAAGAAAGAGTTGGAAGCTATCAACTTCTTCGAGCGTTGCAACCAGTTTTAAGTAAAATCCACTAGAACCAGTAAGAATGAATATAAAAGAATATATTAAGCAGTGGGCTGAATCTTATAAGACTGATCTGACAGAGAACATCATGCCATTCTGGATGGAGCATGGATGGGATAAGGTAAACGGTGGTGTTTACACTTGTCTTGATAGAGATGGAAGTCTGATCGATTCCACCAAGTCTGTGTGGTTTCAGGGTCGATTCGCCTTTATATGCGCCTATGCATATAATAATGTAGAGAAGAACCCGATGTGGCTGGAGGCAGCGAAGAGCACCCTCGACTTCATCGAGAACCATTGTTTCGACGAGAATGGCAGAATGTACTTCTCTGTTACAGCCGAAGGCAAGCCATTGCGCATGCGTCGCTATGTATTCTCTGAGACTTTCGCAGCCATTGCGATGTCGGAGTATGCTTTGGCTACCGGCGAGCAGAAATATGCTGAACGTGCCCTTCAGATTTTCAAGGACACCCAACGTTTCCTCACTACTCCAGGTATCCTGGCTCCAAAGTTTGAGGAATCTGTCCAGTTGCAGAGCCATAGCATCATCATGATTCTCATCAATGTAGCTTCCTGCATCCGCAAGGTCATCAACGATCCTAAGCTCACCGAGCAGATTGATGAGTCGATTGCCAAATTGAAGAAGTACTTCATCCACCCAGAGTTCAAGTGTCTCCTGGAGACCGTGGGCATGAACGGTGAATTTGTGGATACTTGTATGGGTCGCACTATCAACCCAGGTCATTGCATCGAGACTTCATGGTTCATCATGGAAGAGGCAAAGCAGAGAGGCTGGGACAAGGAGATAACCGATATGGCGCTGCAGATCTTCGACTGGTCTTGGGACTGGGGATGGGACAAGCAGTATGGCGGCATCATCAACTTCAGAGACTGCAGGAATCTTCCTGCGCAGGATTATTCACAGGATATGAAGTTCTGGTGGCCACAGACCGAAACCATCATTGCTTCGCTCTACGCTTACCTGGCTACGGGCGACGACGAGTATATCTACAAGCACCAGCGCATCAGCGAGTGGACCTACGCCCACTTCCCAGATGCCGAGTTCGGTGAGTGGTATGGTTATCTTCACAGAGATGGTACCGTGGCACAGCCTGCCAAGGGTAATCTCTTCAAGGGACCGTTCCATATTCCGAGAATGATGATCAAGGCATACTCGTTGTGCCAGGAGATTTTGAACAAGGAAGTATAAATGAACAAAAAACGAGAAATATGATTTTTTCAGCAAATATAAGCAAGGTATTGTGTCTCGCTACGATGGGTATTACCCTGATGATGCCTGCACAGGTTGCTGCTGTAATCCCTGAAATGGCAGTTGAGGCTCAGGCAGTTAACGCTCAGGGCGGCATCACCGTCTTCCCTAACAAGGAAGCGCAGTATCGCATTCCTGCCATCGTGGAGTGTAAGTCGGGTAAGTTGATTGCGTTTACCGATCATCGTTATCACAATAAGGATATTGGTGGAGGCCGTCATCTCGACATCGTGATGAAGACCAGTATGGACAAGGGCGCTACCTGGAGCTCTCCAGAGCAGATGGTGGCAAAGGGTGGAAACGGTATTGCTACCAGTTTCGATTGTGCCCATGGCGATGCGGCTGTCGTGGTAGATAAGAAGAGCGGCAGAATCCTCCTGATGTGTGCATCGGGTGGCATCGGCTACTGGGAGTCTAAGCGTGGTCATCTCCTGATGATGGGTAGATACTACAGCGACGACGAGGGTAAGACATGGTATGGCGAGGAAGTGACCAAGCAGATTTACGATCTCATCCCAGAAGTGGAATCAGCCTTCTTTACCAGCGGTAGAATCTGTCAGAGTAAGCAGATCAAGGTAGGCAAGTACTATCGTGTATATACCGTGTTGTGTACCCGCAGCGGTAACCGTATTCTCTATAGCGATGACTTCGGTCAGACCTGGAATGTTTTGGGCAAGAATGTTGCCGAGGCTGCTCCTTACGGAGATGAGGCTAAGATTGAAGAGTTACCAGACGGCAATGTGTTGCTCAGCAGCCGTGCGATGGGTGGACGCCACATCAACATCTATACTTATGAGGATAAGAAGACAGCCACAGGATCTTGGGGCAAGGTAATAGCTTCTGATGCCAAGAATATGGGTGTTGCTGCCCATAAGAACTCTTGCAATGGTGAGGTTCTCATGGTGGATGCCAAGAAGAACGGCAAGAAGGTGAAGCTGTTGCTTCAGAGTGTTCCTGTAGGTCCAGGCCGTAACAACGTAGGTATCTACTACAAGGCATTGGAGACTCCTGCTGATTATGCTACTCCAGAGGCGATTGCCAAGAACTGGGAAGGCTGCTATCAGTTGAGCAACACAACATCGGCTTACTCAACCATGGTTCAGGGCAAGAATGGCAGCATCTACTTCCTTCTGGAAGAGAATGCCTTCAGAGATCCGAAGACACAGACGGATGATTACTACGACATCCGATTCTATAACCTGAGCATTGAGCAGATAACAAATAATAGATATAAATAATATAAACTAATTATCAAAGGGCTAGGAGTTTTTGGGCCTTCAGTCCGTACTTGAACCACATGCGAAACTTCAGAAAAGTATTATAAGATAGGTATATATATATGTTGTATGGTAAGTTAAAGTTTCCTAGTAGAGTGCTGGCAGCGATTGTGCTGTCGGCACTCTTGATGGGGCTCCAGACTGTAAATGCAGCCCCAAAGAAAAAAGCTGCCCCAAAAGTAAAGGTGGCTTGTGTAGGTAACAGTATTACCTATGGTACTGGTATTCAGGATAGGGAACATTTCTCCTATCCTGTTCAACTTCAGAAGATGTTGGGCGACAAGTACCTGGTAGGTAACTTCGGTAAGCCGGGTGCTACCCTGTTGAAGCATGGACACCGTCCGTACATGCAGCAGGAAGAGTACAGACAGGCAATGGCGTTCAAGGGCGATATTGCTGTTATCCATTTGGGTATCAACGATACGGACCCAAGAAACTGGCCTAACTATCGTGATGAGTTCGTGAAAGATTATCTTTCCCTGATGGACTCTCTGCGTTCCGTGAATCCGAAGGTACGTTTTATTCTGGCTCGAATGACTCCGATAGCCCACCGCCATCCCCGTTTTATCTCGGGCACCAAGCAGTGGCATGATGAAATACAGGAGGCTATCCAGGTGGTAGCAAAGGAGAGTGGGGCGGAAGTGATCGATTTCCATGCTCCTCTCTATCCTTATCCTAATCTGTTGCCGGATGCCATCCATCCGAATGCGGAAGGTGCCGGCATCCTGGCGAAAACCGTTTATGGCGGTATTACCGGAAATTATGGTGGATTGCAACTCTCCGATCTCTATACGGATGATATGGTGTTGCAGCGCAATGTGCCGCTCGATATCCATGGCATTGCCAATACCGGTGAGAAGGTGACGGTAAGCATCGCCGGACAGAAGGCTTCTGCCATTGCCAACAACCGTGGTGAGTGGAGTGTCACCCTGCAACCTCTGCAGGTAGGCACTGATTATACGCTGACCATTCAGGCAGGCAAGCAGAAGAAAGAGTTCCGCCATGTGGCTGTAGGTGAAGTCTGGTTGTGTTCGGGACAGTCGAATATGGCATTCCGATTGAATCAGGCTGTTACCGGCAAGAAGGACATCGCTCTGGCCGATGATCCAGATTTCCGTCTTTTCGATATGAAGGGAAGATGGGAGACATACGATGTGGCATGGCCGGCATCCTGTCTGGATTCCCTGAATCATCTGCAGTATTTCAAGAATACTACCTGGAAGAAGGTTTCTCCGGAAACTGCAGCCCAGTTCTCTGCCGTAGCTTATTATTATGGTAAGATGTTGCGGGATAGTCTGAAGGTGCCTGTGGGATTGATATGCAATGCCATCGGCGGTGCTCCTACGGAAGCCTGGGTAGATAGAAATACCTTGGAAACCCAGTTCCCGGCTATCTTGAGAGACTGGTTGCACAATGACTTTATCCAGGATTGGGTAAGAGGCAGGGCTGCCAGGAATCTCACCAACGATGCTACTCATCTCGGTCGTCATCCATACGAGCCATGTTATCTCTACGAGAGTGGTATCCTGCCTTTGCAGCAGTATCCTATCAAGGGAGTGATCTGGTATCAGGGTGAATCGAATGCCCACAATATGGATGCTCACGAACAACTCTTCCGCCTTCTGGTGGATAGTTGGAGAAGCAATTGGAAGAATCCTCAGATGCCTTTCTATTTCGTGCAGTTGTCTAGCCTGAACCGTCCTTCCTGGACCTGGTTCCGTGACAGTCAGCTCCGATTGATGAAATCCATCCCGAATACCGGAATGGCGGTGTCTTCCGATCAGGGAGATTCGCTCGATGTGCATCCTACGAACAAGCAGCCGGTAGGTGAACGTCTGGGGCGCTGGGCTTTGAACCAGACCTATGGTCATAGTGTAACCCCATCGGGTCCTATATATAATAAGGTGGTAAGAGAGGACGAGTCGCTGGTGGTATCATTTACCTATGGCGATGGCCTCCGTACTTCCGACGGCAAGGCTCCATCCTGCTTCGAGATGGCAGAGGAAGATGGTCTCTTCTATCCTGCACAGGTGAAGATTGAGGGAAACAAGGTTCGACTCACTTCACCAGAACTCAAGAAGCCGAGATTTGTAAGATATGCATGGCAACCTTTCACACGTGCCAATCTGGTAAACCAGGACGGTTTGCCGGCATCTACATTCCGGGGAGAAATCAAAACGAGCATCAAGTCCCTGTCTGGCTTCCCTTCTGGTGAGGCTGGCTATGAGCTCGGTGTCTCAGCTTGTTATTCTGGATTCATCGGCGACTACCTGATAGTGGCTGGTGGCTGCAATTTCCCTGAACCTGGAAAGAAGAAGTATTATTCGGGCATCTATGCCGCGAAAGTGACAGGCAATGAGGAAACCTTACATTGGGATATGATAGGCCGCTTGCCTGAACCTGCGGCTTATGGTGGTGTGGTAGCCACGGGCGATAGCCTGGTTCTGGTTGGTGGATGCAATACCGAACATAGTCTGAAAACCGTCTTGAGTATCCATTTGGACAAGAAGAGCGGCAAACCGATATTGAAATCCTTGCCAGCCCTGCCTTGTACGGTAGATAACATGGGCGTCTGTCTGATGGACAATCGCCTGTTTGTTGTGGGGGGCAATCAGGATGGTCATCCTTCCGCTTCCGTTCTCACCTGTGAACTCGGAAAGAATCTGGAATGGAATAGAGAAACGGAAATGATTGGCGAACCGAGAGTTCAACCGGTCTGCGCTGCCTATGATGGCAAACTCTATGTCTGGGGCGGATTCTATCAGAATGGCAAGTCAAGTATCGTTGCCACATCGGGATTGCGTTATCAACTCCAGGGCAAATGCTGGAATCCGCTTCCGGCACCCCGTAATGGCGAAGGTAAGGAACTCACTTTGACGGGCGCTACTGCCATGCTGGCTGTGAGTCCTGACGGTGAAGCACAGATCATTTGCGCCGGAGGCGTGAACCATGATATCTTCTGGGATGCCATCAGCGGAACCTATTCCAAGGTGGCACAAGCTGATTATTTGAAGAAGGACATTTCGTGGTATCAGTTCAATGGTTGTCCTTTGACATATAAGCTGAAAACTGAACGCTGGGAAATTCTTTCCCACCAAACCCCTCTACTGGCTAGAGCGGGAGCCCAAGTGGCAATGCGAAAACATACATTATATTATATTGGCGGTGAATTGAAGCCTGGTCTTCGTTCACCCGGTATAGTTCAGTTAGATTTACGTTAATTAATGATTCTACCAGTGTGGTATGATAGTCTGTCGGGGCTTCATCCATACTGGTTTTTCTATTTTATGAAGGTTTGTTGCAAAATGAAAGTTAAAACCCTTGTTTTACTTTTATTTTGCATTATGTTTCTTAAAATGAGTTATCAAATAGAAAGCAAACTAAAATAATTAAAGCAAAAAGTAAGTAAATAACTATTTAATTAATCAAATTGTCGTACCTTTGCACTCGAAAACGAACAATATGTAATTTAAATAATAGGAGAGATTAACATGAAAAAGATCGAAGCAATTATCCGCAAGACGAAATTTGAGGATGTAAAGGAAGCTTTGCTTGCCGCCGACATTGAGTGGTTCTCTTACTACGATGTAAGAGGAGAGGGCAAGATGCGACAGGCTCGTATCTATCGTGGTGTCATGTATGATACCAGCAGTATTGAGCGAGTGTTGTTGAATGTTGTCGTGCGCGACAAGAACGTAGAGAAAACAATTCATGCCATCCAGGAGGCAGCCCGTACCGGCGAGATTGGTGATGGTCGAATCTTTGTAATTCCTGTAGAGGATACCGTAAGAATCCGTACAGGTGAAAGAGGCGACATCGCTCTTTATAATGCGGAGCAGGAAAAATAAGATGTGGAAGGGAGGAGAGAGATTAGTTTTCAGATTGTATCAACACTTTAAAGATTTTGTGTTATGAGTGTACAGGATTTAGGAATTTCATTAGATACCGTATGGATGCTCTTGGCAGCCATGTTGGTCTTTTTCATGCAGCCGGGATTTGCCCTCTGCGAGGCGGGCTTTACCCGTAGTAAAAACACCGCGAACATCTTGTTTAAGAACTTTGTCGATTTCATGATTGGTTCTGTTCTTTTCTGGTTCGTAGGTTTCGGATTTATGTTTGGTAGTGATGGTGCCGGTTTCATCGGTATGCCTAACTTCGGTGATTTGTCTTTCTATACAAATGCAGCCGGTCTTCCTACTGAAGGCTTCCTGATGTTTGAAACCGTATTCTGCGCTACTAGTGCTACCATCGTTTCAGGTGCTATGGCAGAACGTACCAAGTTCTCCATGTATTGCATCTATTCATTCTTCATCTCATTGATTATCTACCCTGTAGAGGGTCACTGGACATGGGGTGGCGGTTGGCTTTGCAACAGCGAGGCAGGTTCGTTCATGATGAACACCTTCGGTGCAGCCTTCCATGATTTCGCAGGTTCTGCTATCGTACATAGTGTTGGTGGTGTACTTGCCTTGGTTGGTGCCATCTGCTTAGGTCCTCGTCTTGGTAAGTATCGCAACGGCAAGAGCACGGCTATCCCAGGTCACAATCTGATGGCTGCTGCCCTTGGTGTATTCATCCTCTGGTTCGGATGGTTCGGATTCAACCCTGGTTCTCAGCTCGCTGCTTCTGGTGAGGTTAACCGTGTTGCTATCAGCCACGTATTCCTGACCACCAACCTGGCTGCTGTCTGCGGTGGTTTGGGTACCATGTTTACATCTTGGATCAAGTATGGTAAGCCTTCATTCTCATTGACATTGAATGGTATCTTGGCAGGTTTGGTAGCTATCACAGCCGGTTGCGACTTGGTTAGTCCATTGGGTTCAGCCATCATTGGTCTTCTGGCAGGTATCATCCTGGTATTCTCTATCGAGTTCATCGATACCAAGCTTCATATTGATGACCCTGTAGGTGCTAGCTCTGTACATGGTGTATGTGGTATCTTCGGTACCTTGATGACAGGTCTCTTCGCTCTCGATGGCGGTGCCTTCTATGGTGGCGGTTTCGGTTTCTTCGGAGCACAGCTTTTCGGTATCATCGTTATCGACCTTTGGGCAGCTGCAACAGGTATCATCCTCTTCTGGAGTATCAAGAAGATTGCTGGACTCCGTGTTGACAAGCGAATCGAGGAGGAAGGTCTCGATATCTACGAGCATGGTGAGAGCTGCTACAACTAAAGTACTTTCATATATTGACGAGAGAGATTATTGATAAAAGTTTTGGTAGGCAAGGTTTTTTGTAGTAACTTTGCAGCCAAAACTTTTTAAAACAGGAATGTATCACATAAAAAGAGAGATTATGAAGAAGATTTTAGATATGAAGAAGATGGGTGCCTTGGCACTCGGTTTGATGGCTTTTGCTCCTGCTGCCATGGCGCAGGACGAGGTAGAAACTTCTATCGGTGCTGATATCGTAAGCCAGTACTACTGGCGTGGTCAGGATTTGGGAGCCGTTTCCCTGCAGCCTACATTGGGTATCGGATATAAAGGTCTGTCTCTTACTGCTTGGGGAAGTGTAGGTCTTTCTCAGCCTGAAGATACCAAGGAGTTTGATCTTACCTTGGCATACGAGACTGGTGGTTTCCATATCGGTGTAACCGATTACTGGTTCAACTCTCCTAACGAGAAGTATTTCGCTTACAAGGCTCACGAAACTTCTCATGTTTTCGAGGCAAATGTAGGTTATGACTTCGGTCTGCTTGCCTTGAACTGGTACACCAACTTCGCCGGCAACGATGGAGTCAACAAGGATGGCGACCGTGCTTATTCATCTTATCTCGAGGCTACCGCTCCATTCAAGTTGGGTGGCTGTGATTGGGAGGCAAGCATTGGTGCTGTTCCATTTGCCACAACCTTCTATGGTGATGCCAACGGTTTTGCCGTTACCCACGTAGGTGTCAAGGCTACCAAGGATATCAAGATTACCGATTCCTTCTCTGTTCCTGTCTTTGCTCAGGTAGCTGCTAACCCTAGCACAGAGAAAGCTTATCTGGTAGTAGGTTTCACCCTGCAGCCATAAAGTGAGGTCATTTTTTCAGTTAGCATAAATATAAATGCCGATAGTTCTGAAACATCAGAAACTATCGGCATTTTCTTTATATATAATAATGTGTATTACAGGTTGTTCAGCAAGTCTGCCTTGCCATCATTGATCAGCTTGATGACCAACTCTCCGAAGAGGGTGTTCTGCCATGCGAACCAAGGACGGGTGTATTTAGAAGCATCGTCCTTGTGGAAAGACTCATGGATGAATCCCATACCGGCATCCGTATTCAACAGCATCTTCATGCAGAAGCGGATCTCGTCATCGCTCTGTGCGGTGAAGCACTTCATCATGATAGACATAGGCCAAGGCATGTCGTAACCGATATGTGGACCACCGATACCTTCGCCAGCCTTGCCACGGAAGAAGCAAGGATTGTCCTCACTCCAAACGAAACGGCGGGTGTTCTGGTAGATAGGGTCGTTCATAGGAACATCACCCATATATCCCATACCCAGGAGAGAAGGAACGTTGGAATCGTCCATCAGGAGCTGGTTGCCGAAACCATCTACCTCGTAAGCATAGATCTTGCCATACTTTGGATGGTTGTAGATAGCATACTTCTGCAGAGCAGTATGTACCTCATCGGCAAGACTGCTGCAATCCTGCGCAATCTTCAAGGCTGCATCTTTCTTTGCCGCATCCTTCTCTGCCACGTGCTTCAAGATCTCTGCTGCCTTGTTCATGGAAGAAACTGCCATGAAGTTGGATGGAATCAGGAATGGAAGGATGGTGGCATCATCTGAAGGACGGAACATAGAAGCAATCAGTCCTACTGGCTTTACCGGAGCACCGAAGCCGTCCCAGCCGATGGTATCGAAGGCACGGTCAGAAACACGGGTAAAGTGATAAGCCTTGGCTGTCACCTTGCGCTGCTGCTCGTGGAAGGTCTTCAGGATATTCTCGATAGCCTTCATCCATACCTCGCCGAAAATAGAGTCATCGCCTGTTACCTTCCAGTACTCGTAAGCCAGACGGATAGGGTAGCAGAAGGAGTCGATCTCATATTTGCGCTCGAATACATCCGGCTGCATCTTGGTGCGGTCTTTCTGCCAGCCGGCACCGGTAGGACCGTCATTGAAGGCATTGGCGTAGCGGTCGATGTTGATGCACTTCAACTGGCGGAGAATCACACCCTTCAGCATCTTCTTCAATTTTTCGTCCTTGTTGGCGAGGGCTACGTAAGGCCATACCTGGGCACCTGAGTCGCGGAGCCACATGGCTGGAATATCACCTGTATATACGAATGTATCATCATCACCATTTTCGAGTACACGGTAGTGAACGGTACTCTCCAGGGTGTTAGGATAGCAGTTGGCAAACATCCACGCCAGCTTTGGATTCTTCTTCAGGAGTTTCTGTACTTCCTTGATCTTCTTCTCTACAGCTGTAGAAGTGAAGAGACGGTCCTCTACAGGAGGACGCTTTGACTCATATTTGCCATTCACTGGGGTTACCACCTTGGTATAGCGTGCATGCACATCTACCTCAGCATTCTCCTGAGCCATAGCGCTCATGGAGGCAAGAAGAGCCAATGTTAAAATAGTCTTTCTCATTATTTATATGTTTTGTTAGTTAGTGCTTGATTCTTATGGACGGTCGGCAGGACGGGTTCCCCACTTTGATGGCTGGTTGCCCATCTGCAGTTCGAGGGTGCCACCCTTCATGATGTCGTTGTACATGATGTATGACTTGCTGTATGGCTTGCCGTTCAACTTCACAGACTGTACGTACATGTTTTCCTTGCTGTTGTTCTTGCAGACGATGTTGAAGGTCTTGCCCTTGCCCACGTTCAGTTCCGCCTTGTCGAAGATAGGACTGCCGATGATGTACTTGCCGCCGGCAGGCTCTACCTGATAGAGACCCATGGAAGAAAGCACATACCATGCTGACATCTGACCTACGTCCTCGTTACCGCTCAAACCGTCGAAGTCATCCTTGTACATCTCGTCCAGGGTCTGTCTGAGCAGACGGGCACCCTTCCAAGGCTGACCTACATAGTTGTACATATAGAGCACGTGATGACTTGGCTCGTTGCCGTGTGCATACTGTCCGATCAGACCCGAGATGTCAGGAGAAGCATTGGCACCCATCTCACCGGTAACGATGAAGAGAGAGTCGAGCTTGGTCACGAATTTCTTTTCATTGCCGAAGAGCTTCACGAGTCCGTGGACATCATGAGGCACCAGCCAGGTATATTGCCATGCATTTCCCTCGGTATAGTCATCTTCACGATGCTCTGCAGAGAATGGGTTGAAAGGAACACGGAACTTGCCGTCGGAACTCAGACCGCGCATAAAGCCTGTCTCCTTGTCGAAGTACTTGCTGTAAGCCTTTGATCTGTTTTCGAAGTACTTGGCATCTTCCTTCTTGCCCAGCATGCGAGCCACCTTAGCCACGCAGGCATCAGCCAGCGCATACTCCAGACCCTTGGCTACGGTTTCCTTGGTAGGCTCCTTGTCGTATGGCAGATAACCGTGCTTCTTGAGCAAGCCCATGCCACGCTCATCGAGCATAGCCGACTTCTTCATTGCCTCGTAGGCTCCTTCCTTATCCTTTACATAGCCCTTCAGTACCATATCGGCAAGAACAGGAATGCCAGGGTTGCCCACCATACAGTTGGTTTCGTTACCCATCAGATGCCATACTGGCAACTTGCCCTGCTGGCGATAGATATTGATGAAGGTGCTTGCCATATCTGGCAACAGGTCGGTATGGATCATGGTCATTAGCGGATGAGCAGCACGATAGGTATCCCAGAGTGACAAGGTGGTATAATTGGTGAAGTTGCCGTCATAGACCTTGCCGTCGGCACCGCGATACTGACCATTGACATCTGAGAAGACAGATGGGGCGGTCATGGTATGATACATGGCTGTGTAGAAGATGCGGCGGGAGGTAGAATCGCTGGTCTCGATGTTCACCTTAGCCAGTTCTTTGTTCCAGGCAGCATCTGCATCAGCTACTACCTGACGGAAATCCCAACCCGGAATCTCTTTCTCCAGGTTCAGCTTGGCATTCTCTGCGCTTACAGCGGACATACCGGTCTTTACCAGCAATGGCTTGGTGACATCAGCAGCGGTAATGAGCCATCTGCCGGTGCCCAATGGCTTCACGGTAACAGGCTGAGAGAATTCTGCGAAGAAGAATGCCTTCTGGTCGTTCGCCCATCCCTTGGAGAAACGATGACCAGCCACGGTGGTAGCGGTGGTGTTATCTACATTCATGTCCTTGGCTCCATCCCAGCCGATACCCTGCTTCAGGTCGAGTACCAGCTGTGCCTGCTGTGCATCGGCACCGAAGGTATAGCGCTGGAAACCGGCACGCTGTGTAGCGGTCAGCTCTACCCATACATTAGGCTGCTGCAGTTTGACTGCATAGTATCCAGGGCGTACGTTCTCGTTGTCGTGACTGAACTTGATTTGTTTCTGGTTGCCATCTACTACGGGCAGAAAAGCCACGTCGCCCAGGTCGCCGATACCGGTACCGCTCAGGTGCTGGTGTCCGAAGCCGATGAGGATGGAGTCAGAATGGTGATAGCCAGAACACCAGTCCCATCCGCGGGATGGTTCTGTAGGACCTAACTGGACGTATCCGAAAGGAACGTTAGCTCCGAGGAAAACGTGTCCATGTCCACCTGTTCCGATTCGAGGGTTGACAAACTGGGTTAGCTTGCCCGACTTAGCCTGTTGAGCAAGCGATACCTGAGTGTAGCCGCCGGCTAGCACGCAGGTCATCATTAAAAGATTTATAATTCTTTTTCTCATAATGCTATAGTAACATCTACGGAATAATTGAATAAATTAGGTTATTTGTAATAAAACTAATAAATAATACTGCAAAGGTACGAAAAAAATGGGAAAAACGGCACTATTCTATATATTTTTTAACTAAACTTTCATTGTAATGATGGGGGATTGCAGTATGATGTTTATCCATACGCCCTGAAAGGGCAGAAGCTCCTAGCCCAGGGCACCGCCCTGGGTATTACAAACGGAAACCTGTCGCCCTGTTTTACTCTAATTGAGCAAGCTTTGAGCGTATTTTTTAACGTTAAT
>JAJWLX010000048.1 GCA_021636625.1 Prevotella sp. | reverse complement strand
GAAGAAAAAATGATGAATAAATTAAAAAGAGGATGTGACATAAACTTATGACACACCCTCCAGCTTATGATGAATATGTATCAGATGGAAGAATTACTTCTTCTCTTCTACTGCCTTTCTGTAAGTCTCGTTCTTAACGATGAGAGTTCCTTCTTCGGTATCAACAGATACCATATCCTTTACTTCTGCATCGAGACCCTTGCGGATGAGGTTGATGTTGGCAGATGGACCCTGTGGCTTGACATCCATATCCCACTTGAAGTAGTCCTTGTCAAGACCAGTGGTCTTTACTGTAAAGTCTGCGTTGACAGTAATGATGCGCTTTCCGTCAGCACTCTTGTATTCACCAGCAACAGCCTGCTGGAATGCTGAGTCTGTAACCACCTCTTCTACCTGAGCTGCAGGGGCAGCAGCTGGTTTTTTCTCTGTGCATGCTGTGAAGGCAAGCATACCCATGGCAATAGCCATCAATGTAAGTTTCTTCATAATCTTGATCTTTTAATTATTGATGTTTTGAAAATATTACTTTCTTTAGGATGTGAAAAACATAATCAGACTTGTAGCAAACATTGTTGCTATGCTGATCAGTCCTGCTGATATGGGGAGATAATCATACTGGATGTTTTTCTTGCCGTTCTGGAATTCCTGGGTGTATGATCTTGCCCAACGGTTATAGGCATAGAATACAATCGATGCCATAACGAAGCCAATAAAAACTCCTACCAGCAAATCGCCAGGATAATGTACTCCCAGATAGGCACGAGAATATGTTACCAGTGCAGCCCAGAACGTCAGGAATATATTCAGCTTTCTGTTTCTTACCAGATACATGGCGAATATGGCTACGCCCCACGAGTTGGCGGAGTGGGAGGAAGGAAATCCGTATCTGCCGCCCCGGTATCCATCAACCACGTGCACCATATAGGATATGGAGTTGTCCAGGTTGCTTGGACGGAGGCGTCCTACCAATGGCTTGAGTAAGCCTGATGCTGTCTGGTCACAGAGCAATACGAGGAGCGCTACTGCTAGAATAGTGACTATCGTTACCTTCCAGTGGAAATTCTTAATCATCACGAAGATGAACGCTGCATAAAATGGAACCCAAGTGAATCGGTTGCTCACCAAAACCATGAAGTAATCGAATAGTTCACAGTGCATGCCATTGAGAAATAGCAATATCGCTGTGTCTATCTGTTCCAGATAATGAATGAGTTCTAGCATTGTTGCTTTTTACTATTTTTGTTGATATTTATATTCTCTTTTTTACTATCATTCAAAATGTTGCCTATTTCTTGGCTAAGTCATCGTATAGCTTCTGGAGATAGGCTTGGCCTCGTTTCAGATTGAAGCCTTTTTCGCCTTTGTCATATACGATTCGCTTGGCTCTGTTGTCGTAGATGAGCGAGTTCTCTTCTGATACTACACCAAATGCATCGTTCACTGCAAAGAATGCGAATTTTGGTGTGGCATCACTCATCATGTTCTTACTGAAAGTGAATTCCCTGTGCTCTACGCCCAGCTGGCCGAGCAGGGTGGCTGCAATGTCATGCTGTGAACCGATGATGCCCACTTTCATAGGGCGCGAGATAGCTCCACCTGCCAGGATGAGTGGAATCTGGTAACGGCTACGGTCGTGATCGTTCAGATTTTCCTTGTAACCTCCCACATGGTCAGGTACAAACACGATAAGCGTATTCTTCCATCTTGGCAGTTTGCGGTATTCCCTGACGATAGCACCCATTACGCTGTCGGTGTAGGCGAAAGCATTTAGACGCTTGTCTTTCAATCTGTGATAAGGCACCTCGAAAGGCTCGTGGCTGCTGGAAGTCTGCAATATTCTCAGCATAGGACGCTTCTCGTTCTGCTGTGCCTTGATATCTTCCATCATTTTGGCTGCCAGGATATGGTCTGGCACACCCCATTTGCTCAGCTTGTCTTCTATCGGGAAGTTGGCATCAGAAATGATATGCTGATAACCCTGAGAAACAAGATAAGAGCGCATGTTGCAGAAATCTGCATCTCCACCATAATAATAGGTGGTCTTGTAATTCTTATATTTCGCCAGGTTGCGGGCTATGGATGGCAACTGGCTCGTCTTGCGTGGATAGCGCATGATGCTGGTTGTGGGCTGTGCAGGATAGCCGCTCAATATGGAAACCATACCTCTGTCCGTGCGGAAACTGTT
The DNA here is from genome assembly GCA_021636625.1 of Prevotella sp. Taxonomy (GTDB): domain Bacteria; phylum Bacteroidota; class Bacteroidia; order Bacteroidales; family Bacteroidaceae; genus Prevotella. The sequence goes on along the minus strand of JAJWLX010000048.1, from coordinate 24,204 downwards.
GGCATAGAATCTTGTGAAGAGGATACTCTGCTGGGCGATGGAATCCAGGCATACGGCTACATCCTTGTATGAGCCCATGGATGGCATGATGTCGCTGGCAAAACTTTCCATAATGACAATGAGAATATCAGGAGTTCCCTTCTTGAAGGTTGCCTCATTGAGCAGAGGGTAGGTGTTCTCATCGCTTGTACTTGTCATCGTAGCGAATATCTTGTCTGCCTCTTTATCTTTCATGAAGCGGTACTGTGAAGCGAAGTCTTCCTGGTGAGTAATTGATTCAAACAGGCTGAACAGCGGATTCACTGCTGAGTGATTCAGATAGGCGTTCTGACTGTAGTATGCCTGTCCCGTGTTCATTGTTGAAACAGTGATGCCGCCTCTGATAGGCAGGAAGAGCAAGCCTGTGAGGAGGAGGAGAATGAGGGATGTACGGCCACGATGGCGGTCGAAGTCATCGAATCGGTTTCTTTTACCGCTTCCGAGTCCTCCATATCCGTAGGCATAGCGACTGTATTGCTGGCGTTTCTCGCCTCGCATTCGTAATGTGAACCAAACTCCAATGGTCAGGACAATCAATATGACAATTGAAAGAATCACTTGCCAGATGCTTACACTAGCGATGGCATCAGCCGGTGAAGTGAAGAAGTAGAAGAGTGGAGTACTGTCCAATGGATACTTCCAGTATGGATAAAGACTTGCGTTAAGCAGGAAACTGCAAGTGATGAAAAGTGAGGCAATTATGAAGTAGATGTTCATAATTGGTTTAACCAGGTCTCTTTTCAGCCATACCACGGCAATGGAAAGAAAACCTGGAATCACAGATAAGTAACCAGCCATCGATAAATCGAGTGGAAGTCCATGCCAGATAACGGCAGGCAACTCCGTGAAGATATTGTCGACAGGTTGTGTGGCAGAACCCTTTTCCAATAAGAGGAACAGCGGCTTCTGCAAAACAAACAATACTACAAACGTAGCATAAGTCTTAACAAACCATATAATTTGCTTCATACGAACGTTAAACTTTTCTATATTTAATGTTTAAAATTTCTATATTAATAATGTATCTGTATGCAAAATTAGGAATAATTTTCGAGATAGACAATTATTTTTATAGTTTTTTTCAAAAAAGTGCCAAAAAATTTGGTAGTTTAATATTTTTGCCGTATCTTTGTTGTATTAATTTATTACGCATTATGGCTAAGTATAACATTCAACCCAAAAAAGAGAAGTCAGCAAGATATCAAACCTTGCTGAGTGAGGAGACTAAAGACCGCCTCCGTGATGAGATTATCCGTCTGATTGTAACGGAGAGAAAATACAAGGATCCTGAGTACAACTCTAAGAAGTTGGCTGAGGACCTGAGCACGAACTCTCGTTATATTTCAGCAGTGTGTGCAACTCGATTCCACAAGAATTATTCCGAGTTGGTTAATGACTATCGTGTGAACGATGCTATGTCGCTGCTCACAGATAAGCGCTACGCAAAGATGAGCGTGGAAGATATCAGTGAGATGGCTGGATTCAGCACTCGTCAAAGTTTCTATGCAAACTTTTACAAGCGTCTGGGCATAACTCCACGTCAGTATCGCCTCGAACATTCACAGCATAAGTAACTGAGTCTTATTGAAGCAATACCGCTCATATAAAAATGGCTGTACAGAATCATTTCCTGTACAGCCATTTTTATTTTGTATCACAATCTATTTTCTAAGAAAATGCTTGAGCACCTTACTGGTTGTATTCTTTGATATCTGGCGTATCGCCTTGTCTCTGATCTGGCGCACACGCTCTCGCTTCAACTGCAGGTCTTCTGCAATTTCTGCCAGTGTTTCATGTGCCATTCCTATACCATAGAACTTAGAGATAACTATGCGGTCGCGCTCTTCCAGTTCTCCAACGCAGCGTTCCAAGTCGTTGAGCATCTGGGCGAAAGCCGTATTGTCGTCTGCCGGCTGGGCATCCTTGTTGATCAGGATGTCGAGAAGGGTGTACTTGTTTCCCTCACTGATAGGGGCATCGATGGAAACAGCTTTTGCTGCATTGCGTGGAGCATGCTTTTTCTGATCCTTTGGTACACGATAGAGTGCTGCCTGCTTGTCGATTGTCTGCTGCATCGCCTTGCGGATGAAAGGGGATGCATAAGCCACAAACTGCGAACCGCGTTCGGCATCGTATTTTTGAGCTGCCGTGAGCATCGCCAAAGTTCCTTCGCTAACCAAGTCATCGAAGTCAACACCATTACCACGATAGTGGTTGGCTACCGATTTTACGTAGTTGATGTTATCGCTTACCAACTTATTGATTTCTTTCTCTGTCATATCTCCTTTGGGTCTTTTAATTCATGAATGATGTTTATGATACAATTTTCTGCCGAGAGAAATTCTTGCGTGATTGCGTAGTGTGCTCTCTCTACTGCAAAAATACAGAGAAATATTTGAAGAAACAAATTTTGCTCCCAAATATTTCTCATTTTAACATTCTGCAATACCTATTTGCACAGTCCGGCGTACGGACAATACTCGCAGCGTTTCTTGTCGCTGGTAGGACGCAGTGGCAATGCGGGATTGTAGATGTCGGCAATCAGACTGCGGAGATGTGCCATGAAGTCTTCTTCATACGGTGTGATATCTTCAATCTTTTCCCTGCCTAGTTTAAGGGTAGGGTCATAGTCTTCTGAGCCTGCATTCTGTATGAACAGCAAGCCTGGTGATACGGGATCCTGTGCAGAATTGTATCTTTTGCTGTTCTTGATGATCATCGAGTAGAGGAAAGCCTGCAGATAATAATCCGTATGCTTGCTCAGTGCCTGGGGAGTTGCCGAGAACATCTCATCTATATCCTTGGGATGGGTTGTCTGTGCTCTTCCCGTCTTGTAATCGATGACTCTGATGCGTTCAGAGATGTTCGATATAGGAGAAATGGCATCCAGACGGTCGATGAAACCACCGATCTTGAACTGCTTTTCGCCTCTGCTTGTGTTGACTTTCAGCGTATCTGAAACCACCAGTTCCATACCGATGATGGTGAATGGTGTCTGGCGCCGGTCTATGGAGATGAGCTGTCGCAAATAGCTGGCTATTACCTCTTTGTTGATGAGTTGCAGACCGTTGTATTTCGGATGATAGTCGTTGTTGCCTACCTTGAAGAGTTCTTCTCTGAAGGCTTGATCTACCAGTCTATCTACCAGCAGCTTATCCTTCATTGCCTGGTCCAGGTTCTCTGCCGTGATGACGATTGGACGGATGAGTTGCTGCTTGCCTTTCTCATCAGTCTGGATATCGCTCTTGCTGGCAAAGCCATAGTAGAAGAGTTCGGCTGCCCGATGGAAGATATTTCCGAAGATACGGTTATCTACTTCGTCTTCATCTATTTCATCCGGTTCCAGCAACCCCTTTACATATTTATAATAGAACTGCTTCTGGCATCTCTGGTATGTATTGAGAAAAGTAGGTGTGAGCATTCTCACGTCGTCAAGTACCTTCATCACTTCTTCGGTCTTTGGCTCTTCGTCGTATGCCGGGCGAAGGGGTTTCTGACCAGCGATGAGGGTCTTGCGAACGATAGGATGCTGACTTTCTACCATCAGCTGGAGCATGAATCTGCTCATTTCGCCCGATTGACCATCTTCCGTAGCATTGTTGTAGGTAAGCGTGATGTCGTGGGCACGCTGCAACATACTGTGGAAGTAGTAGGCAAAGATGGCCACCTTGTTTTCTACGGTGGTGAGACCGTAAGCTTTGCGCAGGGAGTAAGGGATGAATGAAGAATCGTTCACGCCCTTTGGAATTTTGCCTTCGTTGCAGGATAGAACCAGAATATGATCGAAATCGAGGTTTCTGGTTTCGAGTACACCCATTACCTGTATTCCTTCTGCCGGCTCGCCATGGAATGGTATGCTTGTGGTCTGGATGAGCTGCTGTATCAGTCGTTCCAGAGTGATGGTATCTACCTCTAGGTCGCCGGATGTGATGAGTTCCTGCAGGCGGTTGAGTAGGGTGTAGGTGCGATAGAGTGATTCGTGGAATAGCGGATCATTCAAATCCTTTGCCTGGGTTCCTATCATGCGCAGAATGTCCAGCAAGTAGCTGACGAGCTGCTTGTTATAGCTGTTTTGTGTGGCTTCTGCCGTCTGCTCTTCCAGGTTTCTGAAAAGCAGAGAGAGTCCTTCGTCTCCATCCATGCTGAGGAAATCGCGCGATGGGTAGAAGCGTTTCTGCTCTTCCAGCTTTTCAAGCAGGTCGGCATACCGTGAGCTGATGAATCTCGTATAGGGATGGCGCAATGCTGTGAGCACGTAATGAAGACGGTAGGTCTCGCTATGCTGTGGATGACCTGTTCCCTGCAACTGGATGAGCTGCTGGATGAGACTGTAGAAAGGTGTTTGCTGCAAAGGATAACCTATCGTGATATTGACGCTTTTCACCTCTTCCGGAAGTGAATGTATCACACTCTGCAAGAGGTTTTCGTCGCTCAGTACGATGGCTACATTGCGCCCCATCTTGTAGCGGTTGTGCTCCTTCAGCCAGGCGTTTACGTATCTCGCCTGTATGTTCTCTGTGGGTGCAGATATGTAGGTGATATCCTTGTTCTTCGACATGTTGTCGTAGATGTCTTTCTGCGGATAGCTGGCTAGTTCGTTGGGATAGAGCTTCAGATACTGACGGATGTAGTGCCCGGCTTCATTCTGTCCCTCCATATAGTACTTGTCGTAATCCCAGTAGAAAAGGGCCTTGCCCTGTTTCTGCAGTCGGTCGCATAGTGTCTGTTCTACTATCTGCATCATATTGAAACCGATGAAGAGATACTTCTTGTAATGGAAATCTATATCTTCATCGTTTACTACCTTGCGGTAGAGAGCTCCTTCGTAAGCCAGTTGCTGTTCGGCCAGTTTCTGGTTGAATCCCACGTAGATATCGTAGAAATGTGACCATAACTGCAGGAATCGCTTCTTCAGTTCTGTATTGTGATCATCCGAGAAATTGCTGAAGAATTTCTTGATCATTGCTTTCTGATAGTCTGTGAGATAAGAAACATCGTCGAGTTCATGGATGTCACTCAGATTGGCAAAGAGCAGTTTGGCATCTACCATGTTCTTATCAACATCATCAAAATCGGCAAGGAGGAGCTGGCCCCAACCGTAAAAGTGGTCGAGGGTTTCGTCAATACCTGTGCATGCTACGAACACCTTGTGCAGGTCGCAGATAGACTTGATAGGGTCAGCTACCTTCAGGTCGGAGTGCCGGCGGAAGAGGTCGCTGATGGTGATGTATGTGGGAGTCCAGATTGGCTTGCCGGCCAATTGCGCCAGATAGTTATTGAGGAAGAGCGCTGCACGTTTGTTTGGAAAAACCACTGCGATGTCGCTCATGTTGGTGCCGTATTTTGCCAGCATATCCTGGGCTACTGTTTTCAAGAATGCTTTCATTGTATATTGTTTTTTATTATCTTTGCATTTCTTTTATTCATCTATAATACTTCTTCTATTTTGTTCGGATAAACATACCAGAGGTATCCCTTGACATGAGCGTGTCCCATGCTTTCGAGCAGCTTCATATAGCCTTTTATCTGGTCGTGGTACTCCGGCTTCGGTTTACCGAATTTGAAATCTACCACCACGGTTTCGTGCTCATCTTTCATCACTCGGTCTGGGCGATGCTCTACCATGTTCCCGTCCTTGTCTGTGCTGATGATGGAACACTCATTGAAAACATTCCATCGGTCAGAGAACCAGTCGCTTACCTTGTCTGATTCCAGACGTTTGCGAATCATCTTCTCAACTCTGTCTCGCGAGATGTTTTCATCGTAGAGAACTCCATCAAGTTCCAGCTGTTTCAGTGCTCCTTCGATATCATCTCTTGTGCGGATGGTAGAGAAGAGGCTGTGCAGTACCGTACCCATCTTGATATAGAATTTCTGCTGTTCTTCCTGTTCATCTCCTTTGATGAGATCGCGGCTCTTGTTACTCTGTCTGAATTCTGGAAGCTTAGGTGATACATTGATATCTATCTGCATCATTTCTGCAGGCATGGTAAAGACATTTCTGTTGATTTTCATCTCCATCTTTACTTTTTGCTTGGGTACCACCGGTTCGCCATATTTAAAGATGATGTCGTTGGTCTTACTGTCTGTACCGATGCCTTCCAACTCTACATTTACCGCGTCGGTAAGCATTTCGTATGCTTCTTTCTCTGCATTTTGCTTCAGCTTCTCAGCAACAGTTTCCAGTGATTTTTCGATGATTCCCGAACGGTAGGCTGTAGATGCGCGTTTGCCGAAGACATAGAGGTTATGACTGGCTCTGGTGAATGCCACATAGAGCAGGTTCAGATTATCTACAATGTTCTGCAGATGCTCGTGATGATAGTCATCTTCATAGATGCTTCCTTTCATCTGTTTGGCACTGAAATCTACAGGTACCAGAGGCAGCTCGTTGTAAGGAGCTTCCTGAGGGGTACACCAGATGGTGTTGGCTTTCTCCAGTTGCCAGTCGCAGTATGGCATGATGACATGATCGAATTCCAGTCCCTTACTCTTGTGGATGGTGATGAGTCGGATGCCCTCGATGCCGTCACTATGAATGCTTTTTTCGTGGAGATTGTTTTCCCATTCCTGGAGAAACGCCTCGATGTCGCTGCTGTTGTCTGTCAGGAAGGAATTCAACTTGTCGTAGAAGGCACATACGTAGGCACTTTGCACTTTCATATCTTCTATCTCGCCAAGGTGAAGTTCCGTAAACAGTCTTTCGGTCAGGTCGAGTAGAGGCATCTCCAGCAATTTCTGTCGATTCTCTGTAATCAGTTCAACCACCTTTTCATCATCGAGATAAGTATGGGCAAACTTCAAGAGTGTGGCGCGGGCTATATCGTCGGCAGGGTGCATCAGCAGCTTCAGGGCTGTGATGAGTATTTGTACTGCCTGTGAAGCGTCGAGGCGGAATGCTTCGTCTGAAACCATCTCATAGTCTGAATGCTCCATAAAGTAGGCTGCGATATCCTGGATGGTGCGGTTGTTGCGCACGAGGATGGCGATACGATGGGTTGGAACACCACGTGCAGTCAACTCATCTACTGTCTGCAGACAGAGTTGCATCATGCGGTCTTCTTTATTTTCTGCATCATTTTCATCGTCCTCTTCCTGTGTCTTGAGGAGTCGCACTTCAACATATCCCTGAATCTTTTTCTTCTCCGGAACTTCCTGCTTTACATCGGCATAGGCAGTAAGCAGTTGCTTGGCTGTTTCGGGTATCGTTTCTGCCAGTTCGTTATATTCCTGCTGGGCAGCTTCTACGAAGAAGGCATTGTTGAAGTTGATGACATTGCGGTCTGAGCGATAGTTGGTGGCAAGGGTCTCTACATCCAGTTGTTTCTTCGGATTGTCAAACTGGTCTTCTATGTTGTTGAGGAGTCGCCAGTCGCCTGAACGCCAGCGGTAGATGCTCTGTTTCACGTCGCCTACAATCAGATTGCCTGCATCTTCGCGGCTCATCGTTTCTTCCAGCAGCACCTTGAAGTTTTTCCACTGTATGGTGCTGGTATCTTGAAACTCGTCTATCATCACGTGGTTCAGTTGGGTACCGATTTTCTCGAAGATGAAAGGTGAGTCGCTGCCTTGGATGAGTGAGTGAAGCAATGTCTGTGTGTCGCTGAGCAGGAAGCGGTTAGCCTCCTGGTTCATTTCTCTCACCTTCTTGTCAATGCTGCCCAAGAGGCGCAGCTGGTTGAGGTGCTTGATGGTGAGATTGGCGCTCTTGTACATTCTTTCGAGCATGTGGCGATGCTTTTCCGAGAACTGGAGGATAGGATAGAGAGTATTCACCACATGCTGATAGAGTGGAGAATTGTTCTTGACTTCCGACTTCTTGATCCAGTTTTCCGGATTATCCAAGCATTTTGCTAAAGTCATGTTTTTGACGTCATCGTCTCCGTATTTTCCGTTTCTCAATTTATTGAAGTAGCTCCAGATACCCCTTGTCTTGTTGTTGAGGTCATCGGCCGAATATCCTTCCTCTTCCAGCGCATCGAAAAAGGAAGCTGCGATTTCTTCGAATTTTTCTTTAGCCTGGTTTCGGGTTTCCTTCATCTTGTCTTTGAATGCTTCGAAGAAGCCTTCTTCTTCCATTCGTTTTGACAGCTCGTCGGCGTGCTCCTTGTAGTAATCACGGAAGATGTGCTCACCAAAGGACTTGATCTGACCGATCACATTCCAGCTCTTGTCGTCTGCGATGTTTTCCTTGATGTAATCCATAATCCAGAAAAGCAGTTTGTCGGTGCTTTCCAGACTTTCTATCAGTTCATCCACAGCTTGCTGTTCCACCTGATAATCGTTCAGCCCGATACGCAGGTTGGCTGTGAGGTCGAGTTCTCGTGCCAGATTTCGCAAGACACTCTGAAAGAAGGTATCGATGGTTTCTACTCTGAAATAGTTGTAGTTATGGATGAGCAGGCGCAAAGCCTCTTCCGCATTCTTTCTGATTTGTTTTTCCGAAAGATGGGGGAGTGCGGCATGTATCTGTACCAGATACTGATCTGATTCGGGCAATTCGTGGGCGATGCCATAGAGCTGTCCGAGAATACGCAGTTTCATCTCTTCTGTAGCCTTGTTGGTAAAGGTTACAGCCAGGATGGTGCGATAGGCATGGGGATTGTCTATCACCAGGGTCATGTATTCGCGGGCAAGGGTAAAGGTCTTACCCGAGCCCGCACTTGCCTTGTAAACGGTGAGTTGTGAATTCATATCTTGTTCTTTTTATTTCTTGATTTATAGGGGATATCCCGTAGTGGATTCTACCAGTTTCTGAAAAGCTCGAAGCCGAAGCGGCAGCCTACGCCATCAAACTTTCCCTGTCTGAATGCTGCGAAGAAACCGAGCGACATCAGACGCGTGCTTACACCATAGCCCCATTCCGTATAAGGGTAGAGGTGCTTTACCACCAGGGCGCTGGTATAGAGTCTTTCAGATTCTACATATCTGCCTATTAGCGGAAGCCAGGCGGCAAGAATCATCGGAGATTCATAGGTGAAGTTGGCACGCAGGTAATAGTCGCTGGCGTTATACCAGTAGGACGACAGCAGTTCGAAATCGCCCGACCATTCATCGTTCCAGCCTCCCGGAATGTTGTTGTCGTGGAAGTTGGTGTAATCTACGAAGTCCCAGTGTGCTCCTCTTCGGGTATAGAAACCTGTTCCGAAACGCATCGAGTACGATTGTCTGCGGGAGGAATAGAGAATCGTCTGGGCATCAAACTCGGCTCTTCCGTAATCGATGTTGCTGCCCAGCAGGTTTTTGAAACCTTGCTCATAGTCGAGTTTCAGCACGATGCCTTTCTCTGCTTTAGGTCTCCATTCTATTCCGATGGCAGGAGCCACAGACTTGTATTTATCCGGATAGCCTATGGATTGATAGAAGTCCGGACGGATGGCAATGCGGTTGTGCGCTACCATTCCCAGTTCCATCGCCCAATGTGGAGAGAGACGCCAGTGGTTGGTGAGTCGCATGTAATTATCCTTGAATTCCGTAAAGGTGGATTTTCCCATCAGGAGAGAAGGTATCTCCGCTGGCGAGAAACCTCCAATGCTGTCTTTCGGATCCATGTATCCCAGCGCCTGGCGAGCCAGCTTGTTGGTATTGATGCGGTTGCCGTTACCGATTTCCAGCTGCAGATAACCCTCGTGACGGGTATTGTAGTTGAGTCTGACAGGAATACTGTAGTAGAAACGATGCTGGCGGAAACTGTAACCGCCTTTTATTCCGGCTGAAAGCTGGATGTTGTCATTGAAGGCATACTGTCCGTTGATCTTGAACTTATACACCACACCCTTGGATTCCGAATAACCCATATATAATGGATTGAACAATGGGTCAATGCGGAAATAGCCCTGCTGCTGTTTGCCGAAGTCGCTGGAAATTCTGTTCAGCAGGTTATCGCCCACGATATCCCAGAGCACATCTTTTGCGAAATCTTTCTTTTTTTCTCCTTGTGCTGCGGCTTTCCTTTTCCGCTCTTCCTGCCTGTCGTAATAGATGCGATAGATCATTTCCTCATCGGTGTTCAGTTTGATGGGGCGTACTTTTGACATCATGGCGGTATCTGCGCTATTCTTGATGGTATCTTCCAGAATTTTTGGCAGATTATATATGGTGGTGTATTTACCGGTAATCTTATTACCCATGAAACTGAAGTTGGCACGCATGTCACATTTGACAGGTCCGAGCGACTTGTAGCCTTCCTTGCCCATCGTTACGGAGATATAGAAACGGGTCATATCGTATTCTCCCTCAAAGTCGCACATCTGAATCTGTCCGTTTTGGATGCGGACAATCGCCCTGGTCTCTACCAGCTGGGTGTTTTTGATGCGTGGGTAGGCGTAAACCTGAGCCATGCCATAGAGCAGCGGCGTAACGGAGTACTTGTAGTATCGTCTGTTGGAACGATGGAAAGGGGAGAGGATGTTCTCCTGGAAGAGGTTTTCACCATACACATTCGGCGTCATATAGTTGAGCGCAGCGCTCATCGTACTTCTGCGGTGTGGGATGGTGCTGAGATTGAGCAGTCGGTGGATGATAGGTGCTCCCTTCTCATCCACTTCGATGCGGTTGTAGAATTCGCTGATAAACTTTCTACCTGCTCCGTAGGAGATGGCGTACATGGTAGGAACGAGAGCCAGGGTGGCGTTTCGCTTATTGGTACGCATCTGGAATTTGGTATAGGCATAGCTCGAATGGCTTCCTCTTCCCGTGGTATCTATCTTTTGGGCATAACAGAAGATACGCTGCATCACGGAGTCTGTGATGGCGTCCTTAGCCTTCACTCTTCTGGCTTCTGTTGTCAGAGGAAAGCTGATAGTCAAAAGGATGACAGCCGCTATGATGCGAATCAGTTGTATCTTCATATTTATCTATAAAAAAATCGGGTGAGGCTGAGTTGCCACACCCGATTGCAAAGTTAATGTAAATATCTTGAAAGTCCAAACTTTTAGCTTGATATTATACTTTTTTATCCCAGAAAATTTAACTTTATCCCAGATATTTCATCAGAATACCGATCTTGCCGGATTCTCTGAGCTTGGTGATGCTCTTCTCTCTGATCTGTCGAACTCTTTCGCGTGTCAATCCCATCTTGTCTCCTATTTCTTCCAGACCCTTCTCGGTCTCGTCGATACCGAAGCAGGCGCATACGATCTTGCGCTCTCTTTCCTTCAGACATTTGTTGAGAACCTGTTTCAGCTCCTGAGCCATACTCTCATGATCCACGTGCTTGTCGGTACGGCTGTCGTCTCCGCTCGACATCACATCTGCCATTGAGTTGTCATCGTCTTCGCCGAATGGTGCATCAATGCTTACATGATGACCGCTAGCCATCATACTCTGAGAGATTTTATCTTCATCTACACCGGTGCGGGCAGACAGTTCCTCTACGCTAGGGCGGCGCTGATTTTCCTGCTCAAATCGGTTGATTTCCTGGTTTACCTTGTTGAGCGAACCCACCTGGTTCAAAGGCAGTCTCACGATGCGGCTCTGTTCAGCTATTGCCTGGAGGATGCTTTGGCGAATCCACCATACGGCATAGGAGATGAATTTGAATCCGCGGGTCTCGTCGAAGCGTTCTGCAGCCTTGATGAGTCCGATGTTGCCTTCGTCAATAAGATCGGTGAGTGTGAGTCCCTGATGCTGATACTGTTTTGCCACAGACACCACGAATCTCAAGTTGGCTTCTACCAATTTGTTCTTAGCTCTTTCGCCAACTCTGCCTCCCTTTCTTATCTGCTGTGCCAGCTCTATCTCTTCCTCTATAGAGATCATTGGCGCTCTGCCGATCTCTACCAGATATTTATCTAGTGCTTCACTATTTCGATTGGTTATGCTCTTTTGTATCTTAAGTTGTCTCATGATGATCCTACCCCCAAATTTTGTTACTAAACTCCACAAAGTTAGTAAAAAATGTAATAGGTTGTATTTTTCTACAACATAATTTAACTAAAAATACTTGATTTTTCGAAATTTTATCTAACTACCTCATTTTGAGAGAATTTTGTGAATGCATCTTGATAGCCATTGAATACATTGATATCTACGGCTCCGTGGATGCCTGCCACACGGCCATCCGGGCATAGCTGCCAATATACCAGGTGGATGTCTGGCTTGTATTCGCCATAGCGGGCAATCCATATTTTATAGTTGTGCTTCAGGTCGGGTGCTGTAGGCAGATACCGGTTTACGAAGATCTGACTGATGTAGAGGATAGGTTTTACGCCCGTGGCTCTTTCCACCAGTCTTAACCAGGTTCTTACTCTTGCGAAGAGAACGCCCGGACCTCCCATCTTGCTGATCTGGCTATGCGATGGCTCCAGGTCGAGAACCGGCGGGAAGTCTCCTCTCCTGATGCAGCTGTGTCTGAGGAAATGATTCGCCTGGGCAGCAGCTGGAGTCCTGGTGCTGAAGAAGTGGTAAGTGCCTACTTTATAGCCATGTGCGCGAGCTGCGCTATAGTCTTTCTTATAGTAAGGATTCACGATTGATTTACCCTCTGTGCTCTTGATGTAGATGAAGCGGATCGGGTAGTTTACGTTGCCTGCCACGGTTTTTCTGCTGATGTTTCCCAGATGCGTGATACGCAGTTTCTTCCAGTTTATCTGATATCGCTTTCTGCCTTTGATGTGCTGATGTTTCGAGATATCGATACCATAGATTCGCTGTGAGGTATATACTAGTCGCTCTCCCTTGTATTTGTCTTTCTTCCATTCGCCCACTCTCAGAGGCTTCTTGGGTGCGATGCTGAATCCCCATCCGTTTCTTTCTCCATTCTTCCATTCTCCTTCGTAGTAGGAACCGTCGTGCCCCATCCATGTGCCATAGCCTTCTGCCTGGTAGAGACTGTCGTAGCTGCCTGAAAAATAACCCAGTGAGTCATGTCGCTGTTCATAGTTGATGGTGTCTCGGTGGGTGGCTCCCTGTAGGTTTACGATTCCGATGGCTGTGCGGGGTGCAATGCCGTAGATACCGTCAGGGGTTGTTTCTGATGCCAGCTGAAAGAGGTGGCAGTACTGTCTGTCTTTTCTTTCATCTGCATTTGTCTGGATGAGCTTGCAGTCTTCGCTTCGGGGCTTGCCGTTTTCATCGGTGTAGAATGCCTTATATTTAATAAGGTGTACCAATACCAGTTTGCCGTCTTTTTGGTTTGACTTGTCAGAAGGCGTTTTCCCCTGGATATGATGCAGCGAGTCGAGCATCTTCTTGGCAGAATCTCTCAACACCTTCTCGCGGTTTTCGAAGGCGCAGATTCGGTTATATCCCAGATCCATTACGCTGTGGGAGTGGATATAGTATGCCAGTTCGCTTTCTTTCCATTTCGAATCCTTGTAGAGACTGTCGAGTGAATCCACTTTCTCTACCAGCACACTGTCTGCATCGAGTCCCTGGTAGCGGTTTCGGGTGATGTCGGTATTGTTGGATGCTGCGAGTCGTCCCTGGCATGAAGGAACGAGTGCCCAGCGGTTCATGAAGGTTGCTGCCAGTGTGGTGGTATCTTCGTCGAATCGCAGCATGGTTTTGCCGTTTCTTCTTATTTCGTAGCAGCTGTAGGCTTCTATTCTGGCTTTGGCTGCCTGCACCTGTTCTCTTGTGGGATTCAGACAGCGGTAAGTCCAAAATCCCAGGGCGCAAAGTAGAATGATGAATAGGGCACCAGCTATTCTGATGCCTTTCTTTCTGTTGTTTGTCATTGTTTCAATTCCTCCTATATTTCTTTTCTCTCCCTTATCTATAGTTCTTATCTATAATCTATAGTTCTTATCTTATCTATTGTTTTATCAGACTTCTGATTTTTCCTCCAGCTCTATCTCCAGGATGGATTGGGTGTCGGGGGTGATTCTGCAGTGGTCTGCTGTTCTTTCTCCGATGAGCCAGATGATTTCGCCTGTCTTGTCGGTCAGTACATGTTGGCTCATTTTCTCCATATAGTTTCGCTTGCGGTCTGTCAGATAGTCGCTTACCAGCTTCGTTCCCTTCATGCCGAAAGGCTTGAATCTGTCGCCTTGTTGGGTGAGTCGATAGGTGAGCGGGAAACTTACCTGATTGGCATCCAGGGTGATGCGATGGCTTTCCTTGCTTGGCGTAAAGTCGGCTGTACGAGGGTAGCGGCGGATCCTGATTCTCGTGTTTCCGGCAAAACTGTAATTTCCTTCTTCCGGAAGGCGGAATGCTTTTTCTTTCTGCAGATTCTCCATTTCTTTCTGAGGTGTGATAAGCAGTTTTTCGCGGTCGATGCAAAGCATGTATTCGTTGCTTTTCCAAATCTTGCCTATTCCACCGTCCTGGCTGTTCATACTTTCTATGATGCCGTCGATGGTATCACCATGAAAACCATAGCTGCCGATGAGCTGATGGAGCATGAACTCCGGACTTGCCGCCTGCATCACGAGTTGCTTGCCGATGGTTATGGTATTGCTGGAATCATCAGGCTGCGATGGTACGCCCACAGCATCATCTAGCATCATCTTAGCCTGTCGGAGGTATCTAGCCGATTGGGCGATGTTCTCCCTGGCAGCAGGGTTCAGCGTTTCCAACAGCGGAATCACGTGATGGCGGATTTTGTTGCGCAGGGCATCATCCTCCAGGTTGGTGGAGTCGGTGACGTAGTCTTGTCCCTTTTCGGCGAGATAGTCCAGGATGTCCTGACGGCTGATGCAGAGTAGGGGGCGCAGGATGTTTCCGTTTTTGGGAGCAATGGCAGCGAGTCCATCCACCCCCGAACCTCTCAGCAGATTGAGCAGGAGTGTTTCCACGTTGTCATCTCTGTGATGTGCCACGCAGATGCCGTCGGCTTCGATGTCTCGGGCGAGTTGAGCAAAATAGCGGTAGCGCAGATCCCTGGCAGCCATCTCGATACTCACCTTGTGCTTTTCGGCATAGGTGAGGGTATCGAAGTGGATGCGATGCAGGCAGATGCCTTCATGCTCGCAGAGATCTACGCAGAACTGTTCGTCGCGCTCGCTTTCTTCGCCACGCAGGTGGAAGTTGCAGTGGGCTGCATGGATGGGCATCCCCAGGTTCTTGAGAATCAG
Source organism: Prevotella sp. (assembly GCA_021636625.1). GTDB lineage: Bacteria > Bacteroidota > Bacteroidia > Bacteroidales > Bacteroidaceae > Prevotella. The sequence goes on along the minus strand of JAJWLX010000048.1, from coordinate 9,145 downwards.
GAGCAGAGCCACACTGTCTGCTCCTCCCGAGAGGGCAACAATATAAGAACCGTCGTGCTTCCACATTCCGTGGCGCACGATATAGTTTCTGACTATCGTTTCTATCTTGTTCATATTCTATATTCCTGAATCTTCATCTTCTGAATCTTTCTTTGCTATAATTTATTCCACCTGCCTTGAAAATCTAACCTTGAAGTTCCCTTTTAATGTCCTTCTTTCAGAAACTCCTCAGCGCGCTGGAGATCTTCCGGGGTATCGATTCCCACGGTCTCAACGTCTGTGGTTCCCACCTTGATCTTGTATCCGTTCTGCAACCAGCGCAGCTGTTCCAGGCTTTCTGCAATTTCGAGAGAACTTTGTGGTAGCTGGGTTACCTCTCTGAGCACTTCCTTGCGATAGGCGTAGATGCCCAGGTGCTTGAGGTAAGGGAAATGCTGGAGCCAATCCTCGCGCTCCTTGCCACGTACGTATGGGATGACGCTGCGGGAGAAGTAGAGAGCGAAGCTCTGGTTGCTGACTGCGATTTTCGGACTGTTTGGATTCTCTACCGCCTCCATAGATGTGAAAGCCTTGCCCAAGGTAGCAATCTGGGTGGTTGGGTCATCGAAGCAATGGCAGATGGTTTCCAGCTGGCTTTTTGCCACGAAAGGTTCATCGCCCTGTACGTTGACGATGACATCCCAGTCGCCGCCTATCTTCTCGATGGCTTCTTCTATGCGGTCGGTTCCGCTCTTGTGGTCAGTACGGGTCATTACCGCCTTACCGCCAAAAGCTTCCACAGCATTGAAAATGCGCTCATCGTCAGTAGCCACGTATGCTTCTTCTAAAACAGCAGCCACCTTTTCATATACATGCTGAATAACAGGCTTGCCACCAAGCATGGCAAGAGGCTTGCCAGGGAAACGCGTTGAAGCGTATCTTGCTGGAATAATACCGATAAATTTCATAAGCTTCTTTTTTATTATCGCTTCAGAGCGATGTTGTAATTGTAATAATGTGTATTGCCGGTGATGTCTTCGAGCACCTGGATGAAAGGAGGGAACTTCACGCTCTCGCGTTTTGCGATGCCTTTGGTTTCCAGGATCATCAGGTCTTTTACTGGCTCTGAGAATGAATCCAGCTCGAAGTACTGACCTTTCCAGATAAAGCTCTTGCGGTGCTTGCGGATGGTGGCACGGTAAGGGTCTGCCTGCTGCAGCATATTCTCGTAGAGATTGGCGCTGATCTGTCGCTCGGTCTCAATCTGTTCGTTGTCGGCTACGCGCTTCTTGGTGGTGTGAACATATACGTACTTGCCACCTTCGAATCCGCGGCGACGGAGACGGATCTCGCTGCCTGGTTCTCCCGAAAGATAGGTCTGAACGATATCGCTGTCGATGGCATTAGGAACTTCGCCGGTCAGTTTCACGATATACTTTCTTTCCTCCTCGATAGGTTGTGGAATTCCCAGCACATTGCTGATTTCCTTGAGCACACGGTTCAGCTTGTTGTTGAAGTCCTCGTGGTTGTTGATTACTCTCAGATGTGGATGACCCTTCCAGGCGGAAACGATTCTCTTGTCCAGTTCCCTGGCTATCTGCAATCCCTTTTCGTCAGCCTTTTCCACTCGCTGGGCATTGTTGGCTGTGGTGTAGAATTGTTCAGCGCCATCTGCGGCAGAAACCAGATGCAGTACGGCATCGTAGCGTTCACGCAACTGGGTGTTGGTGTATCCCTGCTCGGAGATGATGCGGTTCCAGAAGTCTTCTGTCAGATAGGTGGAGATATCCATCGTGCCACGGTCGCAGACGATGATGACCGGCTTGTCGATGGTTTCCGCCATTTTGGTGAAGCTTTCTTCCAGTCCGATCTGAGTAAGGAAGGTAGCTTTTTCTCCCTCGAAGAAGAACTTCTCGTTTTTGGTGAGATAGTTCATACCTGCCTGGGTGAACATGGTAGGAACCTCAGGAATCGTAAACACCTTGTATCCAAGGCCAGAGAAGTGGTCGATTATTTTTACCAGCGCAGTGGTTTTACCTGCGCAAGGACCACCTGTAAGTACAATTTTCTTAATTGTATTCATTATCTTATTTTTTGTTATTATCAGATGCGTCATGGGATGCGTCAAGCGCCCTCATTCCTTTTATGGGTGCAAAGATAGCAATAAATTCTTTAAGAAAGAAAAAAACTTTCGGTTTTATTTTGTATTCTAAATGAATTAATGTATCTTTGCAAAGTTAAACGACAAGAAATAAGACAAAAAATAACAGATGATTTACTTCATTTCAAAGAAATTAGAAATATCAGCAGCCCATTCGCTTACCCTCAGTTACGAGAGTAAGTGCAGCAGTCTGCATGGTCACAACTGGCAGATAGAACTCTTTTTTGTGGGCAGAGAGTTGAACCAGGATGGCATGGTGATAGATTTCACCCATGTCAAGAAAGCGGTGCATGGCAAGATGGATCACGCCAATCTCAACGAGGTGTTTGATTTCAATCCTACCGCCGAGAATATAGGAAGATGGCTCGTGAATCTCTTCCCAGAGTGCTATAAGGCAACGGTGCAGGAGAGCTTCGGCAATACTGCCGTGGTGGTTGACGAAGAGAAAATCAGAGGAATCGAGCATCTGGTTCCTTAAAATCGGAGCTGGTAATTAATATTAGGAAAAATGTATAAAGTAAACGAGATATTCTATTCCCTTCAGGGAGAAGGAAGATGGTCGGGCAGGCCAGCCGTGTTTGTTCGTATGAGCGGCTGCAATCTGAAATGTCCTTTCTGTGATACCGATTTCAAGGGATATAAGGAGATGAGCGCCGAGGACATCCTGGCTGCGTGCCAGGAGAAGGGCGGCGATTGCCGCTTCATCGTTCTTACCGGTGGCGAACCAACCCTGCAGGTGGATGCAGAACTCATCCATCTCCTGCATCAGCAGGGATATTATCTTTCGATGGAAACCAACGGCACCCACGTGGTTCCTGAGGGCATCGACTGGATTACCTGTTCGCCCAAGTTGGACTTCACGGAGGGCGGCGAACTTGCCTTGAAGAAGGTGGATGAGTTGAAACTGGTCTTTGACGGCGCCCACGAAGTAAGCAATTATGGATTGGAAGCCACCTATCAGTATTTGCAGCCTTGCGATGTGGGCAATGATGCCCGCAACCGCTTTATCCTCTCCGGCTGCATCGACTATGTGAAGCGGCATCCGGAATGGCAGCTTTCACTCCAGATGCATAAGATTGTGGGTATCCGATAAATCACATAAGATAATTCTCACAAGATAATCATTGTAAGATCATCACAAAATCATAATAAAACAACAATAATAATATAATGGAAAAAGTAAAGACTTTGATTATAGGTAGCGGTCCTGCGGGATATACAGCTGCCATTTATGCAGGTAGAGCTGGTCTCAATCCTGTATTGTATTCTGGTATGCAGCCAGGCGGCCAGCTTACCATCACCACGGAAGTAGAGAACTTCCCAGGTTATCCTAATGGCGTGGATGGCACCCAGATGATGATGGATATGAAGGAGCAGGCTGCCCGCTTCGGTGCGGATCTGCGCGACGGAAGCATTTCCAAGGTGGATTTCTCTTCCCGCCCTTATCATCTTACCGATGAGCGTGGCAACGAGATTGAGGCTGATACCGTGATTATCGCTACAGGTGCTTCTGCCAAGTACCTCGGTCTGGCTGATGAGGAGAAATATCGTGGACAGGGCGTTTCAGCCTGTGCTACCTGCGATGGTTTCTTCTATCGCAAGCGTACGGTTGCCGTAGTGGGTGGTGGTGATACTGCCTGCGAGGAGGCGATGTATCTCTCTGGTCTTGCCAAGAAGGTGTATATGATTGTGCGCAAGCCTTATCTCCGTGCTTCTGAAATCATGCAGAAGCGTGTGAAGGAGAAGGAGAACATCGAGATTCTTTTCGAGACCAATACGCTCGGCTTGTTTGGAGAGAATGGAGTAGAGGGCGCTCATCTGGTTCGACACATGGGTGAGGTCAACGAGGAGAAGTTTGATATTGCCATCGATGGTTTCTTCCTGGCTATCGGCCATAAACCTAACACTGATCTCTTCAAGGATTTCATCGATTTGGATGAGCAGGGATTCATCAAGGTGGTTCCTGGTACTGCAAGCACCAATCTTCCTGGCATCTTTGCTGCCGGCGATGTTGCCGATCCGGTTTATCGTCAGGGCATTGTTGCAGCCGGCTCTGGTGCCAAGGCTGCTATCGAGGCAGACAGATATTTGCAGCAGTTGTAAAATAACGAAATGTTTAGGTTGGTAAAATCTGCCAGCCTAAACATTAATTTAGTTAAAATTTTCGTCTGATTTTTTGTCGGATGCTTGAAAAGTAGTACTTTTGCATTCGCATTTCAGACAAAGGAAGATTGGCAGAGTGACCGAATGCGCTGGACTCGAAATCCGGTATACCCTCTTCCGGGTATCGGGGGTTTGAATCCCTCATCTTCCGCGAAACTTTTCTCCATACAAAAAAATCCGCAGAGAGCATAACTTAGCTCCTGCGGATTTATTTTTTATGATTATTTGTTTTCTTTTCGGGTGGCTTTCTTGCTCCCGCTTTTCTTCTTCACCTCTTTCTTCTTCTTGATTCCGAAGAGGTCGCGCCAGCCATTGAAATCCTTCTTCATGATCAGACCGAGACCTTGCGTGTTGAGGCTGTTTCGGGTGAAATAGCGGTCGTTGGTCTGATTATACATGCGCACGGCGAGGTTGCCGTTCGGGAAGATGAGATAACGGAGATCGAAGTCGCCGATGAAACTCTGCGTGGCATTCGCATTGTCGCGATAGCCAAACTGACCATTGAACAGCAGGCGATTGTTGAGCAGCCTTCCGCTCAGGATTCCTTCGTACTCTGCATTGTTGAAGCCTTCATCGCCCGTAGAGATGTTGGCACCGAAATTCCAGTTGTTGCTCTTTACCACATTCGATAATACGGTGTTGAGCTGCTGCGAAATCGTACCGCTCAGGAAACTCTGCATCGCCAGTGAGGTCTGACTCTGCTGATCGGCATCCTCGCTGCTCTGGTTGTTCTTGGTCTGCGCATAGAATCGTCCGATGGCGAGCAGATAGAGCACCTGCTGGTTCATCTCTTCCTGCGAATTGATGACTGAGTAAATCATCTGCTTGGCATCCGTGTTCACCGTAGGCAGGTCCATTGAGAAATCTACGCTCGGCGATTGAGGAGTGCCCGTGATGTTCATCAGACAATCTACACGGATGTTGTTGCTGCTGAACGAACGGCCGATGCTCAGGTCGCTCAGCGGAACACCGTTCACCGTATATTTCGCCTGCAGATTCAGTGGGGCATTGTATGGATTGCCACCGAAGGCGATGGTTCCGCCCGGCATGAACTCGAAGTCTTTCTTGATTACATTCTGTATCGTGAGCTTATACACTCCGTGGTCCACCACATAGTTGCCGAACATGTCGAAGGAGCCCTTGTTAAACCAGTTGGCTCTTAGTACGCCATTACCGTTCAGCGTGATGTAGTCGCCGCTCTGAGGGTCCATCATCAGCTTCAGCGTCAGGTTAGGAGTGGCATTCACCAGGAAGTTGATGCGCATGTCTGATGAGAAGTCGATGTCGTCGTCTGCATCTTTCTGCTGCTGCTTCAGACTGTCGGTCAGCTCCGGAGCGATGTCGTGCCAGTGGATGAAACTCTTGTCGCTGATGGCATCAGGGCTCGCCACGTTATATACGAAGATGCTGCCAGGTCCCGGTTCTGCATCGATGTCGATGATGGTTTCGCCGCTCTTGCCGTGGATGCCCACCTCGCCGGTGGCATAGACGGTACCGTAGAAGGTGTTGTCGCCAAACTCATGGGTGTCGTAGCCCAGGAAATTGTGCGCCTTCAGGGTGAGGTCGTAGCTCAGTCGGGTGAGGTGCTTGTGATGGATACCGCCGCTTACGAGCGCCATGTTGTGGTTGCGGTCGAAGATGGTATCATTGTTCAGCAGGATGTCATCCGGAATGGCGTGGGCATGCAGGTTCTTGAAACTGTACTCGGTGCCCAGCTGCTTCATGTGCATCTTGCCGGTGGCGTAGAGGTCGCCCACCAGGTTGATGTCGCTCAGGTCGCCCACCAGATTCACCTTTCCTTTCGCCCTTGCCTGGATGTTGTCCATGAAACTGCCGCAGAAGCTCTCCATGAATTTCATATTCGTGCCCTGCGCCTCGATGCCCAGGTCTATGTAGTTTCGCTTCGGCGATACATATCCGTCTATGAGCGTCTGGTGCTCCTCGCCCTCGTCTGCCACGGCGTTGATGTCTATCTGACTCAGTTCCTTGTTGAAGCTTACGTTGGCATGAAGTATTCCCATCGGACCGTGTTCGAACTCGAAGTCCTTGATGTCGAGCTTGGCGTAGGCGTCAGGGTCATTGAAGATGCTCTTCACAATCGCCTTGCCTGAAGCCTTGCCTGAAAAATCCACCGAGTGGAAGTTTACGAGGTTCAGGATATACTCTACATCCACATCCTTCAGCTGCGCCACGATGGAGTCTTCCTTGTTCGGGGTGGCGAGTCCGTTCACCGCCACATGCTGGTCGCCGTGGCTCACCTCGAAGTTTTCTATCTCCAGGTGGTTCTTGCTGTAGGTGATGTCAGCCGGGTGCACCTTCCAAGGCTTTTCTCCGATATGGATTACCGATGGCTTGATATCTACGTGGGCGGTAGATACGTTGTCCGTATTCTTGTAGAACTGCGCCTCGGCATTCAGCGCCCCGTGGATGGGCAGGCTCTTGGAGTGGTTGTTGTAACCCAGCGATGCCATCAGGGTGTTGTCGGCTGCCGCTGCCTTTACGTGCAGGGTAGGGCTTGTGCTGCCCGCCGCTCCCGTCTTGATGCGCGCATCCACCTTCAGCGTATCGCCCTCGGTGTTCATCTGAAGGGCTCCGCCGCTGTAGTCGCTGCCGTTGTAGCTGAAGGCAGGCAACTGTGCCGTGAGGTTTACCGAGCGGTCTAGGTCGGAGATGTTTCCGTCTATCACCACCGGCTGCTGTATGTCGAGCGGCACGCCCAGCATTCTCTGCAGTATTTCGGTAGAGGCTATTTCTGCCTGTATGCTGAAGTTGTTCCTTGTCTTGTCGCTGGTCTTTCCGATGCCCGGCAGGGTAGGCAGCTTGCTTGCCAGCATGTTGGTCATGGTCTGAACCAGGGTGCCGTAGTCGTACTGTCCCTTTACGTGGATGTTGGCGAATGGTGCTTCCAGATCCAGATAGCTGTCTGCTCCTTCGTTCTTGGCGCTCACCCTGATGTCGTTCAGGGTGTAGGTGTTGTCTGCCATCTTCACGCCCAGTACGGTAGGTTGCAGATGCGCCAGGTTGAGCTGGGCTTCATACTGCTTCTTCGGGATGGAGTACTTGCCCGCTACCTGCAGGTTGATGTTTGGGTCGGCGATGGATGCGAGTCCGTCGATGAGTCCCTTGTTGTAGCTGCCGTCCAGCCTGATGTTGCTGAATCGGTAGTTGTTGAAGTCGAACAGTGGAATTTCGCCCTTTGCCACAAGATGTTCCTTGGTACCCTGTGCGGTGATGTGTGCGGCGATGCTGCCCAGCTTGGCGTTGTCGAGTATCTTGCCCAGGTTGATGCCCTTGGTATCCACCTTGGCGTAGAGCTGCTTGCCGTTCTGGTGGGCGTCTATCTCCACGTTTCCTGCATCGGTGCGCAGTACGCCCTTGGTTCCTATCTGGCTCTTGCCTTTTCCGCTGATTACACCTTTATAATATATGTTGCCCAGACGGAGCACCTCTTTCGGAATCTTCACTTTGCTGCCCAGGTTGGCGGCTATCTGTTCCATGCCCTCGTTAGAAACCTGCAGGGTCTCTATGTTGGCGAGCCAGTGCAGCTTTTGGTTCCAGTCGCTTGCCTTGGCGTTCGCCTTGAGCAGGATGCTTCCGCTCTGGGTCTTGAAGTGGAGCTGGTGGATGCGTGCCGATGTACTGGTGCCCGAGAAGTGGGTGTCGATGTAGAGGGCATCGTTCCATTTCCTGAGGATAGGAGCGAAGCAAGCCACGTCTGACAGGGTGATGAGCGATGGCTTGATGCCGCCCTCAAACTGCAGCGTTTCGCTGATGAGCTTTCCCTTCTCGTCTGTGCGGTAGGTGGCGATGAGGTCTTCCAGCAGCAGCTGGCTCTTCGGGAGTTCCAGTTGGAAGTCGCTCAGGCGCGCCTGATGCTTGTCTGCATTCACCTTGAATCGCAGATTCTTTACTTGAAGTCCTGATTTATCGGTGAAGGCTATCTTCTTGATGGATAGATGAATATCGTTGTCTGTGAGATGATGCAGTGCGATGTGTGCCGAGAGATTGCTGATGCCGATGTGCTGAGGCGAGAATACCCCCGCAGCCGATGCGATGTCGCGCTGGTTGTAGGCGATGGATCCGTGGCGGATGATGACGCTTCCGATGCGCAGGTCGAGTGGCTTGTGCTGGGTGGTATCCTTCGAGGCGAGCGAATCGAGCATGAACTGGATGTTCATGTCGCTCTTGGCATTCTGCCTGTAGATGTTGGCTCTCAGACCGAAGAGCTGTGCCGATGAAACCGAGATCTTTCCGTCTTTCAGCGGCAGCAGGTCCACCTTTGCCGAGAGTCGTGAAGCATAGATCATGCTGTCGCCTTTCTGGTCGAGCATTCTCACATCGTCGATGATGATTCGGTTGAAGAAACCCAGGTTGATCCTTCCCACGCTCACTTCTGTTCCGAATTTCTGGGCGAGGGCAGTGGCTACGGTAGAGCCGAGGAAGGTCTGTACTGGTGGCAGGTGCAACAGTACGATGAGTATCACATAAAGGGCGAAGATAGTCCAGATGATACAGCTGATGATATGTTTAAATCGTTTCAGAGTCTTATGAATATTTAATGTTAATTTGCAATGGGCATTTGCCGTTAATTTGCAATCTGTGTTTGTCAAAACACGCTTGCAATCTGAATCTGTATTGAAATTTAGGCACAAATTTACTGCTTTTTTGTTACATTATCAAATAATTTAGTGATTTTTCTTCCTCGTCTTACTTTTTTTTGCTATTTTTGCAGCATAATTTGAATGTTTTCACAAAATAAAACCAGAAAATCAGTTTTAAATATAATATTTTTAATGTAGTTATGGCAAATGTAATTAAGTTACGTAAAGGCTTGGACATTAA
>JAJWLX010000047.1 GCA_021636625.1 Prevotella sp. | reverse complement strand
TACGTACAAAATTGCTGAACGTTGCAAGAAAGGAAAACGTCTTTAATCAGACTATTCTAACTCGGTATTTTCAAGAGAGACTTCTCTACAGAATATCGCAGACTCATTATAGAGGAAATTTTTATCTGAAGGGAGGTGCACTCATGTATGCATACGAAAAATTTGCGGCTCGTCCAACATTGGATATAGATTTCCTTGGCAATAATATCAGCAACGAAGGCTCTTCTATAATTGCAGCGTTCAGAGAAATATGTTCTGTGCCATACGAGGAAGATGGCGTAATATTTGACACGGAGAACATTACTGCACAAAATATAACAGAGTTCAAAGACTATCATGGGATTAGGCTCAGCATTCCAGTCAAGATGGACACTATTGCCCAGGTTTTAACAATGGATATAGGTTTTGGTGACGTGGTAACACCTTCCCCAATAGATCTTGATTATCCAGTATTGCTAGAACATCTGCCGAGTGCCAATATACTGGCCTACTCGCTTGAAACAGTTATTGCTGAAAAGATGCACGCAATTGTGGATCTTGCAGACCAAAGTAGTCGAATGAAGGATTATTATGATCTCTATAAAATCTTGCAGAATGAAAAGTATAATCCTATAATATTACAGGAAGCTATCAAACATACATTTGAAAATCGCCACACACCTTATAATGGGAACACGATGTTTTTCAGAAAAGAGTTTGGCAGCAATCAGCAAATGCAGGTCAGATGGACTGCTTTCATACGTAAAATAACGTCCACTGACATCTTACCTTTTACTGAAGTGATAGCGTTCTTACAGCAAAGACTTCTTCCGTTATGGGAGAACATGAAAGATGAATAGCAGAAAATACAATATATATCAGTTTCCAGAATGTAAGGACATAGTTGTTTCTGGAGATATTCACGGTGACTTTAATCTCCTCGTGAACAAAATTTGTGTGCAATATCAAATGCAAAACACGTTAGTTATTGTAGCAGGCGATTGTGGATTTGGTTTTGACAAGAGAGGCTATTACGATAATATGGTGAAAAGAAATGCCAAACGTATGAATAATGCCAATAATTGGATTGTATTCATTAGAGGCAATCATGACAACCCAGCGTATTTTGATGGAAAAAGCTTTAAGCACAAACGTTTCATTGCCATTCCAGACTATTCTGTAATCAACGCTTGCAACCATTCGATTCTCTGTGTAGGAGGAGCCATATCAATTGATCGTACGTATAGGCTTGAAGCATGGAGTAAGGAGCAACAAAAGCGGCTACGTTTTGGTAACACGGAAGTCGTTGACGATTTTTCTCCATCATACTATTGGCAGAGCGAATCGCCGACTTATAATAAAGAAGCACTAATGTCGATTTTGTCTGAGCAGAAGGTTGACATTGTAATAACACATACGTCTCCATCCTTCTGCGAATTATTAAGCAAGGAAGGGATAAGCAAATGGACTTGCAACGACAAAACTCTGATATCAGACATACTGCAGGAACGTGAAGTTATGAATAGTCTGTATGAAACTCTGAAAGAACATCAGCAGCATGTCACTCATTGGTGTTACGGGCACTTTCATCAAAGCTGGCATTCTTCTATTGATGGTACATTATTCAAGATGTTGGATATTATGGAACTTTATGATTTGAAATAATTTTGGGTTCAAAAGAGAGCTACAGAATCACGCCCGAGCAGAAGGAATATCTGCGGACATTAAAGATAAAATAATTATGACAAAAGATACTTCTACATATTACGTTTGGATAGGTGGTTCATGTGATTATGGCCATAAAGAGCGAGCTGGTGGTGCTGCCGTTGTAATTGAGCATAACGGCAACTTCATCAGCCGTGATGTAATCAGCGATCTCCACACCACGGAGTTCCGCATGATGCTAACCCTCATGGTGAAGGTAATGCAGGAAATACCGGAAGGTTCCGACATTCTCTTCCTGACCAACGCTGCCTATATTCAGAACTTTGACAAGACTCCAACGGCTAAATCTGCCAATCCAGACTTGATCATTCAATGCATCGAGGAAAAGAAAAGGCACAATTCAGTCGGAGTCAAGATTGTGCAATATCATAAGAGCCCATTGCTGATAGAGACCCACGATAGGGCTACGGAAGCAATGGCTAAGACAAGGAAGGAGTTTCATCAGAAAAACAAATAAATGTTTAGGGGCGTTTTCCGGTCATTAAGGTCACGGTCATTAAGGTCATTAAGGATTTCCGGTTATTCAAGATATTCCCCAAGTTGTCCCTCAATGCTCCTCTAGATTAAGAATAAGGTTAAATCATGTTAGCTCTGCAAACAAAATTCATTCATAAAATCACATTTCTGAATATTTTTTGTATTTTTGCAGATATAATGTGCCAACATGGAGGTTGAGCATAAAGAAACTATCATAAACGGAATATAGAATTATGGCATATACAGACAACGATACATACAGACATATTCACTTCGCCGTTATGGCAATAGAGAGTGGAGCACGTAAATTGGGTATTTCCGGAAAGGAGATGCACGACCGCCTGCTGAAGCAGGGGCTGATTCACCGTAGGCTGATAAAAAGGTATGAAGACCTTCATACACAAAGCCTTGACTGGGTGGCAGACGACATTAGTGAAACTTTATTGAACTGGGAGAAAGAAGTATGATTACACTATATCATGGCTCTTATATACAAGTTGGAACACCACTTGTTAAATTAGGAAGAAAGAAGGTGGACTTTGGGCAAGGCTTCTACCTTACCAAATTGCGCCAACAGGCTTCGTCATGGGCAAAGACTATTGCTGAAAGAAAAGGACGCAACGCCCTACCGACATTATCTATATATTCATTTGATTACGATGCGGTAAAGAGTAAAGATTATCGCATTAAAATCTTCGACAGTTACAATCTTGAATGGCTGGAATATGTAGTTGATTGCCGTAAAGGAGGTACAAAGCAAAACATGTATGACATCGTGGAAGGTGGCGTTGCCAACGATAATGTCATTGATACAGTAGAAGACTACGAGAACAATGTCATTACAGCCGAGCAAGCCCTAGGACAATTGAAATACAAGGCTGTAAATCATCAACTCTGCATATTGAACCAAGAGATTGTTGACAACTATCTGTCGTTTGTTTCGTCAGAACAAATAGAAAAGGAGGATTGACTATGAGAGATTCTGTATTATGGCGCAAACAAAGCCGAATAATAATGATGCTTGCAGAAGCTCTGCATATTGATGCAGAAAGGGCACTCAACTTGTTTTACAATACTAAAGTATACCAGCAACTGTCTGACCCTAAATATGGTTTACAGCTTATGAGCGATGATTATATTCTTGAAAATCTCATAGAAGAACTGAGGGAAACTCAATAACACTATTTCCTTGCGGATTTGCAATCCGCCTCAAGCGAGAATGCAGCATCACGAGCTTGGAGATATGAAAAGCCTACGGCTGGGGATTACAAATCCCCGATAAAGAGGTCGAGCCTTTTTTGTCTGCGGATTGCAAATTCGCAGGAACGCCTAACGGACTTGCGTTACTTATTACGCCTAGCGGACTCGCGTTACTTATTACGCCTAACGGACTCGCACCCCACAAAGTAAACATTAAACACATAAGCCGACTCAGCCATAAATAAATCGACCGCTCACCTCAATACGAGGAGAGCAGTCTTTTTCGTTCTATCGAGAATGCCGGTCATGGAGGGTCAAAGTCATTAAGGGTCATTTTCATTTACAAACCCCAAAGATTCCGGTCATTTCCGGTCACGGTCATTTCCGGTCATTAAGGATTTCAGATTATCAAAATATCCCTCTATCATATAAAATAAGGTTAAATCAAGTTCGCCCTGCAAACAAAATCCATCCATAAAATCACTTTTCTGAATATTCTTTATATTTTTGCAGATATATTGCGCTGATGGCGTATTTACACATGAATCAATAACATCATAAAGAACGAAAATTTTCATAGAAATAAACTGATGGAAACAGAAAGAATTTTACTCCGCCATTGGCAGGAATCGGATGCAGAGGCGCTCTTCAAGTACGCCTCAGACCCAGATGTGGGACCTCGTGCAGGATGGCCAACACATAAGTCTGTTGAGGAAAGTCGGGAGATAATCCGGACATTCTTCCATAATGAAACGACATGGGCGATTGTGTTGAAAGAGACTGGCGAAGCTATCGGCTGCATCGGCTACTACACCCATGAAACCAGCAACATCCCTATCGGAGAAAACGACTGCGAGGTGGGCTACTGGGTAGGAAAACCTTATTGGAACAAGGGAATCTGCACCGAAGCCTTGAAGCTGATGCTCGACTACTGCATCAACGAAAAGCATTTCGAAAACATCTGGGCAGATCATTTCACCGGAAATCCAGCTTCGGGAAGAGTTATGGAGAAATGCGGTTTCTCAGACACCGGAATGCTGAACAGATGCAGCCAGCTTGTGGGTGGCGACAAGGATATGGTTAAAGTGTTTAAGTACAAAGGATATAAATAAAAAAGAATATGAAGCATAAAGTAAAAGTAACCGTAATAGACAAGAAAATCTATCCGGAACTACAGGAGAAGTATTGCGCCGACCCTAAAGCAGGAATGTGTCCATGCTACAATGTTGGCGATGAGTTTATCTTTGAGCGTGACGAAGAGAACGACCATTTCTGGCATGGAGGATTGAATACGCTCGTCAAAACATCCGCTGACCCGAACACAGTAGCTGGAGGTCCGAAAATGCCACATTGCTCTGAGGCATGGGATGCTATTTCACGATATATATACACCGGACTGCAAGGTGGTTCAATCATGAAGGGGTGGATGAAGCGTGAAAACGAAATGATATGCTGTTGTTCTGACGGAACGCGCCCCGTTATATTCAAAATTGAGCGTATAGACGAAGAGTAGTTGTTTTGCGGGGCATGGATGGTATGGTTGGGGTTGGTCGCTGCTTAATTAGGATAAAAATAATCAAATTAATTAGAATAAATATGAGAAAGGAATCAAGAGCAATGGATAGCCAATGGGCATTGGAAGTAATGCACAAGGCTACGTACATGACTGTAAGTTTCATTGACGAAGAAGGCAAGCCTTATGGCTTACCCCTGTCACTCGCATCAGATGATGATGTGAACTGGTATTTTCATGGTGCCTTGGAAGGCAAGAAACTGGAGGCAATCAAGGCTCATCCCGAGGTTTGCCTTTCAGCTGTAACCCGTTGTACGCCTACGGTTGGTCCGAAGGACGGCAGTTTCACCCTGCAATACAAATCAGCCATCGCATTCGGCAAGGCAGAAATCGTGACCGAGGATGCAGAGAAGATTCATGGTCTCCGACTGATCAGTGAGCGTTTCCTTCCTCAGCACATGGATGCTTTCGACCCGAGCATCGCCCGTTCCCTATCACGCACGACTGTAGTTCGCATTACGCTTACTGAGCCGCCAACCGGCAAACGCAAGCAGTATGATAAGGAAGGCGTGGAGATGAAATATGGCAGAATGGAATAAACTCCGATAAAGGTAATATCTTCCGAAAAACAGGTATAAGAACATTAAGGAAATCTGCATACCTTTGCACCAGATTTAAAATATAAGATAAATATTAAGATAGAATGAAGAAAATAATCGTAATTTCTACCAGTCTGCGTACTGGTTCAAACAGCGACATGCTCGCTGATCAGTTTATCGAAGGTGCTGAGGCTGCAGGTCATGAAGTGGAAAAGATTTATCCTGAAAGCCACCTTGCCGGCACTCTGTTCTGCGGTGGTGTTGTCGCTCCACGTACCATTGAGGGCAACAGGAAATTGCAGGAAGCATACGAGTTAGGTAAATCAGTCAAGGGATAGAGGCTCAACTATTGATTCTTATGAAAAAATTTGCAACATTTATTATATTAACAACTATTTCACTCAATATAATGGCACAACAGAAAATAGTACAGACAGCAGGGCGCACCCAACTGGGTGAGTTTGCCCCAGAGTTCGCCCACCTCAACGACGACATCCTCTTCGGAGAAGTATGGAGCCGCAATGACTTGCTTTCATTGCGCGACCGCAGTTTGGTAACAATCACTTCGCTTATCAGCCAAGGAATCACCGACAATTCGCTGAAATATCACTTGCAGTCGGCAAAGAACAACGGAATTACCCGCACGGAAGCGGCAGAAATCATCACCCACATCGCCTTCTACGCCGGTTGGCCTAAAGCCTGGGCTGCATTCAATCTGGCAAAGGAGGTATGGAATGAAGATGTGAAAGGTGAAGACGCCAAGGCTGCTTTCCAGCGCGAGATGATTTTCCCTATTGGCGAACCCAACACCGCTTACGCCAAATACTTCAAGGGCAACAGTTATCTTGCGAAAATATCTGATAGTCAGATACCTTTCTTCAATGTTACCTTTGAGCCTGGTTGCCGTAACAACTGGCACACGCACCACGCCACAAAGGGCGGCGGGCAAATGCTGGTAGGTGTAGCCGGACGCGGCTGGTATCAGGAAGAAGGCAAGCCTGCACAGGAGATTCTCCCAGGCACAGTCATCCATATTCCTGCCAACGTGAAGCATTGGCACGGTGCTGCAAAAGACAGCTGGTTTGCCCACCTCGCCTTTGAAATACCTGGCGAGAACACCTCCAACGAGTGGCAGGAGGCTGTGAGCGATGAGGAGTATAACAAGATTAAATAACATTAATTCAAGTTTTGCAGGTGATTATGAAGGAATTTTTCTTTAATACCATACAGGAGTTCAATGACTACATAGGGGTGAAAACACTTCATCCTCTGGTAAGCATTGCGCGTGTAGAGAACACCTCTCCTATTCAGGAGGCTGTGCATCACTACGGACTTTATGCCCTCTTCCTGAAGGAAAACAAGGGGTGCAAATTGTCATACGGCAGAACAGAATATGATTTTGACGAGATGACTGTAACCTCGTTTGCTCCAGGACAATCGATTAAAGTAGAACCCATTCCAGGAGTTCCGCTTGCCAAATATACGGTATTGGCTTTCCATCCCGAGCTGCTCAACCGCACCCAGCTTGGCAAGAACATCTCCCGCTATGAGTTCTTCGACTATACAAGCAACGAGGCACTACATCTATCCGCTGCCGAGGTAAACATCTTCCGCGACGTGCTCTCAATGATTAGTCAGGAACTAGAGCATCCTATAGATAGGCATTCGCGTGAGCTCATCGTTTCTAACATCGAGTTGCTGCTGAACTATTGTCTGCGTTTCTACGACCGCCAGTTTATCACTCGCGAGGAAATCAATCATTCGGTGGTAAAAAAGTTCATCTCTCTACTCGATGAATACATTGTCCAAAAAGCGATGCGTGAAGGATTGCCTACCGTAGCCTACTTTGCCGACAAATGCTGCTATTCGCCTAAATATTTCGGCGAATTAGTCAAGACAGAGACAGGCAAAACCGCTAAGAGTATGATCAACGACCGACTGCTTTCTGCAGCCCGCCAACTGCTTGTAGATGAAACCTTAAGCATTACGCAAGTCAGCCAGCGCCTCGGCTTTGAGTATTCCCAGCACTTCGTCCGCTTTTTCAAGGCACAGACGGGCAAGACACCAAGCGAGTATCGCAAAACTGCGTAAATATGTAAATATAACGAAGCATCAAATGTGGTGACCTTCATCTGATGAACCCCACCTACTTTCCGATTTCAGCATGAATGAAGATTCGGATAGTAGATGGGGCTTTTTTTTTGACTCAGAGAAAGAATATCACCTTTTTTTACATCTTCCAAACAGTCACTTACAGTCGATTAAAACGAAAGTTAAAACGGATAAATCTTGTTAAACAAATCATCTTTTACCACTTATGTTCATACCTTTGCACCCAAATTTATAATCAAAAAAGGGATATTTTATGTTCACATAAGGATAATTCCTTAATGTAAAAAGGATAATACAAAGGATAATTCCTTAATGTAAAAAAGGATAATATTTTAATTTAATAAGAGAAGTTATATGAGAGAAAATTCGGAAAGTTCAGTAGCCTGCCATCATCGAGTAGGCTTCCTGGGATTGCTCATCACTCTGGGCATTGTGTTTGGAGATATAGGTACATCCCCACTCTACGTGATGAAAGCCATCCTGCACACGGGTGAAGCCATCAACGAGAGCACCATCCTGGGTGCATTGTCGTGCATCATCTGGACACTCACCCTGCAGACCACCATCAAATACGTATGTGTGGCACTGCGTGCCGACAACAATGGCGAAGGAGGCATTCTCGCCCTCTACGCCCTGTTGCGCAAGATGAAGAGAAAGTGGATTTACCTATTGGCCATCATCGGCGCCAGCACCTTGCTGGCAGATGGAATCATCACCCCTGCCATCACGGTTACCACAGCCATCGAAGGACTCGAAAGCATCAGTCCCCACCTGCCAGTCATCCCCATCACACTGGGCATCATCACCATCATCTTCTTTGTGCAACGCTTTGGCACAGAGAGCATCGGCAAGTCGTTCGGAGTATTCATGCTGATATGGTTCCTGCTGCTGGGCGTAACGGGAGCTTTCAGCATCACCTCTTACCCATTGATTCTGAAGGCCTTCAACCCCTACTATGCTGCCATGCTGCTGGCAGAATCGCCAGAGTGGTTTCTGATTCTGGGTGCTGTGTTCCTCTGTACCACCGGTGCTGAGGCTCTTTACTCCGACCTGGGTCACTGCGGCAGAAAGAACATCACCATCAGCTGGCTTTTCGTAAAGGCCATGCTCATCCTCAACTATCTGGGGCAGGGAGCATGGGTGCTGAACCATATTCAGACTGCCTCCTCCGTGAATCCGTTCTTTTCCATCATGCCCCAGAACATGCTGATTTTTGCCATCATCATGGCCACGGGTGCGGCAATCGTTGCCAGTCAGGCACTTATCAGCGGCACCTTCTCCATATTGAGCGAAGCCATGAACCTGCACTTCTGGCCACGCATGCGAATCAAGCATCCTACCCATGTAAAGGGACAGCTCTATATCCCGGTAATCAACCTCGCCATGTACATCGGCGTGGTGCTCATCATCCTGCTCTTCCGCGACTCCTCGCACATGGAGGCAGCCTATGGTCTCGCCATCACCATCACCATGCTGATGACCACCCTGCTGCTTGGTTTCTACCTGCGCACCAAGGGTGTGGCGCACATCTTCATCCTGCTCTTTATGGGCGCATATTGCGTTATCGAGGGCATTTTCCTAGCCGCCAACCTGTCAAAATTCCTCGCAGGAGGATGGTGTACGATGCTTATTGGCGGAATCCTGTTCCTGATGATGTATGTATGGGTCCGCGCCATCAAGATCCGCCATCATTACGTCAGTACCAAACCGCTGGATGAGTATTATCAGATTATCTCCGATATCAAGGCCGACGAGAGCATCCCCAAGTACGCATCCAATCTGGTTTATGTGAACCATGCCGAGAAGGAAGGTGCGGTGGATGACAAGCTGCTCTATTCCATCATCAACAAGCAGCCCAAGCGTGCTGACCATTACTGGCTTATCAATCTGGAATTTGCAGATACTCCTGACACGCTGGAGTACAGTTGCGAGACCCTGGTTCCCGACACCCTCTACAGTGTAACCATGCGCATAGGTTTCCGCATTGAGCCTAGGGTGAGCCTCTATCTGCGACAAGTGGTAGAAGACCTGGTGGCAAGCAGGAAGGTGGATTTGAGAAGCACCTATCCTTCGCTCCGCAAAAACGGAATTCCTGGCGATTTCCGCTTCATCATCATCCACCGCGTATATTACCCGGAGAGTTCCGACAACCG
This sequence comes from Prevotella sp., assembly GCA_021636625.1. Classification (GTDB taxonomy): domain Bacteria; phylum Bacteroidota; class Bacteroidia; order Bacteroidales; family Bacteroidaceae; genus Prevotella. Next base: position 17,356 of record JAJWLX010000047.1, on the reverse strand, counting down.
TCAACAGAACCTGCTGATGACCATCTATGCCCTTATCGGCAAGATAGGCATTGACGAGCCTAAGGCTTTGGGTCTCGATACATCCATGGTGGTGGTAGAACGTGTTCCGCTCATCATCAACCATCGCAACAGAAGCATCAGGCGCATCATGCAGATTATGGAAGAATAGGAAGATTTTTCTAAACAAAAAAATCAGCCAGATGATTACTTTTCGGATTATTATTTGTATCTTTGCACCTGAATTGCGCAAAGCAAAGTTGAAAGATAATAAAAAAGATAATTGAATGGGAAATCAAATCACAACAATGGAGCGGGGAATGCAGCGACGCACAGAACTGCTCCTGGGAAAAGATAATCTTGAAAAAATTCAGGAAGCACGAGTCCTCATCTTCGGAATCGGAGGCGTGGGTTCATGGTGCGCAGAGGGATTGGTGCGCAGCGGCGTGCGCAACATCACCATCGTGGATAGCGACCGCGTATGCGTGACCAACTGCAACCGCCAGCTGATGGCAACAAGCCGCACCATCGGCGAGGTGAAGGTAGATGCGCTGCGCGACCGCCTGCTGGAAATCAACCCTGAAGCCAACATCACGGCTTATCAGAAAATCTATCAGGCAGAAACAGCAGAAGAATTCCACATGGAGGAATACGACTTCATCATCGACGCCATAGACTCGCTGAAAGACAAGGCCGACCTGATTCTGCGTGCCACTGCCCTTCCGAAGGAAATCACCTTCGTATCTTCGATGGGAGCAGCCCTCCGCCGCGACCCTTTCATGGTGAGGAAGGCTGAGTTCTGGAAGGTTGATGGCGATCCGCTGGCAAGAGCCCTGCGCAAGAAATTCAAGAAGAACAAGACCTTCCCTCGCCGCAAATTCCAGTGCGTGTTCAGCGAGGAAAAGCCGATGCAGAACATGAGCGACCAGCGACTCGTAGAGGACGAATGGACATCTACGAAGCCGCAGATCAACGGCTCACTCTGCCACATCACCGCTACATTCGGAATGGCAATAGCAGGAATCGTTATCAATCACATCATCGAAAGATAATATTTTGAAGAAGGTATGATCAAGATACGCTGCGTGGTAGAACGGATTACCTACCAGAATCAAGAGAACGGATATTCCGTGATGAAAGTCAAGGTGAAGGGATATTCCGACCTGGTTACCCTGGTGGGAAACCTGCTGGATGTTCCAGTGGGAGCGGTACTGCTGTGCAATGGCGACTGGAAGATGGACAAGCGATACGGACAGCAGTTTGCCTGCGAAACCTGGGAAGAGGTAATGCCTGCCACCGTATATGGAATCGAGAAATACCTGGGCAGCGGACTGGTGAAAGGCATCGGTCCGAAGTTTGCACATCTGATAGTAGAGAGATTCGGAACGGAAACCATCGAGGTAATAGAAGATGACATCGAACGACTCTACGAGGTTGCCGGAATCGGCAAGAAACGCGTGGAGAAAATCCGAGACAGCTGGGAGAAGCAGAAGGACATCAAGAACGTGATGATCTTCCTGCAGCAGTATGGCGTGAGCACTGCTTACGCCGCCAAGATCTACCGACAGTATGGCAAGGAAAGCATCGACAACGTGAAGGAGAATCCCTACCGTCTTGCCGATGACATCTGGGGCATTGGTTTCAAGACTGCCGACAGCATAGCCAGCAAGATGGGTTATGAGAAGAACGATCTGAGAAGATGCAAGAGCGGAATCAGCTACACCCTAAACGAACTCTCCAACGAAGGTCACGTTTATGCTGTAGAAGAACAGCTTATAGAAGCCGCAAAGAAACTGCTCGAAGCCGATGAAGAACCTATCAGACAAGCCATAGCGGAAATGATCATATCAGAAAATCTCATCCGTGAGAACGAAGCCATCTATCTGCCTCCCTTCTATCATTCTGAACGTGGAACGGCTAAGAAACTGCTGGAGTTGATGCACGGTCAGGGACCTACCCTCTTCAATATGCAGGCCGATATCCAGGCAATAGAAAAGGCTTCAGGCATCAGATACGACGAGGTGCAGATCGCCGCCATTGAGCAGGCAGTACGCTCTAAAGTGATGGTGCTGACAGGTGGTCCTGGAACAGGAAAAACCACGACGACGCAAGGTATCATTTCTGCTTACAAAACGGCAGGGATGAGGATTCTGCTGGCGGCTCCTACGGGCAGAGCTTCCAAGCGAATGAGCGAGGCCACGTGCATGGAAGCCAAAACCATCCACCGGCTGCTGGAGTTTAATCCGCAGGACGGATACAAGCGCAACGAGGAGAACCCGCTGGAGGGTGATGCGCTGATCGTGGATGAGTGTTCGATGATAGACATCATTCTGATGTATAATCTGATGAAGGCGATTCCGGAGCACATGCGCCTGGTGCTGGTGGGCGACATTGACCAGCTGCCGAGTGTGGGAGCCGGAAACGTTCTACGCGACATCATCGACTCAGAGAAAATTCCGGTCATCCGACTCACCCGCATCTTCCGACAGGCGCAGTCGAGCCGAATCATCATGAGTGCCCACGCCATCAACCAGGGATATTATCCGGACACGAGCAACGGCAAACAGACAGATTTCTACTTTATCAAGAATGAAGATCCAGAGCAAGTGGCTACGGAAATCGTGAATCTTGTAAAATATCGTCTGCCAAAAGCTTACAATCAGCCACAGAGTAACATCCAGGTGCTTACCCCGATGCAGAGAAGTGTGGTAGGTGCAGCCAATCTGAACATAATGCTGCAGCAGGCACTCAACACATCCAATCTGGGAATCAGCCGTGGCGGAACCACCTACAAACTGGGCGACCGCGTAATGCAGATTAGAAATAATTACGACAAGAATGTATTCAATGGCGACATCGGAACCATAGAGAAGGTGAATATGGAAGACCGCACCATCTCCGTGAGTTTCGAGGATCATTCAGCTGAATACGAGGCAGCGGAGCTGGATGAGTTGACATTGGCCTACGCCACCACCATCCACAAGAGTCAGGGTTCAGAATATCCCATCGTAGTCATCCCTATCCTGATGACTCATTTCGTGATGCTTCAGCGCAACCTCATCTACACCGGAATCACGAGAGCCAAGAAAATCTGCGTGCTCATCGGTCAGCCCAAAGCCCTCGCCTATGCTGTAAGAAATCTGACAGTGAGCAGCAGAAACACGAAATTGAAAGAACGGTTGCGTGGCGAGATTGAGGCGGCAACCAATTCTTCTCCACTCCACTTCAGCAAGCCGTATGTTTTGCCTGAAGAGAATCAGCCAATGATGGCTGCTGAACCAGGAATCAAAAGAAAGGAATAGTGGTCTTGTCGGCATTGTACTTTACGGTAACCGTCTGATCCGGAACACTGGTCTCAATACTCTTGATACCCTTCTCGAAACGGAGGTTGTTCTTAATCTTGTTCTCACAAGCCGCACAGTGCATCTGTGGGGTGGTTGTGAAAACCACAGTCTTGATTTCTCGAAAAACAAGGCTAATTTCGCACAATTCGAGGGAAATCATTGAAGTTTTTTATTATACTGGCTTATAATTCAGAAATTTTATCTAAATTTGCAGAAGCAAAGAAAAATCTGATGAAACATATAAAAACTGCATTGATAGGATTCGGGTATCGGGGCAAACAATTGCTGCGGCTGTTACGCACGATTGAAAGCTATGAGATTGTCGGTATCGCCGACATCAACGGCTGCGGGGATTCGGAATCTCCGGGCGCTTCCTTCTATCAGGGCGAGGAAGCCTACAAGATGATGCTCGACGAGCAACAGCCCAATCTGGTTTTCATCACCACCCCCTGGCACCTCCACATCACCCACGCCACGGAATGCATACTGCGAAACTGCCATGTGGCTCTCGAAATCAAAGGCGGACTCTGCCAGGATGAATATGCCCCGCTACAGGAAATCGCCCAACAGAAAGGAGTAAAGGTTTTTCCGCTGGAGAACACCCTCTTCATGCGAGAAATCCTTGCTGTAAAAAGAATGGTGGATGAAGGAGCACTTGGAGAAATCATCTATATGAGAGGCGGTTACCGCCACGACCTGCGCAAGCTGCTGCTCGATGACAATGGGGTGCTGGGTGGACGAAAAGGTACGGAAAGCGTGTGGAGAAGCCGTTTCTACTCGCACCACAACGCCGACATCTATCCCACCCATGGACTCGGTCCGCTCTGCATGATTCTGGGCATCGGGAAAACAGACCATCTCGCCTGGCTTACATCCTTCGCCACCAAGGCGGTGGGACTTCGCCAGCATATGTCAGAAGATGATAATACTCCCATCACCCTGGGCGACATCATCTCTACGCAGATTGAAACCCAGGGCGGAACACTCATCTCACTCACTCATGACACGACCCTGCCTCGCCCAAGAAGTCTCGACTTTGAGGTGCAGGGTTCGCTGGGCATCTGGGACGGCGTGAACCGACGCATCTACCTGGAGGAGATGAACTCGGAAACCTGGCAAGACGACCACGCCATCCTGGCTCTATACGAAAGCCGCGAATGGCAGCTCTGGGGCGAGAAAGCCCTGAAGCACGACAGCCATCACCAGGGGATGGACTACATCATGTTGAGATGCGTTGCCGCAGAACTGACAAAAAACGCAAGCGCAGATTCGGCGGGAAGCATCCGCTATCCTGCCACGCTAAGCGATCTGGCCCTCTGGACATCGGTAACCCTCCTATCTGAAATTTCCATCAGGGAGCATCGCCGTGTGGCATTTGGTTATTCAAGCGATTTACAATATAAAAAGAACATGAATTTATAATACATATAGAATAAGAAACAGATATGATTACAGTTGATGGATTGACCGTAGAATTCGGCGGCACCACCCTATTCAAAGACATTTCCTTCCAGATTAACGAGAAGGACCGTATTGCCCTGATGGGCAAGAATGGAGCAGGTAAAAGTACCCTGCTCAAAATCATCGCTGGCGTGAGAAATGCCACACGAGGCTCGGTGTCGGCACCGAAAGACTGCGTCATCGCCTACCTGCCTCAGCACCTGATGACCGAAGACGGACGCACCGTGTTCGAGGAAACCTGCCAGGCCTTCGCACATCTGCATGAGATGCAGGCTGAAATAGACCGCATCAACAACGAGCTCACTACCCGTACAGATTATGACAGCGACGACTATATGCAGCTCATCGAAAAAGTATCTTCATTGTCTGAGAAATTCTATGCAATCGACATGACCCACTTCGAGGAGGACGTAGAGAAAACGCTGCTCGGACTGGGCTTCGAACGCTCTGACTTCAACCGCCCTACCAGCGAGTTCTCGGGAGGTTGGCGCATGCGTATCGAGCTTGCCAAACTGCTGCTGAAATCGCCTGACGTGCTGCTCCTGGATGAGCCTACCAACCACCTCGACATCGAATCTATCGGATGGCTCGAAGACTTCATCATCAACAGTTCGAAAGCGGTGGTAGTGATCAGTCACGACCGAAAATTCGTAGACGACATTACAACAAGAACCATCGAGGTTACCATGGGCAGAATCTACGACTACAAGGCTACCTACAGCCAGTATCTGGAACTGCGCAAGGAGCGCCGCGAACAGCAGATGAAGAAATATGAGGAACAGCAAAAGATGATTGCCGAGACCAAGGACTTCATCGAGCGATTCAAGGGTACGTATTCGAAGACATTCCAGGTGCAGAGCCGCGTGAAGATGCTCGAAAAGCTGGAACTGATCGAGGTGGACGAGGAGGATACCAGCCGACTGAGACTGAAGTTCCCTCCAAGTCCGAGAAGCGGAGCCTATCCGGTTCAGATGAGTGACGTGGCAATGGCATTTGATGACAAGCAGATATTCAGCGGCGTGAATCTTACCGTGGAGCGTGGCGACAAGATTGCCTTCGTGGGAAGAAACGGTGAGGGTAAATCTACGCTCGTAAAATGCATCATGGGTCAGCTTCAGAACGAGGGTAAGCTGGAATTAGGACACAATGTTCAGATTGGCTATTTCGCTCAGAATCAGGCTTCTCTGCTCGATGGTGAGCTTACGGTTTTCCAGACGATAGATGATGTTGCCAAGGGCGAAATCAGAAATAAGATTCGCGATTTGCTGGGTGCATTCATGTTTGGTGGCGAGGATTCTACCAAGAAGGTAAAGGTTTTGTCGGGTGGAGAAAGAACCCGTCTGGCAATCCTGAAGCTGCTGTTGGAACCGGTGAATCTGCTGATTCTCGATGAGCCTACCAACCACCTGGATCTCAAGACAAAGGATGTACTGAAACAGGCGCTGCTGGATTTCGACGGCACGCTGATTGTAGTGAGTCACGACCGTGACTTCCTGGATGGTCTGGTCAGCAAGGTGTACGAATTCGGCCATGGTCGCGTCCGCGAGCATCTCTGTGGAATCTACGAGTTCCTGGAAACAAAGAAAATGGAAAGCCTTCAGGAATTGGAGAAGAAATAAAATCTCAAAAGTTTTTTTACGTAAGAGGATGCTCCATTATTCATCGGATGAAGAAACGAAAAAGAGGGTGCGTCATGGACTTATGACACACCCTCTTTTGTATTTTCAAATAATTTCTTTAAAATTATTTCTTTTTCTTCAATTCCAACTTCGGAATCTTGACTTTCTGACCAGGCTTCAACAGGGAATTACCATTCAGAGCTTCTACGTAACATTCCATTCCTGGACCTAAGTACTTTTGGCTGAGCGACTTGATGGTTTGTCCTTCTCTTGCCGTAACTACCTCGGAAACACCAATAATACGATAGGCTCCGGTTCGAACACGAGCATCCTGGTCGTATTTGCTGCTTGCCTGGGCAGCATGCTTTTCTGCCTGTTTTCTGGCTTCTTCTGTCTTCTTAGCTTCTGCATGCTTTTTAGCCTCAGCCGATTTTACATCAATTGATTGCTTATCAGCCGTCGCATCCATATTCTGCTCGGCATTTTCGACTTTCTTGACAGCTTCACTTGCCTGTGCCATTCTTACACTATCCTCGATAGCCTTTTTGCGAAGAATTTCTTCTTGCGTTGAAGCAGACTTGGCTGGCGCCTTCTTCTCTGCCGCAATCTGCTGGTAATTATCCAACTGTAGAGCGAGATGATCACGCTGGGCAGCCAGCTTGCCATAATTAAAAGCAAACCAACCAAAGCCTCCTATCATTGCCAGGAATACTACGCTCGCTGTAATAACCAGATAACGAGGCAAAACAACATGTCGCTTATCGGTTACCTCATCTGATGGAGGAGTTTCCTCATCTGAAGAAGCTTCCTCTTCAATAGGAATTTCAGTAATAGAGTTTTCTTCATCAGAAGGAACTTTCTCTGCAATAGGAGTTTCCTCTGTTAATGTCGATTCATTTTCTTCATCAGAAACAACAGACTCAACTTCATTCTGAGCTGGAACTTCAGATTCCTTTGTTTCCAATTCAGAAGTTGCTGATTCAGATTCTACCGGTTCAGATACTGCAGGTTTAAATACAGCAGGTTCTGTCGCTGCAGGTTCTGATTCTTCTGGTTTCTTTTCTTCCGGTTTCTTTTCTTCCGGTTCAGCAACATTTTCCTGAGACAATCTCTTCTCTCCTATCACAATCATTTCATCGCTAACAGGAGCATCGTTTTCTTCATCCAAAAAATCTATCACACCACTTGTTGCAGGAGAATCCTGTTCAACAAAAGATTCCACGGAAGAATTTTCTGAATCAGGAACACTCTCTAACGTAGAATCGGATACAGGACCATCCACTTCAACATTTTCAAATTTTCTGTCGATTTCATCGAAATCCACGCCATCATTCACCACGACGGTCTCAAACTGGGCGAAAGGCTTGTTCACAATCTCCTTCAGAATATTATCGGGCGTGAAGGAAATCTTGTCACGGCCCTCGATGATGATACGCTCGCCCGTGTTCACATCCACGCTTTCACGATCCTTCACCGCCATTACCTTGAAAGTACCAAGCCACTTCATCTTCACGAGCTTATCAGACTGAAGCCCCTCGTTGGCAACATCAAACATCTTTCTGATAAACAGTTCGGCATCCTGCAGACTGATTCCCGACTTCTCTGCCAGGCGCTGCGCCAAGTCGCTTAAACTAATCTTACTCATAGTCTTCACCTCCATTCTTCAGTTTTTCCTTGACACTGGCCACAGGGCGAAAGCCGAGCACGAGCTTAGGCGGAACAAGCTGGCGCTTCTTGGTAGTAGGGTTAACAACCACACGCTCCAAGCGCTTCTTTACCTCAAATGTACCAAAGTTGGGGATAGAGACAGCCTCACCATCCTCAAATTCAGCAATCATAGCATCTATCACCTTGCGCACCATCTTCTGGGTGTCGTCCTGCGAATAGCCAGTCTGCTGAGCAAGTTCTGCAATATACTCCTTGTTATTCATTCTGATGTCAAATTGTTATTCAGTCTGATGTTTCAATATCCAATATCATTCCTGATATTACCTTACTTCTCCTATCACTTTACCACTTCGCCGTAGAGATCGAACTCCTCGCTCTGGGTAATCTTCACATTGTAGAAGCAACCCACGCGCAGACGCTTCTCTCCTGCCTTGATCAGCACTTCAGGATCCACCTCTGGCGAGCAGAATTCGGTTCTTCCTATATAGTAATCACCCTCCTTGCGGTCGATAATCACTTTCAATATCTTGCCCACTTTCTCAGCCTCTACCTCTGCGCTGATTTCCTGCTGGAGAATCATCAGTTCGTCAAGACGGCGCTGCTTCACCTCGGCAGGAACATCATCCTCGTAGTTATTGGCGCTGTACGTACCCTCCTCTTCTGAATAAGCAAAGGCACCCATACGTTCAAAGCGCTGAGTACGAACAAATTCGAGCAACTCGTGGAAGTCTTCCTGAGTCTCACCAGGGAATCCAACCATCAGAGTGGTGCGGATATGGATGCCTGGCACACGCTCACGGATGGTCTTGAGCAGATCGATGGTTTCCTGCTTGCTCACGTGGCGATGCATTCTGTTGAGCATATTGTCGCTGATATGCTGCAGGGCGATGTCGAGATACTTGCATACGTTTGGCTTCTCGCGCATCACATCGAGCAGATCGAACGGGAACTGGTTAGGATAAGCATAGTGCAGACGGATCCACTTCACACCCGGAATATCCGCCATGCGGCTGATGAGTTCGGTGATGTGATGCTTGCCATCCAGGTCCACACCATAATAGGTGAGCTCCTGAGCGATGATCTGGAATTCTTTCACGCCGTCGGCTACCAGCTGGCGCACCTCATCGAGGATTTCATCCATCGGACGGGAAACGTGCTTGCCGGTGATAATAGGAATGGCGCAATACGCACAGCGGCGGTTGCAACCTTCAGAAATCTTGATATAGGCGTAATGATGAGGAGTAGTGAGATGGCGAGTTCCGCTGCAAGCAGGAACATCAGCCTTGCCCAGTTCCTTGAGCAATTCCTTATAATTAAACTTACCATAAAATTTATCCACCTCTGGCATTTCAGCCTCCAGCTCCTTCTGGTAGCGCTGCGAGAGACAACCCATCACATAGAGTTTGCGGAGTCGGCCCTCTTCCTTAGCCTGGATGAACTCCAGGATAGTATCGATGCTCTCCTGCTTGGCATCCTCGATAAAACCGCAAGTATTGATGACGGCAATTTCACCCTGAGGGCGTTTCGGGTCGTGAACGCAGTGGTAGCCATTGTCCTCGAAAAGTTTCATCAAGGTCTCGCTGTCCACCAGGTTCTTGGAGCAACCCATAGTTACTATATCTATCTGATTTTTCTTCATTCTTATCCTACTTATCCTATAATAATTTTAATCTAATTCTATCCTCGTCAGTTCTTTCCTCGAGTTTCATCTAATTCTTTTCTCGAAGTATCTAAGTACTTGTATTCTAGTGCTTAAAGAGGGAATCAACAAATTCAGACTTATTGAAGAGCTGGAGATCCTCCATGCCCTCGCCCAGTCCGATATACTTCACAGGCACCTTGAGCTGGTCGGAGATTCCGATTACCACGCCACCCTTAGCCGTACCATCGAGCTTGGTGATGGCGAGCGAAGAGATATTGGTAACGGCAGCAAACTGCTTAGCCTGCTCGAAGGCGTTCTGTCCGGTACTTCCATCCAGTACGAGCATCACCTCATCCGGAGCCTCAGGCATGACCTTCTTCATCACCTCCTTGATCTTCTTCAACTCATTCATCAGGTTCACCTTATTATGAAGGCGTCCGGCAGTATCAATCAGCACCACGTCGGCACCGTTCGCCTTGGCGCTCTGCAGGGTATCGAAGGCCACGCTGGCAGGGTCAGAACCCATCTGCTGCTTCACCACTGGCACCCCTACTCGCTCGCCCCAAATGCAGATCTGTTCCACGGCAGCGGCACGGAAGGTATCGGCAGCACCGAGATACACCTTCTTGCCAGCCTTCTTAAACTGATAGGCGAGCTTTCCTATGGTGGTAGTCTTGCCCACACCGTTCACACCCACTACCAGAATCACGTATGGCTTATGATCGGAAGGCAAATCCCAGTTTTCATTGTCATCAGTATGATTTTCCTCCAGGAGGCTTGCAATCTCTTCCCTCAGGATTCTGTTGAGCTCTGAGGTAGAAACATACTTATCTCTTGCCACGCGCTCTTCTATACGTCGGATGATCTTCACGGTAGTCTCCACACCTACATCGGATGTGATGAGCACCTCCTCCAAATCATCGAGCACGTCATCATCTACGGTTGACTTACCAGCCACCGCACGCGCCAATTTTCCAAACACGCTCTCCTTGGTCTTTTCGAGACCTTTATCGAGAGTTTCCTTTTTTTTGTTGCTAAATAATCCGAATAATCCCATAATTATAGCTATATTTTTTTGCAAAGATACGAAAATATTTGAAACTAGGAGCGTTTTTCCTAAAAAATATTGTTAACTTAGCAAAAGAATGTATAAATAATCGCTTCCAAATAGAAATATATCAAGTTATTTTTATACCTTTGTATGTTAGAAACACCTCCGAGCTCCTATACTCGGACGAGGAGGACAAGACATTAAACATTTAAACAACAGATCATGAAAAAGATATTTATCTCAATACTCGTGCTGATTTCTGCTCTCACCATGCAGGCACAGAATGTGCTTACCCCTGAGCAGCAGTTGGAAAAGGCGCAAAAAGAGTTAGAGGAAGCCCAAAAGGCACTGGAAGCAGCCAAGGCTCAGGCAGAAGCAGCCAAGGTGAAGGCGGAAGCTGAAAAAATAAAGGCGGAAGCTGAGAAAACGAAAGCGGAAGCTGCGAGATTGAAGGCTGAAGCTGAAAGAATGAAGCAGGAGGCAGAAAAGCTGAAGAAGAATGCAGAGAATTCGGTGCCTGCTACCAAGACTTCTGTGCCAGCTACAGAAACGGTGCCTGCGATGAAGATCCAGGATAATGCCACCAAGAAGCAGAATACTACCGGAACTTCTGAAGGTGCGGGTTGGGTCGTACCAACCGTGACAGAGGAGATAGAAGAAAAAAAGGTGGAAAAGACTGCCGAGGGTGTGGTGCTCAAGGAAGATCCGAAATACCTGGCGGGAGCCATCCAGCTTAATGCCGAGGGAAAAGTGGAATTTGTTCTCGACACCCAGGCAAACGGAAAGAGTGCAGACGAAATCTACAACATCGTTTTCCAGTATATGAGCAAGCTCATCAAGAATGAGCAGAACATCAACAGCCGCATCCCCCTGGTGAACAGAAACAACAAGAACGAGCAGATCATCGCCTGTATCATGGACGAATGGTTTGTCTTCAATCAGTCATTCATCTCTCTCGACCGCTCTGAGACCAAGTACCAGCTGGTGGCAACCATCAGCGACAACCATCTCCACCTCTCTATGACCCGAATCGTATTCAACTACGAGGAAGGCAGAAGCACCGGTTTCAAGGAGCCGGCAGAGAAAGTGATTACCGACAAATATGCCCTGACCAAGAAGAAAAACGACTTGGCCAAGATCTACGGCAAGTTCCGACGCGGAACCATCGACCGCAAGAACCTGATCTTCAATGATCTGACCAAACTTGTTCGAAAATAAAAATCATCTCATAAAATATGGATCAGACAAAAGATAACAACACAACAAACATCCCACAGAGCGAGGAAACCGCAAAGGCGCAGCCACAGAGCCAGAGCCATGAGGCGTCTCAGACGCAGCCACAGACCAGCTATGCCGTGCGCCCAAACCGTCGCCACCACAGAAGATTGGAGTATGCAGACAAGAGCAATATGCTCGTAGCCAGAAACTGGCTCAACATCGGATTCATGCTCTTCGCCATCGTAGGCGTCATCCTCTGGACACAGATGGACGACCGCACGATTGCCAACGTACTGCTGATCATCGGCGTAGTCTTGAAAATTGCCGAGGTTTGCATCCGACTATTCAAAAAATAAGAAAGGTTTGCATCCGACCATTCAAAATAGGCTTGCATCCGCTTATTCAATAAATAAGAAATGAAGAAAATATTATTCTCTACAATCCTAGCTTGTGCTGCAACTCTACCAGTTGCGGCACAACGCGATTTTACGGATTTCAACAATAACGAAGACTCACAGTTCCGCCCACAGACCGGCAACCGCATCAACACCGACTCGCTGGGCACAGACAAGGAGATTCCGAAGGGCATCAGGGTATGGACTGTGGATGAGAGATTTGGAGATACCCGGGCTGCCGTGGTGGACACCATGCAGGCAATGTACCAGAACACTACCTTCACCGAAGGACTGCGCGGAGAGTACAACACCCTGGGCAATATGGGTACCGCCCGCATCAACCGCATCTTCATCGACCGACGCAACACGCAGGGCAACTTCATCTTCACCGAGCCATACGACAACATCGTTACCCCGGTGAGTGACTTTCACTTCACCAACACCTACTCGCCTATCACCAACATCACGCTGAATAGCTGCGGTGACAGAACCAACGGTGAGGATGACTTCAAGGCAATCTTTGCAGTGAATGCCAACAAGCAGCTGGGTGGCGGATTCCGATTCGACTACAAATACGGTCGCGGCTACTATGATGCACAGAGCACGGCGCACTTCAAATATACGATGTGGACTTCTTATCTGGGCGACCGCTACCAGGCGCACTTTCTCTTCAGCACCAATCACCAGAAGGTGACGGAGAACGGAGGTATCTCCAATGATGACTACATCAAGCATCCGGAGCTCTTCACCGAGAGTTTCGCCACCAACGAAATTCCTACCGTACTGCAGCAGAACTGGAATCGCAACGACAACCAACACATCTTCTTCACCCATCGCTACAACGTGGGCTTCAGCCGAAAGGTGAAGATGACTGAGGAAGAAATCAAGGCTAAGAAATTCGCTATGGAGTCTGCTAAGGACAATGCAGCCGAGGAAGCCAAGGAGGAGGCAAGAAAGAAGGCAAGAGAACAAGGCAGGGAGTTTGACGAAAAGGCTTTCGATAAAAATCAGAAGAAGCTGTTCTCAGGTCGTCCTACAGATGCAAAGATTGCCGGCGATGAACCAGCTAAGAACAACAAGGCGATAGCTGCGAACAAGGCTGCCCAGGACTTCAAGGGCGACAGCACTCGAATTGCAGTAAACAGCAAGGCAATGGCAGACAGTCTGCTCGCCGTAGAAAAGAAGAAAGCGCAAGACTCACTCTTCTACAAGACAGAATATGTTCCAGTTACAAGCTTCATCCACACCGTGCAGTTTGATAACTACAAGCGTATCTACCAGGCTTACCAGACTCCACAGGACTACTATCTCAAGGAGTACTACAATGCCGGCAAGTTTACAGGCGATTCTATCTACGATCAGACCCGTCACTGGCGCATCAAGAACACTGTGGCAATGGGAACGCTCGAGGGATTCAGCAAGTGGGCAAAGGCTGGTCTGAAAGCTTTCGCCAGCTATGACCTCCGCCACTACGAACTGCCGAATACCGAAGGCGGATTAGAGAAGTTCAATGAGCATGCGCTGAGCGTAGGCGGTCAGCTGAGTAAGACTCAGGGCAAGACCCTTCACTATAATGTAGTGGGCGAGGTAGGACTCACCGGAGTAGATGCCGGTACCTTTGCCATTGATGGAAGCGCAGACATCAACCTGCCATTCCTGGGTGACACCGTACAGGTAAGAGGCGATGCATTCATACATCACGAAACGCCATCGTTCTACTATCGCAAGTATCACGCCCGACATCTCTGGTGGGATGATGATCTGAGCAAGATTATCCATACCCGCATCATGGGAACTCTGAGATTCGGCAAGACTAACACCACGCTGCGTGTGGCTGTGGATGAAATCAAGAACTATACTTATTTCTCACAGCAATATACGATTACAGAAAATGGTCTGCGCACAGGCGTGACAGTGACACCAATGCAGAGCGGCGACGCCATCAATCTGATTACAACGCAGCTGCAACAGGACTTCAAGTTCGGTATTTTCAACTGGCAGAATATGATTACCTACCAGCATACCAGCAGCAAGAGTACCCTGCCAGTGCCAGACCTCAACGTATATACCAACCTCTTCATCAAGTTCAAGGTGGTAAAAGTACTGAACATCGAGCTGGGTGCCGACGCCAGATACTTCACCAGCTACGAGGCTCCGGATTATTCTCCTTACATCGGTCAATATACCGTACAGGGCAACGGCGAGAAGAACGTGAAGGTGGGCAACTACCCTATCGTCAATGCCTACGCCAATGTTCACATCAAGCACACCCGCTTCTTCGTGATGATGAGCCATCTGAATGCAGGACAAGGCGACAAGAACTACTTCTTCACCCCTCACTATCCGATGAACCAGCGAGTTTTCAGAATGGGTGTAAGCTGGAACTTCTTCAACTAGGAAGCGAATCTTTTCCACAAGAGATTCTTCTGAAACAAAATAGAAGCGAATCTTTTCTTTATGAATAACAACAAGGAGCGAGGTCCCCCCAAAACCTCGCTCCTTATAATTTAAAAGCAACAATATGATGGTAAAGACAAATTCTATCAAGGCATGGTTTCTCGCCGCCCGCCCCATCACCCTTTCGGCAGCGGCAGTACCGGTGATGCTGGGAGTAGCCCTGGCATACAAGGATTCAAGTGCCAACTGCCAATGGGTTCCAGCCCTGCTCTGCCTGCTCTTTGCTTGGGTGATGCAGATAGACTCAAACCTGGTAAACGACTTCTTCGACTTCAAGCATGGCAACGACGACGAAACCCGATTGGGTCCAAAGAGAGCCTGCGCCGAAGGCTGGATCACCATGAAAGCCATGAAATGGGGCATCATCATCACTACCCTTCTGGGCTGTATCATCGGTTTACCCCTCGCCTTTTACGGCGGAAAGGAGATGATCATCGTGGGTATCTGCTGCGTTCTCTTCTGTTTTCTCTACACCACCAAGCTGAGCTATCTGGGATTGGGCGACCTGCTGGTACTTCTCTTTTTCGGCATCGTGCCAGTCTGCTGCACCTATTATCTGGTAATGCCTGAAGGAATGCAGACTGTATCAACGGAAGCCATACTTACCTCCATCGCCTGCGGACTGGTAGTAGATACGCTGCTCATTCTGAACAACTATCGCGACTACGACAACGACATCAAGGCGGGCAAGAAGACGCTGATCGTTCACATCGGCAAGAAAAACGGCGAGCGTCTCTACTGCGCACTGGGCAACATCGGTATCCTCATCATGATTGGAATCAACATCTATGGTGCACTTTCCTACGATGCAGATACTAAGTTTTTGCCTTTCGCCGCCACATATCTCGTGGTGCACAACCGAACATTCGCCAAGATGAGGAAGATAGGAGAAGGCAGAATGCTGAACAAGGTACTGGGCTACACGGCTCTCAACATCTTTACCTTTGGTATGATCTCTACCTTCATCATCCTTGGAATGATGTGGTAATCCCAGAGATACCCGCCCCCTCTGGAATGGCATGAGAAGATTCTAGAATGAGAAGATAACATTCAGGAATAATAATTATATAATGTACGCGCGTACATTTATATATATAAAAGAAGAAAAAGTATGAAGCAACAAGTAAATCTCGAAATTATGCAGTTTGTGGAAACACAGATTCTGCCCAAATATACAGAATTTGGCGAGAGCCACGGATTGTGCCACGTAACCCGTGTCATCAAAAACGCCCTGAAACTCGTACCTGTAACAGGTGCCGACATCGACATGGTTTATATCGTTGCCGCCTACCACGACCTGGGAATGAGCGGTCCGCGCGCCATCCACCACCTCACCAGTGGCAAAATCCTCCAGGCTGATGCCAGACTGAAGCGCTGGTTCACTCCCGAGCAGATTAAAATCATGAAAGAAGCCGTGGAGGATCACCGCGCCTCCTCCAGTCGCCAGCCCCGAAGCATCTATGGCAAGATTGTTGCCGAAGCCGACCGCGACATCGATATTCACGAAATCTTTCTTCGTGCCATCGAATACGGAGAGGAGAACTATCCCGGAAAAGGAAAGGAAGAGCAATGGCAGCGGTTCGCCGACCACATGGACGAGAAATATTCCCGCAACGGCTACATCAAGCTCTGGATTCCTAACTCACCCAATGAGAAGGCTCTGAAAGAGCTGCGGAATATCATTGAAGACAAGACAGAACTCAGGAAATATTTCGAAGAAATATACGAAGAGCTCAGGAAAAAGAAGTCTTGACCCTTGAGAGAAACAAGGAAAAGGGAGTTCTGACTTTTGATAAAGAAGATTTTTCGAAAAAATCAGCAGAAAGATTTGGTAGTTTCAAAAGATTGCATTATCTTTGCAGTATAGAAAACCCAAAGACTTCTATCAATAGATGATAGCCTATGCTATGTCTATTCGACAAAGATATAAGGGTCGTGTCGGTTCGATCGGGATACTCATCAAATTACACTTATGAAACCGAGAAGACTTCTCTTGCCTATGGCGGGCCACATAAACTGACATGTCAACTAAGCTGCAAAGCCGGTGGATTACAAAAGCGGAGAGCTCTCAAATGTTTATGACATTCGGAGTTTCATCACATCATCGAGCGACCCTTTCCTACAGGAGGCAGATTTCCAATAATTGGTAAATCTGCCTCCTTTTTTGTTGACAAAGTCAGCTTATCCCCTATAATTCCTCCCAAAAACAAGAAAAATCAAGAAAATATGCATATTTCTTGAAAAAAGTTGCAGAAAAATTTGGTGGAACAAAAAAAATGTAGTATCTTTGCACCCGCATTTGAGAACGATGCTTGTTGATTTGGCAACAATATCCGATTGGAAGGTTGGGTGAGTGGCTGAAACCACCAGTTTGCTAAACTGACGTGCGGGATTACCGTACCGGGGGTTCGAATCCCCCACCTTCCGCAAGCG
The DNA here is from genome assembly GCA_021636625.1 of Prevotella sp. Lineage (GTDB taxonomy): Bacteria > Bacteroidota > Bacteroidia > Bacteroidales > Bacteroidaceae > Prevotella. The sequence goes on along the minus strand of JAJWLX010000047.1, from coordinate 71 downwards.
GAGTTCAAGATTGCATCGTTGGTCGATTCATCTAATGGTTAGGATACAAGATTCTCAATCTTGGCATAGGG
>JAJWLX010000046.1:8517-27170 GCA_021636625.1 Prevotella sp. | reverse complement strand
ACACCAAACTACTACTTTGCATCTACAGAGACAGGCGTAGCGCAGATGGCGAAGGGTGCAGAGCTCGGTATCTGGTTTGATACCGATATCAAGAGTAGCGTAGCAGGTCAGCTCAATCCACTCTTCAAGAGTTTCAAGCAGAGCGAGAAGATGAACATCAATTGCGAGATAGATGATGTAGCCCAGGGTGCTCCATTGGCATTCGACAAGAGTTGGAATTTCGATTATCAGGCAGGCAGTCCTGCCCTCTCAGGAGGTGTAACCGATTTTGCCCGCCTCTTCCCACAAGGTCTGCCATTCTTCGGCATGAAGCAGGTGAATTTCCTGGACAAGAATAACGACCAGAACTATTACTTCGCCGCCCCATTGCCAAGCGCAAGATTCGGAGCATGGCTGTAGGATGATTAATTTTGTGTTAATCTTAGGAAAAGTCTTGGTTGTTATTAGGAAAAAATGTACTTTTGCCTAATAGAAAGTTTCGTTCAGCGACGTTGAATGTATGTTCAACGTCGCTGAATCTGCATTCAACGTCGCTGAATGTCGGTTCAACGTCGCTGAACGGAGCTTTTGCCTAGGGATAAATACTTTTATCTTTAGGTATGAGAACTATTATGATGAGGAGCAATCATCATTACTCTTGACTGTAATGGCTGTCTCAATATGGAGTGATAACAAACTTAATAAGAAAGGAATCGGTATGGCAAAGTACAAGTTGCAAGAGTTAACTGACATGCGTAATGAAGGCAAGCGCAGAGTTTATCCCAAGATGGTGACCAACCGGACACTATCCAGAAAAGAATTCATCAAGAGAATGCAGGGCTACCATCGTGGTATTTCGGAAAGTACCACGGAGGCAGTATTGCTAGATGTGGCTGATATGCTGGTAGAAATGCTCTCCATGGGCTACAATGTGAATCTGGAAGGTATCGGTACCTTCTCCCTCTCCCTCGGTTTCGAGGACGATAAGCCTACGGAAATGCAGAGTGAAGAGGATAAGATGACGTATCGCAAGGTGGGAGTGAAGGACATCAACTTCAAGGCGTCTCCTGAGTTTATCAAGGAGGTGAAGCGTGAAACCGATCGCGACCTGGAACGAGATATGGGTGGCGTAAAGGTGATTCGCAAGCAGCTTTATTCCAAGGAAGAGCGCATCGCCCGTGCCCTGGAGGTGATAGAAGCCAATGGTCTCATCACCCTCTCTGATTATGCCTACATCAACAACTTGAGCCGCACCGCCGCCTCCCTGGAGCTGAAGGAAATCACCGCCGACCGAACTTCGCCGATAGGTTCGATGGGCAGCGGCAGCCACAAGGTTTGGGTGAAGAGAAAAGAATAAATGCAGCAAACTTAATTGTTTAATCGTGTTATGAATACAACGTTACAAAAGAAAAGGTCACAATCAGAATTAGACAAGGCCATCCTCGAAGTAAAAAAGGAGAATGTCAAGAACTTTGATACATTGGAGGATATGATCAACTATCTGGAAGCTTAGACATGAGTATAAAATGTCTGGTTAAGAAGTAAATCATTGAACTTTTGCATGTGGTTCAAGCACGGGCTGAAGGCCCAAAAGCTCCTAGCCCAGGGCAACACCCTGGGTATTAAAGCGATGTTTCTCTGCGCCCTGTAAGGGCAAAAGCCTTGCTTATATGCAGCTTTATAACCATTTTTGTTGGGATTTGCAAGAAACTATTTCTCTTTTAAGTCATTTGCCGACTTTTCGAAATCAGCTTTGATATCATCTAATAGTGGATTTCTGTTTTAGCATAAATGTCAATGCCATCATATTGTTTTGCTCTTTCGAGCATCTCCTCTTTATGTTTTAGGAGTTGTTTAAACTTTCTGATGGTTTCCTCCTTTGTATTGTTCTTTGTTGCTTGCATAATAACCTCCTTTTTAATGTTATTGTTATTAATTTGGTGGCAAAGATAAGAAAAGTAAATGAGATATGCAAGAAAAAAGACCCAAAATTTTGCGAAGCCAATTCTTTTTCGTACTTTTGCAGTTGTCTTGCTGTGGATGGCTGGCGATGAGTCGCTGGCTAGGTAAAAGTCCATGGCTTGGCCTATCATAATTAAGAAAGACGTGTACTACGTTTTCTTCTGGTCTATTGAAACCTAGGAAATTTCAAATTGATATTCAGATGAAGACAGCGGTAGGCGCCTTCGCTTACGTGTATATACACAGGCATAGGTGTGCCCTTTCCATTCTATGGGAAGAGTGCATCCTATGCTATCATCTATATGCAAGTTTGGCGTAGGTTTCTGTTGCTTCTTACCCTTAATATCAAAGGTTTTCCTAGGACCTCAATAGGCAAGGGTAATGCGAGTGATAGATTCCCTACGCCATTTCTGTTTTGGTAGCAACCATACAAACTAACAAGAATATTTCTGCTTGGGGGAATGGCGGAAGTGCCAATAGCCTAAGGAGATACAGACAGATGAGCACTAAGTTTTTTAATAATACTCCAGATAATTCCCTGTTCGAGAAGTTCAAGGGAATAGCCCATAATATGCTTGATTTTCATACCTTTCAGGCCGTAGTAGGATATTTCCGAAGCTCGGGCTATTTCAAACTTCGTGAGGAATTTGAACAGGTCAAAAAGATACAGATATTGGTAGGTATCAATATCGACAACATATTCCGTAAGCAATCCAAACTCTTTTTCGGACAGATTGATGAACAAGCCGTCATCGATGCCTATTCTCACGATTTCGTCGAGGAAGTGAAGAATGCAGGCTATGATGAGCAGACGGAGAGAGGCATCCTCCAGTTTTGCCAGGACATCATTGACAAAAAACTGGAGATGCGTATCCATCGCAGCAAGAACCTCCATGCCAAATTCTATCTTCTTCTCCCGGAAAACCATAATCCCAATTCTGATGGCTGGGTTATCATGGGTTCCTCCAATCTATCCGATTCAGGAATGGGAACCGTGCCCAGCAACCGGTATGAGTTGAACGTGGTGATGAAGGATTATGATGATGTGGAATATTGCAAGCAGGAATTTGAGCAACTTTGGGAGCAGGCTGTTCCTCTGAATCTGCAAGACATCGAGCAGATGAAGGCGAAGACTCATCTTGCCCAGTTGCCTACACCATACGAACTCTACATGAAGGTGCTGATAGATACCTTCGGTTCGCAGGTGGAGGATGACTTTGCGATGGAGATGCCTGAGGGCGTGAAGGATATCCGCTATCAGCACGATGCCGTGATTCAGGGTTATCAGATGCTGATGCAGCACAATGGTTTCTTCCTTGCCGATGTGGTGGGTTTGGGTAAAACCATTGTTGCCACGATGATTGCCAAGCGATTTGTTGAAGCAAATGGAAGATACACCAATATCCTGGTGGTTTATCCGTCAGCCTTGGAAAAGAACTGGACTGATACTTTCAAGCTTTTCGGCATCAAGCGCTACGCCCAGTTTGTGAGCAATGGCAGTCTGAATAAAATCATAGAGAGCGAAGGCAACTTCCGTGAAAAGGGAGAGTATGACCTGGTGATTGTTGATGAAGCGCATAACTTCCGTGGAGCCACCGCTGGCAGATACGATGATTTGCAGTTAATCTGCAAGACTCCTCGCATAAACGAAGGTTTGGTAAAGGGTCATCACAAGAAGGTGATGCTGCTTTCGGCTACTCCGCTCAATAATCGTCCAACCGATCTTCTGAATCTTTTGCTTCTCTTCCAGAATGCCCGCTATTCTACCATCGAAGGCATCCAGAATCTGCCTGTAACCTTCTCTCCATGGATAGAAGAGTATGATAAGCTGATGCGTGAGCGTAAGTTAGACAAGCATAACGAAAGAAATGTAGAATTTGCCAAGCGTACCGATGACCTCTACGAGAAGATAAGAACGCAAGTGATTGATAAGGTGACGGTTAGACGAACCCGAAACAATATCAAGAATGTGCCTGCCTATAAGAAAGACTTGGATGGCCAGCACATCGTATTCCCGGATATTCTGCCTCCTAACGAATTGATGTATGAATTAAATGGCGGTTTGAACGATCTCTTCTATAGTACGATGGCGATTCTTACCGATACGCCTCATCCCGAAGATAATCCCACAGGCAAGGGCTTGCACTATGCCCGCTATCGTGCCGTGGAGTTCTTGCAGGGCGAGGTGCGCAAGAAGTATCCTACTGCCCTTCATATTTCCACCATGCTGACAGGTATCTATCGTGTTCACATGGTCAAGCGCTTGGAGAGCAGTTTCTATGCCTTCCGCCGTTCGCTCCATACCTTCCTCCGTATTACCGAGGATATGATTAAGATGTTTGACCAGAACAAGGTGATTATCGCTCCCGATATCAACGTGAAGGATAAGCAAGCCAAGGGCTGGGAGTTAGACCGCATCATAGAATATGCCTTAGAAAAAGGCTTGAAAGAGGAAGATACGGTCTTTAAAAAAGAGGATTTCAGCGAACAGTTCCTGGAGATGCTGAAAGAAGATGCTGAGAATTTGAAGGAACTTTGCAGAAAATGGGATGAGATAAGCGAAGACCCAAAGTTGGAACTGTTTATCGATAAACTGAAACATGAATTCTTTGATAAGGAGATAAATCCTACAGGCAAACTGGTCATCTTCTCAGAGAGCGTAGATACCGTGAATTATCTGACGGAGCAGCTGCAGAATCGTCTTCATCGTCACGACATTCTGGATGTCTGTGCCAGCAATCGTACCAACAGGCAGGATATTCTCCGCAAGTGCTTTGATGCCAACTATGCTGAGCAATCGGATGAATTCAACATCGTGATTACTTCTGATGTGCTTGCCGAAGGTGTCAATCTGCATCGTGCCAATGTTATCATCAACTACGATTCGCCATGGAATGCTACCCGATTGATGCAGCGCATCGGTCGTGTCAACCGTATCGGTTCGGTGGCAGACAAGATATACAACTACATGTTCTATCCGTCGATGCAGGGCAACCAGGAGATTCATCTCTATAGCAACGCCCTCATCAAGTTGCAGGGCTTCCATTCTGCATTTGGCGAGGATGCACAGATTTACTCTAGAGAGGAAATCGTGAAAGAGTTCCAGATGTTCAATCCTGATATTCAGGATGCCGTGGATAGAAACCTGAAGTTCCTGGAAGAAGCCCGTGAGCTTTATCGCACCCATCGCAAGCTCTACAACAGCATCAAGGCTTTGCCGATGAAGAGCCGAACGGTAAGGGAAATCGGAAAACATTCTCATTCCACCATCGTCTATCTTTCTTCGCCTCAGAAGGTGGAGTATTACTGGGTTAAGGCTGACGGCAAGGCTTTGTCTATCCCTTTCTTGGATGCGATGGACATCATGAAGGCTGAGATGGAGGAGAAGCCGGGTGACTTTGCGAAGGTAATGGATTTCCATTACGACCAGGTGAAACTGGCATTGGAATCCTACCAGAAGGTGGTAAGAAAAGTGGTGGATGCCGAAAGCATGGAGAACAGGAAGAAAGATAAATCGACCAATGCCGTGCTGAGCATTCTCCGTACGATGAATCGAGCCTTGAATGCTGTGGATGCGGAGAAGACTGTGGCGCAAATCAAGAAGCTGGAGCAGATAGTGGAACTGGGTGTCTTCATCGGACTCAATTCCAGCATCAATAGTTTCAATCGCCAGGTAAAGAAGCAGAAACCATCCAGCGAAGGCCTCATAGCGCAAATCATAGATAAGATAGATGAACTCTTTGATCGCTACAACATTCCGCTGGATACCGATGAGGAAAGAAATGAGGAAATCTTGGAACCGCAGATTGTGGTATCTGAGTCATTCATTTAAGTCTCAATATATAATAAGGTGTAAGAACAGAAAAAACAAAGATAGTTATGGCAACATATAATAAAGAAATATTTAAGCGACTCTTTCAGTCGAAGTTCAATCTTTCAAAGTGGCAGATGTTGCTGCAGGATTACTTTCATGCCGACAAGGTGCGTGTGAGTCCTGAGGTTTTGGACGAGGATACCGAAGACCGCAAGGGATATTTCCTGGGCAGCATGACAACGCAAGATAATTATGAGTTAGGATTCTTCTATTATGAAATGGAGGATGGTTCGGTGCTGCGCCGCAAGGTGGGGCTTCGCAATCTGATTCGTCCTTATCTGGGCTTTGGATTTGATGCAGCCTTGGCGGTATTTAATGATGGAACCAACTGGCGCCTGTCTTTGATTTGCGACTTGAAGGAAGATGCTACCAGCACCAAGCGATTCACCTATGTGTTTGGTGATGAGAAGGCTTTTTATAAGACTCCTATACTTCGTTTTGAAAGCTTACGGACAAAAGCTAATGAGTTTCTTGAAATCAAGAAAGCCTTCTCTGTTGAGGCTCTTTCTGATGATTTCTTTGCAGCCTACCGCAAGCAGTATGCCGAGTTCGTGAAGTTCCTTACGGGTAAGGAATACGTAAAGAAGGGAAACAAATGGGTGGAGCAGAAAACAGGAGAGCCTGATGCCCAGTATTTTACATCCTTTAAGGAGGATGATAAACTGGTGCGCGATTATATCAAGAAGATGATGGGTCGTATCGTGTTCCTTTATTTCCTGCAGAGTAAGGGATGGCTTGCTGGCAATCTGCATTACATGCACGATTTGTTCTATGATGCTTCTGATGAGGCAAAGGAAAATTTCCTGGACAAGGTGCTTGAACCTATGTTCTTTGGCTTGCTCAATACCAAGCCTGAGGACCGGAGTAGTGCGCCTTTGGTTAACGGAGTAGGGGTAAAGTATATTCCGAATGCCGACGAGATTCCTTATCTTAATGGTGGACTTTTCCAGCAGGAGAAGATAGATGAAGTAGATTCTGTTTTCCCTGCCGGAATGTTCCAGTCGCTCTTCGATTTCTTTGATAGTTACAACTTTACGATTGATGAAAACGATCCGAATGATGCCGAAGTGGGTGTTGACCCTGAGATGCTTGGCAAGATTTTCGAGAATCTTTTGGAGGATAACAAGGACAAGGGTGCTTTCTATACGCCAAAGGAAATAGTTCGTTACATGTGTCAGGAGTCGCTGACGGCGTATCTGCAAACAGGTATCGAGGATGCAGAGGTAAAGGAACATATTGCTAACTTTGTGAAAACCAATGATGTGGAGGAGCTGGGTGGAGCTTCTTCAGAACTTGCCATGTCTATCGACCGGAAGTTGATAGACGTGAAGATTTGCGACCCTGCCATCGGTTCGGGAGCTTTCCCTATGGGCTTACTCCGTGAACTCTATGCATGCCGCAAGTCCATTGAAATCTTCGAGGAGGATAATGCTGCCGACATCAAGCGCCACATCATTCAGAACAATATTTATGGTGTTGATATTGAGAAGGGAGCCGTAGATATCGCCCGTCTCCGTTTCTGGCTTGCTCTTATCATCGATGAAAAGGAGCCAATGCCTTTGCCTAATCTCGACTTTAAGATTATGCAGGGCAACTCGTTGCTGGAGAGTTACAAAGGGGTTGACTTGGATGTTACTTCCAAGAAGTTGAAGACTGGTAAGGATACCAAGAAAACTCGTGGTGTTCTCTCGTTGGGTTTTGAGGAAACTGATGTTCAGAAGACCATTCAGGATTTGGTTAAATCATATTTTAGTATCACCGACCATACCTTGCGTGCTCAGCGTCGCCAGCAGATAGATAAGTACGTAAAAGATTACATCAAGATTTGTGCCGAGGGAAATCATGAGGTACAGGATGCCGTAGATGAGCTGGAGATTCCAAATGACCAGTTCTTCCTTTGGCATACATACTTTGCGGATGTATTCGAGAAGGGCGGATTTGATATTGTGATTGGTAATCCGCCGTATGTTGAAGCGAAGAAATTAAAGAATATTGCTAGTACTTTGAAAAAGGATTATACTGTGTATAGTGGTACTGCGGATTTGAGTATATACTTTATAGAACATGGTATGAATTTGTTGGCAAAAGATGGAATCCTTAGTTACATAACAACTAACAAGTTCTTTAATACAGGCTACGGAAAAGCAGTTAGAAAATTTCTGGTGGGTAATCAGATTAATGCTCTTATTAATTTTGAACAGGTCGAGGTATTTGAGAATATTCTGGTTTCAAGTGTTGTTATTAATGTTCGTAAATCATTGCCTGTTACGAATAATAGATTCGTGTATGAGCGATTTTATAAGTTGGATGCGAAGCAATTTCGTATGGAATTTGCAGAAAAGCTAGAACTCTTTGGTTTCTATCCACAGGAGTTCTTAGATGAAAATGAATGGTCTTTTTCAGATGTGGCAGGGCTTCTTTTAAAACGCAAAATAGAAAAGGATAGCTATAGTCTTGCTTCTTTAAAAGGAGTGAACATTTATCGTGGTATTACCACTGGCTATAATCCTGCTTTCATTATTACTGATGAGCAAAAAGATAGTCTCATAGCTCAAGATGCAAGAAACAAAGAGGTAATCAAGAATATGCTTCAAGGAAGAAATATAAGAAAATGGTATTACAATGAGAGTGATGAAAATTTACTCTTTTTGCCATGGCATTTCCCATTACATGAAGATATGGAGTTAAAAGGGGCTTCTGAAAAAGCAGAGTCTCTTTTGAAAGAAGATTTTCCTGCGATTTATCAGCATTTACTTATTCATAAAGAGGCTTTGTTGGATAGAAATCAAGAAGAAACTGGAAAACGTTATGAATGGTATGCTTTACAAAGATGTGCTGCTAGTTATTATCCTGAATTTGAAAAAAATGAAAAGGTAATTTGGGGCTTAACAGCAAACAACTGGGCTTTTGCTTATGATGATAAGCAACACTATTTGCCAAGTAATGGCTATATTTTGACCTCTACAGATATTCCTATAAGATATTTGTTGGGGTGGCTAAATAGTAAATTGATGCACCATTATTTCCATTATATAGGTGTTATGACTGCTGGTGGTGCATATACTCTGAAAGCGGCAACAATATCTGCATTGCCTTTTAAAATACCTGAGGAATATATGGCTATTGAAGAAAAGGTAGATGCCATCTTGATGGTAAAAAATAAAGACAAACAAGCCGACACCACCGCTTTGGAGAATCAAATCGACTTCCTCGTCTATCACCTCTATGGCTTGACCTATGATGAAGTGTTGATTGTTGACCCGGATACTCCAATCTCTCGTGAGGAGTATGAGGCATATAAAGAGGAATAAAAGACGGAATTTCGTAAGTGAGACTAGCTTATTACGAAATTGATATTCAGTATATTAGTTCTAGCGCCCCCGTGAAATGCGGGGGCGCTAGAATCCTATTCCGAGTGTCAGAACTGGGGAATATATTATAGGTGGAACTCTTTTTAAAGCTTTTGCCCTTGCAGGGCGCATTGCAGATTGCTAGTGTACCCAGGGTGTTGCCCTGGGCTAAGAGCTTTTGGGCCTTCAGCCCGTTCTTGAACCACCTGCGGACGACATAGTATCCTTTAAATTCTGTTTTCTTTGAATAAATTGCTGATTTTTGAAAGAAATTGCGTAATTTTGCAACCGAAAAGAAATAATATTCAGTTTTTAATAGACAAATGGTAGATACATTACAAAACTTTTTAGTTCAGGTTAGCGATTTTCTCTGGTCGTATATCATCATCACCGTGTTGATATGCTGTGCCCTGTTTTTCACTTGGCGTACTAGGTTTGTACAGTTTCGACTCATCAAGGAGATGGTCAGGCTGCTGTTGAATCCCGACAAGATTCAACCGGAGGAGATAGGCCATGATGAGCTGTCGATGGAGGTAAAGGTGGATGGCGAGATGAAACATATCTCTTCCTTCCAGGCTTTCGTGGTGGCATTGGCCAGCCGTATCGGTACGGGTAATCTTGCAGGCGTAGCTACTGCAATCAGCATCGGTGGACCGGGAGCCGTGTTCTGGATGTGGGTGCTGGCTTTACTGGGTTCAGCATCGGCTTTCATCGAATCAACTCTTGCCCAACTTTATAAGCGTAAGGGCAAGACATCCTTCTTTGGTGGACCTGCCTATTATATGAAGTATGGATTGGGAAAGGGATGGATGGGTATTCTCTTTGCCGTCCTGATGATCATCACCTTTGGCTTTGCCTATAATTCTGTTCAGAGCAATACCATCTGTCTGGCTTGGCAGAAAGCGTTCGGTATCGAACCAGCTACCATGGGAATTGTGCTTACTGCGCTTACCCTTCTCATCATCTTCGGTGGTATTCAGCGAGTGGCTAAGTTCTCTTCTACGGTGGTTCCTGTGATGGCTGTCGTCTATCTTCTGATAGCTGTAGGAGTAGTGGTTTGGAATATTGCCAGTCTGCCTAAAGTGTTGCTTGCCATTGTGGAGAATGCCTTCGGATTCAATCAGGCTGCCGGCGGAGTGCTGGGTGTTACGGTGATACAGGGCATCAAGCGAGGTTTGTTCAGTAACGAGGCTGGTGAGGGTAGTGCACCTAATGCAGCAGCTGTGGCTACGGTAAGCCATCCGGTGAAGCAAGGTTTGATTCAGGCTTTGGGTGTTTTTACAGATACCTTGGTGGTATGTTCCTGCACCGCCTTCATCATCCTTGTGAGTGGGGTAGATGTTACCGCATCCAATGGTATCCAGCTGACACAGGATGCCTTGACCCACGAAATCGGAAGTATCGGCAATCCATTTGTGGCTGTGATGATCTGGCTCTTTGCCTTTAGTAGCATCATCGGCAACTATTATTATGGCGAGACCAATGTGAGATATATCAGGGATTCCAAGTTGGGCGTATTTATCTATCGCCTTGCTGTGGCAGCGATGGTGATGGTAGGAGCTGTGGTATCGCTGGATTTCGCATGGAGCTTTGCCGATATCACGATGGCTCTTCTCACGCTCTGTAATCTGGTGGCTATTGTTCTGCTTTCCCGCCAAGCCGTCTTCCTGCTGCAAGATTATCGTCAGCAGAAAAAGGAAGGAAAGAATCCTGTATTCAGCAAGGATAAGATGCCTGAGATTGCTGATAAGCTGGAGGCATGGTAATATACGGCTTTTTCCTTTTTCTGTACGTATTGCTTAAAGTATAGTTATAACATTGTCAAATGAGGGTATTACATTTGTCTTTCTTATATCTGTACCAAAGACAGAGAACGGGGGTTGCTATGGTAAGTGCTACACCTGCCAGCGATAGGAAGATCTGCGAAGTGCTCCTTGGAGAAAGAAATGCTGATAGAAAAGATGAACCACGAGCAGAGTTTGCTCTATATCCGCATCTTATGGCTCATCCTGGCACTCATCGTATTGTTGATTGCCATTTACCGTAGGAAACTCGACAGGCAGAGAGCAGAATTGTCGGAAAAGACATCCTATATCAATGGTGTGGAGAATGAGCGCAAGCGTCTGGCCAAGGAATTGCATGATGGAGAATGCAACGATATTCTGGCGGTGAATATCATGATGCAGACCGATAAGGGGGAAGCAGAAAGATTGCTTAAAAACGTGGGACATTTATTTTTCAAATAAAAAGATTAATTAGTAAACTGATGACTTTTTCTCATTTAAGTATAAAAACATCTAATTTTAACAAAAATATAACGCATAGTTTGTTGGGGATTCATAAAAAATAGGTAATTTTGCAACCAGCAATTGAATACAAAGTCAATATTAAAAATAAGGAACTATGATTAGATTAAATGTATTTTTTGAGAAAAAGGAAGAGGTAAAGGTTGAGGAAATCAACGCTTTATGCAAGGAACTGGTAGAGAAGTCCTTGAAGGACAATGGCAATATTGCCTACGACTATTTCACCAGTGGAACTCGCAATGGAGTGATGATGATCTGCGAGACATGGGAGAACGAGGACGTTCTGAAAGCTCACATGGCTTCTGAGCATTTCACCACATTGGTTCCAAAGATTGAAGCTCTTACCAAGAACGGCTTGAAACTGGAGCAGTTCACATTCTAAATCTTTTCAGACATCAGCCAGTGGTGATACTTAATCTTCTTCATTACCGGCTGATGTTCTCATTATTATATAGTTCTATTTTACTTCTGTAAGCTTACCCGTCTGGGAATCGATGATATAACCATGCAGATTGACATCCTTTGGTACAAGAGGGTGAGTACGGATGGTATTAATCGTATTTCTTACAGAATCCTCTGTGTCATGGAATCCCTCCAGCCAATGGTCTAGGTCGATGCCGCAAAGTCCGATGGTGTCGATGACATCCTGATGGATGCCGCGCTTGAGCATCAATTCCTTCATCTGCTGGCCGTTCATGTGGCAGGCACCGCAGTTGGAGTGGGCGATGACCATGATTTCCTCTACACCCAGTTCGTAAATGGCAACCAGGAGGCTGCGCATGGCGGAGTCGAATGGACTGATAACCAGTCCACCTGCATTCTTGATGAGCTTAGCATCTCCATTCTTCAATCCCAATGCCGCCGGCAGAAGCTCTGTCAGGCGGGTATCCATACAGGAAAGGATGGCAAGTTTCTTGTCTGGGTATTTGCTCGTAAGATACTTCTCGTAACCCTTGTTGGCTACGAATTCCTCGTTATACTTGATAATTTCCTCTATAATCATAGTAGTGCAAATGAAATGTGAAACGAATTTTTCCTATTTCTCTGGGGTAGGCTTGAGATAAGCCATAAACTTCTCCGGCTGATAGTTGAGAATCAGTTCTTCTGGGAATTCTGCTTTCTCTACCAGCGGCATGATGTTGCTGTAGTCGGCAATCATGGTAGAGAAGTGAGCATCACTTCCAAAGATGACTGGGGTCTCGTACTTCTTGGCAAGTTCCAGCAGTTCCAGATTATTGGGAGCTGCTACTGTTTTGTGGCGGATGGGAGCCATGGAGTGATTGTTGATTTCGAGCAAGGTATGCGTCTCCTTGGAAACCTTCATCAGGGCCTCGAAATCCAGTTCTGCCGTTCCATCTCCTGGATGGGAGATTATCTGCACGAATGGATTGCGCATGGCATTGATGACACCCTGCGTGTTCTCTTCCTTGGTTCCTCCCAGCCAGCAAAGGCTATGAATGCCGGCGATTCGGATATCAAGCATGCGCCAGTAATCCTCATCAAGGTCAATATCGCCTTGGGTATTGAGGATGTTGAGTTCTGCTCCCAGCATCAGCCTGATTCCATAGAGCTGACGGGGAACGCAATGCAGGTTTCTGAAATAGATGGGATCACAGGTGCCCGGAATATGAGGTCCGTGCTCTGTGATTCCCAGTATTTCCAACCCCTTTTCTTTTGCAGCCATGGTCATTTCCTGCAAACTGCTGAAGGCATGACCCGATGCTATGGTATGTGTATGAACGTCTAATAATGTTTTCATACTGCAAAGGTACGGTTTTTATCTGAATGACGCAAGAAAAAAAGGAAAAAACGTGTTGGATGTGACAGATGAATTGCCTTAGCAAATTTTCGGTTGTGTTACTAATGTATAAAAGTTGCTGGAATATTTGGAAATTAATAGAAAAAGCACTATTTTTGCACTATTAATCAAAATGAAAAATGAAGTATGACATATTTGAATCAATATCACAAAGAAAGTACAGAGAGAATGCTTCGCAAGTTGGCAGAATGGAAGAAGTCGCCGACTTCCTCTTCAGAAGCTGCGCAAACAATGAAACGGAATCTTGCTCTAGCTCTGAGTATGGAGGCAACTTATATAGCGAACAAAGCTATGTAGAAAAATATGCCAAAGAAAATAATTGTTGGTATTCTATAGAAGAAGTTTTCAATCTAGGAACGCCAGGACCATCTGGGAGCGAAAATGATACTTATGTAGATAAGGAAGGCGGCGTAGTTTACAAGATGAATAATTTAATTCATACAGGAAGTTTCTATAAATTATTTAAAAGACTATTGATACATAATAGTTTGTTCCCGCAAACCGCTTACTTTCTTGTAGGTTTTACTGGATATGAAGGAAGAACGATTTATCCATTGTTGTCTCAGGTGTATATAGAAAATGCCAAACCTGCAGAACCTTCAGAAATTAAAAAATATATGATGGCTTTGGGGTTTAGTCCTATTGATGATTGGGCATATGAGGGAAATGGTATCGTGATTTCTGATTTGAAGCCAAAGAATGTCTTAAAAGATATTGATGGGGACTTATACGTTATAGATGCAGAAATAAAAGTAAAATCTAATTAGTTTTGTAGCTTTAGAATAGCAAAAACGGCTGCCAGTTTATAAGAAACTGACAGCCGTAATGATAATAGTTTTTATTTCGCAAATCCTTTCTTTTTCTTCATTCTCTTTCCCACAAAGTTCCAGGAAGGCATCTTCTTCAGGGTACTTCTCACGGGCTGTACATCCCAGAGCAGGAAGATGATCAGCACGGCAATACCGATGAGACAGGTGATGCCATAGAGATTCCGGATGCTGAGCATCAGAAGATTGGTGGCATCGTAGGGCAAGCCGCGCGACATGTTGTCTGCCATCTGATAACGGAGTCCGAAACTGTACAGACCTGAGCACATCGCCGACATCGGACCGTTGCGGATGATGCCTGCCATCGTCAATCCCATGAAGAAGTGCTGGAACGGCATCAGTTCTTCCAGATATACGGTGAGCATGCAGAAGAAGATGGCGTTGCCGAAGCTTCTGAGAAAACAGGGCAGATAGAGTGCCTCGATGTTGAGACCCGGATCGATGAGGAAATACATCATCACGGGATAGCATACCATCGTTGCCACACCTATCGTGAGCAGACGGGTGTATTTCTGACAGAGCACCTTGCACCAGAAGAGACAGAAGAGACAGCCGGCGATGGCTCCCGTCCATTCCACGAAGTTGAGCACATTGGTGGTAATGTTGCCGAAATGCAGCACGCCACCCGTAAAGGCGGTTTGCAGCACTTTAGGCGTACTGCCCATGAACTCTACGAAGGCGAAGAGAATGAGCAGCGGGATGAGTCGCTTATACTTCCACGCCGCCGGCTCGATGTAAGGGTGACGGATGTGGAGCATTCGCTGGATGCAGAAATATCCGGTAAATATAAAGAGCAATACATCCATCTGCATGATCTTCGAATCGAGCCAGTTGTAGTGCTCGCCGTAGGTGAAGAAGAAGATGAACTCCAGCATCCATGCCGACCACAGGATGCAGCCCAGATAATCGATACTGATGAAGGGCAGGGGTTTCATGAAGCGGAAGTCGTGGGTGGTGACATACACGATGAGTGCCACCAGAAGCAGGGCTCCCGTCATCGCCCAGTTGATGATGCGCCAATCCTGATAGATATAAATCAGGTGTTCGGTGACCCAAGGCGAGAGGAACATGTTTCCCAGAACGATGCAATAGAGCAGGGGGAAGAAGATGGTGAAATCGCGCTTGGAGGTCATCCACAACTGGATGGTGCTCATACACTCGAAGGTTCCGCAGAGCTTGAAGAAGCCTGCGATGTAAGCGAGGATGCACATCAAGGGCACCGAGTCGGTCCACATGATGAGGAAATTACAGGTTGCCACTACCAGTGCCGCATTCAGCAGGAGTTGGCGGTTGGTAAAGTGGAACTTCATCTTGAAGAGGAAGGGGAATGGCATCGCCACGCCCACCACGTTGAACATGATGATCATGAGCACGTCTTCTCTCATCAAACTGTACTCGCCCATCACCTGGCTCATGGCTCCTCCATAGATTCCGCCCGATATCAGGAAGATGAAGGCGAAGAGGAGATAAATCCATGGCTGTAACCGGCGAGGAATATATCCATTGAACGATGGAACCCGGAAGGGTCCCTGTAACATAGGAGGTCCTGGCATTTTCTATAATTTATAGTTTATAATTTATAGTTTATAGAACATTCTATTTGATGCGAACCTTGGTCTCTACGTTTAGTCCGGCACGGAGCAGGGCTATTTGTTTCGGGTCATTGTCCTTGGTAAGGGCGATGCGAACAGGCACTCGCTGCTCTACCTTTACGAAGTTGCCGGTGGCATTATCCACAGGAATCATGGAATAGGCATTGCCGGCTGCGGCAGAAAGGGCTTCTACCTTGCCATGGAATACTACCCCCGGGATGGCATCGGCGGTGAAATCTACAGTCTTGCCCACGGTGATGCCGTCCATTTGAGTCTCACGATAATTGGCTACCACCCAAACATCATTGTCATCCACGATGCGAGCCAGCATCTGACCAGGCTGTACCAACTGGCCTTCGTGAATATCCTTTCTTCCCATCACGCCATCGCAGGTTGCCACGATTACGGTATAGGAAAGGTTGAGGCGAGCCAGGTTGAGTTGTGCCTCTGCCACGCTCTCTCCGGCACGTGAACCGCCGAGCTGCTGGGTCTGTACATTGCGGACAGAAGCTGCACTTGCCTTGCGGCTGCTTGCCTGCTCATAACGTGCCTTGGCTCCCAGATAGCGGGCATAGGCGTTGTCGTATTGCTGACGGGTTACCGCATCCTTCTTCATCAGGGCAGCAAAACGGTCGAAGTCCTGCTTGGCATTCATCATATCCACACGAGCCTCCTCGATGCCGGCAGCTGCTGTCTGCACATTGGTATTGGTGGTGCCCATGCTGGCAGTAACTACCGAAGAACTTGACTTGGATCCGCGCAAGCCTGCCTCTGCCTGAGCTACATGCAGGCGGAACTCAGCATCCTCGATGATGACGAGGGTATCGCCCTTCTTTACGTGCTGATAGTCGTTGAAACGAATCTCCTTGATGAATCCCGGTACACGGGTATTGATAGGGGTGATATGGCGGTTTACCTGTGCATCATCAGTATAAGCCACATCGCTGCCATGATAGAAATGACTGAAGCACCAGCCGATAGCTCCCAGAAAAAGGATGATAATCACTACATTATATATTCTCTTGATAATCTTCTTGCTCATAATCTCTTGATAATAGTTTTCGATAAAAACTCTTAATTCTGAATTTTAAAATTAAATTTCTCCTGCCACGTACTTCATGCGATAGTAGGCATAAACGATGTTGATGCGGGCATCCACCTCGCTGAGTTCGGCATTGAGTTTGAGGTTGGAGGCATCCACCATGTCTGTAACCAAAGCGAGCTGGCTGAGATAGCGGGCATTCATCACGTCGTAATTCTGCTGTGCCAGTTCCACGCTCTTTCGCTGCGTTTCCAGTTCCACGTAGGTTTGCTGATACTGCACGTAGGCAGCCTGCACATTATTGTTGAGCTGCTCTGCCTGAACGGCATGTGCCTCTTTAGCCTGTCGGGTCTCTACGGCAGCCTGCTTGATGCGCTTGTTGCTCTTGAAGAGAGAGCTGAGGCTGTATTTCACGCCTACGCCCACATACCAGACGTTGAGGTTCTTGTCAACAGGTGGCAATTCGAAGAGGATAGGTCCATCGAAGTTATCTGCGGCAACGAAAGCTACCTTTGGCAGAAGATCGCTCTTGGCAATCTTTTCTTTCTGTTCGGCGATGCGGATGGCGTTACTGCTCTGCTCCAGGAGTGGGGAATTCAGGGTGCCTGCTGTCTGCCAGTAAGCCTCGCCTTCCTTGCCGTAGGTCTTATCGGCGATTGTGGCATCGGGGATAATCTGAATCTCCTGGCTTGTCTGGTTCATCTGGCTTCCTTCTTCCTTCAGGTTTCCCTGGTTCATTCCTAGGGTATTGCAAAGCTGATGGTTCAGGATGCTCCGGTTGTTTCGGAGCGCCGTCAGACCGAGTTTGAGACTTTCCATCTGGAGTTCGTATCGGGTGATGTCATTCTTCAGCGCCATGCCGTGCGTCTGTTTCTCCTTGATGTCATCGATGAGCTGGCGGGTCAACTCGATGTTCTTTTCATACACCTTGATGCGGTTGTCTATCTTATAAAGGTCGAGATATTGCCCCAGGGCGATGAAGCGGATCTGCTGTCGGGTGAGTTTCACGCCTACCTCTGCCTGCTGCTTTCCGAGTTCGGCGAGTTTGATACCTGCGTTGATGGCTCCACCGGCATAAACCACCTGCTGTGCCTGGAAGGCGAAGTTGTTGCTGAAATGTGGAGATTTCAAACCATGAACGTTGCTGAAGTCGCGGTCGGTAATCAGCGCATTGCCGATATAGCTGAATGAGAGGGAAGCATCAAGGTCGGGCAGTTTCTTGCTTTTTGCCGCTTCGATGCCGAGATGGGCTGCTTCTACTCCTGATAATGAAGTGCGAAGACTTTTGCTGTTATCCTCCACCTTCTGGAAGAGTTGGCTGATGGTCATGTTTTCTTTCTTGCTGGCAGGCAAGGAAGCAGCCGCCCCAACGGTGGTTTGTGATTGAGCCGAAGCCCAATGGGTTCCTCCTGCAAGCAGAAGGCTTACAAATAAGATGTTCTTAATCATTGATCATAACTTTTTGAATTTCGGGTGCAAAGGTACGGAGTTTTGAGCGAACAATCGCTTTAAATATTTCGCAGCGGATGGACGATTTGGGAATAATAGTTCTTTTATCTCACATATTTTGTGTAATTTTGCAACCGAAATAGGAATAAAGAGATATAATAACTCTATATATAATAAGGTGTAGATGGAATTATCAGAATTAAGCAGTTATCAGGAAGCAAGCCTTTTTCGCTCTGGTTTGGAGGAATGGCAGGAGGGTCCGCAAGTATTGACTTACGGAGCAATATTGATTTGCCGGAAAGGAAAGGCGATGCTGAATGTGAATTATAAGGATTGGGAACTTTATGAGGGGGCGGTGATTACGCTGTTCCCGAATGATGTAGTGGAATTGAAGGTTGACGGGGATTGCAAATCCCCTCAAACTGAAAATGGGGATTGCAGATCCCCAGAAAC
>JAJWLX010000046.1:0-8417 GCA_021636625.1 Prevotella sp. | reverse complement strand
GGGGATTGCAGATCCCCAGAAACTGAAAACGGGGATTGCAAATCCCCTCAAACTGAAAATGGGGATTGCAGATCCCCAGAAACTGAAAACGGGGATTGCAAATCCCCTCAAACTGCGAACAGCTTCCAAGTTGAAATCCTGAAATATAATCCTTCTTTGCTTCGTGAAGCCAGTTTGCAGCTGGAGCAGACGGTGTATTCTTCCTTGCGGGAAGATCGTTGCCGGCAGGATACCCCTGTGGTGACAAACATCATCAATGGGATGTTTGGCTTATTGAAGGTATATTTCGACCAGTCGGAATGTACCTGCATCTCGCAGTTGGTATTGTGCCAGTTGAAGGCGTTCTTCATCGGTTTTCATGAGTATCTTCAGCGCAATCCGCAATACCGACCAGATGAAGTAAAATCGTATCGTGTAAGAGAACTGTTCAATCGGTTTATGATGCTGCTGGAGAAGGATTACAAGATTTCAAGAGATGTGAACTATTATGCCGAAAAGATGAATATCTCTTCGAAATATCTGACCAACATCGTGAACCAGGTGACGGGGCATACCCCCAAGACCATCATCGATCAATACGTGATTCTGCAGCTCAAGCTGCATCTTAAGCGAAGCACGCAAAGCATCAAGGAGATGGCTTGGGAGTTTCATTTTGCCGACGTCAGTTTCTTCTGCCGATATTTCAAGAAGCATACAGGTCTGACACCGCAGCAGATAAGGTCGTAATCACAACCTTCAGTTTTTCTCTGATCTCGGCTTCTTCTATCTCGCCGATGTGTTCTGGAGAGAGAGCCTTGAGTTCTTCGAGGCATCCCATCTGCATCATGGTGGCGATAGGGAGGAGCTTATGTGCCGCCTTTCCTATGCGGTCGGTAGATAAGGATTCCTCTTCTACGGCTTCTTTCAGATTCGTGAGATGAGCGGCAAGTTCCTGCTTCACGGTATCAAGAATCTCCTTCGCCGCTTCTTCGTCGCCTCCGGCAAAAGCCAGGAGAGAATCAAGCTGAGGGTTGGATTTCTGCTGGGATGATAAATCTGGCTGGGATGGAGTTTCAGACTGGGCATCCGGTAGAGGCTGGGACTCTATTCCCAGGATATCAGACAGTTTCTCCATGCTGAATGGCTTGAATAGGCAATCATCAAAGCCGGCTTTCAGAAGCTGTTCCAGGATGCTTGTGTCGTGAGCCGTCATCGCTACCACCATCATCTTGGTATGGTTGATGTGGGCAATCATATCCATGCCGTTCATCTCGGGCATTTCGATATCCATCAGCATCAGGGCTGGCTGTTCGTTATGCAGCGTGGTGAGGGCATCCATCACATGGTTGCAGGCGAAAACCTGCCAGGTGTCGCCTACGATGCGGCGCAACATCTCCTGGAGAAGCTGGAGCTGCAGCTTGTCATCATCCAGAATCAGAATCTTGTGGTTGGCAAATTCCGGCTTCTTCTTTATATCAGTAACCTGATGGCTGCCGGAATTCTGTCCTTCCTTATCTTGAGCAGAATCGGGAGAAGGATCATGCTCAACTTCTGATGGAGCCATTTCCTGAGACTCCTCCATTGGTGCTGGCTCGATAGGGATGGTGACGATGAAGGTAGAACCTTTGCCCAGGGTAGAGTGGAGGATGATTTCTCCGCCAAGCAGCGAAACCAGTTCCTGGGTGATGGACAATCCCAAACCGGTACCCTCGATGCCCTGGGCGCTCTTCAATCTCGTAAACGCCTGGAACACCTTCTGTTTCTCCTCATCGGTCATTCCCTTTCCCGTATCCTTTACGCTCAGGGTAAGCGTAGGCTTGCCCAGAATTTCTGAAACCTGTGCCTGGATGGTAACGCTGCCCCGGTCAGTATATTTGATGGCGTTGCTTACCAGATTATCCAATATCTGACGAATGCGGAAGGCATCAGCACGGAAGTACTCCATCCCCTTCATCTTGCATTCGAATGAAATCTCCAATCCTTTCTCTTCTGCCCGCAATTTCATTCCCTCTACCGATTCAGCTACCAGTTGTGCCGGTGAGAAAGAGGTAGGCTGAACCTTCATCAGTCTGTTCTCCAACTGATGATAATCGAGCAGCGAGGCAACGAGATGTGAAAGATGTGCGGCAGAGTTCTTGATGTTCTGGAGGCATTCGAGGCCCTGAGGATTGCTGACGTAATCTTTCATCAGATCGATGAAGCCCGAGATAGAGGCAGCTGGCGCCTTGATATCGTGGGTGATGGTGAGGAGCAGGCGCTCGCGCTGGTTCATGATACGCTGGATTTCCTCGTTGGCAGCCTCCAGGTTTTCCCGATAGATGCGCTCTTTTCTGGCATCGCGCCAGATAAACCAGATCATGATGACGATGGCAAAGAAGGCTACGATGGCGAGCAGTTCCATCTGCCACAACAGATGCTTTCTTGCTTCCATCGCCTTCTTGATGGCTTCCTGCATGTTGTCTTTTTCACGCTGGTGCACATCGCTCAGATGTTTGGCGGAGCGCAGGGCGAGTTTGGCACTCACCATCTTCAGCTCTTCCATCTCCCTATTGATGCTCTGCTTGTGGCCTTGCGTTTCCACTTTCTCCTTCTTGTCTATCTGGTCGAGGATGGTCGCTACGTTTTCCGCCACGTTTACTGGGGTGGTAACAGAATCGATGACAGCCCGGTTGCTGTCCTGTTTTACGCTCAAGGTTTCGGCGTGCTCCTTCTTGAAGGCATCGGCGAGTCGGCGGAAGAATCCCCTTCGGGTCTTCAATACCTCTACCGTCGTCTTTTTCGCCTCGTGGGTTTGAGGTGCCTTGGAGTGAACCAGTATGGAATCCTTTCCCGTATTCAGATTCTTCACCTTATTCTGCAGATAGTTTTGGGTAGGTCTTCCTGCCATGGCATCAGACAGTTGCTTCAGGTTTCTCTGCTCCTCTTTGAGCAGGGAAGAGATGGTACTGTCGGCGGCACTCCTTTTCTGGATATACTCGCGCGAAGCTTCATTGATGGCATTGATACTCTTGGTGTTGCTATACACCAGACTGATTGCCAGAATCATGATAATGGCAATGGCGCTATATCCGAGGGCTACCTTGAGAGGAATATTGTTCTTGTGCATGAGAAATCGTTTAAAATGATGAGCAGACTGATATCTTGCTCAATAGATATTTGTTTGCAAAGTTAATGCAAAAAAATGATATTAGAAAACAAAAGGGCTAAAAACAAGTCAGGAGACCAATGAATTCTATCATTAGTCTCCTGCCTGATTGAAAGCGACGCGTAATTACTAGTGTTATTCTATCTTTTCCTCTGTTAATTACTATTTTTTAAAGGTGATATTACTCTGCTACAGTAGAATCTGTTGCTGTAGAGTCTGCTGGAGTCTCTGCTGGTGTCTCTGCTGGAGTCTCTTTCTCTACTGTTGTGTCTGCTGGAGCAGCTGGTTCTGCTGGAGCTACTGTGTCAACTGGAGCTACTGATGATACACTTGCCATCTTGTTGCTGGCGAATACATTGCTCACTGAAACCATAACCATGGCAGCGATAGCTGCGAAAACTAACTTTTTCATAATCTTTTGTTTTTTTTATTGTGAATATTATATTTATTACTTTCTTTGTGAACAAACCTTGCTTGCGTTACCGCTCATTGGCGTGTTCACTTTCTAATATCACAATCTGCGTGCCAAAAAACGAAAGAATTATCTAATTGCTTGATTATCAATTGCAATTGCTCTTTGTGCCAGAATTCTACATTGTGGAAACTGTGGAATTAGTGTGGAATTATTCCCCAAAAAGTTGGGGAATGGTCATCAGATTCCATACTTCTTCATCTTATTGTAGAGTGTCTTTCTATCCACGGCGAGCAATTGTGCAGCCTTACTCTTGTTGCCGCCTGCTGCTTTCAGCGCAGCTTCTATTCTCTGCAGTTCTGTTTCCTCATCGTGCAGGGCGGTAGGGGCTTGTGGCTGGATATGTGCCATACTCTGTTCCAGTTCGGTTACTCCGATGTATCTTCCGGTAGCGAGCAGGGTAGCTCGTTTCATCACATTGTTCAATTCTCGCAGGTTGCCCGGCCAGTTGTAGGCGGCAATTCGCTCCTTGGCTTTGCCGTCGAGTCCTTCCACATTTCTGTTCAGCTCCTTGTTGGCGTGCTTGATAAAGAGGTCGGCAAAGAGGAAGAGGTCGGCACCACGGTCTTTCAGCTCCGGCATGTAGATGGTAAACTCATTGATGCGGTGGTAGAGGTCTTCACGGAAGTTGCCTTCAGCCACACGCTGAGCCAGGTTCTCATTGGTAGCACAAACCAGTCGGATATCGATATCTATTTCCTTGTTGCTTCCCACCGGACGGATTTTTCTTTCCTGGAGGGCACGGAGCAGCTGCACCTGTACTTCATAGTTCAGGTTTCCCATCTCATCGAGGAAGAGAGTTCCTCCGTTGGCAATCTCGAAAGCGCCCTTCTTGTCCTGGTCAGCTCCCGTAAACGATCCCTTCACATGACCGAAGAATTCTGATGCCGCCACTTCTTTAGGGATGGCACCGCAGTCGAGTGCGAAGAAAGGTTTGTTGGCTCTTGTGCTGAGTTCATGGATTCTTCTAGCCACATATTCCTTACCTGTACCGCTGGCACCCAGAATGAGTACCGACATAGGGGTAGGGGCCACCAGCGAAACAAAACTGTAAAGCTTGCGTGAAGCCTCGCTTTCACCTTCCAGGTATTTGGGCACATCCCCATTGGCAGATGAAGCCTGATTTCCTGCCTGCTTGCCAGGTGCAGCGTTTGTAGGAGTAGAATTTGAGTCTGTGGAACGCAGACTATCTGCTGAGGCTGCATACGGATCCTGTTTTTTCGGAGTCTTGATTGCTTCCTTGATCTTATCCAGAAGGATTTCCGGATGGAAAGGCTTTGCCACATAATCGGTAGCGCCCGATTTCATGGCGAGCACCACATTCTGAATTTCTGCATAGCTGGTCATCACGATGAAAGGCACCTGCACGCCATGCTTTCTCATCCATTGCAGCAGGAAGATGCCGTCGTGGTCGGGAAGGCGGAGGTCTGATAATACCAGATCGAATCCTCTTTCTGCTTCCTCGCAAACCTGTATGGCAGCCTTGACCGAAGTGGTTTTCTCCACTTCAAATCCCTTCTTCCTGAGCCATGTCTGAATCATGGTTCCAAATGCGATATCGTCTTCAACTATTAGAATCTTTTCCATATTATTGCGATCTTACTGTCTTGTTGTATCTTTCTTATTGTATCTTTGTCTTCTAAAAAGATAGAGTCGTTTCTGAGTGCAAAGTTAGCACTAATATTTGGAATCAGCAAGGAAAAAGTGCTTTATTGTTTGAATGATTCGAAAAAATTAGGAAGTAATCACATAAAAATGAAAACAATCTGAGTTTTTTAACACTTCATCAGACTCAGTATTCAGGAAAAATATGTATTTTTGCATTTAAAAAACGAATCTATACAATATTAACGTAATAACAATAGCAGTTATGAAGAAACAAATACTTACATTGGCTATGCTGTCCGCTCTGGCGCTCTCAGCTCATGCCCAACAGCCAGCCAGTCAGCTGTTGCCTTATCAGAACCCTAACCTTTCTGCCGAGGCAAGAGCCAATGACTTGCTATCACGCCTGACTCTGGAGGAGAAAACGAAGCTGATGATGGATGCTTCGCCTGCCATCTCCCGACTGGGTATCCCTCAGTTTCAATGGTGGAACGAGGCGCTGCATGGCGTGGCACGCAACGGATATGCCACGGTTTTCCCTATCACCATGCACATGGCTTCTTCTTGGGATGATGCCTTGCTCTATCAGGTGTTTACTGCCGTAAGCGATGAGGCGAGAGCCAAGGCGCAGGTGGCGAAGAAGTCGGGTAATGTAAAGAGATATCAGAGTCTGAGCTTCTGGACTCCGAATGTCAATATCTTCCGTGATCCTAGATGGGGACGCGGACAGGAGACTTATGGCGAAGATCCTTATCTCACCACACGTATGGGACTCGCCGTAGTGAATGGTCTGCAGGGACAGTCATTTGACGGCAAACCGCTGGCGGCTCCTGGCGTTCCGGCTTCCGATCAGTCTAAGGCTCCCCAGTATGTCAAGACGCTGGCTTGTGCCAAGCATTTCGCCGTGCATAGCGGTCCGGAGTGGAATCGCCACGTCTTCAATCTGGAGAATCTGCCAGCCCGGGATTTGTGGGAGACTTATCTCCCTGCCTTCAAGTCGCTGGTACAGGATGGACATGTGGCTGAGGTGATGTGTGCGTATCAGCGTATAGATGGTGCTCCTTGCTGTTCCAACGCCAAGTTTGAGCGCCAGATCCTCAGAGACGAATGGGGATTCAAGGGATTGATTACTTCCGATTGCGGAGCTGTCAACGATTTCTATATGCCGGGCTATCATGGTACGGCAAAGACCGCTACCGAGGCAACTGCCCAGGCTGTTAATGCCGGTACCGACCTGGAATGCGGCAGTGCCTATCGTACTATTCCGAAAGCTGTGAAGGCAGGAATGGTCAATGAAGATAAGGTAAACCAGAGTTTGAAGCGCCTGCTGGTGGCTCGTTTCAAGCTCGGCGATTTTGATAAGGATGAAACCGTGGCATGGACTCAGATTCCTGAGAACGTCATCGCCTGCAAGGCTCATAAGGATCTGGCTGAGAAGATAGCTGAAGAAGGCATCGTACTTCTTCAGAACAGAAACCAGCTGCTGCCTTTGAACCGCAATCAGAAGATTGTGGTGATGGGACCTAATGCCAATGATTCCATCATGCTGCGAGGCAACTATTCGGGTTATCCTACCAGTTCTACCACTATCCTCCAGGGCATCCGCAACTATATGAAGGGGGCAGAGGTGAAGTATGTTCCGGCTTGTACCTTGACAAGAAACGAGGTACAGGAGAGCCGTTTCAACCTCTTCCGTGAGGGAATGAAGGCCACCTACTGGAACAATCAGGAACAGAAGGGTGAGCCGGTGGCTACGGATGTGATGAAGACTGCCATCAATCTGAGCAATGGTGGTAACACCGTGTTTGCTCCGGGTGTGAATCTTACTCATTTCTCTGCCCGCTATGAGGGAGTGCTGACTCCTGACAGGGATGAGAATCTTACCATCAATATGGGTATTGATGATGGTTGCCGCCTGATAGTGGATGGCGATACCATCGTGAACATGAGGGAGTGCTGGGGGCGTGTGGCGCCTATTATCAAACCGCTCTCTCTGAAAGCAGGCAAGCCGGTTAAGATTCAGATAGATTATACCCAGAGGGAAGATGTGGCTGTGATGCAGTTTGATATCCTGAAGACTTCGAAGCCTACCAACGAGCAGATTCTGGCAGAGGTGGGCGATGCTGATGCCGTGGTATTCGTAGGCGGTATCTCTCCAAACCTGGAGGGAGAGCAGCTTGAGATAGAGGAGCCTGGATTCAAGGGCGGTGACAGAACCGACCTGGAGTTGCCGAAGGCTCAGCGTCAGGTCATCGCCATGCTGCATCAGGCAGGCAAGCGTGTCGTCTTTGTCAACTGTTCGGGATGTGCCATCGCCATGGTTCCTGAGACGGAAAATGCCGAGGCAATCCTTCAGGCATGGTATCCTGGTGAACGGGGTGGTGAGGCTGTAGCCAAGGTTCTCTTTGGCGAGGTGAATCCATCGGGCAAGCTTCCGGTTACCTTCTATAAGAGTGTGAACGATCTTCCAGATTTCCTCGATTATACGATGAAGAATCGTACCTATCGTTATTTCAAGGGTGAGCCTTTGTTCCCATTCGGTTACGGTTTGAGTTATACCTCTTTCGAGTATGGCAAACCTACCCTGATGCAGGTGAAGAGCAGGAAGCGTGACGGCAAGGCTGCTGATTACAAGCTGATGTTCTCCTTGCAGAATACGGGCAAGCGAGAGGGTACCGAAGTAGCGCAGGTTTATATCAAGCGCATGGATGATGTGGATGGTCCTATCAAGAGTCTCAAGGCATTCAAGCGTGTGTCTTTGAAGGCTGGCGAGCGCCAGATGGTAAGCATCGATCTTCCTCGCAAGAGTTTCGAGGGTTGGGATGCCCAGACCAACACCATCCGCGTGGTTCCTGGCATTTACCAGGTATTTGTTGGCGGCTCCAGCGCTGATGCAGCCAAGACTAAGATTGAAGTGAAGGTCAAGTAAGCCTCTTTTCATAGAGCTTATCTTGGAATACTCAAAAAAAGGCGATAGGTGCACTAACTCTTGAATCAATAAGATTTAGTACACCTATCGCCTTTTTTCTCGAATCAACCAAGAAAAAATCAATTTTTCTTTTGTATATTAAATGACTTTTTGCATTAATTTGTTAACGAATCTAACTCACACTAAATTGGACTTTGGTTGAATATCAAGAAGTTAGGCGTTTGCCTTTATAATATAGGTAACAATATGGAAACGAGCGGACTTCTGCTCGTTTCTGTATTTTGCAA
>JAJWLX010000172.1 GCA_021636625.1 Prevotella sp. | reverse complement strand
CCGTTACTTTTTAGGAGGCGACCGCCCCAGTCAAACTGCCCACCTAACAATGTCCCCCGACTCGATTCAGAGCCGCAGGTTAGAATTCCAATATCGCAAGGATGGTATCCCAACGGCCACTCCGCAACCGCCAAAGCGATTGTTTCCCAGTGTCCCATCTATCCTGTGCATGCAACATCGAAACCCAATATTAGGCTACAGTAAAGCTCCATGGGGTCTTTCCGTCTTGTCGCGGGTAACCGGCATCTTCACCGGTACTACAATTTCGCCGGGCGGGCTGTTGAGACAGTGCCCAAATCATTACGCCTTTCGTGCGGGTCAGAACTTACCTGACAAGGAATTTCGCTACCTTAGGACCGTTATAGTTACGGCCGCCGTTTACTGGGGCTTCGATTCAATGCTTGCACATCTCCTCTTAACCTTCCAGCACCGGGCAGGCGTCAGCTCGTATACGTCATCTTTCGATTTAGCACAAACCTGTGTTTTTGGTAAACAGTTGCTTGGGCCGATTCTCTGCGGCTCCATCTCTGGAGCACCCCTTCTCCCGAAGTTACGGGGTCAATTTGCCGAGTTCCTTAACAACCCTTCTCCCGTTGGCCTTAGAATCTTCTTCCTACCTACCTGTGTCGGTTTGCGGTACGGGCACCTCAGAAATACACACAGCTTTTCTCGCCATCTTCCATCCCGGACTTCGGTACTAACTTCCCTCGATCTCTACCGGAACCAACACCCGGCTCTGAGACTTCAAATGTGTCCCTGTGCTTAACTCTTTTGGTGGTGACGGAATCTCTACCGTCTGTGCATCGGCTACGCCTTCCGGCCTCACCTTAGCTCCCGACTAACTTGGAGCGGACGAACCTTCCTCCAGAAACCTGAGGCTTTCGGCCATGCAGATTCTCACTGCATTCGCGCTACTCATTCCGGCATTCTCACTTCTATACACTCCACAGCCGCTTGCGCTACTGTTTCACCGCGTATACAACGCTCCCCTACCCAATACATTGCTGTATTGCCTAAGCTTCGGTGTCAGGTTTAGCCCCGTTAAATTCTCCGCGCAAAGACGCTCGACCAGTGAGCTATTACGCACTCTTTGAATG
>JAJWLX010000045.1 GCA_021636625.1 Prevotella sp. | reverse complement strand
CTACGCCAAAAAGACTATTGTCTTAACTCCTCAGCGACCGTAGGGAGCGATAACTCCTTTAACTTCTTTAACTTCTGAACTTGAATAAATAACTTTATGAAGGGGCAAAGAATCTTTTATTTTTTGATGGCTTGGCTGATGGTGGCAACCTTCGGCTACGCCCTCGCTTTGCCTTTTCCGCAGCAAGACAAGAAGCTTCCAAAGCACCAGCCCATTCAGGTAGATGAGGATACGATTCCCGATTCCCTGCTGCATCCCCGCTGGAAAATCCAGCTTACCCAACCTTATTCCCTGAGCGATCTCTACCAGAGTCCGATCGACCTCAAGCGTCCTGATGCCCTCCAGTATCAGGTCATCTACAATGATACCCTCAACCGTTATGTCATCGGCAACCGGATGGGCAATACCTGGCTATCGGCTCCCATCATGCTTACTCCGGATGAGTATATGAAATGGACGGAGCAGAACGAGCGCAATGCCTTCTATCGCCAGAAGAACGATGAAATCTATCAGGCGAAGGGCAAGGAGAAGTTCGATTTCTCTGATATGCACTTCGATCTGGGACCTGCCGAGAAAATCTTCGGTCCCGGTGGAATCCGTGTCAAGACACAGGGTACTGCCGAACTGAAGTTTGGTATCAACAAGAAGAATATCGACAACCCGTCGCTGCCTATCCGAAACCGAAAGACCACGATGATGAACTTTGATGAGAAGATCAATCTCAACGTGAATGGAAAGGTGGGCGATAAGATGAATCTCAACCTGAATTACAACACCGATGCCACCTTCGACTACGATGCCCAGAACATGAAGCTGAAGTATGATGGCAAGGAAGATGAGATTATCAAGCTGGTTGAGGCGGGCAATGTATCCTTTCCCAGCAACTCCTCGCTCATCAAGGGCGCCAGCAGTCTTTTCGGTGTAAGAACCGATATGCAGTTTGGCAAGCTCAAGCTGCAGACGGTGTTCTCGCAGAAGAAGTCGGCTTCCAAGAGTGTATCGAGCCGGGGTGGCGTGCAGCTTACTCCTTTCGAGCTTAATGTGGCAGATTACGAGGAAAACCGTCACTTCTTCCTCTCTCAGTATTTCCGCAGTCATTATGATGCCTGGATGCAGAAACTGCCGAATCTGCTGACGGGTATCACCATCAACCGTGTGGAAATCTGGGTTACCAACAAGACGGGAACCACCACGAATACCCGAAACATCATCGCCCTGACCGACCTGGGAGAAAACGAGAAGGTGAGCAACCCGATGTGGGGAGCAGGAGGAACGATGGTGCCGGCTAACCAGGCGAATACCGAGTATGCATCGATGACAGGTCAGTTTGCCGCTGCCCGTGACATCAACCAGACAGCCTCTGTGCTGGAAGGCGGCGGACTTATAGGCGGCAGCGATTTTGAGAAGCTGGAGAGTGCCCGTCTGCTCAATTCCTCTGAATATACCGTGAACCAGGCGATGGGATATGTTTCGCTGAAGTCTGGTCTGCAGACCGACCAGGTGCTTGCCGTGGCATACGAATATACCTATGGCGGAGTGACCTATCAGGTGGGTGAGTTTGCCTCGGATATCACCGATACCAAGCAGGCTCTCTTCGTGAAGTCGCTGAAGAATACCAGTTGCAATCCACAGCAGGGCAACTGGGACCTGATGATGAAGAACGTATATTATCTCTCTTCGCAGGTGGAAAAGGATAAGTTCCGCCTCGATGTGAAATATCAGAGTGATACAACGGGTGTTTATGTCAACTACATTCCGGAAATGCAGGTGAAGAACCAGCCTATCATCCGTGTGCTGGGTGCCGATCGACTCGATAACAACAACAAGGCGCGCAGCAATGGTTACTTCGATTATGTAGAGGGCTATACCGTATCGAATGGTCGCGTGTTCATGCCGAAGGTGGAACCGTTCGGCAGTTATATGCAGGATTATCTCGTCAAGAAGGGCGTGCCTGAGGAGCAGGCAGAGAAGTATGCCTTCACCGAACTCTATGACAGTACGAAGACCATCGCCAAGCAGATAGCCGAAAAGAACAAGTATCTCATCGTGGGACAGTTCAAGGGCTCGGCAGCCAATGTCATCTCCCTCGATGCCTACAATGTGCCGCAGGGGTCGGTAGTGGTGACGGCAGGTGGCGTTACCCTGAAGGAGGGTACCGATTATTCTGTGGATTACAATGCCGGCGAGGTGACCATCCTCAACCAGAGCATCATCGATGCCGGTACGGCGGTCAACGTCTCCCTGGAGAGCAATACCGATTACGGACAGATGAGAAAGACGATGGTCGGATTCAACTGGGAGTATGAGTTCTCCAAGAATTTCCAGATCAGCGGAACCCTGCAGCATCTCTCGGAACAGGCGCTCACCAATAAGGTGGCGATGGGCAGCGAACCGCTGAAGAATACACTCTGGGGCATCAACCTGAACTGGAAGAAGGAGAGCCAGTGGCTTACCAACATGCTCGACAAGATACCGTTCCTGCATCTCACCCAACCTTCCTACATCTCCTTCAAGAGTGAGTTTGCCCAGCTTCTGGCGGGCGAGGCTGGAGGTGTGCAGGACAATGCTTCGTATATTGATGACTTCGAGAATACCAAGGGAACCATCGACGTGATGACTCCTACTTCGTGGGTTATCTCCAGCGTGCCGTCGCTCAACTTCAAGGATGATTACAATGACAAGTCGGGCTTGACCAGCGGTTTCCATCGTTCCCGCCTTGCCTGGTACACCATCGATCCGCTCTTCACCCGAAGGGGCAGTTCGCTCACTCCGGGTCATATCAAGAGCGACCTCAAGCAGTTGAGCAATCACTACGTGAGAGAGGTGTATGTAAAGGAGCTTTTCCCTCTGCGCCAGCAGAGCACCTATCAGGGAGCCACCAGCACCCTGAGTGTTCTCAATCTGGCTTACTATCCATCGGAGCCGGGACCTTACAACTTCAATGTATCCGATCTGCAGTCGGATGGTACCCTTGCCAACCCGTCCCGCAACTGGGGTGGAATGATGCGCAAGCTGGATACCAACGATTTTGAGCAGGCAAACGTGGAGTATATCGAGTTCTGGATGCTCGATCCGTTCATCTATTCCCGAGAGCAATCGGATGCAGCCGACTATGGTGGCGACTTCTACATCAACCTGGGCGAGGTGAGCGAGGATATCCTGCGGGATGGCAAGAAGTTTTATGAGAGCGGAATGCCGGTGGATGGCAGCAACAGCTTCACCTATACGCAGTGGGGTAAGATTCCTACGCAGAGCACCGTGACCTATGCCTTCGCCACGACGAGCGGAAGCCGTGCCCTGCAGGATGTGGGATTCAATGGTCTGACCGATGCTGAAGAGCAGAAATTCTATAAGAGTGCCTATCTCGACCAGATACAGGGAAAGGTGAACCAGGCGGTGTTCGACAGTATCTTTGCCGACCCAGCCCGGGATAACTATCACTATTTCAGAGGGTCAGACTGGGATGAGATGCGTGCGCCCATCCTTCATAGATACAAGTACATCAACAACCCTCAGGGCAATTCGCCTGACAGCGAAAGCCGTACTGAGAGTTATGATACCTCCTATAAATCGACACCGGATGTAGAGGACATCAACCAGGACTATACGCTGAACGAATATGAGAAGTATTTCCAGTATCACGTCAGCATCCGTCCGGAAGATCTCGTGGTGGGCAGCAACTTCATCGTGGATAAGCGGGAATACACCCAGACTTGGCGAGACAACACGAAATCTACGGTTACCTGGTATCAGTTCCGCATTCCTGTGGATGAGTTTGAGAAGCGCCAGGGAAACATCAACGATTTCTCCAGCATCCGCTTCATGCGAATGTTCCTCACCAACTTCAGGAAGCCTATCGTGCTCCGTTTCGGTACGCTTGACCTGGTACACAGCAAGTGGCGTACCTACGACCAGCCGTTGGGGGCAGCCAGTGGCGGAACCTTGGAGGCGAGTGCCGTCAGTCTGGAGGAAAACGCCGAGAAGACACCGGTCAACTATGTGCTTCCTCCTGGTATCAGCCGCGAACAGGACCCATCGCAGCCACAGCTTGTCGAGGCAAACGAGCAGGCTCTGAGTCTGGTGGTGAAGGATCTGACCCATGGCGAGGCAAAGGCGGTATATAAGAACTCAACCCTCGATCTCCGCCAGTACAAGCGCATCCAGATGTTTACCCATGCCAATGCCCTGGAGCAGAACGCCACCAATCTGAAGAACGACCAGCTGGCGGTCTTCATCCGTCTGGGCAGCGACTATAAGAACAATTACTATGAGTATGAGATTCCGCTCAAGCTGACCGAACCTCGCAACAATTATAACCGCAACAGTTCTGCCGACAGAAAGCTGGTCTGGCCGGAGGAGAATATGCTCAATGTAAACCTGAGCGTATTTACCCGTCTCAAGAAGGAGCGCAACAAGGCGAAGGCTGCTGGTATGGCTTCCTATATGGCACCTTATGTGATGATGGATGCTGAACATCCGGGCAACCGGATCACCATCGTTGGCAATCCGAGCCTGGGCGAGGTAAAGACGCTGATGATAGGTGTGAGAAACAATTCGGATGAGGTGAAGAGTGGAGAAGTCTGGGTCAACGAACTCCGACTTCTGGAGCATAACAACAAGGGAGGATGGGCTGCCAATGCCAATCTGAACGTGCAGCTCTCCGACCTGGGTAGCGTGAATGCCACCGGCCGCTATATGAGCGAAGGCTTCGGCGGTCTGGAAGACGGCGTGGCGAGCCGCAGCACCGATAATTATGGTGCCTATAGCGTGACCACCTCGTTGGAGATGGGTAAGTTCTTCCCCGACAAGGCGAAGGTGAGCATACCTTTATATTATAGTGTGACGAAGGAGAAGACTTCTCCGAAATACAATCCGCTGGATACGGATATGGAACTGAAGGATGCGCTGGATGCCGCCGGTTCGAAGGCGGAGCGGGACTCTATCGAGAACATCGCCGTGACCAAAGTCACCCAGACCAATTTTTCGGTATCCAATGCCCGGGTTGGCATTGCCACCCGTCGTCATCCGATGCCTTACGATCCAGCCAACTTCTCGTTTACCTACAGTCATGCCCATCAGCATACCACGGGTGAGACCACGGTTTTCGAGAATCGGGACAACTGGCGCGGAGCCCTGGATTATTCCTGGACACCAATCTACAAAGCGTGGGAACCTTTCAAAAAGTGGAAGAACAAGAGCAAGTGGCTCGATATCCTGAAGCGGTTCGGATTAAACTGGCTGCCTCAGAACATCGCCTTCAATACGGAGATGACGCATGAGACTTATGAGCTGCAGGAACGCGATATGGAGAGTACGCTCAATTCGCAGCTGCCGCTCACCGTGAGCGACCAGTTCCTCTGGAACCGTGAGTTCTCTCTGCGCTGGGATCTGACCAAGAACCTGCACATGAACTTCCAGAGTGCCACTCATGCACAGGTGGATGTGCCTTATCCGGATGTGAATGCCGATCTCTATGCCGACCAGTATCATGCCTGGAAAGATTCGGTGTATCGAAGTTCGGTATGGCAGAGTGTGAAGAGCTGGGGTACGCCGCTCGACTATAGCCAGAACTTCACGGCATCCTATAAGTTGCCTATCCATCTGCTGCCAGTCTTCGACTGGGTGAATACCGATGCCTCCTACAACGCCAACTATACTTGGGAGCGAGGCACGGAGGATGAGAACGGCAACTCGTATGGCAACACCATCAATACCCAGCGCGAGCTGACGATTAACGGAAGCTTCGACCTGGTGCGCCTCTACAACCACATCCCATTCCTCAAGAAGGCGAATGACCGATTCAACCGCTCGATAAGCAGGAGTGAGATAGAGAGGAAAAAGAAGGAGAAGGAAGCCAAGCGGAAGACTCAGAAGAAGGAAGCCAAGCGGAAGAATCAGGTAGATCTGGCAAAGGCGCTTCCGAAAAACAGAAAGGCTTTCGAGAAGGAAATCACCCTCCTGCCGGATACTTCCCTGCTCATCAGACATGGCAAGAACAGCAAGCGACTCATCATTTCAGCTAAGACGGAGGATGGAAAGGTGTATCATCTGAAATACAAAAAGGTGGATAACAACCAGATCCGTATCAAGTCGAAGGTGGATAGCATGATGAAGCTGAAGATTACGGTGATGCCGAAAGAGCCGCTCGATAACGAAAGATGGTATCGGGCAGCCCAGACGGCAGCCCGACTGGCAATGATGCTGCGCAAGGTGAGCTTCACCTACCGCAACAACTATCAGATGCTTCTGCCGGGCTTTACTCCTAACGTGGGTGATGCCTTCGGTCAGAAGAAAGTGGGAACGATGGCGCCGGGACTGGATTTCGCCTTCGGACTGGTGGATGACAGCTATATCGGAAAGGCAAGAGACAACGACTGGCTGCTCTGCAACGACTCGATTGCTACGCCGGCTACTACCAGCAAGACCGAGAATCTGCAGCTGCGTGCCACCCTGGAACCTGTCAAGGATTTCAAGATAGATCTTTCTGCCACCCGCACCATGACCACGCAGAAGAGCATACAATATATGTATGAGGGTACACCGACCACTCAGAGCGGAACTTTCCAGATGACTACCATCTCGCTGAGTTCGGCTTTCGAGGGAATCGGAAATGCCAACAGTGGTTATCGCAGCAGGACTTTCGAGAAGTTTGTCAACTCGCTCGATGGTTTCCGCCAGCGGGTGGAGTCGCAGTATGCCGGAATGGTATATCCTGTGGGTTCTACCTTGGGTGGAGGCAAGTATGATGCTTCCCGCACACCGGTTAATCCGTATAGTGGTGATGTGATGATTCCTGCATTCCTCAATGCCTATACTTCGATGGGCGGCAGTTCGCTTTCCATTTTCCCGGCATTGAGCCGTCTGTTGCCAAACTGGACGGTGCGCTATAGCGGATTGGGCAAGTTGGCTTGGTTCCGTGATCACTTCAAGAGTGTGAACATCAACCACGCCTACAAGAGCATCTTTGCCGTGGGCAGCTATAGCAGCTACAGTACCTATCAGGAGTATATGAATGGTCTGGGCTTCGTGACGGATGCTTCTACGGGCAATCCATCGCCTAGCAGCATGTTCAATGTTTCGCAGGTGAGCATCAACGAGGCATTCTCGCCATTGCTCGGTATGGATGTTACGCTGAACAACAATATGACCATCAAGGGTGAGTATCGCCAGACCCGAGTACTGAACCTCAGTATGACGAGTGTACAGGTGAACGAGGCGCTGAGCAAAGACTGGGTGGTAGGTATGGGCTATCGCATCAACAATTTCAATCTCTTCGGTGCTCCGAAGGCACACAGGGTGAAGGGAAGAACGGGTGTCCAGCAGAACAGTAGAAACGGAAGCAAGGGCAAGAATCAGACCCAGAACTACGGTCCTAATCACGACCTGAATCTGCGTCTTGACTTCAGTTTCCGCAAGCAGGCAGCCATCGTCCGTGATATAGCCACGATGACGAGCAGCGCCAGCAGCGGCAACAATGCCCTGAAGCTGAGTTTCACGGCTGATTATACCTTGAGCAAGATGCTCACCATGAGTTTCTACTATGATCGCCAGACCAATACGCCGCTCTTGTCGAGCAGCAGTTATCCGACGACCACGCAGGATTTCGGTCTGAGCATCAAGTTCTCGCTGACGAGATGATGTTTTTGTTGCCCAACTGCGATGCAAAGGTACAATAAAAAAAGACATTGTGTTTTGCAAGATTGTCGCTGGGAGGGCAGGTAACAAACCTGCGCTCCCAGCGCATTCTTGCTTTATAAGAATGGGGTCATGTAAATCGGAATCAAGAGTGTTTGCCCATCTTTCTGTAGATCTTTGGTGTAAACCAAGTACGGATGTACTATCCTGTCGGAGAATTTTTGACAGAAAGCATCAAGCGAGGCATGCGTTTTGTATCCAGACGACTTGACCTCTATAGGGCACAACTTACTGCCGCGTGACAACAAAAAGTCGATTTCGTAAGAATGCGTGGCATCCTTTGGAAAAGTATAGTAAAAGAGCCTGTTGCCTGAGGCTCTCAGCATTTGGGCAACCAGATTCTCAAATACGTATCCCATGTTGGTGGATAGCTTGTCGCTCAACAGTTTCTGGTAGATGATGTTCTCCGTATAATCCTTGTCCCAGAAAGCCAAAGTTACGAATAGTCCCGTATCGCCTATGTACAGTTTGTACTTGTTGATGTTGGCTGTCAGTGGCATTCCTACATTCGGATCATCCGTGTGGTACGCAATGTTAACCGTCTTGCTGTCTTCTAAGTTGAGTATCAACTCATCTATTTTCTCAGCAGCCATTCTTCCTACAGCAGAAGTAGGCTGATAGCGGAGCTGGTTCCTGCTCAATTGGGCTGGGATAGACATGAATAGTTTGGATATTTTGCCCGATGGGTCTATCTTTCTGAAATCATCAGCATATAGTTGGAGAATCTGTCGCTTAATGGTATCTACTTGCTGTAGATTGTTAGTGTTAAGATAAGCATTGACAGCTTGTGGCATTCCTCCTACCAACATATATAGGCGTAGTTCTCTCATCTTCAATCTGTTGACTCCCTCGCCTAGAGATATTTTCTTATCGAAAACTTGACGCAGCAGAGGCACGCTAGCCGTGTCTCCCATGGCCCATCTGAACTCTTCGTAATCCATCGGAAACATCTCGATACGATGTTCTTCGCTAGGGATACTAATGTCCTTAGTGCTCTTATGTATGCTGATAAGTGAGCCAGTCTCTATATAGTCATATCTACCGTCTTTTACCAAATACTTGATGGCTTGTCGGGCTTTCGGACATTGTTGTACCTCATCGAAGATGATAACCGACTTTCGCTCATGCAATGTTTTATTGTAAGCATTCTGCAGGAAAAGAAAAATGAAATCTATATTCATAAGATCATCAAAGAGTGCTTTCACTTCCTTGGAAGCCTCATTGAAATCTATCAAAATGTATGATTCGTATTCATTCTTGGCAAATTCTTCTACGATAGTTGACTTTCCAATACGGCGAGCACCCTCTACAAGGAGGGCTGTACTTCCCTTGGAAATTTCCTTCCATTCAGCCATTTGGCTATATATTTTTCTCTTAAATACCATATTCTCCATATTTTCAATGTCTTATGGGTGCAAAGTTACATAAAAAATATGTTTTACCAAAATCTTTTTGGCGAAAATATGTCGTTTTACCAAAATCTTTTTAGTGAAAATATGTCGTTTTACCAAAATCTTTAGTGTTATTAAGGATTTGAACTTTCCTGTAAGCCGCTAGGATATCGTGTGAGAATATCCTGGCGGCTTTTTGCTTAGCTTCCCAGCTCCAACTGATTTCTGTTTTACAATCGGTTTATTTCCTCCCGAGCTGCGCCCTTGCCTCGATAACTCTTCTTCTTGTTGAAAGAATAGGTTACATTGAGAGATACATTGTGAACACCGCCCTTGAGGTTTTGATAGAAAGACACTCCATTGGTCTCAATCAAGTTCTTTTGACGCCAAAGCTTAAAGCTATCATTCCAGTAGATGGTAAATGCCCAATTGCCCAAGCTCTTGTTAAGTCCCATGTCAAGGAGAACATATCCCTTGGTATAGTTGGTGGCAGAATATCCTTTGCTAACCCATATTCCATCGAAATAAGCATAGATTCCCCAAGGTAAGTCAAAGCGGTTGCGCATAGTCATATTAAACAACGGCTTGTTGTATGACTTTTCGGGATTACCATATTCCAACTTCTGCAATCTCAGCACACCGTAAAGCGTAGGATGCCAGATGCCTATGTCCAATCTTTGCCCAGCCACCATCTGAAAATAATCATAGCTAGGTAAGTTTACATTCTTGATGATATTTACCTTCTTGTTTTCCATATATGAATAAGTTGTGGCAAGTTCTCTCATGCTATGTACATAAGAGAGGCTCAAGCTCGTCTTACGATAACTCACATCCAAACTTAGCTCTCTTTCTAGTGATGATTTCAGCAAAGGATTTCCAAGCATCCATGATGTATGCGAGGCATAAGAATAAGTATTGCTCAGCATACTATAGCTAGGACGGTCAACTGAAGTGCTGTAAGATAATCCCAAACTTAGATTGCCGTTCTGATAATCAATGCTTACGTATGGGAGCCAATCCGTAAAACTCTTAGATTGTTCAGCAACCTTCTCACCATTAAGTATATAAGCGAAGTCTGTATTCTCTACACGCAGTTCTGTTCTTGCGCTCCATGCAGAGCTAAGCTGCCAATTTGCCGTAATGTATCCTGCTGTCAGATGCTGGCGTTCCTCATCACGAGAAGCGTCAAAGAGAGCCTCGTCATTAGAGGTGCTTCCCTCAAAAGATTGGCGAGTCTTGGTATACGAATATTGGGCGCCTAAGTCTAGAGTTACAGCCTTCCATGAAGCAGTGAAATTAGCCTTGCCCGCTACCAGGTGATTGTTGCTATGACTTACTGTACCAATATGATTCGCATAGTTCTCACCTTGCTCGTTGACATCAGAGAGTTCATTGGAGAAGTTGTAAAGATAATCCACATCTGCCGCCAACAGATAGTTCTTCTTTTCACCGAATTTCAATATAGCATAAGAGTTGAGATAATGGCGTGTATTCTGCTTTGATTGTTCACTCGTTGACTCAAGCAGTGCATTCTCTGGCTCTACATTTGTCTGGATGTCATTTGTTGAAGAGTACTTTCCCTTAGGTTTTCTGTTAAATTCATAACGGATGCCCAGAGAATTGGCTCCAAAGTCGTAACTAGCACCTATATTGGCGTTTAACTTATGCGCACGATTCTTATAGGTAGTATTTGTTTTTGTTTCATACTCATTATTGCCAAACTTTTCCAGATAGTAGCCTGTTTGCTTTTCTCCGTCCCCGGTATAATCGACTCCGGCATATACTCCAAGTCCATTGCTGCCAGTCCAAGACAAGTCCAGACCCGTTCTCCCGTATGAAACATCAGAAAGTGTAGCACCGGCTTTTGCTAAGCCAGCCCATCCTGCATCCTGCTTTTTGGTATGAATGATGATGACCGACTTCACATCTGCCTCATATTTAGCTCCAGGATTGGTGATGATTTCTACTCTTTCGATATTCTGAGAGGAGAGTTGTTGCAGTTCGGAATTGTCTCTTACCTTTCGGTGGTTGATGTAAATCTCAGGAGTTCCTTTGCCTAATACGGAAATGTTAGTACCGATACCACTTATCAATGGCATCTGCTTGATGGCATCCAAGGCAGAACCCAATTTAGACAAAGGATTGCCAATCATGGAGACGTTTAATCCCATATTGTTAGACTTCACGTAGTTGCGATGTCCCTTCACCACGACTTCACCTAACAGTTTGGCATCATCCAGCAGGGTGATATTACCAATAGATTCATTATGGCAAACAAGATAGTTTGTCTTATATCCCATGGCAGATACTTTGAGAATATCGCCATTTTTGTATCCATCCAGTAAGAAAGCACCATTCTCATCGCTTACAGTGCCTTTTATAAATGTGGAGTCCTGCTGGTTAAGCAAGAATACATTCGCATAAGGCAAGGCTTCGCCCTGCTCATTGATAATTTTTCCTGTGATGTGTTGAGCCATAACAGGCATAGTTGCTATACACAGAAATGGCAATAATATCTTTTTCTTCATAATTTTCTCTTTTAAAAATTTAGTTAATGTGACCATGTCTTTATAATTATTTTAATCGGTTGCAAAGGTAATCAATGTTTTCCTTATAATTTCTAACAAAAATCTAATATTTTTCTAATAAGCAGATATTATTTGTTCCAAGTTCGATTTTTTTTTGTACTTTTGCAGTGTTTAAATAGTAAGGATTATGAAGAAGGTTTATTATATTGCATTGTTAGCTATCATAATGATAGTATGCTTGCAAGGATATAATGTACACTTGCAGTATCAAAAATACAAGTTAAAATGTATTGATGAGATTAATGATATGCTGGTACAATCAGTTGACGAGGAATACCATGATAGAGCAAAAAGTAAAAATAATCCTGACAAAAATGGAGAATACCATATTCGATATAAAGTATTCAATGCAACAGACAAAATTCAAGAGAAAAATATAAAAGAACCTGGCTTAGATTTGCAAACTTTAGATATTGGTTCCCTAAAAAAACAAGGAATAGTAAGTAAT
The DNA here is from genome assembly GCA_021636625.1 of Prevotella sp. GTDB lineage: Bacteria > Bacteroidota > Bacteroidia > Bacteroidales > Bacteroidaceae > Prevotella. The sequence continues at coordinate 15,311 of JAJWLX010000045.1, read as the reverse complement.
TATGGGGATGCCGTCATATTGCTGTCACAAGACATGTTGGAGCAAGAAGGTAAGCCTCTTAATCTAGCTAAGTTGGATGAAATAGTAACAAGGAGAATGGAGGACAAGGTAGAGCGCTCCATATTCTTACTCGACAAAAATAAAAAGATAATAAAGGCAGAGGGAGTAAATAATGTACCTTCCTCGTGGGTTTGCTCAAAAGATGTAGTAGTAAATTTAGCCAATCTCCGATTTGTAAGAGTTGCTATGCCTGTTCCACCTTCTCAGTTTATAGCACACTCTATATGGACATTGGCTCTGTCTGTACTATTTGTGCTGATAGCTGTAGTTTGCATCGGTTACCACCTCTTAGTGATAAAGAGAAAAGAGCAGCTTCTAAGAAATCGAGAACTAGGCGTTAATGGTATCATCCACGATCTTAAGGCTCCTATTAATAGCGTTATCTCTGTATTGAGTTTGCTAAAAGTGAAGGTAAAGGAAGATAATATATTGTTGGATGTAATTTCACAAGCAAGTGACAAGGCTAAGTTGTTGGTGAGCGATATAGAATCTATATTGCTTGCAGCCAAGGGTGGCAATGATAGAATATTACTCAATTTGAAGAAGGTCAGTTTTCTAGAATTAACAAATATCGTTAAGACAGATATGGACATATTATATAAGGAGAAGCCGCATAACATCGTTATTTCCGATGAGACGCATGGAGAAAACATGGCGTATGCCGACGAATTATATATCCGTAATGTGATGAGAAATCTGGTGGAGAATGCTCTGAAATATTCTGATGACGGAGTGAATGTTCAAGTGTTAATCAGAAATATAGACGAAAGTATCGAGGTTAGCATAACCGATGATGGATGGGGCATTGCACCCAAGGACCAGAAGTTGATTTTCAGACAGTTCTACCGTGTGCGGCAGCATAAACAGGTTAAGGGATATGGTATCGGATTGGCTGTGGTGAAATATGTGGTGGAAGCACATCATGGAAGAATATGCGTAAATAGTGAATTAGGAAAGGGAAGCTGCTTTACCTTCAGTCTTCCTAAGGCACAATAAAAATGGCAAGAAAAATGGAAAAATTGAAAGTAATCATTGTGGATGACGATAAGTTGCTAGGCACTACACTGGTACTGGGTTTAGAAGGGTTAAGCATGAAACCTTACTATCTAGACTCATTGGATGGACTTTTGGATAAAATTTCTGAGGTCCAACCTAATATATTGGTACTAGACGTTGAGGTAGGTATGGGAAATGGCATCGAGATACTAAAAGAATTGAAGCTTCATGCCATCAACATACCTGTTATCATTATGTCCTCACATATTCAGATGGATTATATCTCAAAAGCATTGGAGAACGGGGCTTTTCATTTCTTGAAGAAACCATTTGAGATAGATGAACTTGGCGCATACATCCAGCGTTTTGCAAAAACTGATGAAAAGTTAGGGATAGTGACCGATTTCCAAATAGGCTGTCTAAACTTGCATTTGCAATCCCATGCTCTATATACTAAAAATAACGATCAAATTCATCTTTCCCAGAAACAGTTTGAGGTGCTTAGTATATTGGCACAAAATCTAGGGAAGATTACGACTCGTCAAACTTTGAAATGTCAACTATGGCCTGATGGCAACTATTCTGATCCCAGCTTAGATAACTACATTTCGCAACTAAGAAAAATCTTATCGGTTGATGAGAGTGTTAAATTAGAAACAATCCCGAAAGTTGGCTTCCTGTTAAAAACTAACAAATGAGAGTGTGCCATTCGTGTAAAGAAAAAGCCGCCAGAATATCGTGTGAGAATATCCTGGCGGCTTTATATGATAGCTTAAAAAAATTATTTCTTATCGTAAGCGTGAACAGGGTAGTCGATGGTATAGTGAAGACCACGGCTCTCCTTGCGCTCGATAGCCATACGGGTGATGAGGTAACCCACATTGATCATGTTGCGGAGCTCGCAGAGCTCCTTGCTCACCTTGACACGCTTGAAGAGATTCTCGGTCTCTTCGTAAAGAAGGTCGAGGCGGTCCCAGGCACGCTTCAGTCGGAGGTCGCTACGAACGATACCTACATAGTTGCTCATGCATTCGCCTACTTCCTTGATGCTCTGGGTAATCAATACCTTCTCCTCGTTGGTCATAGTACCCTCGTCGTTCCAGGCAGGAACCTTCTCATTGAAATCATATTCATCTACATGCTCCAGACTGTGCTTGGCAGCAGTCTCGGCATATACCACAGCTTCGATGAGAGAGTTGCTGGCAAGACGGTTGCCACCATGCAGACCGGTGCAAGAGCACTCGCCCAAGGCATAGAGGCGGTTGATGCTTGAACAGCCGTTCAAATCTACCTTGATACCACCACACATGTAGTGAGCGGCAGGACGAACCGGGATATAATCCTTGGTGATATCGATGCCGATGCTGAGACACTTGGCATAGATGTTAGGGAAGTGACGCTTGGTCTCCTCCGGATTCTTATGGGTAACATCCAGGCAGACATGATCCAGACCGTGAATCTTCATCTCCTTATCGATGGCACGTGCCACGATGTCGCGAGGAGCCAGGCTCAGGCGCTCATCATATTTCTCCATGAAGCTCTCGCCATTAGGCAGACGCAAGATGCCGCCGTATCCACGCATTGCCTCGGTGATGAGGAATGCAGGGTGGGTCTCTCCTGGATGATAGAGGGCTGTAGGGTGAAACTGTACGAACTCCATATCTGCCACCGTACCCTTGGCACGGTAAACCATCGCCTCGCCATCACCGGTAGCGATGACAGGGTTGGTGGTAGTCTGATAAACGGCACCACATCCACCGGTACACATCACGGTAACCTTGCTCAGATAGGTATCCACCTTCTGGGTGTCTGGATTCAGAACGTAGGCTCCGTAACAGTTTATATAAGGTGTGCGGCGGGTAACACGGGCACCCAAGTGGTGCTGAGTGATGATTTCTACAGCGAAATGATTTTCCTTGATATCGATGTCTGGGCAGTTGCGTACAGCCTCCATCAGACCGCGCTGGATTTCAGCACCTGTATCATCAGCGTGATGAAGAATGCGGAACTCGCTGTGTCCGCCCTCACGATGAAGATCGAACTTGCCATCCTGCTGCTTGTCGAAGTTGACACCCCACTGCACGAGCTCCTTGATCTGCTCTGGTGCCATGGTGACAACCTGCTTCACAGCCTGATAGTCGCTGATGTAATCACCAGCGATCATTGTATCCTGTATGTGCTTATCGAAGTTATCTACTTCCAAGTTGGTAACTGACGCCACACCACCTTGTGCAAATGAAGTGTTTGCCTCATCGAGTGAGGTTTTGCAGATCATACACACTTTACCTTTATGCGCTCTGGCTACTTTCAGAGCGTAACTCATACCGGCAACTCCTGAGCCGATAATCAGAAAATCATACTTATAAACCATGTGAGTTTATTCTAATAATGCTTAATTGTTTGCAAAAGTACTAATTTCTCTTTAAAAAGAGTAATAAGAGAGGGATTTTTTGTAATTTTGCAGCGAATTTTAAGGTAATATAGTCTTTTAGACTATCAAATAGTAGCTGAAAACGCTATTTTAAAGATAAAAGAACGAGATATGGCAGATAGAACTTTTCATAAGCGCTTCAATACGACGGCTCGTGTTGGAGTGGTGGTTTTCGCCCTCCTGGCAGGATATTTCTTCTGGGTCAAGATGGCGATTATTGGCATTTTCGTTGCCATCATCATTGTGGGCATGATTGAGCGTATTCTGAATACCACCTATACCTTCAAGAAGGTGAAACCTATCGACCGAGATGACGAGATGGAATATCTCATCATCAACGAGGGCAGGTTCTCTTCCAACAGGAATGTGCCGGTATGCGACATCATCAGCGTACATATCGCCAAGACCTTTCTGGGATTGGATCATTGTCTGGTGATAGAATACGGACATCATAATATGGTAACGGTGCAGCCCGATAATGAAGAGGCTTTCGAGAAAGAAATTAGTAAAAGACAATGAAAAAGATTATATATATGATGATGAGCTTCATCATGGCTACGCTCATGGCGATGCCGGTGCAGGCTCAGGATGTGATCGAAGGAGAAGTGGTGGAGCCGCAGGACGACACGGAAGTGACCGACTCCACGATGTTGGATTCCCTGGCTGCCGATACTTTGAAGCTGCCTTGGCCCGAATCGGTGCAGGTAGGTATCGGCAAACTCTTGGAAAGTAAGATGTTTGAGACATCGCAGGTGGGTATCATGGTCTGGGATATGGATGCTGATTCCTGCATCTACAAGCACAACGAACGACAGCTGATGCGCCCGGCAAGTACGATGAAGCTCTTGACTGCCATCACCGCACTTGACAAGTTGGGTGGTTCCTATCAGTTCAAGACTCAGTTGAAATATACCGGAACCATTGAGGACGGTGTGCTGACGGGTGATGTTTACTGTGTGGGAGGTATGGATCCCCGTTTCAACAGTGATGACCTGACGGCATTTGTCAACAGTCTCAAGGATATGGGTGTGGATACCATTCGGGGTAACGTATATGCCGATCGTTCGATGAAGGATGCGGCATTGCTGGGCGAAGGCTGGTGCTGGGATGATGATAATCCGGTACTTTCGCCATTGGTGTTCTCCCGCAAGGACATCTTCATGGACCGTTTCCTGGCTAAGTTGAAGGATGCAGACATCGAATATGAGGAGATGTATGCATCTTCCAAGACCTGTCCTGCCAATGCCTTTACCATCTGTACCCGTTTCCATACCATGGACCAGGTACTGCATAAGATGATGAAGGAGAGTGACAATCTCTATGCCGAGTGCATGTATTACCAGATTGCGGCTTCTACGGGCAACCGTCCGGCAAGTGCCAAGAGTGCCCGCAACGTGGAACGGCAGTTGATCAATAAGCTGGGACTGGATGCTTCCCGCTACAGACTGGCAGATGGTTCGGGCTTGTCGCTCTACAACTATCTCAGTGCCGAGCTGGAGGTGATGATGCTTCGTTATGCTTTCCGCAACGATAACATCAAGCAGCATCTGATTCATTCCTTGCCTATAGCTGGTGTGGATGGAACCCTGAAGAAACGTATGAAAAGCGGCAGTGTCCACGGCAATGTCAAGGCAAAAACGGGTACCCTGACCGGTATCATCTCGCTGGCTGGCTATTGTACGGCAGCCAATGGACATGAGCTTTGCTTCTCTATCATCAATAATGGAATCATGCATGGCAGCAATGCCAGACATTTTGCAGACAAGGTTTGTAACCTGCTCTGCCAACCATAATTAAGTTAGAAGTTTATGGAAGAAATTCGTAGATTTGTAGATGAAATGATAACGTGGGCAGGTGTCACTGGTGATTACGTGCCTATGCTTCGTCATATCCTGCTCACCATCACCGCTATCTTGCTGGCGATGCTGAGCGATTTTCTGTGTCGTAAGATTGTAGTTCCGTTGATCTCGAAGATTACGGAAAAGACGGAGGCTTCCTGGGATGATGTGTTGCTGAATAAGAAGGTGCTCACTTCAGCCTGTCATATCGTGCCTGCAGTGGTAATATGGTCGCTTATGCCGCTTATCTATCTGGAATATCCTATATTCAAGGAGATTCTGGAGCGTGCTACGGGTATCTATATCGTGGTGATGTCGGTACGTACGGTATTGGTGTTCATCGGTTCCTTCAAGGGATTGGAGAATAGCGGAGAGCGCCGCTCTTCGGCTCAGCAGTATTTCCATACCTTCTGCGGTGTGCTCAGGGTATTGATGCTCTTTGTGGCTGGAGTGGTAGTGGTAGCCATCCTGTTGGGTAAGAGTCCGATGACCTTGTTTGCCGGCTTGGGTGCTACTTCGGCTGTCTTGATGTTGGTTTTCAAGGATACCATCCTCGGTTTGGCTGCCGGTGTGCGACTTACCAGTAATGATATGCTGCACAAGGGTGATTGGATTACCGTGAAGTCGGTAGATGCCAATGGTATCGTAGAGGATATGTCACTAACCACCGTAAAGGTGCGTAATTTCGATAATACCATCGTTACTATCTCGCCAGCTACCCTGGTGAATGGTTCGTTCCAGAACTGGATTGGAATGCAGAAGAGTGGGGGTAGAAGAGTAAAGCGAATCGTTTATTTTGATTTCCGTAGCATCCGATTGGTAGATGAAACCTTGAAGCAGACCTTGCTTGACAAGCATTTCGCCACAGAGGATTCCTTTAAGTTGAAGGAATCTCTTCAGAAGGTGATAGAGAAGGATAGGGAGGAAGGAAAGGATATTGAGGATTTGAAGAATCCTGCAGCCCTGGCTCCAACCAATCTCCAGCTTTATCGCAGGTTTATGGAGAAATATCTGCGTCAGCGCCCTGAGGTGAATACGGAACTTACCTTGATGGTGCGCCACATGGAAGCTACCCAATGTGGTCTTCCTATCGAATTCTATTTCTTCATCAAGGATAAGGTATGGGTTAATTACGAGCATATCCTTGCCGATATCATGGAGCATGCCTATGCGCTTGCCAATGAATTCGGCCTGAAGATTTACGAGCAATATCCAGAGCAGTAGGGAAGAAAAGCATTATAATGATTAATAACTCTTTTTTTTCAACAGAAATACTCCGTTGGTTTCGTGAGAACGGCAGAGACCTGCCTTGGCGCGAAACCAAGGATCCCTATGCCATCTGGCTGAGTGAAATCATCCTTCAGCAAACCCGCATTGCCCAAGGTTGGGAATATTGGGAACGGTTCGTGCAGACCTATCCCAAGGTAGAAGATCTGGCAGCAGCCAGCGAGGATGATGTCTTGAAACTCTGGCAGGGCTTGGGGTATTACTCTCGTGCCCGCAATCTTCATACTGCCGCCAAGCAGATTGTGGCTCTCGGTGATTTTCCCAATACCCTTGAAGGCATCAAATCCCTGAAGGGAGTAGGTGATTATACCGCTGCTGCCATCGGCTCTTTCGCTTTCGATATTCCGGCAGCTGTGGTTGATGGCAATGTCTATCGGGTGCTTTCCCGATATTTCGGCATCGATACTCCCATCAACTCAACTCAGGGTAAAAAGGAGTTCGCAGCTTTGGCACAATCGCTCTTGCCTGCTTCCGATGCGGCATCCTATAATCAGGGAATGATGGATTTCGGTGCGATTCAATGCACCCCCCAGTCTCCGAAGTGTCTGCTCTGTCCACTTGCAGAAACCTGCGAGGCTTTGCGTTGCGGCAGGGTAGAGGAACTGCCCGTCAAGAACAAGACCGTGAAGGTGAAGACCCGCCATCTCTCCTATATATATATAAGGTGTAAATCTTCGGCAGCGAATGGTATAGGAAAATCCGAACCGATGGTTGCCATCCATCGCCGTGGAGAAGGTGATATCTGGCAGGGATTATGGGAGCCTTATAATGTTTCCGATGTCAAGGAGCAGCCTTCTTTCGTGAAGAATCCGATTTTGCTGGCAAAAGATGTCAAGCACGTACTGACTCATCGCATCCTTCTTGCCGATTTCTATCTCCTGGAAACAGAAAACCGTCCTCCACTCCCAGATGATTACGTCTGGATCAGGGAAAGTGAGATAGAAGACTATGGGGTTCCGAGGCTGATAGAAATCATGCTGGAAAAGATCAATCCCGTAGAATAGGATAAGTACATAATGATCTCTTTATAAAAATACATAATAATCTCTTCATATAGAATAAAGATGATTCAATTTAGTAAGAAAATGAAAGGCTGGGTGCTGGCTAGTGCCATCGCCCTGCTCTCTACTTTGGGCTTGTCATCCTCTATGTTGCCAGCAGCACAGGGGGATGCACCGGGAATGGAAATCCCGGTTTCAAAGAAAAAGGTATCGCAAACCATCAGAAAGCGTTTTGCCTATACCGTATCATACAATCACGATACCCGTCAGCCTAACTGGGTGGCATGGACCTTGACCCGTGCTCATGCCTCTGGCAAATTGAAGCGTGGCGACTTTGAGGATGATATGGATATGCCATCGCCTAAGGGAACGAAGGCTGATTACTACAACAGTGGTTATGATAGAGGTCATCTCTGTCCAGCTGGCGATAACAAGTGGAACCAGAAGGCTATGGACGAATGCTTCCTGATGACCAATATGTGTCCTCAGACCCATGCTCTGAATGCGGGAATCTGGAATAGCATAGAACAGCAATGCCGTACCTGGGCTAAGAAATATGGTAAGGTCTATATCGTCTGCGGTCCAATATTCCTGAATAAGCAGCATCGCAAACTGGGTAAGAACAAGGTGGTGGTGCCTGATGCTTTCTTCAAGGTTATCCTCCGCACAGGCAAGAATCCGCAAGCCATCGGCTTTATCTGTCGCAACCAGGGAGCTACCGGACTACAGAAAAAAGACTTCGTCAACTCGGTAGATGAAGTGGAGCGTATCACCGGCTATGATTTCTTCTCCAAACTTCCTGATAACATCGAGAAAAAGATAGAGGAGAAAGCTGATATCAACCAGTGGTGAAAGAAAAAGAGTGTCGCCCTGAAAGGGCAAAAGCTTTGAAATTGAAAGCTTTTGCCCTTTCAGGGCGACTTTTTTGTCTTTATTCTAAAACCCAGGGCGATGCCCTGGGCTAGGAGCTTCTGCCCTTTCAGGGCGTATTGGCTGTGACTTATGATACACCTCCTTATTTCTGTTAATAGAACCTTAGTAGTTCTGAGCCTCAATCTGGAAGTAGCTCTGTGGGTGGTTGCAGACTGGGCAAACCTCTGGAGCTTGCTTACCTACTACGATATGACCGCAGTTAGAGCACTGCCAGATGCAGTCGCCGTCACGAGAGAAGACGAGCTTGTCCTGTACGTTCTTCAAGAGCTTGCGATAACGCTCCTCGTGGTGCTTCTCGATTTCAGCAACCATCTCAAACTTAGCTGCAATCTCCTCGAAACCTTCTTCGCGAGCCTCTTTCGCCATACGAGGATACATATCGGTCCACTCATCGTGCTCACCATTGGCAGCAGCTTCCAGGTTCTTCTCGGTATCCTGGATAGCACCGCCCTCCAGATACTTGAACCACAACTTAGCGTGCTCCTTCTCGTTAGCAGCTGTCTCCTCAAAGATGTTGGCTATCTGTACATAACCGTCTTTCTTTGCCTTGCTTGCAAAATAGGTATATTTGTTACGAGCCTGTGACTCACCAGCGAAAGCCTCCTGGAGGTTCTTCTCTGTCTTTGTTCCTTTTAATTCCTTCATAATGTCTTCTTTTTATAATGTTAATATGTTCTTTATTAAATTCTTATGCAAAGATATTGAAGATATTTCAAATATACAAATAAATTAAGAACTATTTAACTTTTTGGCGCTTATTTAAATAAAATAAAGCAAAACCGAGCATGGCAACACCGAAGATCCACGAGATAATGGCACTCGTTACCATACCCAGCGTATGAGTGAATCCCGCTACAACGAAGGTGAAGAAACTCACACAGGCTACAGTCAGGGCGTATGGCAACTGTGATGATACATGATGCACATGCTTGCATTCCGCTCCCGCACTCGCCATGATAGTAGTATCGCTGATAGGAGAGATATGGTCGCCACATACCGCTCCAGCCATGCATGCCGAGATAGAGATGATGCGCAAAGGATCAGCACCAGGGAATACGGCGATGCAGATAGGAATCAGAATACCGAAGGTTCCCCAGGAGGTGCCCGTTGCAAATGCCAGGAAGCCTGCTACCAGGAAGATGATGCCCGGAAGAAGCATCTGAAGTTCTGATGCACTGCTCGCTACAACCGATGATACATATTCTGCCGCACCCAGCGAGTCGGTCATACTCTTCAGCGTCCATGCCAAAGTAAGAATCAGAATGGCTGGTACCATCGCCTCAAAACCCTTGATGAGACTACTCATCGCCTCATCGAAAGGCAAGGTCTTGCGAATGGTAAACATCATGATGGTAAGAATCAGGGCTGCCAATGAACCGATTACCAGACCCACAGAGGCATTGCTCGCAGCAAAGGAATCTACAAAGTTGAGATAGTTGGCATTATCGGCATCGAAGAATCCGCCCGAATATACCATGCCCGCCATGCAGAAGATAATCAGCATGATGATTGGAATCACCAGGTCGCTCACGGTTCCCTTGTTCTTGGAATCCTCTTCCTGTTTGGCTCCCACACCATGCTCAACAATCTGCAGTTTGGTATCGCTCACTTCATCGAGTTTTCCGCCATTGGTTCGCTCGTACCATTCCTTCAGTCTTGCATCATACTTGCTCATCGCCTTGAAGTCGAAGCCCATGATCACGATGCCAAACATAAAGAGGATAGTGAAGAAGGCGTAGAAATTATAGGGTATTGCCTTGCAGAAAAGTGCCAGTCCATTCTCGCCTCCCGATACGAAGCCCGATACTGCTGCTGCCCAACTGGAGATTGGGGAGATGATGCAGACTGGAGCTGCTGTGGAGTCGATGAGATAAGCCAGTTTCTCCTTGGTTACGCCATTGCGCACTGCAATAGGGCGCATCACCGAACCCACGGTAAGGCAGTTGAAGTAATCGTCGATGAATATCAGAATACCGAGCAGAATGGTGGCTACCTGCACACCAATCTTCGACTTCACGTGCTTGGAAGCCCATCGGCCGAAGGCCGCAGAACCACCCGCCTTGTTCATCAGTGATACGATGCTGCCCAGAACCACCAGGAATACCAGAATGCCCACGTTCCAAGGGTCGGAAAGGCAATGTATCAAACCGTATGCCTTGGCATCCTCGCCTTCGCCTACGGTGTGGTTGGTCAGATGAACGAGGAATCCGTCGAAACCTGTTCCCATCGAAATGCAATATTGAACGGCACCCAGAATGATACCGATAAAAAGAGAAGAATAGACCTCCTTCGTCTTCAGCGCCAGAGCGATGGCGACGATAGGAGGTAGTAACGACCATGCGGTCCCAATCATGTTGTAATCCATTTGTTATTAATATGTTTTAAAATTTTTGAATATTCCCTTGCGGAATCGCTGCCCACGAGTCTATCTTTATCATTGGAAAGGCACACAAAAAACATCATAACTTCTAAGCCCATCGGATCCGATGGGCTTAAAAGTTATGTTTCATGAATTTATAATGCGATCTCCTATAATACCATCTCTTCGTATTCCAATCCGAAGACATCGGCAACCGCCTTGAATACTACCTTGCCATTCACGATGTTCAATCCCCGATACAAAGCCTTGTCTTCCTTGCATGCCTTTCGCCATCCCTTGTCGGCAAGAGCGAGGGCATACTTCAGGGTGGCATTGGTCAGGGCGATGGTAGAGGTATGAGGCACGGCTCCCGGAATGTTGGCTACGGCATAATGCACGATGCCATCTACCATGAATGTCGGATCGGAATGGGTGGTTGGATGAGAGGTCTCGAAGCATCCACCCTGGTCGATAGCCACATCCACCAGTACGGTGCCTGGTTCCATCAGCTTCAGCATGTCCCTGGTAATCAGGTGTGGAGCCTTGTCGCCCGGAACGAGTACACTGCCTACTACGATGTCAACATCCGGCAATTCCTTTCGTATATTGTGCTCGTTGGAATAGAGGGTGTGCGCATTGATCGGCAATTCCATCTCTAACTGGCGAAGACGAGGCAAACTGATATCGGTAATCCACACATCAGCGCCTAATCCTGTTGCCATTCTTGCTGCAGCTTCTCCCACGGTTCCACCGCCCAGAACGAGAACCTTCGCACGGTTCACGCCCGGCACACCGCTGATCAGCTTACCCTTGCCGCCCTTGGTCTTCTGCAGATAGTAGGCACCATTGATAATCGCCATTCTTCCTGCTACCTCACTCATCGGAATGAGCAGTGGCAGATGATGGTTGTCGGTTTCTACCGTCTCGTAAGCCAGGCAGACAGCACCACTCTTGATCATGGCATCGGTGAGCTCTCTGTCGCAGGCAAAATGGAAGTAAGTAAAAACAAGCTGATCCTGATGGATGAGTGGATATTCCTCGGCGATAGGTTCCTTCACCTTGATAATCATCTCAGCCTCGCGATACACACTCTGGATGTCGGGCAGGATCCTGGCTCCTACCTTCACATACTCTTCATCAGCAAAACCACTGTTCTCGCCAGCGGTATGCTGTACCATCACTTCGTGTCCATGTCGAATGAATTCAGCTACACCAGCAGGAGTCATTCCCACACGATTCTCATTATTCTTGATTTCTTTTGGAATACCTATCTTCATGATGTTATGGTTTTATAAGGTTATACATCATTTTAACGGGATAAAGATAGTGAAAAAATCAATAGGTTGTATCGTTTGTATAGAAGATTTAACATATCTTTCTTGCCTGGTTAAGATTAGAACATAAAAAAGATTAAAAAAGATGGCAGCTATCATCTTTTTGCTTATCTTTGCCCTCGTAAGCGTTTTAAACTTAATAAATGGAGGATTTATTATGAATGTCAATACAGGTATCAAGCAAGCAGTGATCTTAGCCATAGGCATTATCGTGCTTGGATTTTGTGTCAAGTCTGGACTTGAAAGTGTGATTGCCAAAGACCGCAAAGTGGTGGTGAAAGGATTGGCAGAAAAGGAAGTTGAGGCTGATAAGGTGACATGGCCTATCGTTTCCAAGGAGATTGGCAACGACTTGCCGCAGCTCTATAAGAAGATCAACGCTACCACCAGCACCATCCGCCAGTTCCTGCTGGCAAATGGAGTGAAGGCAAATGAAATCAATGTCAATGCCCCTGTGGTCATCGACCTCAATGCTGAGCGATATGGCGAAAACCGTCAGCCTTACCGTTACAACATCACGTCGATCATCACCGTGACTTCCCGGAATGTGAAGGTGGTTCGTGGTATCATCGCTCGGCAGGGTGACCTGCTTCAGAAAGGTGTGGCCATCGTGGATGGTGGTTACGAGAATCCGGTGAAGTACGAGTATGTGGCTTTCCGAGAGATGAAGCCGAAGATGATGCAGGAGGCGATTGAGAATGCCGAGAAGACTGCAGCTCAGTTTGCCGAAAACAGCAAGAGCAAGATTGATAAGATCATGAACGCTGACCAAGGGCAATTCTCGATAGAGGATAGAGATTCCAATACTCCTTATATTAAAAAGGTGAGGGTAGTGACTACGGTTACCTATTCTTTGAAAGACTAGTAATTAAATAAATATATAGTACGAAATGAAAAAAATGATTTACATGGTGATGGCGCTAGCCTCACTAAGCTACTCAACCCAGATCATGGCGCAGTCACAGGGATTGCAGAAAAAGGTGAATGCCTATTTCCTGCAGTCGCTCAAAGCGCAGCAGAAAGCATTGGAGAAAGACGGTAAGGCGGAATTCTCTAAAAACACACCTCTTGACACCAAGCTTCAGGCTGCTATCGACGGCAAGGATATTGCCAACTACCAGAAGATGGTATGGACAGCCTGGTGCGATGCCAACAAGAACCTGCAGGAAGAAAAGCTCATAGAACCTGAAGATCTGACATTGGCAAAAAACAGCTCCTGGAATCTGCCTCAGTGTCTGGAGCCAAATGCGGTGATGCCTTATTATTATGGTAAGAAGGGAGTTGCTGCCGATGGTAAGTTCCCTCTCTTCCTGTATGTTCACGGATCGGGACCTAAGGACCATGAGTGGTCGAATGGAATCAAGCTCGGTCTGAGTTTCCAGGATTCTCCTTCCATCTATTTCATTCCTCAGATTCCTAACGAGGGTGAATACTATCGCTGGTGGCATCTTTCCAAGCAGTATGCTTTCGAGAAGCTGATTCGCCAGAACCTGGTAAAGAATGAGGTGGATGCCAACCGTCTCTATGTATTCGGTATCAGCGAAGGTGGTTATGGCAGCCAGCGTCTTGCGTCCTTCTATGCCGACTATTGGGCTGCAGCGGGTCCGATGGCTGGTGGTGAACCTTTGAAGAATGCACCTGTGGAAAACTGTGCCAATATCGGCTTCTCTTTCCTCACCGGTGCTGACGATACCGGTTTCTATCGCAACGACCTGACCTGGTACACCCAGGTGGCTTTCGATTCTGCGCAGTTGGCTCGCCCGCTGTCAGTGGATAAGACTCCAATCTTCCGTCATCGCATCCAGCTTTTGCCGGGTATGCAGCATCACATCACCTATGGTCTGACTACTCCTTGGCTCAAGCAGTTTGTGCGCAATCCATATCCTAAGACCGTGCTCTGGGAGGATTTCGAGATGGATGGCAGACATCGTTCCGGTTTCTACAACCTGCAGGTGCTGACTCGCCCATCAGAGTCTAGAACCTACTACGAGATGGATATCGACAAGAACGTGGTTTCCATCAAGGTGAGCAATGTGGATTACACCACGATCTTGAAGGATAAGCAGTGGGGAATCGATCTAAAGTTCAACCGCAGCTATTCTCCTGCCACTGGTGGTAAGTTGAGAGTTTATCTCAATGACCAGTTGGTCAACCTCAATGAGCCTGTAACCATCATGGTAAACGGCAAGCAGGTATTCCATGGTATTGCCAAGGCAGATTTGCAGGCAATGGTGAACAGTTGTGCGGAATACTTTGACCCATGTCGAGTATATCCTGTTGCAATCGATTTGGATTATTGATTTTAAAGAATGATTAGATGAAGAAAAATGTTTGTTTATATGCCATGATGGCTTTAGCCTTTATGGGATGTTCGCAAAATAACAAGAAACAGGAAGGCAGCTCAACGGGACTGCCTTCTCGTGTTGAATCAGAGAGTAAGGCTGGGGCAGAGAAGGCAGATCAGTCTGTAGCTGGCAGTAATAATCAGTCTGCTTCTGCTGGAAAGGTGCAGGTGCTTACGGCTTCCGATTTCAGGAAGAAGATTATGGATTACGAGTCTCATCCCGAAGAGTGGGTGTTTGCAGGCTCCCGTCCTGCCATTATCGATTTCTACACCACCTGGTGTGGACCTTGCAAGATGATGGCTCCCATGGTAGAATCTCTTGCCGGGAAATATGCCGGCAAGATAGATTTCTATAAGGTGGATATCGACCAGGAACCCGAACTGGCTTCCGTCTTCGGCATCCGCAGCATCCCTACCTTCCTCTTCATCCCGATGAAAGGTAAGCCTACTATACAGATGGGCGCTATGCAGAAGGAAGATTTCGAGGAAATCATCGGGAAAGTGATGGGGAAGTGATAAATGGTGATTTACTGCATACTTATAAGTAGGTATTTCTTGGCAAATACCTAGTTTTGATGATGCCCGAAATTTGGTGGTTTATCAGATAATACCTAAATTTGCACTCGGAAAAAATGTTTAATGTAATTAAAAGTATTATAGTATTATGATTATCGAAAATGTTCATGCAAGAGAAATCTTGGATTCTCGTGGCAATCCTACAGTAGAGG
>JAJWLX010000140.1 GCA_021636625.1 Prevotella sp. | reverse complement strand
GATTAGGTGGTTATGCTGCTGCTTCTTATCAAATAAAGACCAATCATATTATATACATATGTGCAGGCGGATATGCTAATGGTTATAATAATAAATGTGATTATACCGGTTCTGGTCTTGGAGGTGGTGCAACTAGTATAACAATAGAAAAAGGTGCAGAACTCAAAGAGTTTTCTAACAAACAAGATCACGATAAAGTATTATTGGTTGCAGGTGGTGGTGGTGGAATTGAAAGACCAGGCAAAGCAGGTTCCGGCGGAGGACTAAAAGGGCTTGATGGTGTATCAACTTGGGGCGATATGCAAGCCTATGGTACTGGAGGAACTCAAGATGCTGGAGGATTAAATAATCAAGGAAATGCACGTCCTATTTCTATAGAATATAAAGCATGTTTCGGTTCTGGAGGAATAGCGGCTCAAAACTCCCCAACAGAGCCAGGTGGTTTGGATTTTGGTGGTGGAGGCGGTGGTGGCTGGTATGGCGGAGGTGGCACATGCTATGCTGGCGCTGCTGGTGGAGGCAGTAGTCATGGTAATACTTCTTTATTAGTAAAAGACAGTTTTGTTACTATAGATGGCGACAACAAAATGCCTTCTCCTGACGGAGGAACAGAACCTGGTCACTCGGGGCATGGAGCTTGTGTTATCACTCAATTATCTTTCAATTAGTATAATTGGAAGATTTTCTCTATAAGGCCAAGGCAATAACATTGAAGCTTATTCGTCTCAGCTGATTCATCTGGATGCCCATCAGATGATGCTATTGATAATAAGATATATAGTTTTAATTAGTTCTTTTTTTTAGATTGCATCTTTATAACACAGATGTAAACCAGATACATGTCGGAAAGGAATTGTATGTTACTAATACAATTACGCATTTACTTATAATTATCTCGCCCGAAAGACTGCGAAGTTCAGTAGAGCGATTAACTATCAAAACAAAAAACTCCCTATAAGTTCAGGCTTCTATGACCTGCATTATAGGGAGAACTTGTTTTTATACATTTGTGTAGCCATCATACTTGCCAATAAACATTGATTTTGAGAAAGATGTCTGATGAAATACAGTATCCAAGAAAGAAAAACATCAAAAACCTTTGGATTCTTCAAATAAAGTAGTAACTTTGCAGCAGACTTAGAAGAAATCCGAATATCTCGGAACAATAAGTGATAAAATGATAAGGAGATTAAAATATGATGTATCTGGATCCGAAGGCTGACTTGACCTTCAAGAAAATATTTGCAAAGCATCCTGATTTACTCATCAGTTTGCTCAACTCCCTCTTGCCTCTTTCCGACGAGGAACAAATCGTAGAAATCAAGTATCTCCCAAATGAGCTGGTGCCGGAACTTTATGGTCGCAAGAACACGATCGTTGATGTATTGTGTCAGGATGTATCTGGCAGAAAGTTCTGTGTAGAAATGCAGATGGAATGGAGTAATGCGTTTATGCAGCGAGTACTCTTCAATGCTTCCAAGCTTTATGTAACACAACTCCAGAAGGCGGAAGAATATGAAACTCTGAAGCCTGTCTATTCTCTCAATCTCGTGAACGAGATCTTTGAGAAGGATATGCCCGACTGCTTCATCCATAACTATCGCATCGTTCACGACAAAGATACGAAGAAAGTGATAGAAGGCTTGCATTTCACTTTTATCGAGCTGCCGAAGTTTACCCCTCATACTTTCCTGGAAAAGCGAATGAGCGTATTATGGCTCCGCTTCCTTACGGAGATTGACTCCGATACAAGAGAGGTTCCTACCGACTTATTGGAGAGTCCTGAGATAAGCAAGGCACTGGAAGAGGTAAAGGTTAGCTCCTTTACCGATGCCGAGCTCCGAACCTACGATAAATTCTGGGATACGATAAGAACCGAGAAGACCCTTCTGAAAGACAAATATGAGAAAGGAATGGAGAAAGGAGCTATAGACGAAAAAATAGCTACCGCTCAGCGCCTACTTGCTATGGGCTTATCAGTAGATCAGGTAGCAACCGCCACTCAGTTGACATTAGAGCATATTGAGAAATTGAAGAACTCATTGAATACCAAGAATAAATAGAAAAAGCAATATACAAGTTCTCCCTATAAGGCAGGTGATAGAAGCCTGAACTTATAGGGAGTTTTTAGCTTTTGAAAAATAAAATGCCCTACTGAACTTCCCTGTCTTTCGGGCGAGATAATTATAAGTAAATGCGTAATTGTATTAGTAACATACAATTCGTTTCCAACATATATCTGTGAGGTCTCTTTTGTAAAGAGTTCCAATCTAAAAAATAGAACTAATTAAAACTAAATATCATGTCGTTATTTGAAATCGAATCATAATCAAATAGGCGTCCTGGCGGGACGGAAGGTAGGTTTATTTAAATGATAACTGAGTTACGATACAAGCCCCATCTCCGGAGTGACCGATTTCATCAGTTTCTCCAAAAGGAGAAGGCATACGTGATTGCCCATCAATCATTTCTGTATCTGTAAAGACGAGTCCGGAATAATGATTAGGTTGTCCTGTATGAGCAATAGCATTTTCTGTTGATGACACTGTAATGGCATCGCAACCAGAATATCCTGAAATAAAACAGGAACCTGTTGCACCTACACCGGTTGTATGTGCACCGTGATTTCCTTTACCACCAGCATAATATCCATTGCCAGCTCCATTCATATCATCATTAGAAACCGGAATATAACCAAATCCTA
Source organism: Prevotella sp. (assembly GCA_021636625.1). GTDB lineage: Bacteria > Bacteroidota > Bacteroidia > Bacteroidales > Bacteroidaceae > Prevotella. The sequence continues at coordinate 770 of JAJWLX010000140.1, read as the reverse complement.
TATAATTAGGGAATCTTCTGGCATAACTTCCGGTACCATTGAGTCCGCCTTTTATTTGTGTACCGAAGGTTGCGGCTTCCCCATCCATTATACCATCTGTTTTTGTTGTGCCTGCAAAACCGTTTAACGTTCCGCCTGGTTTTCCGTTTTGTGGTAAGGCATAACTAATACTTCCGCCACCACTTGCAGCAACCATAATTCTACTTTTTCTAGAATCAAAACTATCCCATTCTTCAGAATGTATAGTAAGCCTAATATCTGTAGAACCACCTCCAGACCATGCCCAACCAGAAGTATCAGAAGAACGCCAAAGCATTTTCTTTGAGCCATTATTAAAAATAATCCCTTCATTTGTGCCATTTTGACCAACAACTATATAGAATGCCTTATTAGCTTCTATAGTAATTGTCCCTTTGGTATATGAACCTTTACCACCTGGAACAGAAGAATTTCCACCACCTTGTGCTCCCCAGCACTCCATTCTATAGCTTCCAGCTACTGGAGTTTTAAACTCTTCCACCTTCTGCGTGCAAACAACTAAAAGAAGTGATAAGCTGCATGATAAGTCTATATTTTTAACATAATCCATAGATATTATGCTTGCCCCAACTAAAAAATAGAATCATCATAGCAATGTCTGATACCAATCAGATTTATCTCATTACTTGTAAAATATTTGATAGTAATATGTGATAGCTGGATATTTTCAGCTAATTTGCACGCAGAAGGTGGAAGAGTTTACAGCACCAGTGGCTGGGGAATATAAGCTT
>JAJWLX010000044.1 GCA_021636625.1 Prevotella sp. | reverse complement strand
AGGCTGAACTCGCCAACAGTAAAGGTTCGCATCAAACCATGCTGTCTCAGAACAAGACGATGAAAGAGAATCTGCAAGAGAAGGAAAAGGAACTCGACCTTTGGATTGAGGAATATAACAAGCAGCTTGAAGAAAAGAGCATCGAAGGAAAAGACTCCGATGAGACAGATTCTAAAGAAAGAGGCATCGAACCACCATTCATCGACCGAAATATCATCCGAGAGATGCTTCACTCTGCTGAAGATTGGAATGCTATCCGACGGGAAAAGGACGAAAAGGAGAAAGCCGTGGCTTCAACAACTGCTCTTTACCAGAGCGCAGAAAAGGCGCATCAGCAGCACTTGGAACATCAGCCTGCCCAAAGCCGTGATGCTCTCCTAGCCATTCAGCAGGAGTATCAGGAAAGAAGCCAGCGCAACGAACTGATTGCTGCCAACGCCAGGATGCAGAACCATCAGGAAGCCGTGAAACAGTTGGGTGACAAGGCTGAGGCTCTGAAGCTCGTAACGCAGGAAAAGGACGACTGGACAGCCATCACGGATGCCATCGGAGCAGACGGAAAGACGCTGCGCAAGATAGCCCAATGCTATACGCTCAGTTTCCTGATAGCGCACGCCAACCAGGAAATCAGAAAGTTCAACAGCCGTTACGAACTGCAGCAGGTAAAGCATTCGCTGGGCATCCGAGTCATCGACCACGACCGTGCCGACGATATCCGAGACACCACCTCCCTATCAGGTGGCGAAACCTTCATCGTGAGTCTCGGTCTCGCCTTGGGTCTGTCAGCGTTATCTTCCCGCAACATCTCCTTCGAGAACCTGTTCATCGACGAAGGCTTCGGAACCCTCGACCCCGATACCTTAGCCACCGTCATCGACTCCCTCGCCATGCTGCAAAGTTCGCAAGGCAAGAAGGTGGGCGTCATCAGTCATACCGACACGATGAGCGAGCGCATCACCACCCAGATAAGGATCATCAAGAATGGCAACTCCGGCAGCAGCCATATCGAGATCTATCCTTAACCCATCGCAATTTCACCTTAAATTATATAGTAATTACACTTTATTTATCCCTATCAGCGCCAAGGATGGCGACAACGTGGTGAACAAGAGCGATGTGATTCGTCCTCACCATAACAAAAGAAAGGGTGTGCCATAAGTCTATGACACACCCTTTCTTTTGTTTCCATTGAATATTAAACCCTATTTCCCTCTTTAGGGAAAACCACGGTAGGCTTGAAGGTCTTTGCCTCCTCAAAGTCCATCAGGGCATAGGCGATGATGATGACGGTATCACCCACCTGCACCTTGCGGGCTGCAGCACCATTCAGACAGATGCAACCGCTGCCACGCTCACCCTTGATAATATAGGTCTCCAGGCGCTCACCATTGTTGTTATCCACAATCTGCACCTTCTCTCCTGCTATCAGGTTAGCTGCGTCCATCAGATCCTCATCTATCGTGATGCTACCCATGTAATTCAGGTTAGCCTCAGTTACAGTCACACAATGGAGCTTACTCTTCAATACTTCAATCTGCATTGTTCTGTTATTACTTTTATCTATTACGGATTAAACTTAATAAAGAAATCTATAGAGGAATTATCCTTTATACTTGATATGGTCGATGAGACGGATAGGAGTCTTGCCGCAATATACGGTGATGCAACCTACCACGTAGGCGCTATCCTCCCAAGATGCCACATCCTGCAGGCTGTCGCCATCCACAATCTGGAAATACTCCACCTCCAGACCATCCACGGCATTGATGTCGCTCACTACCTTGTCGTGAGTTTCCTGCACAGTATGATTCTTGGCAAACTCTACGCTCGCCTTCAGAGCCTTGTAGATATTCGGTGCGATGGCACGCTCATCAGCAGAGAGCAATGTATTGCGGCTGCTCTTAGCCAAGCCATCCTCATCACGGATGATAGGACACTCCACAATCTGCACATCACTGTTGAGGTACTTCACGAGCTGCTTGATGACAGCAATCTGCTGCCAGTCTTTCTCACCGAAATAAGCACGGGTAGGACAAACGATATAGAACAGGCGACTAACTACCTGGCATACACCATTGAAGTGGCCCGGACGCTTGGCACCCTCCATCACGGTACTTACCGGAGGGAACTCGAAGTGGCGGGTATCCGGTGTAGGATACATCTCCTCTACAGAAGGAGCAAACACATAGTCAGCACCACAAGCCTCGAGGAGCTTGCAGTCAGCATCAAGTGTACGTGGATAACGCTCCAGGTCACCCTTGTCATTAAACTGAGTAGGATTCAAGAAAACGGAAACTACAGTAACACCGTTTTCCTCAACACTGCGCTTTACCAGAGAGGCATGACCCTCATGAAGCGCGCCCATAGTTGGCACAAGGCCGATTTCCTTTCCCTCCTTGCGACGATTGAAAAGTTCGTTCTGGAGGTCAACAATCTTATTGATTACTTTCATCTTCTTATCTGTTTTCGGGTGCAAAATAACAACTTTTTTCTCAAATAAGAAAGAAAAAACCTAAAAATATGCGAATTATTGCCGAAATAATTGAATTTCAGAAGAAAAATACGCTTTTTTGGAGTTTTTTTTGTACCTTTGCACCTAATTCGTAAGAATAAAAATTAAATTTATGGCAAAGAAAGTATTATTTATCAATCAGGAGATCGACCCATACGTAGCCGAGACCCACATGTCTATCATGGGACGCGAATTGCCTCAGAAGATGCAGGAAGCAGGCTTTGAGATTCGCACCTTTATGCCTAAATGGGGCACCATCAATGAGCGTCGCGGCCAGCTGCACGAGGTGATTCGCCTGTCTGGTATGAACCTTATCATCGATGATACAGACCATCCGCTGATCATCAAGGTTGCATCTATACCAACAACACGTCAACAAATCTATTTCATTGATAACGACGATTACTTCACCCGCCGCCAGATGGCAGCCGACGAGCAGGGTGTGGAATATACAGATAATGGAGAGCGCGCCATCTTCTTCGCACGTGGTGTACTGGAAACCGTGAAGAAACTTCGCTGGCAGCCAGACGTCATCGTATGTCAGGGCTGGGTAAGCGCTGTGGTTCCTTTCTATATCAAGACGGCATACGCAGAGGAGCCATCCTTCGCTAACTCAAAGGTGATTCTCTCACTCTATACCAACGAACTGAAAGGCGAACTCGGCACACACTTCAAGCGCTGCGTAGAGTTCCGTGATGCCAAGTCGGAACTGCTCTCTGGCTACAAGGAGGACTTCGACTTCATCGAGTTGGGCAAGATGGCCATCGACTACAGCGACGGCGTGATTGAAGGCGAAAGCCTGTCAGACAGAACTCTCTTGGATTATGCCAATGAGAAGAGCAAGCCAACCCTCGCTTATCCTGGCGATGACTTCGCGGATGCCTACAAGACATTCATCAACGAAGTATGCCCTGATGAGGAGTAAGCTTCAGAAATTAGACACATTTCAAGGATAATGAAGATTTTAAGACTATTTACAGCGTTATTTATAGCAGCGATGACTATTGCTGCATGTGATGACACCACCGACAACATCGGATCATCGATCACCAACGACGTTGATAACATCTCTATCAAAGACCAGGTGTTCAACGTCACCTCACGCTCCATCGTTTCCGGCCCGGTTCTGAGCCGAAACAATACGGGTATGATCGGTAACGTGAAGGATCCTGAGACCGGTACCTACGTAGCTGGCGACTATATGACCCAGTTTGGCGTACTGTCATCATTCAGTCTGGACACTTTGGAGTACATCCGCAATGCACACGATGGCAAGATCGAGGCAGACTCATGCTATCTCCTGGTATCATACAAGACTACATACGGTGATACCCTCGCACCGATGAAGGCTACTGCCTATGAGATGAGCAAGCCGATGAGCGAGGATCAGGAGTATTACTCAGACTATGATGCCTTCAAGGACAACTGGGTGAGCGAGAACAACTATAAGTCGAGCGCCACCTATAACCTGAACAGCACAACAATGGCTTTCAAGATTTATCTGAACAAGCCATATACGGCAAAGGATGGCAAGACCTACAAGAACTATGGTTCTTACGTGATGAATACCTTCGTGGATCACCCTGAGTACTTCAAGACCAACTGGGACTTCCTCAACAAGGTTTGTCCAGGTTTCTATGTCAAGAATGCGGGCGGTATCGGAAACGTAGCCAACATCTGGAATACCGAGTTGCAGTTCTACTACAAGATCCAAAAGACGGTGAAGAACTCCGCAGGCAACGACAGTATCGTAACAGGTCTCACCTTCAACCGCTTTGATGGTACAGAAGAGGTGTTGCAGCTCAACAAGATTACCAACGACACCAAGACATTGGCTAACTTGGCAAGCGATGAGAGTTGTACCTATCTGAAGTCTCCAGCCGGCATCTTCACAGAAGTAACGCTGCCAGTAGAGGATATCATGAAGGGGCATGAGAAGGATACGCTGAATACAGCTACCATCTCTTTCCCTAGAATGAACAATGTAGATAACAACAACGACTATCAGTTCAGTGTTCCTTCTACTATCCTGATGGTACAGAAAGACAGTCTGAATGCCTTCTTCGAGAAGAACAAGCTGACAGACAACCGCACCTCCTATACGGCTTCTTACAACAAGAACTCTACAGGCGTGAAGAATGCCTATACCTTCTATAACATCAGTAACCTGGTTACTGCGATGTACAAGAACAAGGGCAAGAGTGAAAACTGGAACAAGGTGGTACTGGTACCTGTGACCTTGACCACAAGTACACAGAACAATGCTACCGTGATTACCAAGATTAATCACGACATGCAGCTCACCTCTACCCGACTGATCAAGGCGACGGATGATCCAGACAAGGATTACACCACCAAGGACGGCAAGCGGGTGGCTACAGGTCCTGTTCAGATCAAGGTGATCTACAGTAAGTTCAAGGAATAAATTCATGGCAGATAATTTTCTTGAACGCCACCGCGAAGATTACGAGCAGCGCAAGGCTGCCTGGCTGCGACGCAAGAAGCATCTTCCAAAAATCAAGAAGCCTGCCATCAAGCGTCCTGATGATGAAGCTTTATAAAAGATTCTATATTTCAAAAGAGGGTGTGTCATGGTTTATGACACACCCTCTTTTTCGTTTTTTATGTCCCACAGATTTCACAGATTTACACTGATTTGAAGACCTATGCGGTCGAGGGACTTAAACCACATCATAATTTTAGGCACGCAGATTGCGCAGATGACGCAGATTCTTTCATCCGATAAATCTGCGTTATCCCAAAGACCGAATAGGTCGAAAAATCTGTGTAAATCTGTGAAATCTGTGGGACATAAAAATTGAAGGAGAAGAAAAAATCTGCGTCATCTGCGAAATCTGCGTGACTTTATCATAGCCCGAAAAGGGGCAGATGACGCAGATTCCAATTATGAGAGAATGGTGAACTTGGCAAACTTCAGAAGCAACTGCTTGGTTCCTGCATTCTGGAACTCTACGGTAGCCTTCGTATTTTCTCCGGTACCTTCTATCTTCAATACCATTCCTATTCCAAAACGCTGATGCTCGATTCTACAGCCCTCGCTGAGAGAACCGGCGGTTAAGGAAGCATTAGAAACAGAAGAACCAGAAGATGCTACGGATGAAGAACTAGTGGTATCACCCATGATTCTATGTACTGCTTTCACAGCTCTTACAGATTTGAATCCTGGTTTAGGATCAGCCATGAACTGCGAAGCTACAGGCTTAGCGTTCTGATAACCACGACCATAGCCTGACCGGTCTCTATCCCAAGGCATTCTTCCGCCATAACCACCTTCAGAACCATAGCCACCATACGAACTTCTTCCCCCACCGAATGAAGATTCAGGAGCCTCTTCGCCTCCCTCTATCAGACTGGCATCAATCTCATCGATGAAGCGGCTCGGATTATCAAATTCCATTTTGCCATATCGGAAACGGTTCTTGGCATTGGTCAGGATGCAATGCTTCTCGGCACGGGTAATCGCGACATAGAGCAGACGACGCTCCTCTTCCAGTTCCCTGACAGAGATTGCAGCAAGCGGACTCGGAAAGATATTCTCCTCCAAACCTACTACGAAAACAGTAGCAAACTCCAGACCCTTTGCCGCATGAATCGTCATGAGCGAAACTCTCGGTTCATCCTTCTCTCCCTCACTATCCGCATCCGTCAGCAGCGCCACGTCCTGCAGATAATCAGTAAGATAGGCTTCATCCATTCGTCCCTCTTCCTGGCGTCCAGCCACGAAGGTCTGCATACCACTCAGAAACTCCTCCAGGTTTTCCTGGCGAGCCAAGTCATCGGCATTCTTGCCCGACATGATATCCTCGCTGATTCTACTCTCCCTGATGATGGCATCACCCAGTTCATAGACATCCAGAGTATGCGAACGGTCGATGAACGAAGAGATGAGCAGGCGGAAATTCTCGAGTTTCGTCTGCGTACCCTTGTTGACATTCAGTCCGTAATGCTCCACATTACCTATCACCTCCCAGAAACTCACCTGATTCAGATGCGCACAATCGGCAATCTTCATCACGGTGGTAGCACCGATGCCACGAGCCGGATAATTGATGACACGCTTGAAAGCCTCCTCATCGTCAGGGTTGGCAACAAGGCGGAAATAGGCGATGATATCCTTGATTTCCTTACGCTGATAGAAACTCAATCCGCCGTAAATACGATATGGAATGCCCTGCTTTCTGAATTCCTCCTCGAAGCTACGGCTCTGGGCATTGGTACGATAGAGAATGGCAAATTGATCGTATCCGCAATCATCCTGCCGCTTGATGCGCTGGATATTCTTCGCCACAATCAATGCCTCCTCCTTGTCGCTGTAGGCAGGCTTATACTGTATCTTCTCTCCTTTATCATTTTTGCTGAACACTTCTTTCTGAATCTGATTGCGGTTATGATGAATCAGACTGTTGGCTGCCTCTACGATGGTTTGAGTAGATCGGTAGTTCTGCTCCAGCTTAAAGAGTTGGGTTCCAGGCAATTGTTTCTGATAATTCAATATATTGTCGATGTTGGCGCCACGGAAGCTATAGATACTCTGCGAATCATCACCCACGGCACAAACACGCAGTTTTTCCTTACAGAGCTGCATCACGATAGACATCTGTACATGGTTGGTATCCTGATACTCATCCACCAGGATATAATCGAACCTGCCGGCATACTTCTGTCTGATTTCCTCGTGATCTCTGAAAAGCTGGAAAGTAAGCATCAGGAGATCATCAAAGTCCATCGCATTCGCCTGACGGCAACGCTGCACGTATGCCACATAAATCTTTCCGATGGCAGGCATCTTGGCACGCTTGTTCTGCTCCAGGATGGCAGGGTCGCTATCGTAGGCTTCAGCAGTTACCAGGTTGTTCTTCGCCATCGAAATCCGGGCGTGAACAGCAGCAGGCTTATAAGCCTTGTCATCCAGTCCCATCTCCTTGATGATAGCCTTCAGCAGTGAGCGTGAGTCACTTTCATCATAGATGGTAAAGTTATTATTGAAACCGATATGCTCAGCTTCGGCACGGAGAATACGGGAGAAGATGCTATGGAAGGTACCCATGTAGAGATGCTGGGCGAGGTCATCGCCCACCAGTTTTCCGATACGTTCCTTCATCTCCCTTGCCGCCTTATTGGTAAAGGTAAGTGCCATAATGCTCCAAGGCTTCATACCCTGGCTCAGGAGATAAGCAATCTTATAGGTAAGCACACGCGTTTTGCCCGAACCTGCACCGGCAATCACCAGCGAAGGTCCGTCAATATACTCTACCGCAGCACGCTGCGCATCATTCAAGTCGTTCAATAAATCCATTTATCAATATTTGCAGGAAAAACTATAAACTACTCAAGTTTCGCAAGTAAGCCCCACACGCCCTGAAAGGGCAGAAGCTCCTAGCCCAGGGCATCGCCCTGGGTGTTTATGGGCGCAAACCTGTCGCCCTGTAAGGGCAAAAGCTTTCAAATACCTGGCAATATACAAAGCTTTTGCCCTTACAGGGCGCCTTGCTGATTGCCATTATACCCAGGGCGATGCCCTGGGCTAGGAGCTTTTGGGCCTTCAGCCCGTACTTGAACCACATGCGAAACTTCAGTAAACTGTTAACAAACCATCATTTCCCCCTATATCCTCCTACAGCCGTGCTTGGGTCGTAGTCTTCACCCTCACGAGGGAACAAAGGGATGAATTTCATCTGATGTTCAATCTGTCGCTGGCGCTTCTTCATATAAGCACTCGGATACAGGGAGCTGAACTTTCTAGGATTAGGCAGCGTAGCAGCTATCAGGGCACACTCGTCACGGAAGAGATCCTGCGCTTTCTTGTTGAAATGATACTCAGCCACCGCATCGACACCATAGATACCCGGTCCCATCTCGATACTGTTGAGATAGACCTCCATGATGCGCTGCTTGCTCCACATCATTTCGATGAGAAAGGTGAAATACACCTCAAATCCCTTGCGGGTCCAGGAACGGCCCGGCCAGAGGAATACGTTCTTGGCGGTCTGCTGACTGATGGTACTGGCACCATGCACCTTACCGCCACGGGCATTATTCTTGGCAGCACTTTCAATGGCATTGAAGTCGAAGCCATGATGCTTGAGGAATCGGGCATCCTCGCTCGCCATCACCGCCACAGGCATGTGAGGGGATATCTTATCCATAGAAACCCAGTGATGATGCAAGGTAATACTTTCACCATCAGCCACTTGCTGGAAACAGCGGATTATCATCAACGGAGTAACATATACCGGAATAAAACGGTAGGCTACTACAGCAAGAATGGTGGTACTGAAAAACAGCACCACCACCCATCTTACGATATTTCTGATCTTTTTTAGAATCATCTATCTTCTTTTTCCCTTCCGGGAACCTCATTCGTTTTTACTTCAATGTACCATTGTTAGCAGCATTCACCATTGCCTGGCTAGCATACATGTAAACCTCTACACGACGGTTCTGAGCGCAGGCTGCTGTAGTATTCACCACAGGATTAGCTGAACCCAAGCCCTCTACGCTCTTGATCTGGCTGCTGGTAACACCGCATGACTTCAAGTAGGTAGAAACGGCATTGGCACGATTCTGGCTCAAAGGCAAGTTGATGCCATCATTACCTGTAGCATCGGTGTAACCCTGGATAGCTACCTCGCAGTCGGCATTGTTCTTCAAAACCTGGGCAAACTGAGCCAAGTCGTTCTTAGCGCTTGCATTGAGCGTATATTTGTTGGTCTGGAAGAGGATACCAGAATCGAAGGTTACCTTGACAGCTGTCAAACCATTGGCATCTGTAACGGTAGAAACCTGCGCATTCTTCACAGCCTCTGCCTCAGCCTTTACCTTATCCATGTGCTTTCCAATCAAGTTACCCGCTGTACCACCAACAGCAGCACCGATGGCAGCACCTACCACTGCACCTGTACCACGATGGCTGTTATTGAGCAAACCACCAACCAAAGCACCAAGAGCAGCACCTGCACCTGCACCAGCAGCAGTACCAGTCTTCTGACTAGTTCCACAACTTCCCAAAACGAGCAGCATTGAGAGCGCTGCAGCAGTAAATTTCATCTTTTTCATACTATAATTCTCCTATATTTATGTTATTTAAATGCAAAGATACGTCTTTTTTCCCCAATATGGAGGGTTTTCTAATATTTTTTTGTAATTTTGCATGCAAATTTAAGGGTATTTGTCCAAATGGCGAAAGGAAATCGCCTATTTCGGGGCGGAAATTCCCTATTGGCCGTGTTTTCACGATCAAGATACATCGTGTTTTCACGCTCAAAATATCAAGCAGAATTTAAAAACAAAATATATAATTAGTAATATGGCTAAAGAACTTAAGAATTTAACCAAGCGCGCTGACAACTACAGTCAGTGGTACAATGATTTGGTAGTAAAGGCTGATCTCGCTGAGTTGTCACCAGTTCGTGGTTGTATGATTATCAAACCATACGGTTACGCTATCTGGGAGAAGATGCAGCAGCAGCTCGACAAGATGTTTAAGCAGACAGGTGTACAGAACGCATACTTCCCTCTCCTCATCCCGAAGAGTTTCTTCTCTCGTGAGGCTGAGCACGTGGCTGGTTTCGCCAAGGAGTGTGCCGTAGTTACCCACTACCGCCTCCGTTCTACAGAGGATGGCAAAGAGGTTGAGGTTGATCCTAACGCAAAGCTCGATGAGGAGCTCATCATCCGTCCTACTTCTGAGACTATCATCTGGAACACCTATAAGAACTGGATTCATTCATGGCGTGATCTCCCTATTCTCTGCAACCAGTGGTGTAACGTAATGCGTTGGGAGATGCGTACCCGTCCGTTCCTCCGTACTTCTGAGTTCCTCTGGCAGGAGGGTCATACCGCTCATGCCACTAAGGAAGAGGCTGAGGCAAAGGCTCAGGAGATGCTCAAGGTTTACGCTGATTTTGCAGAGAACTACATGGGCGTTCCTGTATTGCAGGGTGTGAAGAGTGAGACTGAGCGCTTCGCAGGTGCCCTGAACACTTATACCATCGAGGCAATGATGCAGGATGGCAAGGCTCTCCAGAGCGGTACTTCTCACTTTCTGGGTCAGAACTTCGCAAAGAGTTTCGATGTTACCTACTTGAACAAGGAGAACAAGCCTGAGTACGTATGGGCTACTTCATGGGGTGTTTCTACCCGACTGATGGGTGCCCTCATCATGGTTCACAGCGATGACAACGGTCTGGTATTGCCTCCAAAGCTGGCTCCTATCCAGGTGGTAATCATTCCTATCAACAAGGGCGACGAGCAGTTGGCTCAGATTACTGCCAAGCTGCAGCCAGTTATCGACCAGCTCCGCGAGTTGGGCATCAGCGTGAAGTATGATGACAACACAGCTAAGCGTCCTGGCTTCAAGTTTGCTGACTACGAGTTGAAGGGTGTACCTGTTCGTCTCGCCATGGGTGGCCGTGACTTGGAGAACAACACCATCGAGATCATGCGTCGTGATACCTTGGAGAAGGAGAACGTAAGCTTCGACGGCATCGTAGAGCGCGTGAAGGATATGTTGGAAGACATCCAGAAGAACATCTTCGAGAAGGCTCGTGCTTACCGTGATGCTCACGTATATGAGTGCGACAACTACGAGGAGTTCAAGGAGCGTGTAAAGGACGGCGGTTTCTTCCTCTGTCACTGGGACGGTACAGCCGAGACCGAGGCAAAGATCAAGGAGGAGACTCAGGCTACCATCCGTTGCGTGCCATTCGCTTACGAGCAGACTCCAGGTGTTGATATGGTGAGCGGCAAGCCTGCCGTAGCTCGCGTTATCATCGCAAGAAGCTATTAAATTTCCCTTACTTGCGAAATTTAAATATAAAAATATGAAGCAGCTGATACTCTACATCATTTTTCTGATGTCCATGGTCTTCTCAGGCTATGGAGAGGTATCTGCTGCTTCTATTTCTTTATCCCATCAGGATTCTTCAGCTGTTGAAGCTGCTGATGCTACGCACAAGAAGGATGGACTTGCCAAGGTTACACCCCACCAGCAAGAGCAGGATGCCCAGCTGGAAGATGCATCCAATGCCGCCTATCGGGTATGCAGCAGTCGTCCACAGCGTTTGTTGCCAAGTGGCAACATACATGGCAACCCATCTGCAAGCAGTAGATTGCTAATCCATAGAATTCGATTTTTATCATCCCTTTTATCAGTCATAGAAGGTGCGAAGGAGCCTTTCCGCCAGGAAACTGCCCCTATCCACTTTGATGTCGCCAGCAAGTATTATGTCATTTGCCTGCGGCATCTCATCTGTTAGTTCTTCTTTTTATATAATAACCTGTAAAGCTTTTGCCCTTACAGGGCGACAGGTTTGTGCCCTTAAATACCCAGGGTGTTGCCCTGGGCTAGGAGCTTCTGCCCTTTCAGGGCGTATGCATGGCATACGATTATTTACAAAAAACAGATTTATATATATATTTAAAGAAGAAATAAGATTATGGCTAAGATTAATCATTTAGATATGGGTGCGGAAGTATTGGCACTCGACGATGTACAGGTAAAGAAGGGTTTCATGGGTTTGACCATCAAGTTGATCTACAAACCAACCAACAGTGCTATCAAGATCAAGGAGAAGGAATATTCTGCAGAGGATGGCAAGAAGCTCATCAACATCCTTAATTCTGCCCCTAGCGAGGTAGAATCTTCTATCCAGAAGTTCCCGGTATCAGCTATCAGCATGGGTAATATGAAGCTGCAGGCATGCCTCTCTGACGACCATCAGTTTGTAGCCACTCAGCTCCTTGCCTTCAAGGATTTCGGCTACCAGCCAGTTACAGAGATGGTAACCTATACAGGCAAGACAGCCGAGGCATTCGCCCAGCTGTTCTAATATCCAACTGGTATCATATAAATTAAAAGGGTGCGTCACAGATTGATGACGCACCCTTTTTCATATACGGATTCTTTCTTATTGCATACAACAAGAGAAGTGGTTAGAAACCCCACTTTTCCTTGACCGTATTCGGATCACAAGAAGCATTTTCTACACTTCTCTCAATATCATCCGGAAGATTGCAGAAGAAATCAAGTCCTGTCAGCTCTTCCAGCTTCCTGATATTGACCACATGACCCTTTACCGTTTCAGACGAACCATAAGCGTTGTGGCGGAACCAGAAACCGATAGCCTGATAACCTTTGGCATTCTTCAGAAGAACCGCACAGAAGAAATACTTCGGAACGATATAACCATTCTTCGTATAATTCAGAATCTGACCAGAAGAGTCGATGGTGCCACCTTTGCACACATAAAGCGTATCTTTGGCATGAGATGCCTGGGTACTCATATCGTAGGTAAGGAAATTACGGACCAGCTTCTCCATATCTTCCCAGATACCGGCATTGAAAGTATGCATCTGCGGATACATATTGGTCATATAAAATGTCTGTCCATTGGCATCCTGACTGTAAACTCTATCCTCAGAAGCCACGATGTGACCACGATCATATCCACTTCCGCTAAACTCCTTGCTAACAGGTGGTTGGCAATCGGCATCTACATCCGGGTCTTTCTGGAACGGATCCCCACTCCATTTCTTGCCCATCCAAGTAGCACCTTCCCACTGCTTTCTGGTCCAGTTTTTCTTATTGTTAGACTGGCAGATCTGATAGCAGCACCATCTTGGCGACTTCTTATCCAAATCGTAGTAAGTGGAATAGGTTACGCCATAGTCAGCCGTTCTGCGAACGAGCACTACATTTCTAGAAGTTCCATTCGCCACAATCTTAGGGAATTCCAACCCTGTTGCTTCTGTTGGAACAGAAGTAGAAACCACATTCTTATTCGCATTCGAATCTTTCAGAGAGCCCTGGTCATCACCATCACTACTGCACGCAGAAAAAGCCAGCAGGAAGCTCAAGGAAAGAAGATAAAACCATTTTGTCTTCATAACTACAATTGAAAAGCGAGAACATCACCTATCCAGCAACATTCTCGCTTTACCTTATTATTAATTAAACTTACTTATCAGTTTATTCACCCTTAGAAAAGAGGAATGCACCACCTACCTGAGGAGCGTCCTTGTATGATGTATGATAACCGATGATGGTAATCTTATCGCCAAAGTTCAAGCCAAGCTCACCAGCCTTCTTGCCTTCACCACCCCAGCCTGCAGTCAAGCCATAGACGTAAGCAGAACCAGTTGCATCTTTCAAACCGAAGTTACCGTATGTCTTCAAATCATTTCTCTGACCGGCAAACTCTGTGATGGTACCTTCCAACATATAATATACGTTTTTGTCATCTTTCTTAGTCAGGAAGTCAGCTACAGAAATCTTGGTTACTACCTTCACAGCCTCCATAGTAGCATTCTTCATCTCATGAGTACCATTATAGATATCCTTCACACCAGTAAGTGTAACAATATTGCCTTCCTTCAAGCCCTCCTTCACGAAGTCGCTCATTATACCGATACCATAAACGTATGCTTCGCCAGTAGCATCCTTGATGTAGAAATTACCATATTTAGCATTAGCTACCTTGGTGATGACACCAGTCAGACGATAAACGGTAGAACCCTTCTCAGCCTTGTTGAAGTCAGCAATAGAGCACTCGACGATAGAACCCAGCTGATAAACAGCAGCAGTAACAGTAGAGCTCTGCTTACCCTTGGTAGAAGTGAAACCGATGCTAGAAGAACGAGCACCACCTGCATTGGATTTGGCATGGAATGTAATCTCAGCCTTTGTACCACTGGTAACGATACCCTTTACAGACAACCAGCTCTGATCAGCCTCAGGGATATCAACAGTTACGCCTTCACCCTTTACGGTCAAAGTAACCTTGAAGTCCTCACCAGCCTTATCCAAGGTATCCTTATCGAGTTCTTCAACCTTGATCAAAGACTTGGTATAGCTCAAAACGGTAACGTTCTTCAACTGAGGAGTACCCTGGTAAGTATCTTTTGGACCCTGGATGGTAACCTCATCACCCTCCTCCAGCTTCAAGCTAGCGAAGTTCTTGTCACTACCATTGGCATCCAGTGTACCATAAATATATACTTCACCGGTGGCATCCTTGATATACCAGTTACCATACAAGGTATTAGAAATCTTGGTCATCGTACCCTTCACCTTATAAGTCTCACCATCATTACCTGCCAAAACTTGGGCGCAAGTAGAGAAAGGAGGATTCAAGACACCTTGAAGAATATTGACACGCTGAATTTCATTATCACAAACAAACTGTAACATAGCAGAGTTTGCGCCCTTTGTTGCCTCGGCAGAAACGGTCACTACAGTCTCGCCAGCTTCACCTACAGTAGGAGTTACTTTCAGCCAAGCAGGGATAGAGTCTTTCTCTGCAGTCTTTTCCTTTATCTTACCATCAGCATCTGTGTACTTGTACTTGTACTGGGTCATACAAACGATTTTCCAGTCAGAAGCGGCATTAACCTTGAATGATGCACTACCACCCTCCACAGGAATGGCAACATACGACTGTGACACCTGCACCTTGCCGAGGGAGTCCAAGGTCTGGTCGTCGTTACAACTTGTAAACAACGCCAAGATTGCAACAAGTGCAGTAAATAAATATTTTAATTTCATATAAATAATCTCTTTAATGAACAACACCTAATATTAAAAAATATAGCGGAGACCCACTGATGCATACCAGCACTGACCGATAGAGTGATTTGGTACGAAAGTCTTGGTGTTACCATTGATTGACTTTGGAGTAGAGAAGGTAGCATAGCCATCCTTGTCATTACCTTCATATCTCAAGATACGTGGATCTGAACCAATCTCAGGGTTCAAGTACTTCATGACACCCCAGCTAGAGTTGAAGAAGTTGAGTACGTTCTTCATATCGAAGCTCAACTGGATAGTGTTGGTGTGACCAGCCACATCAAACTTGAAGTCGTGCTTGTAGCTGAAGTCGATACGATGTACCCAAGGGTTGTAAAGGCTGTAAGCCTCTGCATACTCACCCTGATGGTTCTTCAAGTAGCTATTAGCATGTACATAATCCATGAAGCGGGTCTTATCATCCTCAGACTTAAAGCGGAACTCATTGTCAGCTACCTGCTTGTCGGTTGGGATATAGATAGCATCATAGTTGTAACCATCACCATTGATATCGTTTACAGTCATGTAAGAGTAGTTGTAACCACCACGCCATGCCTCATAGATGAAGCTATAGTGGTTGTTACTCTTGTCGTGGATAGTTGCAGAAGCAATAACACGATCAGGAGTTACATTCTGTCCGTTGTGCAACTTGATGTTGTTAGGACCATATACTGTAGAGATGTAGTTCAATACAGAAGATGCGTTAGATCCAGGAAGTGAAGTAACCTCCTTAGATACTGTATGAGTATAGGCAGCCATCAAGTTCAACCACTCCCATGGCTGAGCATTTACCTGTGCAGAGAAAGACCAACCGTAACCACGGCTTGTGTTCTCAAGTACATAAGCACTTGTACCTACGGTAGAACCCTTAGGATATACAGGGCGGTTGTCTGCACCATTGAAACGTGGGAAGCCCTTGGCATCCTGTACGCTCCAGTCGGTCAATGTAGCAGCATTCAATGTCTTGTTGAAGATACCCTCAACAGAAACTGACATTGGGAATGACACAGGAATCTGATAATCGACAGCGAAAGATGTCTTCCATACCTGTGGCAACTTGAAGTTTCTATCAACAGCAGAGATTGCTGAAGGAACTGTACCCTCTTCAGGAGTGATGTTCTCTGGGTAACCCATAGAAATCAACTTGTCACGGAGAGCTGCAGCTGTTGGCTTACCATCCTTATCAACAATCAAGCCACCTGCAAATGGAGTCATATCTACACCCTCCTTCTTACCAGTCTGAGGATTCCATGCCTTGGTTGCATTCAGCTGTGCCTGATACTGTATCATACCAGAGTTGGTTGGCAAGTTGGTGAAGAATACCAATGGCAAACGGCCCTGGAAGAAACCAGTACCACCACGGAACTTCAATGTCTTGTCACCAAATACATCATATACGAAACCTATACGAGGAGAAACAGTCAAAGAGCTGTTTGGCCACTTGCCAGAGTCGATGTGACGACCGTTATAGTCGAGACCGAGAATGGCATTGTTAGTCATCAAGTCAGAATTGTCGAAGAACAGACCATCCAGACGAAGACCATAAGTCAACTTGAACTGAGGAGTCATCTGCCACTCATCCTGAGCGTAGATACCAGCCTTGTTATACTGTACGCGAGCTGCAGGATTGTTGTTGCCACCATAACCATAAGTCAAACATACTACCTCTGGAATACCACCATTCAGGAAGTCGTCGAGACTCTTGTAACGATAGTAGCCAGTACCATTACGCTGATAAGCATTGTCTGCCATCTGGTGCTCGAAGTTGAGACCAGCGATGATCTTGTGCTTACCGAGATAGTAAGTTACGTCATCCTTGATATTCCATACAGTATTGTGTACAGCATTGTTCCAGGTAAACAACTCATAACCCAAAGCCATGTAGTTGTTGGTACCATCAGCATCAGCAGTTCCATCTACACTCTTCTGTCCGCCATCGAGGATATCGATGAATGGGAACTCTGAAGAATTGGTGTAACGGCTATCATCCAACTTAGAGTATGTGAACAGGAACTGGTTAGACAGATTGTCTGTGAAACGGCTGTTCAAGTCAACAGTCCAAGAGTTCACGAGGTTGTCATTGGCATACATACTGTTGGCAAATGACATAGAGTACTGAGACATACGGCTACCAGATGCACGTGTACCACCATCCATAGATGATGCGTTAGGAGCCTGCCAAGAACGGTTCTTGGTATAGTTGTAGCGTACAGCCAAGTGATGCTTGTCTGTGATGTTCCAGTCCACACGGAAGAGGAGCTTGTAGTTGCTCTCGTCTGCAGGGAAGTTGGTCCATGAACCAGTATCGTAACCATACTTCTCCTTTACGAAATTAGAAACTCTCTCCAAATCAGCAAGCTTGGTACGAGAGATATAGTTCTCTGCATCACCGATGCCATTCTCAGAACCTCTCCAGCGGTTTACCACTGTAGGAGTCTTAACCATTTCACCGTTAGCGAAGAAGAACAACTTGTTCTTGATGATAGGACCACCGAGAGAGAAACCCCATGTAGTCTGCTGATCCTTCTCACGTGCACCAGAAATCTGCTCACGCTCGATAGCATCACCACGCATGTTCTCATTCTTGTGATATACGTAAGCGCTACCCTTGAAGTTGTTGGTACCAGACTTGGTAATCGCATTGACACCACCACCTACGAAGTTAGTCTGACGAACATCATAAGGAGAGATAACAACCTGCATTTCCTCGATAGCATCCAGAGAGATAGGAGCACCACCACCAGGAAGCTTTGAGCTCAAGCCGAAGTTGTTGTTGAAGTTTGCACCATCCACTGTGAAGTTGGCTGTACGGCCATCAGCACCAGCGAATGACATTCCGTTTCCACCATAAGGAGAAAGACGGGTGATATCAGTAATGCTACGGCTAACAGTTGGCATGTTAGCAATCTGTGCATTAGAGATGTTGGTAGAAGCACCAGTCTTCTCTACACTGAACTTGGAACCCTTTGCTACTACTACAACTTCGCCAAGCTGCTTAGCATCCTCATCAAGAGTTTCTTTCAAGTTGTAAGTTTCACCAAGCTGAAGGGTGACGTTCTTTACGACCTTAGTCTTGTAGCCGATGTAGCTGATCTTGACTTCGTAAGGACCGCCGACACGCATACCATTGATAGTGAACATACCATCAATGTTGGTTACAGCTTTGTAACGAGTTCCAGAAGGAACGTGAACGGCCTCAATCGTTGCGCCAATCACGTCTTCACCACTTGCAGTCACAGAACCACTTAAACCAGAAGTAGTAATCTGTGCCATGGCTGTAGTAACCATAAAGGCCAGCAAAGCCATTAATAAATGCAATCTTTTCTGCATACCTTTTTTTATAAAAATTAATTAATAATACGGGGAAAGGATCCCCAAATATCGTTTTCGAGTGCAAATATAAACAAAAAAATCGATATAAATGTTACATCTGCATTAAAAATGATGTTTTATAACACAAAAAAAATCTGCGTTAAGCAAATAACGCAGATTTTCTTTAAATTGTTATTAATAACGGGGGTTTGCTTATAGTTTTTTTTGAGGAGTAGCGGCTACTCCTTTCGCTGCCAGATACTCATTACCTTGCGACGGATGGCTACTATATTCAAAACCGAAACCACCAGGAAGAGAGCAAAACCTAAGGCGATGGCTGGAAGCATCGTTCCCTCTTCGATGTCCGGGAAGAGTGCCTCGATGAAATCCATGTAGTATCCACGCAGGAAGAAGAGGATGATCCAGGCGATGACCAGAACCACGATGTTCAGAGAGATGGTGAGCACCTGGTATGGCTTCGCTACATTGCCCGGACTGTAACCTATCAAGAGCAGATTCTCCAACTTGGAAGAGTTCTTCTGCACCAGGAGATAGATGCTGAGCATCAGGATATAGAAACTCAGAACGGAAATCACAAGGCCGATAATCATCACCATCGATACCATCATACGGAGGAAATAGGTGGTCTTCTCTGCATCGAGCTTATCTGTCTCTACCTCATAACCGTTGTCATCTAGATATTTGGTGATATTCTCATCGCCCGGATTGCCTACCTCTACGATCAGACGGGTAGGATCGCTCTTCTGGTTAGGCGCAAACTCCTGGTTGCTCCAATCCATAAACGCCTGTGGCACGAGAATCGTGTTGAGACGGGAGGAGAATCCAATGACCTTTCCCTTGAACAGTTCTTTCTTGCCACCAGCCTGAATGCAGATATTGAAATCGATCATTCCCATCAGACCATCACTGATCTTAGGAAGCGAATGGCTCTGGGCGAATCCGAAGTTATACATATTAATATAGGTACGCGGGAGGATAATTGGCACCACCTTCTCGCCAGGTGTGTATTTCCAATCCTTGAGCGGAACATCCACGAAACCATCAGGAACACTTTCGAAGAAAAGCTCACTGTTCAATACATTCACACCATTTACGCCCATCTGCGCATCTACCTTGTACTCGGTAGAGGTAAACTTGCCTATCTTCTTCACGAACTTCTGGTCGCTGACATCATCCATCTCTGCTCCCGAAAAGGTATTGGAGCGACCACTGATGGTATTGCCCATACCTATTTTCTTGCTCATGATGAGATAGTCGGCTTTCATAAAACTGTCTTGCTGAGTGAAGACAGGCAGCACATCCTGATAAAACTGAAAACCGAAAAGTACGATGAGCATACCGAAGAGATTAGCAAAGGCAAAGCCTGCAAACTGAGGTATGCTGATATGCTGACGGAGTAACTTCCAAACCAAATTCATAATCTAAATATATGTTCATAGTTTAAGTCCATGTGCTTACCGATACTGGTCACGATGACGCCAGCCCCCTGCTCCTTCGCCTCCTTCATCATGATTTCGCCCATGATGCGGGAATTGTTGTCGTCGAGGTGACTGATCGGTTCATCTGCAAGAATGAAATCGAAAGGCTGGCAGAGGGCACGCATCATCGCTACACGCTGCTGCTGACCGAACGACATCTTCCCTACCTTGGCATCCACCTTATCGGCGATACCAAGCATATCAAACCACTGCAGAATCTGTTCGCGGCTCTTGAAACCGGTAATCTTGTTCTTGATCTCTACATTCTCCATCGCCGTAAGCTCTGGAAAGAGACGGAGTTCCTGAAAGAGATGACTGATATGACGCTTTCGCATCTCTACCCAATCGGAAACCTTATAATTGGCGGTAACATCATTATCAAACATCACGCTTCCGCTGTAGTCGTGACGATAGCCGAGCACGTAGCTGCAGAAAGTACTCTTTCCGCTACCACTCTCAGCCTCTACCAGATAGAGATGACCTTTCTCGAAGGTAACATCCTGCTTCCATATCTCCGAATGCAGGTCTTCACGCTGGGCGAAAACCTGAGGAAGAACGGAATGAAGCTGAATCTTTTCCACTTTATTTTATTGTTTAATGTTTTATCTTTTGAGCTTAAAAAAAGGACTGGGGGACTAGCGATGGAATCGCTAGGAACTTACTTCAAGGTATAAACCACAGAAGTAAGATTTCCGAAGACTGGAGCAAGCAGACCCGTAACTGTTGAGATGGCATCATCCTTGCCTGTGCCGCTGCCATCAGAACTCTTGGCGAGATTGATGACCATCGCCAGCTTCTGTCCCACGATAAGCTTCTGAATCTTGGCATCTATCGGATGATTGCTTGGCTTCACCGCATACTGAGCTGTCAGCTCATCGCTGCCGCTGAAGAACTGCTTATCATCGGTTACGCCGAAATAGAAGGAAGTCTTGCCATCGGTATAGAAATAGGAATTCTTACCCCAGTTGGCAATCTTGGCACCGGCAGGACATGAAGTCTTCCAGTAATCTACATCACCCAACCACTTGCTATGCGCCAACTTAGCAGCCATCATCATCTTCAGGTCTGCATCACTCAGGGTAGGCAAGACGATGGCCATATCGCCATCTACGCTTCGCATGATGTTATCCATATCCACCGCCTGGTTGATACCCATCAGAAGGGTCTGAAGACTGCGGTTACTCTGCATCATCGGCAGGAACTGTTCACCATTTACATTCATGAAGATACCTGCCAGGGCATCATCCGGCATCGATTTCACATAACTGCCCTTGATAGGACGATAGTTTTGTGCCGCCTTCTGCAGCGCCTTGTCGATGGTTTCATTAAATGAGAATGTCTCACCCTGAATCTGCAGGATGCCATCCTTTACCTTCATATCGGCAGCGATGACCACCTGCGAAGGATCGGTATCCTTAGGAGCACCCAAGGTAAATGGTGCAACGAACTTCTCAGGCAAAGCCTGTGCCTGAGCCACCATAGCCATAGGAGAAGTGAGGGTCTGCAGACGTTCGTACATAGGAGAAACGGTAATGCCATCCTCCTCTTCTGCTTTCAGATACTTTACCATCTGCTGCTGGAGCTGAGCCTGGGCATCAGCCACCACAGGACCCATCACGAGGAGCGCCTGACCGGAGAAGCCCACAAGCCATGAATCCTTCAATACTGCGAAATGAAAGCCTTTGCGTTCCTTCACTTCCGAAGCAATGCGCTTCTTGGCAAGCGAGGCAAGCCAGTCTTCCACATCCCCCTCATCGCTCACCTTGGCACAGAGACCGAGGTTGCCATCGGCACTCTCGAAGAGATAAAGTTTTTCAGAGATATCGATGCCACACTTATCTACATCATCCACGTGGAGCAGAGACTTGAGCATACCCGCCTTGTCTTCCGCGTTCTTATCGGAAGCCATCTGCTGCAAATCCACCGAGATAAGAGCTGTACTTTTCTTAGGAATGGCATTGAGATAATCGCTGCCAGAGCATGAGCTTAACACTACAACGAGAAATGCTAAGCTCATCAAAACCAAATTCTTATACAATCTTTTCATTACAAAAACTTACACTTATAATTATTTTAAAGCTTTTGCCCTTTCAGGGCGCATTGCTATATCTATTATTACCCAGGGCGCTGCCCTGGGCTAGGTGCTTCTGCCCTTTCAGGGCGTGCTAATACAACTTGCAGGAATTTCCTTATAGTCTTCTTGCAATATGCGCCATGTGAACAGCTACCAGACCCGCCGTTTCCGTACGAAGACGGCTGGAACCCAGGGATACGCTCTCGTAACCATTCTCCAGGGCAAGACGAACCTCATCTATAGAGAAATCGCCTTCTGGGCCTACCAATACCGTGATATCATCAGCACCGGATTCCTGGGATGCAGATGAATCCTGAGATGCATCAGAATCCATACTGCACGAATTGATTTCCGTGAAGAAATCTTTCTTCTCTACTTCTTCGTAGCAATGACAGATAAACTTGCGACCCGGACGAGGAGTCTGGATAAACTCCTTGAAGCTCTCCAACTCATTCACGACCGGTTTCCACGCCTTGTGACTCTGCTTCACGGCAGAGATGACAATCTTATCTATTCTAGGAGTCTTCACTACCTTTCGTTCTGAAAATTGACAATTGAGGAAAGAGAGTTCATCGAACCCGATTTCCGTAGCTTTCTCAGCCATCCACTCTATACGCTCCATCATCTTGGTAGGCGCAATGGCAAGATGGATATGCCCCTTCCATGCACGTTCCTGAGGCATATTCTCCTTGATTTCATAAAGACAGCGCTTGCTGGAGGCTGCTGTCACCTCTGCACGATAGAAAGACCCTTCCCCATCCATGAGGAAAATCTCATCACCACCCTTCAGTCGCAACACTCTCAGCGCATGGGTAGCCTCCTCTGCGGGCAATTCCACCTGGTTTGCCGCATCCGGCACATAGAAATATCTAACCTCTTTCATTCGTTATCAATTATCTATCATCAATGATCAATCAGTCAAGTTCTTTTCATCCTTTTCTTCCTGGCGGCGCTTCATCTCATCACGGATAAAGGAAGCTCCCTCGTAGTTTTCTTCTTCTACCGCTTTCTCCAGTGCTTTCTTGAGAAGTGAATCCGGTAATCCCACGATAGGAAGTGCCACACTCATCACATCCTTGCGGAAAGGTGTTGTGAATTTCTGAAGCACCTCCATATTGGTAAAGATCTCCAGACCGGCAGCCAACGCCAGCAGGACAGCCTCATCCTGAGGAAGAGAATACGCTGATCCAGAAGTAGCATTCACCAGTTTTGCCTTAGGACCGATGTTTCCATTAGCCTCGAAAACAACGTGATAGGCTTGAGGACCCTGTTCACAAATCATTCTAGCCAACACATCTACCAGATGCGGATGCTTGACATCCTTATCAAGCTGACGAAACTTGATTTCATTAGCCATCGGCTTATCTGTTACAATGGAGAGTGCACGTTCCTCCTCGGCATCAGTAAGAGTGACAACACAAGCCTCCTCTGCATCAGGAATTGCAAAAGCTCCCTGATAAACTAATTTTATTTTTTCCATTTTCATTATCCTTTCTTTGGTCTAAACAATACGGCAAAGGCTACACCGACCACGAGTGCATAACCTGCGAAGATAAACCAGCAAGTCTGCCAATCGCCCATCAAATACCCATTCTCCCAATGACAATAATGGTTGATCACCTGTCCTGCAAGAATTGTGCCAACAGAGGCTCCCAAACCATTGGTCATCAGCATGAAAAGTCCCTGGGCAGAAGCACGCACCTTAGGCTCGCACTTCTGATCTACGAACAGTCCACCCGACACATTGAAGAAATCGAATGCCACACCATAGACGATACATGAGAGTATAAAGAGGGATACGCCTGGGAAAGCAGGGTTACCCAATCCGAAGAATCCGAAGCGGAATACCCATGCAAACATAGCAATGAGCATCACAATCTTGATGCCATAGCGCTTGAGGAAGTATGGAATCAGGAGAATGCAGAGTGCCTCTGCCACCTGGGAGATAGAAACCAGGAGAGTGGCATTATTGGCTGCAAATGTATCCAGCATCGAAGGATCGCCCTTGAAACTGGTGATGAACGGAGTAGCATAACCATTGGTTACCTGCAGGCTCATACCCAGCAGACCCGAGAAGATGAAGAACATCGCCATCTCGCGGCTCTTGAAGAGCTTGAAGGAATCGAAGCCCCAGGTCTCCATCCAGCTGCGTGCCTCTTTCTTCACCAACGGGCACTGTGGCAGGCTGAAGCAGTAAAGGAAGAGGACGATGCCCAATACTCCAGATACCAGGAACTGGAAGTGGGTATATTGGAACTTATGTGCATTTTCGGTAAAGAGGAACATAAACGAACCGTTATCCCAGGTAGCACAGTTGACAATCCACATGGTAAGGATGAATCCTACGGTACCGAAGACGCGGATTGGCGGGAAATCCTTCACGGTATCAAGTCCATGATTCTTCAGAATGGTGAATGCCGAAGTATTTGACAGCGCCAGCGTAGGCATATAGAAAGCTACACTGAAGGTATAGATCGCCATGAAGACAGTCTCGTTAGGAGTAGCACTCGCCTCTCCCATCAGGAAAAGAGCTATCATCGACAAGCCAGCCAGGAGATGGCAATAGCCCAAGAGGCGTTGCGGCTGCACATACTTGTCAGCAACAATACCCATCAATGTAGGCATGAAGATAGAAACTATACCCTGGATGGTATAGAACCAGGAGATTTCAGCACCCATCCCGGCCTTGCCGAGATAGTTGCCCATAGATGTGAGATAGGCTCCCCAAACTGCGAACTCCAGAAAGTTCATCAGCGCCAAGCGAACTTTTAGATTCATTTTCTTATTATTATATTTCCTTATGGTTTTAATATTCTTTTCTGTCTGCTGCGTCCTCCTTCTCAAGGGATACGCCATTGCAGATTATATCTTGCAAAGATACACAAAATCTCTTAAAGAACGCAGATTTTTTAAGAATATCCGCCAAAAAGCTAGTTTATTTAACAAATAATATGTAATTTTGCAGCCGAAATCAAAACAAAAGATAAAATGTTATTAAAGTTTTTCCTTACGTGTAATAAGATTGGTGCCTTTACGCTAGGTGGAGGCTATGCCATGATACCTATCATGGAGAGAGAATTCGTGGATAAGAACAGATGGATGGACAAACAGGAATTTATGGACATCATGGTGGTGGCTCAAACTACCCCGGGCATCTTCGCCATTGATATGGCGAGCCATATCGGCTACAAGATGAAGGGCGTATGGGGAGGCATCGTGGGTGCCATTGGCATCGCCCTGCCTTCCATCATCGCCATTCTCATCATCGCCATGTTCTTCCAGCAGTTTAAGGATAATTACTGGGTGGGCAAGTTCTTTGCCGGCGTTCGCCCTGCCGTGGTGGCGCTGATTGCGGCTCCTTGCTTCAAGATGGCAAAGACTGCCAGCATCAACCGCTACAACATCTGGATTCCCTTCGTCTGCTGTGCGCTGATTGCTGTTTTCGGCATCTCGCCTATCTATATCATCATTGCTGCCGGCGTGCTTGGCTGGCTTTATGGCAAGTACAAGAAGCAAAGCTAATCATAAAGTTCAAAGTTCAACGATAAAAGTTCAAAGTAAGAAAAATGCTATTCTTAAAGTTATTTCTGATATTTACCAAGATTGGTACATTTAATTTTGGTGGTGGATATGCGATGCTTTCGCTCATCCACAACGAGACGGTGGTGAAGAACCACTGGCTCTCCAATGCTGAGTTTACGGATATTGTGGCTATCAGCCAGTCTACTCCGGGTCCTATCGGCATCAACTGCGCCACCTACGTGGGTTATACCGCCTGTCTTCACGATGGTTACCCGGTCTGGGCAGCGTGGTTGGGTTCCGTCCTGGCTTCGCTATCCATCATGTGGCTTCCATTCATCATCATGATTCTCATCAGCCACTATCTGATAACCCATAAGGATTCCAAGATAGTGAAGGATGTCTTTGCGGGTCTCCGTCCTGCCATCATCGGTCTGATAGCAGCTGCAGCCGTGCTGCTGATGAACAAGGAAAATTTCGGTTCACCACACGACAACCCATTTGCTTTCGGAGTAAGTGTAGCGCTGTTCATCGGTGCTTTCTACTTTACAAAGGTAAAGAAGACCAACCCGATATTGCTGCTTTTCATCTGTGGCATCATCGGACTGTTCATCTTCTAAAGCCTAGGGGCCTTAAGGGCAAAAGCCTTTCCGGTAGGCATAAAAAAAAAAATTGATTGTCTCACGACAACCAATCTTTTATTAACCTTAATAATCTAATACCATGAAAAACACGTTGCAAAATTACTAATTTTATTGCAACAATAGGTATAAGATATGGAAAAACTTTCTATTTTTAACTCTCCTTAAAAGATTTCCCGTTCCAATTAAATTTTCTTTGCAATTTAATTGCGTTCACGAGTTTCTTGTCTTCTGTAGAGAGAAGGGGTAAAGAAAGGCGGACCACCACTGCATTTTCATGCTGCAGCAGCAAGGCGCTCACCATTCTCGGTTCAATCATTGCTTTCAACTCCTCAAAGCGTGATTCGCTCATCGTATCCGGTTTCTGAACCAGACTACCAGCCAGTTGCCCGATAGCCTTGCCATCAAAGAGACGAGTTGCCTCCAGCGCCTTCCAGTCCTGGGTGAAAAGATGCAGTTCGCTCTCCTTCTCCGGAGCAGAGAAGGTCTTGACCACGCAGAGCACAGAATCCCCCTGTTCCACAGGCAATCTCTTCATCTGAAGAGTAGAAGCCGAGCTCAAACGTATCTGCACAAAATCCTGGGCAAGCGTATCCATCACGCTCACCTCCCCCAGCAGGTTCTTCACCTCAGCCTTCACTCCCATCTCCTGCAACTCAGCAAATTCCAGTCGCAGGTTGCTATTGAGAGTTGGCGTCATCGAATCGGGCATTGAAACCAGCAAGTCCTTCATCGACTTGGCTTCCATGCCCAGGCTTGCCATCATCAGGCAAGCGCATAATATATATTTTATCTTCTTCATCACTACAATTCCTTAGACCACTTCTTTCCCCAAGGGGTAAAGAGCCATGCAAGAAAGGCCAATGCTACTATTGAGCACACGGCGAAAGTTAAAGCCAATGTATTCATTTTTGAAGCTTATATTTTTTTAGAGATTCTCTAAGAATTTCTTACCCCATTTTGTATGAAGCCAAAGTGCCATAGCACCAGCAACGACTGTAATCGTCGCATAAATCATAATTAATCCTTCCATACTAATTATTTTTTTAATATTCTAAAACCCACATATGCAAGAATAGCTGTGGAAGCTAATCCAAAAGAAAGCAATCCCCAAAGCATCCCATCATCATACTTTTCTTTCATAACCATAGACAAGATACATCCTGCAACATTGGTTGTGAAATTAGCCTTTGCTAAATCATAAAAGAACTTACCAAGAGTCTCTCGGCTCGTTTTTTCTTTTTCTCTATCTTCCCTTGCAGTCATATTTCTCTATTTTCCGACAAAATTACGGAAAATAAATGTAATCTGCAAATGATTTAATATTTTTCTTCTGATTTTTAACCTAAAAGAAACGAAAAAGGAGGAAAAAGTTCTATCAAAAGAAACGAAAAAAGAGGAAAGTGCTTCCTCTTGAAACACTTCCCTCTCAAATTATCTAATCTATTAATCGTACTTTCTTCTTCAGAAAAGATTTACTCCTCAACAGCAGCCTGCGCCGCAGCCAAACGTGCGATAGGCACGCGGAATGGAGAGCATGAAGCATAGTTCATACCAACCTTAGCGCAGAACTTAACTGATGAAGGCTCACCACCGTGCT
>JAJWLX010000006.1 GCA_021636625.1 Prevotella sp. | reverse complement strand
ATATATATATATTTACATATATAATATATCTACTATAAAGAGGGTAGAACATACGGTCGGAAATAAACTGAGTCACTGAGTCACTGAGTCACTGAGTCACTTTTTGCTGCTGATGGATATTCTACTTAACTATCTTACTGGAAGAACTTTAAGACAAAAAACTATATTTCCGGAAACACAACTCAACGCTTCTTCCTTCTAAAAACTACGAGTTAGGATTATTAACGAAGTTTCAAATTGAAAGCTGCTGAAAATCGCCCCTTATCGCCACCCAAAATTTGGTGGTTCCCCCAAAAAGCCGTATCTTTGCACTGTCATTCTGAGATAAGGCGCCAACGTTATCTTTAAGTTAATCTCCCTCTTTTAATATGGCTTTTTCATAAAAAAGATGTATCTTTGCAGCGGAAAAGGGGACAAAGGCTAATCTGGCTCCCGAAACATCAAAAAATGATAAGATTATGGCTGATACTAAGTTACTCCTGGTTGAGGATGATGAAAACCTCGCCTATATGGAGAAAAGCTGCTTCGAGGATATCATCGGAGGATATGAGGTGAAAACCGCCGTTAACGGCAAGGAAGGACTGAAGGCGTGGAGAGACTTTCAGCCAGACGTCATCGTATCGGATATCGACATGCCCATCATGGACGGCATCGAGATGGTGAAGAACATCCGAGAGGTGGATGGAGAAACTATCATCCTCTTTACCACCGGCCTCACCTCACCCAAGGATTTGAAGGCAGGTTATGCCGCCGGAGCCAACAACTATATCAAGAAGCCTTTCATCCCAGAAGAGCTTGACGCCCACATACATAGCCTCATCCAGCTGAAAGCCGGAAAGCGCAGCGAGAATGCCAGCAACCAGATCAAGCTGGGCAGATATACACTCGATGCCGACCACGCCTCACTGAAAGATACGCAGGAAGGCAACGAAAAGATGCTTACCGCACGGGAGGCTAAGATCCTCGAACTGCTGGCGGTAAACAAGAACGAGGTGGTACGCCGGGAAGCCGTACTGAGCCGCTTCTGGGGCGTGGAAGACAAGGATTACTTCGCTTCCAGAAGCCTGGACGTTTTCATCAAGAAAATCCGCACGGCACTGGAAGACGAGCCTGCCGTAGAACTGAAAACCATCAGAGGAGTGGGATTCAAGCTCATCGCAGAATAAACATCCCCCACCCCCTCATAACATCATACGAGAATCAAATTAGAATAAAGAAAAAAAGACAGAAAAGACATCATTATGCAGAAAGCGATATTATACTACATACTGTTTCTTGCAGAATATCTCAGCACCATCTTCCTGGGAGGATTCCTGGTGGGACTCTACATGGCAATGAACATCCCTTCGGGCTCCCACAGCCAGCAGATAGAAGGTCTGGAGGAATCCATCTATCCGTTTATGTTTATCATCGGATTTCTGGGCATACTCATCGTATGGTTCACCTTCGGACATTACAAATTCTCCAGGTTCTCGCTTGGAAAGGTGATTCCTGCCGCCAAATGGAAGGCGATGACCATTTGCACCATGCCGATTCTGGGCTTCACCATGGTCTTCTATTCCATCATGAACCTCTTCCATCTCGACTTCCTTCCCAAGCAGATGATGGAGATAAGCTATCTCGGTTTCCTGCCATACAATATCATCGGATCGTTTATATCTGCCTACATCTTCTTCGGCGCCATTCAGGAGGAACTGATCCGCTGCGGCAAGAAGAGATGGGTGCAGCTGCTCACGCTCTCGATCATGATGCTGCCTGCATGCATGATGTCGGTAACAACCAGTGGTGATATCAATGTAGATCTGACCGTGCAAGGTTTTATCACCCTCTGCTACTGCAGCTGGATATACGGCAAGACACGCAGCACCATCATTCTCATCGTGCTCTATTTCGTATCCAATCTGGTTCCCTTCCAGTTTGAATCGAAAGTGCTCGGCATATTGCTCCTGATAGCCGGCACAGCCTTAACTATAGGTGGATTCGCTGCCCTGAGCAGGAAACTGCCTGAAATGCTTGTGAAAGATGAAGACGAATAGAGCCAAGGTTCTCAGTACCACAGCGCTGATAGCCGTGCTCTGCATGCAGCTGTTCTGGATGTGGAATTCTTTCCAGATGACCGTTCACCAGATGGGGTTTGAGACGCCCTGGAACCTGGCACCGGATGTCAGGGCACAGGCATTACTCGCTGCCTTCTACGAAAGCAAGTTTACCGTTTTCACTTCGCTCCTCACCACTGTGGTGATCATCCTGAGCCTCATCGACCAGATCAACTACATCGATGAGCAGGAAAGGGTGCGACTGCTGCGCGAGGACTTCTCCTATGCAATGGTTCACGACATGAAGTCGCCGCTCACCTCCATCATCATGGGAACCAAGTATCTGCACAGCGGCGTACTGGAGAAGAAGCCGGAAATGAAGGAGAAATATTTCTGTATCGTAGAAGACGAGGCGCAGCATCTGCTTGCCCTCATCAACCGCCTGCTCACCATCTCGAAACTGGAGCACGGCAAGCTGCATATTCAGAAGGCGGAAGTAAATTTGGAAACAATGATAGAGGATGTGGTGGATAAATACAAGGCGAAATCGGCAAAACCGATTCATATCACCACCCGGTTCGGAGCCACCTCTACCCTAGCCGATGAGGAATATCTGAAGGAGGCTATCAGCAATCTGGTGGATAATGCCACCAAGTACTCGAAGGAGGAAATCAACATTGAGATTTCCACCCTGGAGGATGACAGAAACGTGTATATCAAGGTTTTTGATGAGGGTATCGGCATAGCCAAGAGCGAGCTGAAGACCATCTTCAACCGCTTTGAGCGTGCCGCTGAGCACGAAAAGGATGCCCGTAAGACTCGTGGCGGCTTCGGCATCGGTCTGAACTACGTGCTGCAGGTAATCAACGCCCATGGCGGCAAGATAAGTGTGAAGAGCGAGAAAGACAAGTGGTCGGAGTTCACCATCTCGCTGCCGAAATAATCAGACAGCAGCTTATTAAAAAATAAAATAAATAGGAATTATGGACTTAAAAGGAATCTACACAGCCGATGCCAATCGCTATGGCGATGCAGAGGCACTTTACAAGAGATGCGGCAAGAGCGGAGTCTTGCTGCCTAAGGTTAGTCTGGGATTCTGGCACAACTTCGGAGGAGTGGATCCTTACGAAAGAAGCCGTGCCATCACCCATTATGCCTTCGACCACGGAATCACCCACTTCGACCTTGCCAACAACTATGGTCCTCCATACGGAAGTGCCGAGGAAACCATGGGCAGACTGATGAAGGATGATTTCCTGCCTTACCGCGATGAACTCTTCATCTCTACCAAGGCGGGATACGATATGTGGGAAGGTCCTTACGGCAACTGGGGCTCTCGCAAGTATCTGATGGCGAGCCTCGACCAGAGTCTCAAGCGCATGAATCTGGCCTATGTGGATCTCTTCTACAGTCATCGCTACGACCCAAATACCCCACTCGAGGAAACCCTCCAGGCAATGGTAGATATCGTGAAGCAGGGCAAGGCACTCTATCTCGGCATCAGCCGATGGCCAC
Source organism: Prevotella sp. (assembly GCA_021636625.1). GTDB lineage: Bacteria > Bacteroidota > Bacteroidia > Bacteroidales > Bacteroidaceae > Prevotella. The sequence continues at coordinate 104,491 of JAJWLX010000006.1, read as the reverse complement.
TGGAAGCCCTGAAGTTCGCAGATAAATACCTGAAGGAGCGCGACTGTCCGCTGCTCATCTTCCAGGACAGACTCAACATGCTCGACCGTGCGCCGCAGGAGAACGGAACCCTCGACTACTGCCACGAAAACGGCATCGGATTCATCTCCTTCTCTCCCCTCGCCCAAGGTCTCCTCACCGACCGCTATCTCAACGGCATCCCAGCCGATAGCCGTATGGCAAAGGAGCACTTCCTGAAGCACAGCGCCCTGACTCCGGAACTCCTGGAGCAGTTGAAGCAATGGAATGCAGAAGCCGGCGAACGTGGAGAAACCCTTGCCGAAATGGCACTGGCCTGGATTCTCCACCAGAAAGGCGTAACCAGCGTACTGGTAGGTGCCAGCTCTACAGCCCAACTGGAAAAGAACATGAAATGCGTTCATGCCAAGGCATTCTAAAAATAGATAGTAGCCAGCTAAAATATCAGGTTTTAGTGGCTACTATTTTTGTTTTTATACCTTATTATATATCTTTATGCGCCTTTTAGTATGATTTTTCAAAGAAAAGCAGTACCTTTGTACCCAAAATAGAAATTTGCATTCATGAATACAAAGATAAACGAATTTGAAGTGATGGCACCTGTGGGCTCGCGCGAGTCTTTGGCTGCCGCTATTCAGGCTGGTGCCGACTCCGTATATTTCGGAATCGGCAAGTTGAACATGCGTTCACATTCTGCCAATCATTTTACTATCGACGACCTGCGTGAGATTGCTGCCACCTGCAACGAGCATGGCATCAAGACTTACCTCACCGTCAACACAGTGATTTACGACAACGACATCCCTACGATGAAGGAAATCATTGATGCTGCCAAGGAGGCAGGCATCTCTGCCGTCATCGCCAGCGATGTGGCTGTGATGAGCTATTGCAATGAAGTAGGAGAGGAAGTGCATCTTTCCACACAGTTAAATATCTCAAACACAGAGGCTTTGAAGTTTTATGCACGCTTTGCGGATGTTTCCGTACTGGCACGTGAATTAAACATGGACCAGGTGAAGCATATCCATGAGCAGATAGAGAAGCAGAACATCTGCGGACCTATGGGCAAGCAGATCCGCATCGAAATGTTCTGCCATGGCGCCCTGTGCATGGCGGTATCGGGTAAGTGCTATATGAGCCTCGCCAATGCCAACCGCTCTGCCAACCGTGGCGAATGCGTTCAGATTTGCCGCCGCAGCTATACCGTTACGGATAACGAAACCGGCAACCAGCTGGAAATAGACAACAAGTATGTAATGAGTCCGAAGGACCTGAAGACCATCCGCTTCATCGACCGCATGATGGATGCCGGTGTACGCGTCTTCAAGATTGAGGGTCGTGCCCGTGGACCAGAATACGTATATACCGTAGTGAAGTGCTACAAGGAGGCGATAGCCGCCGTACTGGACGGTACCTTCACCGAAGAGAAGAAAGATGCCTGGGACGAGAGACTTGCCACCGTATTCAACCGCGGTTTCTGGGATGGTTACTACCAAGGTCAGACCCTCGGCGAGTGGAACAAGCACTATGGTTCTGTGGCTACCGAGAAGAAGGTGCTCGTGGGCAAGGTGATGAAATACTTCTCCAAGCTGGGCGTGGCAGAGGTTGCCGTAGAGGCTTCTACCTTCGACAAGGGCGAGAAACTTCTGATTACGGGTAACACCACCGGCGTAATGTATCTCAATGCCGATGAAATCCGCTACGACCTGAAGCCTGTGGAAACAGCGCAGCAGGGCTGGAGAGTTTCTATCCCTGTGCCGGATAAGGTGCGCCCTAACGATAAGCTCTATAAGTTGATTACAGTAAACGAAATTAAAGAAATAAAATAATGGCAACAATTAATGAATTGCAGGATGAAGTGGTAGAGGAGTTCCAGGACTTCTCCGACTGGATGGATAAGTATCAGATGCTCATCGACTTGGGCAATGAGTTGGCTCCTCTCGACGAGAAATACAAGAACGAGCAGAACCTTATAGACGGCTGCCAGAGCCGCGTATGGTTGCAATGCGACTACGAGGATGGCAAGCTCGTATTTACAGCCGATAGCGATGCCCTCATCGTAAAGGGAATCATCGCCCTCCTGATTCGTGTGTTGAGCGGTCATACTCCAACTGAGATTATGGATGCCGACCTCTATTTCGTAGAGAAGATTGGCTTGAAAGATCACCTGAGTCCTACCCGCAGCAACGGTCTACTGGCGATGATCAAGCAGATTCGCATGTACGCCCTGGCTTACAAGACCAAGGAGGCAGAGGCTTAACCGCCTCTGGTCACATGATATATAATAAGGTATATTATAATGCGTAAATTAAGAACGATAGAGATGAACCGCCTCACCCTGGAGGAATTCAAGGAAGCCGAAAAGCTGCCCCTGATAGTAGTCCTGGATGATGTGCGTTCATTATATAATGTAGGAAGTGTGTTCCGCTCTTGCGATGCCTTCCGTGTAGAGGCGGTGTATCTTTGCGGTATCACCGCCACTCCTCCCAATGTCGAGATTCATAAGACGGCATTGGGTGGCGAAGACAGCGTGGATTGGGAATACTTCAAGACTACCGAAGAGGCGGTAGAGAAGCTGAAGCAGAAGGGCTACTTTGTATATAGCATCGAGCAGGTAGAAGGTTCCACCAAACTTCAGAACCTGCCGGAGGCGCATGCCAAGCTTTTCTCTCAAGACGCTTCTACACCAAATGGTTATGCTGTTATCTTCGGCAACGAGGTGAAGGGCGTAAAGCAGAACATTGTGGATATGAGTGATGGTTGCTTGGAAATCCCACAGTTTGGTACCAAGCATTCCCTGAATGTCAGCGTAACAGCCGGCATTGTGGTTTGGGAGTTTGCCAAACTGCTGAAGTTGTAGCACCTGTTCATAACGAACTTTGTTGGTTAAACGTTAATCCCCAACCTACTTTTCTCAAGCAGGCTGGGGATTTTTGTATATCAATAAACCTTAAAGTTATATGATGATTAAATTTTCTCAATATTTTACGCGGATTGGTCCGGCAACAGAGTTGAATAAAAGGTCGCCATTAGCAAGATACTGAATGATGGCGTAGGCACCATTGGCCCGATTGCTCTTGCCCAAGATGGTGCGATGACGTGTGGCACCACTCTTCCAGTCAAGTCCTGTAACTTCCCAGCCCGAAGCATCGTTCCAGCCACATACAAATACCATCTCCGACTTGGTACTTACGGCAGGAATCATACTTACAGAACTTACATCGCTGCGCGCCCACTTACTCTCCCACTTGTTCTCCTTTGTATTCCAACGTACACACTCGGTACCTTGAGGGCCTTTAACAATAGGACCAATAGCAATTACACCAATAATCTTGTCGTTTATTTCCTGATCAGTAACATTGATGTTGTTTACAACAAAGGCATCATAGCCACCTACTACAACTGACTGCTCAGACTGTATCCACTCTGTTGATGCAGGCAGACCGCACGTAACCTCATGCACTCCGGCTATACGCTTGTCGTACCCTGCCACTTGCTGTGCGCCTGAAGGGATTTCGTCACGCCAGAAAGCCACCAGTTTCATACGCTTAGAGCCATCGGTAATAACTACCAACTTGTCCTCGTCTTGACCAAAGCCCATAAGTGTAGGCGTTGAACCTGTGCCATATCCGAGTTTGATACATGGAGCCTTCGGGCCACCATCGTAATAGGCTTGCCATGCACCATCAGCCGGAGATGTAGAGAATTTGCCGTCCTTGCAGATAAGTTTCTGCATAAGGCCTTTTCCGCCAGGTGTGCGACTGTTACTTGCTACATAAAGACCGCCATTTTCGTCGATACAGATAGAATTGGTGAGAATCTGGTCTGATGGAAGAGCGTATGAATCCTCGATGGTAGTAAGAGCACGATTCAACATAAGAATTCCGTTCTGTGCAGCCACGACAAGGTGGCCGTCATAGGTCATAGTAGCACCTACGAGAGTAAAAGAGTTGAAGGTAAAGTCGGTAAGTCTGATTTGATGATCCAGCACGATACCTTCCTTGGGATTATTAGGATTGGCAAGGCGATAACGTACCATTACCTGACCTGCATTGGTGTAAGCATAGTTATCCTTGTCGCACAAGACATAATTACCGTTAGCCATAGACATTTGTGGCGCTGGGCCCAATATATCGGTAATCGTCTTAGAAAGTTCGTCGTAAGTAGCATAGTCAGCAGTCATATTTGTAAGCTGCTCCTGAGTCTTCATTGTAATCCCTGGCAAGCCAGCCTCTGCAACCCTTTCAAGCTTGCCGTCGCTGATATCAAGATACGACACGCGATCGCTACTCATGCCCCACATATACTTGGGCGAAGTAGAAGCAAGTGTCATCAAATTCACGGGACCGCTCCATGTCATCTGACACTTGGAAAGATCGATATTGAAAGTTCCATCCTTGACTTCATACGAGAAGGCATCCGTCTGAGCCGAATTGAAGTGCGTAATACTATACTCTTCCTGTGCAAGCCAAGGGTTAGGCTTAGGTTTTGAAACTTGTGCCAAAGGCACTTCTATTGTGCTATCGCCACCGCCACCGGCAGGAGTAGAATCTTCGGAACACGAAGTCAAAGACATAGCACCCATGGCACACGCCATTAAATAAAGATAAGATTTTTTCATTGTGAATTGTTTTTGAAAGTTTATGTTTGAAATTCCTTATGCAAAGATATAAAAATATCAACCATCAAAACCTCAAAAGACATCACTTATGTGTCACTCTTGTAGAAAAGAGACGTAACTATAAGAAAGGTTACACATAGCCCATTATGTAACCTTTGTACAAAAGTTACATCTTACCCTCAGTAACAAACATACACATAACCAACACATTATCGTTGGCGACGCCACTCGGCAGGAGTCAAACCTGTCCTTTCCTTGAACAGACGCTGAAAATACACACGCGATGAGAAACCGCACTCCATAGAAACAACCTCGTTACTATATTCGGGGTGTGCTACAATGAGTGCCTTTGCCTCCTCCACACGAATACCCGAAAGCCATGTACGGAAACTCTTACCATATATGGAAGTTAGATACGAGACTACATCGGCACGATTAACCTTTATGCGACGAGCAAACGAGGATAACGTCAAGTCGCTATCCCTAAAACCACCCTCGCTTCGCCATTTGCTTACTGCCATATCTATTTCGGCAACACGCTCAGGCACTATCTCACTAAAGACTTTAGCAGCAGCCATCTCCTCGTTAGTCTCGGCAACAATCTCTGTTACCCCCTCGGACATACTGAATCCAAGTGCCGTAAAACTAACAATAAACAGCGAAAGCGAAATCAGTCCCAAAGGTCCAAAGACAAAGAGTAACGGTCGCGACAATATATATAGAGGCGAAATTATAGCAAAAGCACACACCATAAAAAGCCCAATGCGCATAGTGCTCAAGTAAGCATCTACAGGATTACCAAGGTCACTATCGAGCCGACGTTGAACATAACCAAGAACCTTAAACGATGCCCATATATAATAAAACAAAGTAAAGAAAAAAATAGCATCAGCAACATATAGCATAGTACCAATATGCAGACTGCCATTTGAGATAACACCCGCTACTATGCACAACACCATAAGAGCATACCCTGCAACACCATAGCGCATAAAACACCAACGTCCATGCCCAGCGCGCAGAATATTGAGCTGCGACCACGACAACAATATAGCCGAAGGCGAATAAAACAGCAGATTGAACAGAACGCCCACATCGTCTCCCCGTTGTCGCCAACCAAACCGCATCTGACACACGTAGTGTACGACAAACAATAGTAATGCCACAATAATCATCCAACGCGACTGCTCAAACTGCATGTTACGGCAAGTTATATAGCAGCGCGAAACAAACACAAAAAACATAAGCATGCCCATCACAATCATGCAGGTATATTGAAGAGCTATAAGATCTAAACAAGTATCCATGATTATATATATCTTTAATTCCGCAACACTATAGTTTATATTGTTTTTTAATATCCTGAGCTACAAAAAGTTGTCCAGAATTTTACCATGTCGAAGAATTCACTTATCTTAGTGTTGCAAAAAGAAAACAAGAAAATCCAACGATAGACATGGCAAAGATAGCAATAAAATCTGAGAAACTCACTCCTTTTGGAGGAATATTTTCAATCATGGAGCAATTTGACTCCATATTGTCATCTGTAATTTCCCCTAAAACTTAAAGAAGTACAATAGTAATTGATGTTATTACGATTGATAATTGTTTCTAATCCTAGAAGAAAATTTCGTTCATAAGCTTTGAAAGTTTCGTTCAACGACGTTGAATCTACATTCAGCGACGTTGAATGCAGGTTCAGCGACGTTGAACGCACATTCAACGACGCTGAACGAAACTTTCTATTAGGCAAAAGCACATTTTTTCCTAATAACAACCAAGACTTTTCCTAAGATTAACACAAAAATAATACAGGAAGGAGGGAGAAAGGAGAGAAAAGGAGGGAAGAAAAGAGAGAAAGGAGATAAAGGAGAAAGGTATAAGGAAATGAGATAAGGGGCATAAACGAAGAAAACGACATGTTTTCTTCGTTTATATTCGCTCAAGCTGGTGAATCTGACTAAAAGCCCTATCTTTTATTTCAGATATTCTCCGAAATCTGTCAATCTCATATCACCCTTCTTCAGGAAGGTATCGTGCATGGCGAGGGCGGCACGCATGCTCTGTGGCTCGTGACCCTTTTCTGCAAACTTCAAGTATTCACGGAGCATAGGGCGGTAATCCGGATGGGCACAGTTTTCGATAATCTCTTTGGCACGGCGCAATGGGCCTTTGCCACGGAGATCGGCTACTCCCTGCTCGGTAACGATAACATCCACATCGTGCTCGGTACTATCTACATGACTGCACATCGGAACGATGGCAGAAATACAACCGTTCTTAGTGGTACTCTGGGTGGTGAAGATAGAGATGAAACCATTACGCTCGTAGTCGCAGGAACCTCCGATACCATTCATCAGCTTGCTGCCGCAGATATGGCTGGAGTTCTCATTGCCGTAGATATCACACTCGATAGCGGTGTTCATAGCGATGACACCCAGTCGGCGAATCACCTCAGGAGAGTTCGAAATCTCGCTCTGGCGGATGGTGAGATGCTTCTTGAAGTAATCAATATCATCATACACCTCTTTCAATGTATCATTGGTAACGGTGAGCGAAGAGCAGGAAGCATCCTTGATTCTTCCCTCGCGCATGTATTTCACTACGGCATCCTGAACCACCTCGGTATAAACGCTGAACACAGGCACGTTAGGATTCTGTCCCAATGCCTCAAGAACGGCGTTGGAAGTTACGCCCACACCGCTCTGCAAAGGCAGGAACTGAGGAGGAATATGCCCCTTCTTCAGGTCACTGACCAGGAAATCAGCCACATTGTGTCCCATCTGCTCGGTTACAGGATCGAGTGGCTTGAAGGCACGCGCCTCCTCCGGGATGTTACATTCCACCACACCGATAATCTTATGCGCATCAATCTCCACATATTCCTTGCCGATTCTGTCGCCCACATTCAAGATTGGGATAGGGGTGCGGAACGGGCATTCTGCTATCTCATACACATCGTGCAGATAGCGGGAAGCAGGACTGTGGAAAGTATTTTTCTCGATAAGCACCTTCTTGGCGAGTCGTGCGATGGTAGGAACGATACCGCCGGCAGAGGTAAGGAATGCCTTGCAGGTGGTTTCGCCTTCTTCCAAATCGGAAACCTCGATGATGGCAAGGTCTATCTCGCCATAGAAACCACGGCGCAGACGCTCAGCCATGTGACCGAGATGCATATCCTCGTAATCTATCTCGCCCAGATTGGTATGAGTTCTAAAATCCTTGTTGGTAGAAAATGGCGCACGGAACTTGATGGCATGAGCTGCCGCCATGTCACCCTCAATACTTTGTGAAGTAGAAGCACCTGTCAGGATGCCTACTTGGAATGGTCTGCCTGCCTCATGCTCAGCCACGGCTCTCTTGGAGAGTTCGCGGAAGGTAGCCTTAGGCACGCCGTTTGGAGTAAAACCACTCAAACCGATTGTATCTTGATCGTTAATCATCGCTGCTGCTTCAGCAGCGCTTAATCTAATATACGCCATTTTCTTCTTTCTTAATATTCATTAGCGGAACTGATAGCCGCATTCTAAATAATTGATACCTATTTGTGGCTGCAAAGTTACACATTATTTTCGATATATGCTAATCAATTGATGATTTTATACAGATATTAGGCAAAAAACTTACAGTTCGTGAATAGATATGCAGATTTCACTTGCTTTATGCAAAAATAAGGCTGGCATCCATGCGCCCTGAAAGGTAGGGCGTAGGGGGCAGAGCCTGCTTGCAAAAGTCTTTCTCCTGATATTCTCTCTCTTTTTCTAAGATAAAAGTGGTATTTTCGAGGTATTTAATAACATTTTGCGGATGATTTGGCGGATATGTCAGAAAAATGAGTTAACTTTGCAGAAAAATATAAATAATATAAAAGAAAGGTTCATACAAGATGGAACAGAAATTACTGATTTACAACACTCTCACTCGTACGAAAGAGAGATTCACTCCGCTCCACGCTCCTAACGTGGGCATGTATGTTTGTGGCCCTACCGTATATGGCGATCCGCATCTCGGTCATGCGCGTCCTGCCATCACATTCGATATACTCTTCCGCTATCTCAAGCACTTGGGATACAAGGTTCGCTATGTTAGAAACATCACCGACGTGGGCCATCTGGAGCACGATGCTGATGAGGGCGACGACAAGATTGAGAAGAAGGCACGCCTGGAGCAGTTGGAGCCAATGGAGATTGCTCAGTACTACACCAACCGCTACCATGATGCCATGGAGGCGCTGAACGTGCTGCCTCCTAGCATTGAGCCTCATGCCACAGGCCATATCATCGAGCAGGAGAAACTGGTTCAGGAAATCCTCGACAATGGCTATGCCTACGAGAGCAACGGCTCTATCTACTTCGACATCGAGAAGTATAACAAGGATCATAAGTACGGTATCCTCTCCGGACGTAACCTGGAGAACGTTATCAACGAGAGCCGCGAGCTGGCTGGTATCGGCGAGAAGAAGAACCAGGCTGACTTCGCCCTCTGGAAGAAGGCTTCACCTGAGCACATCATGCGCTGGCCTAGTCCTTGGAGTGATGGATTCCCAGGCTGGCACTGCGAGTGTACTGCGATGGGACGCAAGTACTTGGGCAGCCACTTCGATATTCATGGTGGCGGCATGGATTTGATTTTCCCTCACCACGAGTGCGAGATTGCGCAGGCTGTAGCTTCTCAGGGCGACCAGATGGTTCGTTACTGGATGCACAACAATATGATTACTATCAACGGTCAGAAGATGGGTAAGAGTCTTGGCAACTTCATCACCCTGGAGCAGTTCTTCACTGGCAATCACGACAGTCTGGAACAGGCTTATTCGCCAATGACCATCCGTTTCTTCATCCTCTCTGCTCACTACCGCAGCACCGTAGACTTCTCTAACGATGCCTTGAAGGCTAGCCAGAAGGGATTGGAGCGCCTGATGAATGGTTTGAACGACCTGGAGCGTGTGCCTGTGGCTAAGCAGAGCGATGAGCAGGTGAAGAAGTTCGTTAGCGAATTGCGCCAGCGCTGCTACGATGCGATGAACGATGACTTCCAGACTCAGCTTGTCATCAGCTATCTCTTCGAGGCTTGCCACGTAATCAACACAGCCCTCGACCACAAGGCAAACATCTCTGCTGAAGACCTGAAGGAGCTTTCAGACACCATGCATCTCTTCACTTTCGACCTGCTCGGTCTGAAGAGTGAGAAGGGAGCCAACAATGATGCTCGTGAAGAGGCTTATGGCAAGGTCGTAGATATGGTTCTCAACCTGCGTGCCAAGGCTAAGGCTGATAAGGATTGGGCTACCAGCGACCAGATTCGCGATGCCCTGGCTGAAGCCGGCTTCGAGGTAAAGGACACCAAAGATGGTGTTACTTGGAAACTGAACAAATAAATTTTTAGGCACGGAATACACGGATTACACGGATTTTCTACCATAGTATAAATATGGCTTATTGGCGTTAGCGCCATAAATCTGTGTAATCCGTGTAATCCGTGCCTAATTTATAAATTCTGGATCCCCGTGCCTAAATTACAACATTTCGTGCCTTAATTACCTTTCTTCTTTGCAGCAAGTGAATCTTTCTGTCTGCCAGATATAGAATCCCGCAACATCTTGTCTTTCTTATTCTTATATTCCTTATACTCTTTTTCGTAATAATGGGCAAAGTTGGCGAAAGGCTCTGTCGTTACCTCATCACTTGATGCCGTATAGGTATTTCCGTAAGGATCGGATGCCTTGATGATGATTCTGGCATTCGGATTCCTAGGAGTATAATAATATAGGTGGTTCATGATGAGATAACCATTCCCCTTGCTCACGAAACGATAGGATACACTCTCGCTGTATTTATGATGATAGCCGGCGGCAAAGGCATCCTGCCCCTTTCCGCTGAGGCGCCCCATCAGATATTCTTTGCCATCCTCTATGGCTACAACACGCCAATGACTGGTAGCATTGAAGACATTGGCTACCAGGATATTCCTGTTGTTTGCCAACTGCCAATCCCTAGAGTATTTCTCGCCGTTGAAATCGGTCTGCGCACGGAACAAGGTCATCTGCTTGCTCTTATCCCAGAAAGTTCCCTTGTAATAGCAGTTGCTGATACTGGTACCTACAAAACTATAGACATAATATCCGTTCGGTGTTCCGCAGATGTTGATATTCGACTGCCATATATTGCCACAGGCGGCAGCATGACAATGCTCCATCACATCCTCTCCCTCATAGTTGATTTCGTGGTTGCAGGCAAAATGAGTATGTCCGCAGAAGAGTTCGTAACCGCCCTTAAACTGTTTCAGCAAAGAAAGCAGGAGCGAGAGACGAGAAGAAGAATAGTGTCCCTCCTCATGGGCATTGGTCAGCGGCTTCGCCTTGCTGAAAGGCGCATTACCGAAGGTGAACGGGATATGATAACAGAGTACCACCTTCATATCCTTTGGCGTGAGGGCGAGATCCTGCTTCAGCCACTTCACCTGGCGCTCACGTAATTCTCCAGGAGAATAATAAGACATGCCGCGATGGAAGAAGCAGTTGTTGATGCAGACATAATGCACATCGCCACGATCGAAGGAAAAATCGGTAGGACCGAAATTCTCCTCCCATTTCCTGCGGTAGAGTGCCTTTCCATCCTGGTCGTGATTGCCGATCACGGAGAAGAGGCGCATCTCGGAAGAGCCCAATGCCTGGCGTATCTGACGCTCCAGCTTGGCATTATAGCCGCCGTAATACTGCACATCATCACCCATGCTCAATCCATATACGGGAGTTCCGGCAGGAAGACTCTTGATGGTTTGCTTGATGTCTGCCATCGTCTGTGTGGTGAATCTTTCTACATCGCTCTTCTTGATGGGATTATCATCCGGAGAAGTATAGTAGGGGCTGTAGGCATTGGTAATCTGCGGGTCGCCGATGACTATCATCTTATAACTCGTCTCCTTGCCGCCAGGCAATCGCCTCAGGGTAAAGTCATAAATCTTTTTCTTGTTGGAAACAGCCTGGTAAAAACAAGCCGTGCGGTCGGTAGCCGAATGGGTAGGAACCTCGAACTCGGCAGGCACGGAAAAATAGATGAAGCGAGCCAAGCTGTCCCGCTTCATCTTATATCTTCCTCGGGAATCGGTCTTCACACATTTGAAGCCATCGCTCACGATAACGCCAGCCACACCGTTTCCCTCGGTATCTTTTAAAGTACCAGAGATATTGAAATCTCTCTTCATCACAGGCTTTTTCTTCTTCACCGTATCCGCCACCAGCGTGGCAGTCGTGTTATCCACTACCTTGTGGATAATAGGGAGCACCTGATGTTTCCGGAGATGCAGGGTAACTCCTATAGCCACAAGAACGCAGCAGATGAAGACGACCAAGCCTGTGTTCATCTGTTTTTTATTCATTTTTCCTCCTACACTATCACTTTTTCAGTCGTACTTCTACTTCACGATAGAAGTTATCGGGTTACGGGTACCCTTGGCATTCACGAGGAAAGCCTTGGCACTGCCGAATTTCAGGAACATATCCAGGCGAACAGGGATGTGGTTCTCATCGTCCGTGATATAGAAATCCACTATCTTCTTCCACTTCTCATCCTCATACTCCTGATATTCCAGACGCAGACAGCGGTATTTGATGCCGTTATCTGCCTTCACGGTCACCTTGCCGCCATACTTGAGCTGGGCAGGAGTGCGACCACCACCATCACAGATAGGAAACTTCACGCTATGACCTTTCTTCCAGTTGGCAGGGTCGAAACTGCGGGCACGCAGGAAGATGTTCATCATATCAAAGACACAGTCATCATAAGAATGCTTCTTCCATCTATGCTCACCATGCTTGTTCTGATAATGCAGGTTTACATTGCAATTGCCGCCGGCATAGTTGTAGAAAACCTCATCCACGGTATATCGCTTGCCTTCGCGGGCTCCCTTGCGGAAATACATCGGAGCCATATCGGTGCCTGTATAGCAGAGCAGGGTATCGCGGAGAACGAAGAAATCGTCCACTCTCTTGTTACCGCGGGTTACCAGCGAACCACGATAGGCAGGCTTGCCCTTGTGGGTGGTCTGCACCACCGACATGCTGGCAGTGCCAGCCTTTACCCATACAAACTTCCAGTTGTAATAGAGATTGTAAGTCAGGAATTCGCCCGACTTGAATGCAGTATTACGGAAAGTACACTGGGCCGATACAGAAGTATTGACCAAAAGCAGCAACATGGCTACTATAAATGACTTGAGTAACTTCATATCCTTTACATTTTAGGAACATACTGAATGCCGAGCTTAGCGGCACGCTGTACATTCTGATTCTTAACTTTCTTCTCCTTATCAGGCTTCTGCTTGGTGATGGCTCCCGGTTTCTGCAGCGAGAGTTCACGGGCCAGCGGATCCCAGCTTTCTGTGAGATCCCATTTTGCCTTACATTCTATCGCCTCCGGATAGTAATATACTTCCTCAGCCTGCTGGTCGCTATCATAATTACCCGTATCCCACTTGCCGTTATTGTTGCGATCTACGATCAGACGCATATAATACTTCTGTGGTTTGAGATAATAGAATTCTGCCACACCATTCACAGTCTTGGTCTCCTTTACCACTTTATCCTGTGCATCAAGCAGTTGCACGATGAGCGGCAGGTCGTGGAGCGAGGTGATGTTCACAAGCAGCGTACCATAGGTATCCAGCGAGTTGACCTTGAAGCCCTGCTTGATAGGCTTGGAAGCCAATCCGTAGATATCCTCAAAGGCAGCTGAATCTACCTCCAGACTGTATTCTATATCCGGTCGCCATTCTCCCCGGAGTTCATATTTCCGGTTCTCCAGCGGCAGGAATTCCATCGGAGCACGATACCAGAGCGTATCATGCTTGGCATAGAGATGGATGGCGGCAGTATCTACCTTAGCCAATGGAGTAGGGAAGGAGAAGATGACGTTCTGGTCGGGATCAAACTGCGATGATGCACTCAGCTGTACATCGAGCGGTTTCACCTCCATCACCGAATCGTATGGTTCACCTTTCTTCTTCTTTTTCTCCTGCTTCTTGGTCCAGGCAGCCAATTCCTTTTCCATATCCTTCATTCGCTTGGCGTATGGTTCCTTTGACAGGATTTCCTGGGCAGAATCGGTCTTGTTGACCAGTACTCCGGTACTATCCGTCATGCGGTAAGTGATATCCATCAGCAGCGTATCCTGATTCACCAGTGCCGTATCCTTCAGCCAGTAGGTAATGGTATCCTTCTTCTCCGAAGCCTCTACCAGGAAAGCATTCCCGGCATCAAAGTTAAGTCCCTTGATCTGTGGAAGAATGGAATCGCCATAACTGAAGAAGAGAGTGAAGCTATTTGCCTTCTGGCGCTCTGCCTTCAGGAAGAATCTGTCGGTCAGAGGCTCCGTAAAGGCTCTGAGCACGATATTATCAGGAAGAAAATGGGTGTAATCCACCTGGTCTATCGACTTGATGTGCAGGGAATCCACCCAGGTGGTATCCTGTCTAACATCCGGTTTGCAGGAAGGCACGATGATGTCGTGGGAGAAAGCAATCTTCTCGCTCTTCTGACTGAATTTATAGTCGCCATCCTGATCCTGCAGGGCGTAGATGCGGTAAGAACCAGGTGCCACACCCTTGATGACAAAGCGGCCGCGACTGTCGGTACGGCTCACTCGCAACATCGGCTTGGTGCGGAAAGCTGAATCGGCATGGTCGGCATACAATCCCACCAGGATACCCTTGATAGGTTCCAGATTCTCCGATTCCAGCACATATCCCGATACCTCCATCGTATCGATAGCGGCTCCTGTAGAGAAACTGTAGGTATAGTTTCCCATCGGATTGCCCTCGTTGTTGTCGCTGATGGCATCCGAGAAGTCGATGGTATAGGTGGTATTCGCCTTGAGTGAATCCACGAGCGATATCTGTATTCGCCTGCCGGCACCCTTGATTTCAGGCTGTTCCAGCTGTGGTGGCGAAACCACCACCTTCTCCGAAGGGTTATCGAGCTTGATAAACTCATCGAAGTAGATATTGATTTTCTTCTGGTTTACATTCACGGCGCCATCGGCTGGCGATGCTCCAATCACCTTGGGAGGAGTCTCGTCAAACCATCCGCCATCCGGCTGTCCCATCTTGGCACAGGAAACCAGCAATAGGAAGACAAGCAGATAGAAAGGCAAAAACAGGGTATTTGCCTTTATCCGATTCTTCAACAATTGTATGATGTCGTTCTTCTTTGTCATTCTTTTCTATCTTACATGTCCACTATTCCTGCAGATTATGCAGTAAAAGCCTTATTCATAAAGGCTTACTATATAAAAAGCCTTATTTGTTCATCATGAGCATCTCATCGATGTTCTTGCGGCTGTTGCTCAGACGAGGAATCTTATGCTGTCCGCCCAACTTGCCCTTGCTCTTCAGCCATTCATTGAAGAGTCCCGGCTTAGCCTTAACGATTTCCAGGTGCTGGAGGGTGACATCGTGGAAGCGCTTTGCCTCGTAATCGCTGTTGATCTCCTGCAACTTGGTATCGAGCAGGCTGGCAAACTCATTCAGATCCTTTGGTTCCTCAGAGAACTCGATGAGCCACTGGTGGCGGCACTTGGCATTGCTGTCCATATAGACAGGAGCTGCGGTATATTCCGCAATCTGCGCACCCGTCTTCTCGCAGGCATAGGCAAGTCCCTTCTCGGCATTGTCCATAATCAGCTCCTCACCAAAGGCATTGATAAAGTACTTGGTACGGCCGGTGATGACAAACTTGTATGGATTGGTGCTGGTAAACTGTATGGTATCACCGATCATATAGCGCCACAAACCGCAGGAGGTGGTAATCACCATCGCATAGTTCTTGCCAACTTCCACGCCCCAGAGAGGCACCACGGTAGGATGGTCGCTTCCAAACTCATCCATCGGGATGAATTCGTAGAACACATCGTAATCTACCATCAGCGACATGGCTGGATCTGAAGGATCATCCTGCAGACCGAAGAATCCCTCGCTGGCATTATAGGTCTCCATATAATGCATGTTAGGAGATGTGATGAGCTGCTCATACTGCTTGCGGTAAGGAGTAAAGGCGATGCCGCCATGAAAGAACACCTCCAGATTAGGCCATACCTCCTCCAGATGCTGCTTGCCGGAAAGTTCCATCACGCGTACCAGTACGCTGAGCATCCAGCTAGGCACACCCGAGATATTGGTTACGTTCTTGTTCAACGTTTCATGGGCGATGCGGTCGCGCTTCACCTCAAAGTCGCTCAGCAGTGCGGTTTCCTTCTTAGGTACGCGCACCATGTTGGCAAGCGGATTGATGTTCTCGATGAGGATGGCACTCAGGTCACCCACCAGACTGCCCGAAACATTATAGTTAGGCGAATGGCTTCCACCGAGAATCAGGCTCTTGCCGTCGAATATCTTACTCTTTGGGTTGTTGCGCAGATAGTAAGCCACAGCATCGAATCCACCCTTGTAGTGGATGTTCTGCAAACCATCCTGCGAAACAGGGATGAACTTACTCTTGTCGTTGGTAGTACCCGAAGATTTGGCGTACCACTTCACCTGTCCTGGCCAGAGGATATCTCTTTCGCCATGACGCATTCTGTCGATGTCGCCCTTCAATTCCTCATAGGTATTGACCGGCACATTCTGCGCAAACTTTTCGTAGCTATTTGTCGTATTGAGTAGATGTTTCACACCATATTCGGTGTTTTTGCCAGATGCCAAAAGGCGCATCAGTACCTCATGCTGCAATTCCTCTGCATCATGTACATACTTTTCCAAGCTCTTCTGGCGAGGCTTGAATACATTACTTACTATCGTTGTTAAACTCATATCTAGATAATATACCTTATAAAGTACTTGCAAAAGTACTTCAATCTTTTGATATAGAGAAAGTTTTTACTATTTTTTAATACAAAACATAACCTATCGGGCAAGATAGGGGATAAGAATGTAAAATATCAAACAAAAAACTCCCTTGAGACTATCATATCCGTCAGTCTCAAGAGAGTCTTTCCCTTATCTTAATCCAGTTCTATCATCATAGATTATTCCTTATCTTCTGCAAAGGCAGCTGCCTCGGCGGCTGCGATGATGTCCTCGCGGCTCATTTCCTTGGGCTCAGCAGAGATATCACTCAAGTCAAACTCGTCTTCGCTTTCCTGAGTGGCTGTAGTGGTTATTTCTTCAGTAACAGTAGAAGCAACGACATCTTCAGCCGAAGAATCCTCTGTATAGACTTCTTCCTTGAAAACATTGACGTGTTTTTCTTCAGACTCCTGTTTTTCTGTGTCTTGCGAGATGATGAAATCATTCTTTACCTCGGTGGTAGGCACAGCCAGCACAGGTTCTTCTTCCATCTTCGTACGGTTTGCCTTGGCAGTAAATACAGAATCAATATACTGCGGTTCCTTGCGCAATCGTTCCAGGGTAAGCTTAGAGGCAAGCTGCTGGCTCTCCTTCTTGGAGTAACCCTTGCCTTCTCCGCCCTTTACACCTTCCATTACCACCTGATAGGTGAAAACAGGGCTTCCGTTCTTGTCTTTCTCCTGTCCCAGCATCACGAACTCCAGCTTCACGCGGTTCTTCTGGCTCCATTCGATGAGTTTGCTCTTGAAGTTCACCTCCTTGTAAGCCACCTTATCGATGTTTATCATTTTTGCCAGGATGCGCTTCTGCATGAATTTCATGCAGGCATCATAACCACGGTCCAGATAAATGGCACCAACCAACGCTTCGAAAGCATTTCCTCCCATATAGCTGTTATGAGAAGAACTGTGTCCATTAGATAAAACGAGTTGATTGATTCCCATCTCCTGGGCGAGCTTGTTGAGCGTATCACGCTGCACCAGCTTGCTTCGGGTATTGGTGAGGAATCCCTCTCGCTTGCCAGGAAAGTGCTGATACACGATATCACCCACTACAGCATCCAGTACGGCATCACCCAGAAACTCCAGGCGCTCGTTGTTCACAGGCTTGCCCTTGGAATTGCGGTGCATGATGCTCTTGTGCATCAGCGCCATCTTGTAATAACTGATGTTGTGTGGATAAAAACCTAGGATTTCGTACAAAGAAAAATAAAGCTCTTTATCCTTGCGGAAAGAGAGCTTTATTCTATCTATTAAATTATTCAGCATACTTCTTGAATACTACACAGCAGTTATGACCGCCGAATCCGAATGTATTGCTCAATGCTGCACGAACCTCACGCTTCTCAGCTTTGTTGAATGTGAAGTTCAGGTTGTAATCGAGCTCTGGATCGTTGTCACCCTCTTCGTGGTTGATAGTAGGAGGAACGATATCGTTCTTCACACTAAGAACACAAGCCATAGCCTCTACTGCACCAGCAGCACCGAGGAGGTGACCAGTCATTGACTTGGTAGAACTAATGTTGAGCTTGTAAGCTGCATCACCGAAGACAGCCTTGATAGCCTTAGCCTCAGAGATATCACCTACGTGGGTAGATGTACCGTGAACATTGATGTAGTCAATGTCCTCTGGCTTGAGGTTAGCATCAGCAAGTGCGCGCTCCATCACGAGCTTAGCACCGAGACCTTCTGGATGAGAAGCTGTGATATGATAAGCGTCAGCGCTCTCGCCTTCACCTACCATCTCAGCATAAATCTTCGCACCACGAGCCTTAGCGTGCTCAAGTTCCTCGAGAATCAAGCAACCTGCACCCTCGCCCATGATAAATCCATCACGGCTTGCGCTGAACGGACGTGAAGCATGCTCTGGGTCATCATTACGTGTTGACAATGCATGCATAGCATTGAAACCACCTACGCCACAAGCGCAGATAGCAGCCTCTGCACCACCGCTAACGATGATGTTTGCCTTACCCAAACGAATCAGGTTGAAGGCATCAGCCAATGCATTGCTTGAAGAAGCACATGCAGATGTTGTAGTGTAGTTTGGTCCGTGGAATCCGAAGTGGATTGAAATCTGACCAGAAGCGATATCTGCAATCATCTTAGGGATAAAGAATGGGTTAAACTTAGGACCATTCTCCTCGTGAGTACCATAGTACTTCACCTCATCCTCGAAAGTCTTGATACCACCGATACCTACACCGAATACAACGCCAACGTTGTTCAAGTCTTCCTTCTCAAGATCGATATTAGCATCCTTTACGCCCTGCATGGCAGCAATCATAGCCAACTGGGTATAACGATCAAGCTTGCGAGCTTCCTTACGATCAATCCAATCATTGATGTTCAGGTTTTTAACCTCGCAAGCGAACTTGGTCTTGAAAAGGGTTGTATCGAAATGAGTAATAGGCGCAGCACCGCTCTTACCAGCAAGGAGGCTCTCCCAAGTTTCCTCAGGAGTATTACCAACTGGTGTTACAGCACCGAGACCTGTTACTACAACTCTCTTTAATTCCATTTAATATAATTTAGTTGCTAAATTACTTAGCGTTCTCCTCAATGTAAGAGATAGCGTCACCTACAGTAGCAATCTTCTCAGCCTTATCGTCTGGGATAGAGATAGAGAACTCCTTCTCGAACTCCATGATCAACTCTACAGTATCCAAAGAATCTGCACCGAGATCATTTGTGAAGCTTGCCTCTGGCTTAACTTCTGCCTCATCAACACCGAGCTTATCTACGATAATTGCCTTTACTTTGCTTTCAATTTCTGACATAATTGTAACCTTTAAAATGTTTATAATTCAATTTCTAATTAAAAATCTGGGTGCAAAGGAACACTTTTTTTTTGATATAAACAAATATTTTAGCAAAAAAAGTGCCTTTCGGTGCACAAACACCCCCTAATTGTGCATCTTTTTCGCCTTTTTTCGCTTTTTTGTTGGCTCTTTGAGATTATTTTGTTACTTTTGTACGGTATTAAATCAAATAGTTCAAACCGTATGACATTTACAGAAAACGCTAACAAGATTTTTAATCAGGCGATAGCCGATTATCACATCAAAGACAACATTGATACTCCTATCAATAATCCATTCGAGGAAGGTACCATCGAGAACCGTCTCTACCTCAAGTGCTGGATCGATACCGTTCAGTGGCATTTCGAGGATATCATCCGCGACCCTCAGATCGACCCTGCAGAGGCGCTCGTCTTGAAGCGCAGAATCGATAAGAGCAACCAGGACCGTACTGATCTCGTGGAACAGATTGATTCTTACTTCCGCGAGGTTTACAAGGATGTAAAGGTGCTGGATGACGCACGCATCAATACCGAAAGTCCTGCATGGGCTGTTGACCGTCTCAGCATCCTTGCCCTCAAGATCTATCACATGAAGGAGCAGGTGGAGCGCCCTGAGGCTTCTGAAGAGCACAAGGCTAAGTGCCAGGCTAAGCTCAACGTACTCCTCGAGCAGCAGGTGGATCTTTCTACTGCCATCGATCAGCTCCTGGAGGATATCGAGGCTGGAAGAAAGTACATGAAGGTTTATCGACAGATGAAGATGTACAACGATCCTTCTACCAACCCTGTACTCTACAAGAAGTAAACCAGCATCAATCAGAATAGAAGCAGAGTAGGCTTTGTTTTTTACCATAAAAAGCGAAGCCCGCTCTGTTTTACACCTTATTATATATATAAAGAGACTAAAAAAGATGAAGACAGAGCATATTCTCGTTATTAGATTTTCGGCCATGGGTGACGTAGCCATGACTGTACCCGTGATTTATTCATTGGCAAAGCTGTATCCTCACGTAAGAATCACCGTGTTAAGCCGTTCCTTTGCTCGCCCGTTCTTCGAGAATCTTGCCCCTAATGTCGGTTTCATGGAGGCTGACCTCAAGGGGGAATATAAGGGTGTAAAAGGTCTCAATGCACTCTATCGCCGGCTCATCGCCAAACAGTTTACCGCGATAGCCGACCTTCACAGCGTTTTGCGCTCCAGTTATCTGCGCATGCGCTTCAACCTCTCCAACTTCAAGGTGGCACATATCGACAAGCATCGCAAGGGAAAGCGCAAGCTGGTGGCTTCCTCCGGCAAGGTGATGGAGAAACAGCCTTCTTCCTTCCAGAATTACGCCGATGTCTTTGCCAAGTTGGGATATCCTGTACAGATGGACTTCACTTCTCTCTTCCCGGAAGAAGGAGGAGACCTGAGTCTGCTCCCTGAGCAAGTTTTCCAGGTTACTGTTGATAACAGCAAGGATAAATCCACAGTTATCAACAAGGATGCTCATAACCCAGCGGAACCTTGGATAGGTCTGGCTCCATTCGCTGCCCACGAGGGCAAGATTTATCCGGTACAGCAGATGGAGAAGGTAGTAGAGCGCCTGATTCACAATCATCCTCACTGTCGCATCTTCCTTTTCGGAGGCGGACAGACCGAAACTCCGGTGATGGATGCCTGGGAAGAGAAATATCCACAGGTAGTGAATGCTTCAGGCAAGCTCCACGGCATTTCCGACGAACTCATCCTGATGAGTCATCTCCGCCTGATGATCAGTATGGACAGCGGCAACATGCATCTGGCATCTCTGGTCAATACCCCAGTGGTAAGTGTCTGGGGAGCCACCCATCCTTTCGCCGGTTTCATGGGCTGGCATCAGAGTCCCGACAATGCCGTGCAGCTCGATATGCCTTGCCGCCCATGCAGCATCTATGGCAACAAGCCGTGCATGCGTGGCGACTTTGCCTGCATGAAGAATATCTCGCCGGAGCTGATTGTGGAAAAGGTAGAGAACGTATTAAATAAAAACACAAAAAAGAGTCTTTAATGGCTCTTTTTTGTGTTTATTTCTAATCAGTAATCTACCGATTACCTTATCTTAACTTTTATTACTTCCACCTTGCCAGCCTGCACTTGCAAGTATCCATCTCCTTCAGTCTCCATACCACTCATACTTATACTCACATAATAGTTGCCAGGATTCAACTCTATGTCTGTGGTTCTACTACTGCCTATTTTCGAACTTTTAATGCATACTAATTTACCAGAGGCGTATTGATCTGCAAGATAGACATAAACATCACCAGTTCCCACAAAACCAGACCAATAAGGAAACTCAACTCTAACAAATCCGGTTGTAGGAATATCATCATCATCTGATGAACAACCAACAAATGTAAACAAGCTCACAAAAGCAAAAGCTAAACTAATGAGCATACTCATTTTCTTTCCCATAACGTTATTATTTATTTATTATTAATAAAGTAACTGTTCTGAACGCAAAATTAAGTAATTTTTCTGAGATATCAAACATATTAAGTGTTAAAAGTTCATTAAGAAACAATATAATGGCACTTTTAATAACCCGTGGATAAGTGTATGGAAAACCACAGGAATAACTATTTAATAACTTTGTGGATATCCACCGCTCCCATCCCGAACCCCGAGGAATAGGGATATCCACAGGGTTATTAATAAGTTTTTAGAAACTTTTTCGCAGTTTTTGACGGAAAAAAGATATAAACTTATTAACTTTGCACCGAATTGGGGAAATGTTGATAAAAGAGCTAATCCTTTAAAGACCAAGAAAAAGATTTCCAAGTCGAATACGGATAACTCTGCATAAGATATGGATAATGAAAAAAGCAAATTTAGAAGGTGTTTTTTATCCACTTATCCACGACATATCATCATCCTTATAATCTCTTTTTAAAAATAAGAAATAAAAAATATAATATTAATGTTATGGTGAAAAAAGAATGGATTGAGAAAGGTTACGTGGATGAACCGATCGACGAGACCTTAGACTTGAAAGCTGAAATCAGAAAGCTTTGCAAGGAGAAAGATGCGATTATCCTGGCGCACTACTACACAGTAGGCGAGATTCAGGATATTGCCGACTTTGTGGGTGATTCTCTGGCTTTGGCTCGTAAGGCTGCTGAAACAGAAGCTAAGGTGATGGTGATGTGCGGCGTGCACTTCATGGCTGAAACCTGCAAGCTCTTGAGTCCAGACAAGATTGTGCTCTGCCCTGACCTGAATGCCGGCTGCTCGCTTGCTGACAGCTGCAAGGCTGAGGATCTGAAGAAGTATAAGGAAGAGCACCCAGGCTACCAGGTGGTAAGCTACGTGAATACCACCGCTGCCGTGAAGGCTTTGACCGATTGCGTGGTGACCAGTGGCAATGCCAAGAAGGTTATCGACAGTTTTCCACAGGATGCGAAGATTATCTTTGGTCCTGATTACAACCTCGGCAACTATATCAACAGCGTAACAGGCAGAAACATGCTGCTCTGGAACGGTGGCTGCCATGTACACGAGAAATTCTCGGTAGAGGCTATCATCAAGTTGAAGCAGGAGCATCCTGAGGCTGTTGTGATGGCTCACCTGGAGTGCAAGGCACCAGTGCTTGCCGTAGCCGATGTAAAGGGTTCTACCGCCACGATGCTGCATTATGCCCAGGAGCATCCTGAAATCAAGGAGTATATCATCGCCACAGAGGCAGGTATCCTGCATGAGTTGGAGCGCAACTGCCCTGACGTCATCTTCTATCCTGTACCACCAGAGGTAAGTGAGGGTGGAGTAGGTTGCAGCTGCAATGAATGCGAGTATATGAAGATGAACTCATTGAAGAAGATCTACAATAGCCTGAAGTTTGGCTGGCCTACTGTAGAAGTGGCTCCAGAAATAGCCCAGGATGCCGTGAAGCCTATAGAAAAGATGCTTTCGCTTTCATAGGAAAAAGGTGATAGGCTTATAGGAAAAATCTTATAGACTTATAGGAAAAAGGTGATAGGCTTATAGAAAAAGAGGATAAGCCCTAATGATCTTTTATATTCAGTGATTTTGAATCTCCGTTCAATAGTTTTGAATGTGCGTTCAATGATTTTGAATGTACGTTCAAAACTATTGAACGGAGATTTTCTTTAATAGTATCAACATTTACCATAAAGGATATTCCTATTTTCCTTTAATGGTGTTTTTATTTTCCCTTAAGGATAATTCCATTTTCCCTTAATAGTATGCCTATTTTCCCTTATGGGATTGAGCCGTTATTAAATTACTAAAAATGAAAGAATATAGACATTAATATTGTTCTACCTCGCAACTGATACTCCTTGCTCGTACGGGTCAACCCAGAATAAACAGTATAACCATAGGTGCGCTGATTGAAAAGATTAAGCGCAGTCAAACTCAATTCCATACCATTTCTGAAACCATAACTGGTGGATGCATCGGCAAGAGTAAGATTTTTGTGCTGATGATCTGCTATCTGATTGCGATAATGCTCTCCATGTAATTTGATGAACCATGACTTCAATGGCTGGAAGTTGAAAGTGAGATTCTGGGCAAGATTGGTAGAGGAAGAATCGAAACCCAAATTCTTCAATACCATCTTATCCTTATCCCAGTTCAGCTCATAGGTGAAATTGAACCAATCCACAGGACGACCACTCCATTTTGCCGACAACATATAGTTATCAGATGAATAGGCTGAAGGAGAATCGTTCTGACGCAGGAAGCCATCAAACCTCAGATAATCAAAACCTACGCTAACGAGTCCATGCATGAATCCCAATCCCTTACTTACCTTTCCACCAGCCATCAGGTTTTCAGAACTGCTGCTGTTGGAGAAATAGGAGTTGATGATATAATCACCCACAAAATCACGAGCCACCGTAAGATGACTGTCAGACCAGCTCTTGCGGATGTAGGCATTGGCAAAGATGGTAGCAAGAGGACGCTTATAGTTGATGTTGAAGGAAACATGCTTGCTCCTGTCGGCGGTATAATCCACGAAACCCGTATAAAGATTACGGTAATCACGCATCAGCAGTCCCTGATAGAAATTCTGTTCATCCACTTCCCGCTGAGCGATTCCACCGGAAAGCGTAGCCTGCAAACGGGCTGTAAGGAAATAGCTCACGCTGAGTTGAGGAGCAACCTGTGTCTTGCTGGCGTTCTCTTTCGCTCCCATCAACTTATCATTATAATAATAAGGTGTAAAGGTGATAGGCATCTGGAAACGGATATGCCAGCCACCCTGGTTATACTCAGCCTCCGGCGATGCATAGGCACGGAAGAAGGTCATGTTCAACTGATTGCGCATATTACCCAGGGAATCGGGTACTCCCTCCAGATGACTCTTCATCGTTCTGCTCAATACCTGCAAGCCAACCTTCATCATGACGGTAAAAGGCTTGAGGAAAAAGCCGAGCGAAGTATTGGTATGACTGAAGAATGCTGCCGAACGAACACTTTGATAAGCCGTTTGCTGCGAATTATCAACAGACAGAGAGTGCGGATTCACCATATAAGCATTATACGTGTTGAAGGTATAGGCTCGCTTACCACTCCGATGCAACAGTTCCAGCTTGTCTGATACTTTATATTTCGGCATCTTGACCTGCTGATGATTAGGATAAGAGCCGGCAATATCCATCATGACATCATTCCAGGCCAGGTCGGTGGAAAGCTTATTGGCAACATACGCCTTTTCGCCATTCGAAGTCAGCGTAAAGTCGGCAACCAACCTGTTCTGCTTCTGCTTTGCCTGTTCATCCTCTACATCATAAATGGTTGAATCATTCAGGAAATACTGGGTATTACTGAATGAGGAAGAAAGAAGACGGTCGTGGGTATAGACAATCTGCGAAGACAAATCCGTATTTTTGCCTAACACCCAGAGATTATTGGTTGTGAAAACATGGGTCTGGTTCTTACGCATACGGCTGTCAGAAATATCCGTCAGCTGGTCGGGCGTAACATTCACGTAATCTTTCAAATGATAAGAATTTCCCATCACTCCAGTTCCACCATCCGAAAAGAGGAGATTGCCTTCACCGGTTACATCCGTACCTATATTATTACTCTTGAAGGTATTGAGCGACTGGGCTTTCTTGGCAAAGCGCATCAACGACATCTCGCCTTCCCAGACATTCAGCTTACCAAACTTCTCCCCTTTCTTCTGCTCCATACCGCCACCAGCTTTCAGCGTTCCTACCAGACGACTCTTGGCAGATTCCTTCAGTTTGATATTGATGGCAGGGTCTTGCGAGAACGACATATCTTCCAAAGCCTTGATAGGTTGATGATTGGTCATCACCTCTACCGAACCGACATCCTTCTGATGGATATTGTTGGTGGCGATGGAATAGCGGCCGCCGAGCATATCATGTCCTTCGATATAAAACTTGTTGATAGCCTTTCCGTTATATTTGATTTCTCCCTTATCCGACACCTCCATTCCCGGCATCTTCTTCAAGACATCAGCCAGGCTCTTGTCGTTGGCATCGGCAAAGCTTGCCACATTATAGGAGATGGTATCGCCTCGCTGTCGGATGCTTGGAGCCTTCACCACAACATCCTTCAGCTTTGTTGCCTGCTCCGTCAGGAGCACATGATAAACTGTAGTATCCTTCGACAAAGGAATGGTTTTCACAGCATATCCCATCATCGAGAAATGCAGCACGTTACGACCATCCGGAATAGCATTGAGCGACAGCAGGAAACTTCCATCTGCCTGTGTCTTGGTAAACTTCAGGATTCTATTGCCGGCAGCAGGTCGGATGGTAACCATCACTCCCTGCAACCCGTTGCCCGTATAGGCATCTTCCACCTTACCCGACAAGGTGACTTGCTGGGCATAGGTCAAAGTGCTCATACAGATAAACCACAGATATAAAAACAGTTGCTTCATAAATTATCTTCTTGAGAAACCAATCCGTTCTCTCTTTACGTTGATACTTATTCTTTTTCTATCAGATCATATTTCAGAGCCTCATCCGAGCCACCCAGAGATATTCCCGTTGAAGCCTCGTTAATACTGTTCCAATTTTTCAGATACTTATATTTTGATTGCAGGAAATCCTTTCTTGTCGTTTTCTGAAAGCGCTTGAATTCCTTGTCAAGTACCCCAAAAGTAACAGTTTTTGCACTAACCTGCTGCATTCCATTAATACAAAAGTAGTATTGCTTTCCCCTATCATACACTTCCATAATCAAGCCAGGGAGTCCGCAGAACTTCCAGGGACCGTCACTTACAGGAACATCCAAGGCAAACCAGGCTGTCCATTGTCTTCCCCGGAAGCAGCAGGTAGCCTTTTGGCATTCATGTCCAAGAACAACCTTCATGCTGTCACTTTCTATATTCCACTCCTGTGAGTTTAAAGCATCTTCATAAAGGTAATATTGTCCCAGCAAGAAGTCGGTAACAGTTATCTTTCCTTGCGGATAATTCTTGTAGATGGTTGCAGACATTCTGCGATGTGGTATGGCATTGTGTAATTGCTTTCCTTTCAATCCTTTTCCAACAGCTTCAGCCAAGAAGCTATCCCATAGTTTATCGCCATTAGGAGAAGCCATCAGAGAATCACACTGATAAGTATAATAGCTATAGCATTTTGAACACTCTGCTCCGATTTGCAGATAGAGCAAATCTTCCTTGCGCTGTTGTTCTCCAGTCAGCGTATCCGTAAGATATTCATATACATAGCTACACAGCATATTAGCCGTATCTATCTTTTTATTTTGGGCAAAGCCAATAAGATAAAAAGTTAAAAATAGAAATATGAAACACTTTCTCTCCATAACTTTTTCTTGTTTAAAATTAATATTCTATTCTCTTTCTATTAAGTCATAATTACGTTGAGAATCTGACGAGTCCAGCGATATTCCTGTCATCGCCTCATTTATGCTATTTGAATTACGAAAATAATTATATTCAGACTTCAGAAAAGCTTTCCGGTCAATCTTTACCCGTTTTCTATTGAAGACATCATAAACGATAGGCGTACCAGCATCCTTCTGCAATCCCTTGATGCAAAAATATTGCTGTTTCCCTTTATCATATACTTCCATAATCAAACCTGGAAGACCACAAAATTTCCAAGGACCATCACTCATAGGAACATCCAAGGCAAACCATGCCGTCCAAGAGCGACCACGGAATCTGCAGGTTGCCTTCTGGCAGTTATAGCCTAATATGTTTTTAATGCTATCACCTTCTACAACCCAATTCTGTACACCCAGGCTATCACTATATTCATAATACTGAGACATCAGATTGTCCGTTACCGTCATCATATTCTGCGGATAATTCTTATAGACGCATACCGTCATTCTGCGATGTGGAAAAGAATTAGTCAGATATCCTTCTCGCTTAAAGGCTTCTTTGAATAAAGCACGAAACTTTGCCTTGCCATCTTCTGTAGATTGCAAGGAATCAGACTGATAAGTATAATAGCTATAGCATTTTGAAACATTCTTTCCGATAGAAAGAAAGAGTAAATCCTCTCCTTTCTCATCATTCTTTATCGTATCTTTCGAATAACAATAATAATATGAGCACAAAAATTGCCCATGATCTATAACCTCATTCTTAGCTTGCAATAAAAGTGCATAAAAGAATAATACCGATATACTTATTAAAATCCTCATAATAACCGTTTTTTACAATTAAGAGTTTATACCATGTTAACTATCTTGGAAGACTATCGTAAATCCATTGACCATTAGGTGCTTGCCACCAATAGCCGCCACCTAAGACTTTGCCCAGTTCATGATTTTTCATCATATATCCATAGCTGTTACTCTTTATATTAATTAAAATATCTAAGTGCAAAATTACGGCAAATTGCTCAAACTACCAAACTTTTTACATCATTTCTCACATAATATTTGCCCCCTAAATTATTATATAAAAATGATGTTAGAAAGTACGCTACTTTGAAAAATTATTTGTATTTTTGCACTTTTAAAGTTTAATAGTAAAAAAACTAAGCATGAAAAAATATTATTGTATAACAGTTTTAGCACTTATCGTTGTTACTTTGCTACAAGTATATAACATGTCTTTGCAGCACAAAAACTATATCCTCAATGAAACAGACAAGATAAATTCTGTACTAAGAATTGCCATCGATGAAGAATATGCAATACGAGCACATAAGAACAAGCACTCACATAATGATGGGAAACAGCGAGTTTACTATAAGTTTATGACAGAAGAAGACTTTCTTAAAGCAAAGCCAAAGAAAGAAGATATTATTGATTTTGCCGAAATCAATATTCAAAATCTTAGAGACAATGATATTGCCGAAACAGAAGCTGAAGCTATGGGGTTATTGAGCAAAGATATTCTTACCACTAAAGGTAATCCTATCAACCTTGCCAAACTCTCCCAAATATTCAAGAAGAATCTAAATGAAGACTTTACCAACACCTTATTAATATTAGATGAGAACAAAAAAGTCATAATGTGTTATGGGCAAACAATGAATATTGAGGGATGGCAAGCAAGCAAACCTATCGCCATTGGGCTCAAACCTGTCCGTTTCGTACAGGCAAAGGTGGATATAACTCCATCTTCTTTCATCAGAAATTCTATAGAGACTCTAATCTCTACCATACTGCTTGCTCTTATCATCGTCTTTTGCGTAGGATACCAGATGACTGCCATCAGATACAAGGAAGACATCCTGAGGAATCGTGAGATTAGCCTTCATGGAACTGTACACGACTTGAAAGCTCCATTGGCAAGCATTTTGCTAAAGTTGGGATTCATCAAAGACTATATCAAGGATGCTGACTTGCAGGAGATGATTACTTCTTCTGAAAGACAAATCAAGAATCTTGCCAATACCATCAAGACAATACTGATTACCTCTAAGGCCAGTGAAAGCAAGTTGGTTATCAACAAAGAACAAGTTGACATCATCGAGCTGACGCAACAAGCTCAAGAACAAATAGATATCAACTATGCCAGCAAGCCACATGCCATCGGAATCCACGACCATCGTGAAGAGAAAGCACTGGTGTATGCAGATAAGTACCTGATAGAAAATGTGATGCACAATCTGATGGAGAATGCCGTTAAATACTCAGACAAGGAGGCAAATGTTGATATCAACATCAAACAGGATGAACATTTCACCATCATCAGCGTGTCTGACCATGGCGTAGGCATCGACAAGAAATATCAAAAGAAGATTTTCGAGCAGTTCTATCGCATACCAGCCACACACCATAAGAGCGGATATGGCATAGGCCTTGCCATGGTAAAATATGCCGTCAAGGCACATGGCGGAACCATCAAGGTGGTGAGCGAACTAGGCAAGGGCAGCACCTTTACATTTACATTGCCGCTCAACTAAAAGCAACAACCGTAATTAAAGGAACATTATAAAATAAGAAATATGGAAAAGATAAAAGTACTATTGGTCGATGATGACTTGGATTTCGGCAACACAGCAGTCTTGCTACTTAAAAAAGTAGGCTATGAGGTCTATTTTCAAAACACGCTGTTTGGAGTAGAAAGCCTTATCATGAAGCTGTCTCCCAACCTCATCATCCTCGATGTGATGATAGGAGAAGAGAACAGTCTGGAAAGAATCAACGACATCCGACTTGCCGCAGAAGACATCCCTATCATGTGTGTATCTTCGTTACATGATCCAGAACTCAAAACCGAGGCTGCCAACAATGGCGCTATGATTTACATCGAGAAGCCTTTCGACAGCCGTGAGTTCCTGGGATGGGTAAACCGCTATGCCAAGCGCAAAGATTTCAGCAATTCTCGTATGATAAACATGGGTGCCTACACCGTAGATACAGAGACTCATGTGCTCAGCTTCCGTGGCTGCAGCGAGAAGACACTGGGCAATACCGAGTTTGCTACACTCAAGCTATTATGGATCAATAAGGGCGAAGTCGTGCCACGCCAAGACCTCAAGGATACTGTTTGGAGAGGTGTACACTGTAGCGAAGAAAGTCTGAATAATGTGATGTACAACTTGCGACGATATTTCGCCAAGGATGCCTCCATCCACCTGGATACCCTTCGTGGCGAAGGATTCAAGATGTGGATGGATGAGTAGTTTAATAACGACTCAATCCCATAAGGGAAAATAGAAATATCCTTAAGGGAAAATAAAAACACCATTAAAGGAAAATAGGAATATCCTTTATGGTAAATGCTGATACTATTAAAGAAAATCTCCGTTCAGCGACGTTGAACATACATTCAGCGTCGTTGAATGCACATTCAACGTCGCTGAACGGAGATTCAACGTCGCTGAATATAAAAGATCATTAGGGCTTATCCTCTTCAGCGCCATTCCTCTACTCTCCAAAGATCGTTACCTTTATATATAATAGCAATCTTCTTCATCGGTATCACCTGATTTCAGATACTTCTTTTATTACAAGAGCCTAGGCTAACAGGCTCTTGTAGTATTCTTCATATTGTTTAGCTACCTTTATGTATTCATGATGCTTGCTGATGTATTCGAGGCTCTGTTGCTTAAGATGCGGTATCAGTTCCGGGTGAAGCACCAGGTGCTCCAACTCTTGATATACGCTCTCATAGTTGGGCTGCACATTGATGATGGGACGGAGATGCTCCTCGTGGATAATCTCGTAGTTTTCCGGTTCTCCACCACCTATGCAGATGATGCCCCTCGCCATTGCCTCCAGCGGATTCATCGATGGAGTATAACTGTAGAGCTGGTCGAGGATGGCATCGCTGCCGTTCATCATCTTTACATATTCCGCAAAAGGCACGTTTTGGGCGATACGCAGTTCTACCTTTTCCGGATATTTCTCGGCGATTGCCTGGGCAGCCTTCAGCATGATGTCCGTACCCTTATACTCACTTCTGGTTTTGTTGATACCTATGAATAACTTCAACTTTTGGGAAGGTCTTTTGGGAATATCTACAGAAGATGTCTCTACAGAAGATGCCCTTTTATCCCTATCCTGATGGGATTGTGTATAAGTATGGATAGGATAGGGGATAAACGTGGTTTTCTGTGGAAAATGCGGTTGATAACATACCCAGTATTCATAAAGTCCCGCTATGATGCCGTCGCAATCTTCAGCTATCATCCGGTTGAGTCTTTCCTTGACGGTTCCCAGCCAGTCTTTTCTTTCTTTCAGGGCGTCGGCATTGGTGCGTAAATCATCTCCTATGTTGAAATCGCTGTATCTCAATGGTTTATCCTGGCAGCAGACGCTTACCCAATAGTAATCCATACCGAATGCAGCCAGCACCACCTTCCTGTTGTGCTTTCTCAAATACCGGTAAATCGGGAAAATACGCTCAGCCTTCAACTCCAGAAACATCGGGTTGATGAGCTGGACGATGTCATATCCCCTTAACTTATGCACAATTGTGTATAACTTTATCAAATATAGGATTCCACCCAGTTTTCCAGGCTTTCTCACCATGTTGATATCTCGTGGATAATTCTTCCAGAAGTCGCCGTTGGAGAGCACGGTAACCTCATGCCCCAGCTTGCGGAGTCCCTCGGCAAGTGTGGCATGTACGTTACTGTATTCTCCCATTAATAGAATCTTCATCTTCCTGATATAATCTTTATTTATCTGATAAAATCTTCCTCCTTCTTATTTATTTCTTGATGAAAAAGAGGAGCGCCATTCTTCCTATGTATGTACCTATCATCTTTCTGAACATGGTATATTTCTTGGTGTATTCCTTGTCTGGAAGTGGATAGAGTCCATGCTTTCTCAACTTCTTGATGGCGTGGTTCAGGGCTATCAGCGAATGTTTCAGACGGATATTGTTTACCAGATAATCCATCGAGAGTTGGGCGATGCGGCGACTCAGCGCCTGTCTTTCAGCCACCGGAATCTTATCCAGCAGTTTCTGCAGATGCAGGATTACCTCCAGACTGTTATCCATTTTCCGGGTAATCTTCTCATGATCCATCTGATGGGTTACGGAGTTCGGATTCTCACGATAGTAATAAGCCTCTGTCTCCATCTTGAAGATTCTTTCGGCACGCAGGAAGAGCTGAGGGGTAAACTCCTCATCTTCTCCATATACGATGCCCGGCGTAAACTGCAGGGTTCCTCTGATGCTGCTGCGGAAAATATAGGAGCAGGCAGAACCATGCAAGTTATGATTGCTCATATAGGCTGTGCCCGATATCGGAGTCGGCAATTCATAAGGAGGAGTATCCGTCTGCCTGTTTTTTACATAGTTGAAAGTCACGATGTCTGGCTGATGATATCTTACGATGTCGAGACAATGTTCGTAGGCGGTCTGTACCAGATAGTCGTCGCCATCCACAAACTGGATGAATCTGCCCTTGGCTATCATCATACCATAATTTCTAGCCACGCTGGCTCCCCGGTTAGGCTGACGCAGATAGATGATCTGTGACAGATATTCCGTGAGCCCGTTGATTGCACAGATATCGCTTCCATCATCCACGAGGATGATTTCTCTTTCCTTGGCATTGAGTGAGAGCTGGAGGATGCTTTTGAGGCATTCTTCCAGATATTCCGTAGGCATATTGTAAGTGGTGATGATGAAACTTACTAAGGGTGCCTGTATATTCTGTGTATGAGATGATTGATTTTGCATAATGAATGATAACCTAAAATATTGAATAGTTTGAGTTTGAATGAATGAATCCCCGTTTTTCCTTCCAGCCATTTCACGGCGTGGATAAGGGGAGGATCCGGTTCATATCTTCCTGATAAATCGTAGAGATCGAGCAGGACATTGAGATGCTGCGTCAGGAAATCTTCTAATGAAGACTGATATTTCAGCAGGATTTCTTCTGTTGCTCCCATCTGTAGCTTCATTTCTTCTGTACCCGCTATTTTCAGCTTCATCAAAGCCTGCCTCTGTCCCAGATACAGCTGAAGCAGATCGGGATATTTTGCCTGCGATGTAATGCCGTGAGGATTCCAGTAATAGAGATACTTCCCTACATCCGTCACCCTTATTTTCAATGGTGGGGGAGGAACCACCGCTCTATCCGGAGTAATCTCAGTCTCCGTCAGCCCTATCAGTTTCGGAATCGTCCACACATCCTCAAAGCTTTTTCCTTTCGGAAATTCGATGTTCTGAAACAGCGAACGCCTGAATATCTTGTTGCAGGCATAGGTATGATGATAGCCCTTTTCCGCCAACCAGTATTCGATGGCATTCTGATAGGTTTTCGGAGCGAAGGAGAGGAGCTTTTCCCGATGGGGATGACCGATTCTCTCCATGATGGGATATTCCAGAATATCCACATCGGGATGTTGATAAAGTTCTTCCATCAGCTGTTGAAGCGAGTTTTCCCCAATCGCATCATCACTGTCTATAAAGGTGATATACAATCCTTTAGCCCTCTTTATCCCCACATTTCTAGCATCGCTTAAACCTCCGTTTTCCTTGTGGATAACGTGGATACGACTATCATTCCTGGCATATTCATCGCAGAGCTGAGGGCACGCATCAGGCGATCCATCATCTACGAGAATCAGCTCGTAGCTGGTGAATGATTGCTGCAGGATACTCCCGATGCATCTTTCGAGCGTATCTTCGGCACGATATACGGGGATGATGATACTGAGTTTCATTGCTTGCACTCTTGATATTTCTGATAGAAGATGCTGTCTCTTTTATCTGATGATGGCTATTTTGCAGACGGTACCTTTCTCTCCGTTGCTGGTAGCGGTTTCCACCATATAGATTCCGCTAGCCACTCTTCTGCCTTTCTGGTCGCAGCCGTTCCAGGTATAGGTGCCGCCGTTGCTTCTGCCCTGGTTCACCAGGGTTCCGCTGGTACTGACTATCTTCACATCCGCATCCAACGACAGACCGGTGATGGTGATGAATCCTGTATAGTCTGGCTTTACCGGGTTCGGATAAGCCCATACATTGTCTTGGGTCATCTCTTCGTTGGTGGCGGTAGCATCGCTCATATAGGAGCAGAGACCCTTGTTGGTTCCGATAAACACCTCACCGGTAGCATCGTTGATGGCGATCGATTCGATGTTGTTCGACAGCAGCTTGCTGTTGGTTGCCGTGAAGTGATGAATCTGCTCCATATTGTCGGCGCTGATGAGATAGATACCGTTGTTGCTGGTACCAAACCATTTTCTGTTTGCCTGATCCACCGCCATGCAGGTAATATCCACACCGCCCAGCAGATAGTCGGCATAATTGGTACCGTCGTTTCTCGGC
The DNA here is from genome assembly GCA_021636625.1 of Prevotella sp. GTDB lineage: Bacteria > Bacteroidota > Bacteroidia > Bacteroidales > Bacteroidaceae > Prevotella. The sequence goes on along the minus strand of JAJWLX010000006.1, from coordinate 70,024 downwards.
ACTTTCACCTGGGTAAGCGTTGGCTGCGTATCATCCAGAATATGCGGAGTGATGTAGAAAGGTCCCTGGTCGGTTCCTATCCACAGATTATGATCCTGGTCCTCCTTGATGCATCTGATATAATAGAGATTGATTTCCGCACCATCCTGGTTGGTGAAGGGCTTGCTGAACATCTTCACCTCATCGGTTTCCGGCTGATAGCAGACGATGGCTGGAGTTTCATGGTTGTCATTCACGAACCAGAGCCTGCCCTGCCTGTCCTTCATCAGACCTGTCATCGCCGAAAGACTGTAGCCGTTCGCATTCAATGTCTTCTGGTCGTGGGCTATCAACTGGTTGTCTTTCATCTCGATGATGGAGCGGTGGGTAGCCTGGCTGTTGAGAATCCACAGCTTTCCGCTTTCATCCGATAGCAGACTATGCACCAGCACATAGTTGTTGTCCAGCACCGTTCCTCTATCCACGGCAGCTTCCAGGATACTGTTGTCCTTATTATAATAATGTGTCAGTTTGCCGTCTGTAAACTCATAGAGTCCGGTTCTGCCCGAAGCAAACACGTGGTTCGGATCGTGGATATCCGGTTCTACACAGTTGATATCCTGATACTGATAACCCGTCGTATTCCTGATGTCATCCTGATAGATGGTCCAGTTGTCCTGGTTCAGAACCTGGATGGTACCGGGACGGGTGGCAAGTGATGTACCCGAAAGAAAGGCGCCGCCACAGGTATAGAGCTGGTTGTGGATAAACTTCATATACCAGAAATGATTATACTTCGGTCCTCCTGGCAGCAAGCTGCTTACCAGCTTCATCAGTTCGCTCTTGTCCTCTTTTGGGGGAGCGGTGTAAGCCCCCACCTTGCTCCATCGGTTTCTGTCGAGCAGGTTGTCAGAGAGGGCAGCGCGATAGGTACCTTCCTCCTTGCTGTAGGCATAGATCTGGTTAGCCCTGATTTCGCACCAGTTCACCTTGAATCCCAGAGTATAAGTATCGCTGATTTCCCCCTCCGCCATATTGAGCTTGATGATGCCCAGTCCATAGCAGAGGTAGGCGAATTTGCCATACATATAGATATCGTTGATGGTCTTGTCGCCCGTGATGGTGGCAGAATAGTAGTCCGGCAGATTCTGTACGTTCCAGTTCTGGGTGTTCATCAGGTCGATGTTGGCATTGCTGTAGAGGATGAGCAGCCGCTTGGCAGTCTTGTTGTAAGCGATGTGCTGGATATCGCAGTCGTTCAGGAAATCCATCTTGCTGAAGGTCTGAATGCTCTGGTCGTTTCTGTTGTAAGCATAGAGATTGCTGGAAGCCTGCACGAAAATCCAGTTGCCGGCTTCTTCTATTTCCTGCACTTCGCTGTACGCCATATAGGCTTTCCAGTCGCCGATGGCGGCGCTGCTCTGGAAAGCGGCAACCTGAAGGATCAGGAACGAGAGGAGTATCCATATTTTCTTTCTCATATATCTAAATGTATATAATATAATAACTTATATATATTAAACATAAAAATACTGGGTTTATTGCCTGTGAGCCTGGCTTTTATTGGCAGACTCAGCAGCGGAAAGAGATACTGGCAAGGTGGATAGAGATGCCATCTTTTCAGCTTGTGGGCATAGTCGATGATTTTGGAATAGCCCTGCAGTTCATTCCTAAACTGATAGAGGGTGCGCAGGCTTTCCTCTGTTTTATAGAGAAACGACATGTTGCCTATAAAGTGTTCATAACCCAGTGGATTATCCACGTGAAGAATCGGTATGTGATTGTCTTTTAGATTCTTGCCCCAAAGCACATCTTCGTACCCATAGTGGGAAAAACGTTCATCGAATGGGTGTTTCAGCAGGATGCTTCGCTTCACGATAAAGTTGGAGGTGTGAAAGTCTGCATAGGGGTTAGCCTGTCGCTGGAGCTGATTTCCGTTCTGCGTGCCGGCTGATTCGAAAATGTATCGTAGGTTATATTTCTGTCGTTCTCTGGTTTCAGCATCCCGTTTTATCTGATATCCTCCATAGACCACATCGCTTTCTTTTTCTTTTAGATAATTGGCAAGATACTGATGGCTGATTACGTTCATGTTGCTGTCGATAAAAAGCAGCCAGGTATATTTCGCCTCCCTTGCCAGGAAGTTGCGGATGGCAGCCCTGCCCACGTTCTCTTTTCTCTCGATGTAGCGACAATGGGGGAGGGTGTTGATGATACGGTTGCCTTCTACGGTTCTTTCATCTGTAGAACCATCATCGGCGACTAATATTTCGTATTCGAAATGAGAGGATGAAGAGAGAGAATCTGAAGATGAATACAATAACGATGCTTGAGCTTGCAGGGATTTTACAAGCTCAACGCATACATTATTATATGTAGGGATTAATATCGAAAGGGTATTAATCATTTTTGTTCTTTAAGTATTCAGCCAGTTTAGCCACGGCTCTGGCTCTATGGCTGATGCCGTTCTTGATTTCCTCACCCAGCTGGGCGAAACTCTGGTCGTAGCCTTCCGGAACGAAGATCGGGTCGTAGCCGAAACCTTCGGTGCCGTGCTTTTCGGTAGCGATAGAACCGTTTACGATGCCGTCAAACTGATGGATTTTCTTGATGCTGGTGCAGCCGCAAGGGCAGACATCCTTCTTCTCGATGTAGCAGATCACGGTACGGAATCGGGCCTTTCTGTTCTCCTTTCCATTTAGTTCTCTGAGCAGTTTAGCCATGTTTGCCTCGCTGTCGTGGTCGGTACCTTCAGCATAGCGGGCGCTGTGAACACCCGGCGCACCATCCAGCGCCTCTACTTCCAGACCGGTATCATCGGCAAAGCAGCTCAGGTGATAATGGTCGTAAACATACTGCGCCTTCTGCAAGGCATTCTCCTCCAGCGTATTTCCTGTTTCAGGAATATCTACGTTGCATCCTATCTCCTTCAGCGAAACCACCTCGTAATCGCTGCCCAGGATGTCGCGGATTTCCTGGAGTTTATGCTGGTTGTTGGTTGCAAATACTATCTTCATAATCACTATTTGATTTTCTTAATGTCTTTCTCCTTGATTTTCACTTTCATTTCATCAAATCCCTCGCCATACACACCGATGACAGCACTCTGGCTGACAAAGGCATTCGGGTCGATGATCTTGACGATACGGAAGATGGTGACGCTCTCGTTCTTCTTGGCAAGGATACAGAGCACCTTCATCTCATCGCCGGTGTACCAGCCGTGGCCATCCAGAATCGTCACACCATGGTCCATCTGCGTACCGATGGCGTTGGCTATCTCCTGATACTTCTTGCTGAATATCATGAACTGTACACTCTCTCGCTTGGCATTCATCACATAGTCGAGCACCAGGTTCTCTATCACCATGGTACATAGACCGAATACCACCTTTCTGATGGCATCTATCGCCGTGAATTCCGGTTTCGCATTGAAGACGAAGAAGGAACTGCCCACGATGACGAGGTCCACGAAGATGAGCACTCGTCCCAGCGAGATATTATGGTATTTGTTCACGATGGCGGCGATGATATCCGTTCCTCCCGTACTTCCATTGTGCAGGAAGACGATGGCGAGCGACAAGCCTGTAAACAGACAGCCGATGATGAGCGACATGAAGTCCTGTCCCTCTCCCAGCACCTGCACCATCTTGCCATCTTCACCTATCATCCAGTCTTGCGCCAGCGCCAGGAACACGGAGAGCATGATGATGGCGTAGATGGTCTTCACCATGAACTTGAATCCCAAGATCTTCAGCGCGGCAAGCAGCAGGGCGGCATTGATGAGAAAATACGACAAATAGATAGGTATTCCCGTACCGTAGAAGATTACGGCTGCAATACCCGTTACGCCACCCGTTACGATCTGGTATGGAAGCAGGAAGATAGTCCATCCAAATGTATAAATCAACAGACCCAGTGTAATGTAGAAATAGTCCTTGATTTCATTCTTAACTTTTTGACTGATTGCTATTTGCATAATATTTTCCTCGTATTTTTAAAGCACAGAAGGTCGCCCATTTTTAGATGAGACGACCTTCTGTATATTATCAATAAATTACTTTTTCAACACCACGTTGACAATCTTCTTTGGTACGATGATCACCTTCAACACGTTGAATCCCTCCAAGTACTTCTGGCTCTTCTCGTCTGCCAATACCTGCTTCTGGATTTCCTCGTTAGGAGTATCCATAGGGAAAGTCATCTGGAAACGAGCTTTACCGTTGAAGGAAATGGTGAGCTGCATGTCGTTCTCCTTCAGATACTGCTCATCATACTTAGGCCATGCTGCATCGCAAACGCTGCCCTGCTCGCCAAGTGCTGCCCACAACTCTTCTGCGATGTGTGGAGCGAATGGAGCGATGAGGATGACGAGATCTGTCAGGAGTTCCTTGTTGCGGCACTTCTGCTGACCGAGTTCGTTCACGGCAATCATGAAGGCTGAGATAGAAGTGTTGTAAGAGAACTTCTCGATATCCTCGCTTACCTTCTTGATGAGCTTGTGAACGCTCTTCAGGCTCTCTGGCTTCGCTGCCTCGTCGGCTGAAGGAAGGAAGTTGTCGGTGCGGTTCTCGTAGAACAGACCCCAGAACTTCTTCAGGAAGCGGTGACAACCGTCGATACCATTGGTATCCCAAGGCTTGCTTGCCTCTACAGGACCCAGGAACATTTCGTAGAGACGCAGGGTATCAGCACCATACTTCTCGACAATCATATCTGGATTCACCACGTTGAACATACTCTTAGACATCTTCTCGATAGCCCATCCGCAGATGTACTTGCCATCCTCCAGGATGAACTCAGCGTTCTGATACTCAGGGCGCCAAGCCTTGAATGCCTCGATATCCAAAACATCGTTGCTTACGATGTTTACATCTACGTGGATAGGAGTTACGTCGTAATCCTTCTTCAGATTCAAACTTACGAATACAGGAGCCTTGTCGTGGTCATCGCTGTTGATGCGGTAAACGAAGTTAGAACGGCCCTGAATCATGCCCTGGTTCACCAGCTTCTGGAATGGCTCTTCCTTGCAGCTTACGCCGAGGTCGAAGAGGAACTTGTTCCAGAAACGGGAGTAAATCAAGTGACCGGTAGCATGTTCGCAACCACCTACGTAGAGGTCCACGTTCTGCCAGTACTCATCAGCCTTCTTGCCTACGAGAGCCTCATCGTTGTGAGGATCCATGTAGCGCAGGTAGTAAGCAGAAGAACCTGCGAAACCTGGCATGGTGTTGAGCTCCAGTGGGAATACGGTCTTGTTATCTACGAGACTCTTGTCAACCACCTCTTTCTTCTCTGCATCCCAAGCCCACTTCTTGGCTCTGCCCAATGGTGGCTCGCCAGTCTCTGTTGGCTTGTAGGTCTCAATCTCAGGCAATTCGAGTGGCAGGCACTCCTCTGGAACCATCTGTGGCATTCCGTCCTTGTAATATACAGGGAATGGCTCGCCCCAGTAGCGCTGACGGGAGAAGATGGCGTCGCGTAGACGATAGTTTACCTTTACTCGGCCGATGCCCTTCTCGGTAACAAACTTCTTGGTAGCTGCGATAGCCTCCTTCACGGTGAGTCCGTTCAGAGAGAAGCCATCCATGCTGCTCTTGCCTGCTACAGGTGAGTTGGTTACGATACCTTCCTTGGCATCGAAGCTCTCCTCTGAAACATCAGCACCCTCGATAAGAGGAATGATAGGCAGGTTGAAGTGCTTGGCAAAGGCGTAGTCACGGCTATCGTGAGCTGGCACAGCCATGATGGCACCTGTACCATATCCAGCCAATACATATTCTGAAATCCATACTGGAATTGCCTCGTCAGTGAATGGATTGATGGCATAACTTCCTGAGAATACACCGGTTACGCTGTGGTTAGCCATACGGTCCAACTCGGTACGCTTCTTCACGTAGTCGAGATACTTCTCTACCTCTTCCTTCTGCTCGGCAGTAGTTACCTGCTGAACATATTCGCTCTCTGGAGCCAGAACCATGAAGGTTACACCAAACATAGTATCGGCACGGGTAGTGAAGATGGTGAACTTCACGTCGCTGTCCTTTACAGAGAATACTACCTCTGTACCCTCAGAACGGCCAATCCAGTTCTTCTGGGTTTCCTTGATACTGTCGCTCCACTGGATGGTCTCCAAACCATCGAGCAGACGCTGAGAGTAAGCAGATGTTCTCAGGCACCACTGCTGCATCTTCTTCTGGATAACAGGATAACCGCCACGCTCACTTACGCCGTTTACTACCTCGTCGTTGGCAAGCACAGTACCCAGACCTGGGCACCAGTTAACCATTGTTTCACCGAGGTAAGCGATGCGGTAGTTCATCAGAATCTGCTGCTTCTTCACGTCGTCGTAGCTGTTCCACTCCTCGGCAGTGAAGTCAATCTGCTCATTCTGAGCCACGTTCAAGTCAGCAGAACCCTTCTCCTCGAAGCGCTTGATGAGCTTCTCGATAGGCTGAGCCTTCTGGCAGCCGTTGCAGAAGAATGAGTTGAACATCTTCTGGAAAGCCCACTGAGTCCAATGGTAATACTTAGGGTCGCAGGTACGAACCTCACGGTCCCAATCGAAGCAGAAGCCAATCTTGTCGAGCTGCTCGCGGTAGCGGTTGATATTGGCTACGGTAGTAACCTCTGGGTGCTGACCAGTCTGGATAGCATACTGCTCAGCAGGCAAACCATAAGCATCGTAACCCATAGGGTTCAGTACGTTGAATCCGTTCAAACGCTTGTAGCGTGCATAGATATCGCTCGCGATATAACCAAGTGGGTGACCTACGTGCAGACCAGCTCCTGATGGATAAGGGAACATGTTGAGCACATAGAATTTCTTCTTGTTTTCATCTTCTGTCACCTTGTAGGTCTTGTTCTCGACCCATTTCTGGTGCCATTTCTTCTCGATTTCTCTGAAGTTGTATTCCATTGTCTTTATCTAATTATTTTGTTTCTTTTCTTAAATATAATAAGGTAAAACCCCATTCAAGGTGCAAAATTACATTTATTTTAGCACATTACAAAATAAAATGCAAGTTTTTTATGATTTTAATGCCTGGGCATGCTAGTATTGCCCTTTCCGCAGTATGATGTGGAATACGTCACCAAGCTACTGGCGGCTTTCAATTCCGAGAGCCACCCAGAATGTTATTCTTTAACTATCATTTTTATGTAAACAAATCATCCATGGTGAGTTGCACCTGTGCTATTGCCGAATGGGCTGTAGGACGAATACCAAACGTAGTTATCAAAGTAGGCAAGATGCCATGACGTACTCCCGTCTCTTCTACGAAATCAGCCATACGAGTTCTTATACGAAGCTCTTCCTCCTTCGTTATGCTATAAGGAGACTGCGAATACTTGATTTCACAGAGATTAATCAGATGGTCAGCTCGCTCTATCAGCAAGTCTATCTGCGCCGCAGGTGTAGAGCACTTGCTTCGCCAAGAATAATACTCCGTATAGATTTGCTCAATGCCTAAACTCTTCTTTATCTGAGGAATATGCAACATACAGATACGTTCAAAAGCCAAGCCATACCATGTGTTTTGGCGAGGCTTGCCCATCTGATGCGTCCAGTAAGCTACATCCGTGGTACCAGGATGACAGAAGGACATATAAAATAAGGTGTATAAGTCCGTGAGCTGGTAAATCTGGTCTTTTTGCTTGATTTTCTTTTCACGCGTATTATAACCTCTTACAAAGTCACAGTTGATCAATTCCCGAAGCACCTTGGTCAATGTTCCACCCGACTTCAAATTCAGATGCGTAGAAATTTCCTTGCGAGTCATGCCTTGCTTACATTTTGCCAGCGTTTCTATCACTCTCATATAGATTTCCGAGTTTCGGAACAAAGAAGAATACAGCCTATCATACTCTCGTTTCAGTTCACCACGTTCAGCAAAGAACAATCGATCTACATTAGCCTCCACACCTTGCGTCTTGTCCAGCAAGCTCAGATAGTAAGGCACTCCACCCATTATGCTATAAATCTGCAAGATGGAAAGACGTGACCACAAGAATCCATTCGCCTGGAGATACTCCTCCGTCTCACCTAGTGTGAATGGAGCCAAGTACATCTCATGCGTAATACGATTATGAAGTCCGCCATGGCTATCTATGAGATTAGAAATCATCCACGATGTGGCACTGCCACAAACCACAAGCATAATCTCATTCTGATTAGCCGCCCAACTATTCCAAAAATGCTCAAAAGCCTGCTGGAAATTAGACTTGGGAGTATCAAGACAAGGCAACTCGTCTATAAAAAGCAGTATGCGCTTACCTCCCAACTTCGACTTCAGCATTTGCTTCAAAATCTCAAATGCCGCTGTCCAATTAGAAGGCAAAGGCAGCTTTGGGTCGCCAAATTCACGCAAAGCATAGCCAAAATTAGACAATTGAGCCTCGGCTGGTGCATCAATAGACCCAGACATCTCAAAGGCAAATTCATCCTTGAATAGATTATGCACCAGATAAGTCTTGCCGATGCGCCTTCTTCCATACACTGCCACAAACTCAGCTTTTCCAGAATGGTAATACTCGGTAAGCTGTCTGATTTCCGTTTTTCGTCCTATAATTTGCTCCATATCGCTTGAATAAGATAATTTGTTACGGTGCAAAAATACGATAATTATTTGAAAAAGCAAACGATACTTTAGCCAAATCGATGTTTTTTAACTCGATTTGGCTAAAGTATTCCTTATATCTTAGCCAAATCGGTATTTTTTCGTCCGATTTGGCTAAAGTATCGCTTGTCCACTATTTCTTAGTTCATCCCTGCATATCCCAATTATTATAATAAAGTACAATTATCTGTGCTTATGATATGCTCGGTAAAAGTATGCTTTTAAAAAATATATGCCCTCTTGCTTCACAGCAAAAGGGCATACGCTTAGTTTTCATTTATAGAATAGTGTAAGTCAATAAATGAACCAAATTTAAAAACTTAATCTTATAAACCTAATCTTACTATAAGCCTATTCTAAAACTCATTATTGTGATAAATAGTTATTCTGTCCATCCTGGGTTCTGGGTCAGGTTCTTGTTCAATGCCAACTGGTCGATTGGCAATGGATACAACCAACGACGATCGTTGTCTGACCACTTGCGACCTGCAGCATCATCATAGCTCTCTGCGTAGATGCGGAGATATGTCTTGCCGTTATATACGCGGGTGTTGCTGTTATCGAAAGCGTAAATCTCGTTATACTGCTCCTTCACCTTGTCGGTAACACGGATACCCAGAGTAGTAAGCGGATTCTCCAACAACTTCATCGCATTCCAGCGCTTCAAGTCGTCCATACGGAAGCCTTCGCCAACCAACTCGATGCGGCGCTCACGACGAATCTCGTAAAGGAGGTTAGAAAGCTCATAACCATAGTTGATAGGCTTCTGGTCGGCAACAGGGTTCACGGTGAGGTGAGCCATGCCTACACGGTCGCGAAGCTGGTTGATGGTCTTGTCAAGAACATCCTGGGTGCAAGTACCCAACTCAGCATTAGCCTCAGCATTGATGAGCAATACCTCTGCATAACGGTAGATGAACCAGTCGTAAGAGGTGTTGCGAGCCTGCCACTGAGTCTCGTCGGCAGAGTGGAACTTGGTACATGGATAACCTGTTACACCACCAGAAACTGAGCAGTCTGGCATCTTGTTCTGCACCTGCTTGTTGTTGCGGAGCCAGAATGGCTTGTGGTTGTTGTCGATGAGCTGATAGAGACGTGGGTCGCGGTTGGCAATCTCTGTCTCCAACTCTTCGTCACCCTGGTAGCCTGAACCCTGGTTGTAGATAGGAGTACCATCCTTCATCAGGAACGATTCGATGAAGTCCTTGCTCAAACCCATACCGTTGCCACCAGCCTGACGGCCAGTCTCGTGGGTAAGGACACCTGTCTCGTAGAAGCGAACCATGATAGCCTCCTTGTTGTCAGAAAGGTCTTCCTGAACAAACTGGTTGGCATAGCTGAGTGGATAACCCTCGTATGCTTTTGTGCCGGCACCAGCGTCAGTACCCTTTACGATTTCATACTTACCGCTGTTGATGATCTCATCAGTCAGCTGCTTAGCCTTTGTAATCAAGCCTTCAGCTGTCAAGCCCTCAGAACCAGCCTCGTGGTGATACTTCATGTAAGTACCATAGTAGAGACAAACGCGAGCCAACTGGGTGCGGGCTGCATCCTTGTGCAGACGGCCCTTTTCAGCCATAGTCTTCTCTGGGAGCCACTGGATAGCGAACTCCAAGTCCTCGATTATCTTCTTCAATACGAAGTTGCGTGGATCACGACCCTTGAAGAGCTCTGCCTCATCACCTGTCTGGAGGTCAGACTCATACCAAGGCACATCACCGAAGTTACGGATCTTGCTATAGTAATCCTGTGCTCTGAAGAAACGAACCTCAGCTACATACTTGTTGATGTCAGCCTCAGAGCCAGAAGCAGTCTGATAACGCTTCAGGAAGTAGTTGCAGCTACGCACGTTGCCCCAGCCCCAGCCACCGCCAGATGTTGGAACGGTGTAGTTGTTGAACAGATAACCGCTTGGGCTATTGGTTACAAAGTTATCACTCTCGCCATCAAGAGTAGAAGAAGGACCAGCCAGCATATTGCTGTAGATACCATTGGCGTACATCTTGAGGTCGTTGGCGCTCTTCCAGTATGATTTATCTGTAAATGAGTCTTGTGGGCTCAAATCGGTATAGTTGCAAGATGCAAGTGTCATACCGGCCATCATACTCAAAATGAATATATTTTTAATTTTCATTGTCAGTCTATTTAAGTATTAATAATACACACTTTCCTAACTCTCAAACATTATAATGTTAAGTTCATACCAACAGAGATCTTCTTGTTGATAGGGTAAGTCATGTTACCAAGTGTTTCTGGATCAGCAAACTTCACCTTCATAGGAGTCAATGTCAGGAGGTTTTCACCCTGTACAAATACTCTCAGGCGAGCAATACCTACCTTCTTCAACAAGCTGGATGGAACAGTATAACCCAATGTAACGTTCTTCAAACGCAAGTATGCTGCGTTCATCATATAGCGTGAAGAGGTATTGTGGTTACTGCCATTTACACTATAGTGATGGAGTTTTGGGAAATAAGCATCACGATTATCCTCTGTCCAGTAGTCGAGAGAGGTGGTCTGTGGAGTACACCACTCATCTGTGAAGCCCCAGAACTGGGCACCACCCCAACCACCGAAGTAGTCGCGCTTACCAATACCCTGCCAGAACATCTCGAAGTCGAAGCCCTTGTAGTCAGCACCTGCTGTGATACCATATGCATAGCGAGGAGTTGAGTTACCGAGAATCTTGCGGTCACCTGGCTTATCTACTGTGCCTTCGCCCCAAGTTACCTTACCGTCACCATCGATATCTTCAAACTTCACGTCACCTGCACTCCAGTGGCCGCCGTTGATAGCCTTCTGATCCCAGCTGGCTGCTTCCTCGTCGCTCTGGAAGAGTCCGTTAGATACCAACCCCCAGATTTCGCCAATCTTCTCACCTACGTAGTGGTCGCCGAGGAGGCGTGCATCGTTAGAGTACTTGGTGATTTCAGACTGATAGTCAGACAATACACCCTTGATGTGATAGCCCAAACCGCAGCTCAAGCGATCGCTCCACTCTACAGAAACTTCCCAACCAGTGGTCTTCATGTTGGCAGCGTTGCTTCTTGGCACGCTTGTACCGAGTACTGAAGGAAGAGTTGCACCCTTGGTCAACATATCCTTGGTGTCACGGCGATACCAGTCGAAAGATGCACTCAGTCGGTTGTTGAGCCATGTACCATCGATACCGAGGTCGAGCTGGTTCACGGTCTCCCATGTAAATGAGCTACTTACCAAGCCAGGTGCATAAACTGCTACAGGGCGTGTGCCGCCGAGCAATACGCCAGCCTTGGTGCTTACACCGTAGGTAGCCAGGTAAGGGAAGTTACCAGATACGTTCTGGTTACCGAGAGAACCGTAAGATGCGCGGATCTTCAGGTTGTCCCACCAGCTGCGCAATGGCTCGAAGAACTTCTCCTCTGATACACGCCAAGCTACTGAGCCTGAAGGGAAGAACGCATAGCGGTTACCCTTAGCAAACTTAGAAGAACCATCCTCACGGCCGTTGAACTCGAAGAGGTATTTGCCCATGAAGTCGTAGTTGAAACGGAAGAAGAGACCGTTGGTAGCCCACATGCTCTCGCTACCGCTGGTAGAAGTATCACCGTATGCGAGGTTGATCTGTGGAGTATCGTTGTCGATGAGGTTCTTGCGACCTACCCAGTGATACTTGTTGTGCTTCTTCTCCTGGTTGTAACCTACGAGCACCTTGAAGTTATGCTTCTCAGCCAAAGACAGTGAGTACTCAGCAAATACGTTGAATGCCTGATAGTAGTCATCGTAATTAGATACGGTGATACTGCTTGGGTTAGTCCAAGGATAGTAGTTCTCTGTACCTGGAACGGCTGTATAGTCGTAGAAGTTACGTACGTGCTCGTTAGCGTTTCTGCCGTAGAAGTTCCATGTATAGTCAGCATTGATCACGAGACCCTTGATAGGAGTGATGCGTACGGCACCAGTCATCCACAAGTCGTTCTGGCGATACTTGGCGTTACCACCCTGCTCCATGATAGCGATAGGGTTGGTGTAGCTACCCTGACCTGCATAGTGTCCATCAGGATGCTTTACTGGCATCAATGGGCTCAAGTCGTTCTTCATCATACCTGAGTATGCGCTCAAACCTGAGTAAGCAGTAGGGTTCATAGCTGTAGTACCACCGGTAGGGTGAAGCTCTGATGTATAAGTATGAGTAATCTTAGCGCTTACATTCAACCACTTGGTAATGTTAGAAGAGATGTTTACGTTAGCGTTGTACTTCTTGTACTTATCGTCACCAGCGGTCAAGATACCCTTCTGGTCGTTCATACCGAGAGATGCATAGTAGGTAGTACGGTCGTTACCGCCGCTGATGCTGGCATTGTAGATCTGAGAGAATGAAGTCTTGTAAAGCTCATTCCACCAGTCGGTATTGCCGCAGTATCCATACTTAGCCTTGTCGTATGCCTCGTCGAAGAATACAGGATCCTTACGGGTTCCGTTGAAGTATTCCTCTGTATATTTATAAACCTGATCCTTGAAGTATCGGCCAGAACCACCGTCATTCTTGTTAGCCTCATCCATCATCTTGAGGTACTGCATAGAATTAACGTTGTGGTATGACTTGGCAGGGCTCTGCCAGTAGCCTGTAGCGTTGAAAGAGATGGTTGGCTTGTCGCTCTTGCGACCCTTCTTGGTAGTAATCAAAATCACACCGTATGCTGCACGTGCACCATAGATGGCTGCAGAAGAAGCATCCTTCAATACAGAGATAGACTCAACGTCTTCTGGATTCACGAGGTTGGCATCCATCTGAACGTTGTCAACCAATACCAATGGGCTACCGCCGTTCAAAGACGTGTTACCACGGATATTGTAGCTAGAGCTGGCACCAGGAGCACCACCACTGTTCATAGATACGTTCAAGTTAGGAACAACACCCTGAAGACCCTGACCGATGTTGGTGATAGGACGGTTTTCCAATACCTTACCATCCACGTTGGCAACAGCACCAGAGAGGTTTACCTTCTTCTGAGTACCGTAACCTACAACAACTACTTCCTCCAGGCCCTGTGTATCTTCAGCGAGAGTTACATTGAGACTTGTGCCGTTCCACTTGATTTCACTGTTCACGTAACCAATATAAGAGATAACGATTGTAGTACCCTTGGTTACACCAGAGAGTGTAAAATTACCGTCCAAATCGGTAACGGTAGCATTCTTGGTACCTTTCACTGATACTGAAGCACCAATAATAGGCTCACCGGTAGCATCCTTTACCACACCCTTACAAACAGCACCTTGCTGTGCAATCATTGCTGCACCCAATGTGTTTGAGGTAGAAACAGTACTCGCATTGGCGCCACCTACTAAGATCGTAGATAGTAATAGGGTCATGCCAAACTGACTTTTTTTGCTCATAATTGTTTGGTTTTAATTGTTATATTATGTAGTATTATAGAGATAATCAGATTCTTAATTATTTAATTGTCTGACTAAATATATATTTTATATTAATGATTCTTTATGCTTAGGCTTATTTTAATTAATAACCGGTTGCAAATTTACGATATTTTTTAGTAAGTTGTTCTAAAATATAGTTAATAAATACTAAAGGGACGAAAAAACATATAAAACTTGCTTTCTCGTCCCCTTTATCCTTATTTAATATAGATTCTCACCTTATTTAATATAGATTTTTTCTTCTTTCCGGTAGAAATCAGCCGAAGAAGCTGTAGCCCCAGATGGCTTGCATCATCCTGGCACAGAGCGAGGAGAAATTCTGATAGAGCTTAGGCGACCACTTCGTCATGCCATACAGCTCCTTCTTCTCCAGAAACATCACCTCGTCCCATTCGGTATAATCGTACTCATTGAAGTAGCGGGAGTAATCGCTCAGATTATCTGCCGTAAAGCGGAGACGGGGATCGATGGTGCCAAACCACTCGGTACTCATCATCTGATGGGCAAAGGTGGCGAAGGTGCTCTCATGCTTGATCAGGTTGAGATGCTTCAGCACGCTCCATACGCAGAACCACTGGTTTTTCCGGGTTATCAGATTCACCATCTTGGAGATGGATTTCTTCAACTCCTCCAGATTCACCGAACGGCCCTTCACCGTAAGATAGAATACTTCATTATGAAGCGACTGCTCGAATTCCTCCGGAAATTCTATGGCACGGATGCGCTGCGTGATAATCTGGTATTTAGCCACAGCATCCACGAGCTTCAGAAATTCCTCGTTCGTGAAACTCACTTTTATCAGCGAGGCACCCAACTGGCTCACATCATCTGCACTATTGAGAAACAGCAGGAGCAGATTCTGGGGCACCAGATGCTTCAGCTCCCTTCTCGCCTGGAGCCATTGGTCCACGTTGAGCGGTTTGCCATCGTTGTCGTACTGCAGATTGGAGAAATACAGTTCCAGCTTTTCGTTGCTGTCCTTTTCTGAGATGTATTTCTGTATCGCCCATTCCGTTAATCGAGCTGCTTCCTCGGGTGTCATTTCAGAATTCGTAACGTGGCAGACTCTGCGGAAATGCAGCACCAGATAGCTGGCGAGGCAATAGAGGCGGATGAGGTACCACAGACGTTCCTCGTATCTCACCCCCGGGAACTTCGTGATTTTATGATATTTCTGAATCATTTTCTCCGTATTCTGGATATCCCCCACCATCAGCTGTATCGATTCCTGGCTCATGCCGTCCATCAGCAGCAGGTCGTGCAGCTTAGGCAGGAGCGTACTGATCTCTGAGGAGAACATCGGGGAAGAATGTCCTTCTACTTTCTTGCCAGCCTTGACCAGGGCAAGGACTTTTTTCATGAATTTGGTAAACTGGGTGGTGATGATGAGTTCGAAGGAGGTAAAATACATCTCGTTCTGCTCCTTGCGATGATGGGAAACATCGGTATGCTGCAAGGCGAGGTCCTGGTCTGCCAGATAGCAGAGTCGGGCTGCCTTGGTACAAAGGGAGTGGATGTCGAAGGTCATCTCCTGCGAGCTGTAATCTTCCCATCCATCCATCAACACCTTGAGCATCATTGTAAAATGGTCGAGTTGACGATCGAAAACCTCGTAGCTGAATGCGGGGACTTGTTTATCTTGCTGAGTCTGTAGCATATTTCTAGTTTTATCGTGAATAGTTTGCGAAACGAAGTTCCGTTATCAGTCTGCAAATTTACGTTTTTCCATCATTATCACCAAATGTTTTCCCGTAAAACTGAAGAAATCCGCCCGATTTTCGGTGCACCAGTAAATTTCTTTTTGCTTTATTTTGTCACGCAGATTACGCAGATTTTTCCTTCTAGTATATCTTATTCCGCAGATGAGACCTGTTCGGTCAGATTACGCAGATTTTTTCTACAGCTATATCTTGTCACGCAGATTTTTTTGCTGTTTTTTTCTTGTCCCACAGATTTCACAGATTTACACAGATTTTTCGCTAGTGCCAAATCTGCGTAATCCCAGACCGAACAGGTCTAAAATCTGCGTTATCTGCGAAATCTGCGTGACCTTTTTTTTCCAGGCCGAGCAGGCCCAAAATCTGTGTTCATCTGTGAAATCTGTGGGACTCAAAAAACTTTAATCTGCGTGACTTAAAAAATAATCAATCTGCGGGGTTAGTGCTTGCCGGGACGCCTAGCGGAAAATATAAAGTCCCACAGATTACACAGATTTGCACAGATTTTTCCCACGCCTTTTCCCATAACCCCTTGGGATTTTTCCCAAATGGAGCGGAATGAGCGTGGGAAAGGCGGGAAAATTTGGAAAACGATTCTCCTTTTGTGTATCTTTGCATCCGGAGATGAGAAGACTGGATGGAAGATTCAGGCGGCGGTGGATAGAAAGCTACTTTCTAAAACACTCTTCACTCTTCACAAATGCATCGTAAGTAACTAATATACAGTTGTTTAGATGCGTGAAGAGTGGCTGCCGACTCTTCACCACTCTTCACCGCTCTTCACCCTCATCAAATTTGAGGGTGAATCACACATTAATTAATAATTTTAAAACCATGATTATGGAAACAAAAAGTAATTTGAAGTCATCTATGATGGCAGGTAATCAATCAGCAATCTACCAGGTAGAGAGCTTTCTGGAGGAGTTTTACCTCTTCCGCAGAAATGTTTTGAACGGAAAGACCGAGTTCTTCTGCATCAAGCCTGAAGAGGAGATGGAGAATTCCGAGGAGAAGGAGTTGGAGAAGAAGGGGGAGAATCCGAAGAAGGAGGAGAGCCCTGAGGAGAAGAACTGGAAGGTTCTTACAGCTGAGGCTTTCAACTCCATCGTTCGCCGCGCCAAGAAATTGGGAATCGGCGAGAAGAAGTCGCCAAGACAGGACATAGAGGAGTACATCAAGTCGGATGCCGTTCCCGTCTTCGACCCTATCCAGGAATACATGAACAAGTTGCCGAAATGGGATGGCAAGAACCATGTGGCTGCTCTTTTCGGCAGAATTCCGGGGTTGACCAGCGAACAGCTTGGCTGGTGTGCCACCTGGTTCCGTTCGGCAGTAGCCCATTGGCTGCAGATGGATATGCTGCACGGTAATGAAGCCGTACCGGTGCTTATCGGTCAGCAGGGTTGCGGAAAAAGTACCTTCGCCGTCCGACTGCTGCCCGAGGAACTTCGTCAGTATTTCCTCGACCACATCAACTTCGGCAACAAGTTTGATTCAGAAATGGCACTCACCCATAATCTTCTGGTGAACATTGATGAGCTTGCCAACATTACCGTTGCCCAGCAGGGCAAGCTGAAGCAGACGCTTTCGAAGGTAAAGGTGAATGGTCGCCCTATCTTCGGCAAGAGTCAGGCAGACCGCAGAAGATACGCCTCTTTTCTGGCAACCACCAACGATGAGCATCCTCTCTGCGACCCGACGGGAAGTCGCCGCTACCTCTGTCTTCGAGTTCCCGATGGGGAGTTTATAGACAACAGTTCGGTCATCAATTATGACCAGCTCTATGCACAAATGATGTATGAGCTTCGTGATAAGCAGACCCCTTATTGGTTCACCAATGATGAGGTGGCACGCATCCAGGAATTCAATCAGCCTTTCTTCAAGGTGGATGATCTGGAGACCATGATCAGCTACTGTTTCCGAATGCCGGCAGAGGAAGAGGAAGGCAAATGGATGGTTTGTTCCGAGGTTTTCGATGTACTTCATCTGCAATATCCTATGCTGGTGGGAAATTTGAGCACGAAGATCAAGATAGGTCAAGCCCTCAAGTTTATGGGATGCAAGAGCAAGCATACCAGAAACGGACAGGCCTATCAGCTCCTCGCTCTCTCGGCTTGAGAAAAACGGGGATAAACCGTGGGGAGCCTTTTCTCAACCGGAAGGTGTGAAGAGTGGTGAAGAGTTGTGAAGAGTGGTCGACCACTCTTCACCTCTCGCAACCCCAGTGTTTATCGGGGTTTCAGGCTAATCTGTGAAGAGTGAAGAGTAAAATGGAGAGTAAGGTTTTTCTATCTCCCGACGTATTGTTTCGTGCTCTATCTCCCGACGTATCGTTTCGTGCCTGGCAATGGCAAGATATTGCCCTGGTAAAGGGCAATATTGTGCCGTAGTGAGGCAATAATCGAAAGTACCCTCCTCATCTTATTATATATGAGACTATAGAATAACTTTTAAAACATCACGCAAATATGAACAAGTACATTCCTTACAACATTACATGCCCGTTGGCATCCTGCAGCCGTAGCAACACCTGTGCCCGCTACGCCAATTATCAGAAGGCAAAGGCTGAAGAAGCTTCCTTCATGGTCTTGAATACCGATCTTCTCCAGGTAGAGGGAGAAGTCTGTCCTTATCATCTCGTTTCCGAACGTCAGCGCTGGGCAAGAGGTTTCATCCGTCTCTGCAAATCCATCCCATCGGGCAATGCCAAATATCTGAACGTATATACGCCATTCACCCAGCGCCGTTTCTACAAGGCAAGGAATGGCGAATTCCCTCTCAATCCTCAGATGCAGGCAGAACTCCTGGAGATTTTCAAGGAAAGAGGTGCCGACCTCAGTCTGGGGTTTGACAGCTACGAGGAGCAGGATGTGCTGGTAGAGAAGTAAGCGCAGAATAATCTGCGTGTTTTTGGAGGTGAACTTTATATAATTTGAGGAAGATGGTGTGTCATAAGTCACAGCTGAGGACGCCCTGACACACCCTCTTTGGAACAAGAATGTGTATCGGAGATATTTTTCTAACCTAAAACTAACAAATTATTAACCTGATATTTTCAAAAGTAAGAGTAATTTTGTACACAGGATATATTTCGTGTTATGTTTTATAATTAAATATTGTTTGTCATGAATACAAAAGGATTAAAAGTGAAAGCGAATATAAAGAAACACTTTGTTTGTGGGGGAGTAATACTGTTGTGTTATGTTTATCTTCTTACTCATGAAATAAGTGATGCTGTGGTTTAAGGTACAAAGTTTTAAAAACGTTAAATGTTAGTTGTATGTTAGGTTTATGTTAGTTTTTATTCGTACTTTTGCATATTATGAAAGTTAATGGATATAAAAATCTTACGATTGCTACTATATTTGCAGTATTTTTATTGCAAACCATATGGTTGTATAATTCTTTTAGTGTGGCTGTAAATAAGTTGACAACAGAAGTAAATGATTTCTTTATTCAATGTCTCTTTGAGGAGTTAGACAGCAGATTTACGAATATACCCCCAGATACTCAAATTCAAGGTTCTAATAAATCGAATCCCAAATACGATAATTATGAATATATTAATAATGGCATATACAATTTATGCCATAAGGATGTTGATTTTCAACAATTAGCAAAGATACTTAATAAAAATATCAAGCAAAGTAAGATGCCTAATACCTATGTACTATATAAAGTAACTAACAAGAGAAAAATAATTGTTTTTAAAAATCAAAGTTTTCATGCCAATTTGATAGGAGCCATAAAATCTGAAATTATCCCAACAAGGATAAATGGTTCACAAGGCATTCAAATAGAATTTGTAAACCCTTTTGCTTTGTATTTTCATGAACTAGGACTTCTCGTTTTAATCAGTTTCATTCTTTGTTTTTTGGCATTTGTATGCGTTATGAAACAAGTAGCAATTATTCGAACCCAAGAAGAAAATGCAAGAATACAAAAGGATTTTAGTTATGCAATGATACATGATATGAAAACTCCATTGGCAACTATTAGTATGGGTATTAATGCACTTACCATTCCTACTGTTGGAGAAAATAAACAGTTGAGAACAAAATATCTAACAGTTATAAGAAATGAGAATAAACATTTATATCAATTAATAAACAGAATCCTTACTATTTCTAAGTTCGAATCTGGTAAACTTATGCTAAATAAGACGATTTTTGACTTAGAACAGCTCTTAAAAAATATAGAAGGTAATTTTGAAGTACACACAAAAAAAGAAGTTACATTCAAGAATTTTATAAATGAATTGCAGGTGTTTGCTGATAAAGAATATTTAGGGGAAGTTTTTTATAATCTAATAGATAACTCTATAAAATATTCAAGTAATTCAGTCCATATTGAAATATTTTCTTACAGAGTAGAAAAAGGAGTAAATATTCGTGTGAAGGATAATGGTATAGGTATATCCAAAGAAGACCAACGGATTATCTTTGATAAATTTGAGCGAGCTTCCGCCTCTAAACGCACATTCTCTAAAGGAGGAGCTCCAGGATTTGGATTAGGTTTAAACTATGTACTTCATGTTATAGAAGCTCATGGTGGTATGGTTTCAGTAGATAGCGAACTCGGTAAATATACCGAGTTCACAATATTCTTACCAGATCAGAATGATAGTTATGAGGGGCGAAGAAGAATTAGATAGATTCTATCAATGAAAAGCCAACCCCACGTGTAGTTTCTATCTGGACGAAAGGGTCTATTTGCAGATATTTGCGAAGACTCGTTATGATAACATCTAGACGCCGGGCAAGATAGAAATCTTTCTCGATACTCCCCCATAGCGTGTTTTGTATAATCTCTCGTTTGATGATCATATTTTTATTCTTGGCAAGCAGCTCCAAGGTCTTGGTTTCTTGTTTGTTCAGTTTTAAACAGATGATTCCAGCTTCGTCTTTTAGGCAAGAATGTTCTGGGTCTAAGGTATGCTTGCCAATCTTAATGCAATTTGATACATTACGCCTCATTAGGCCTCCTTTGAGTTTCAGTAGAGCCTTGATGTGACAATCAAGTTCCTCTGGAACAAATGGTTTCTTGATATATTCATCTACCCCAGCTTCGTACCCCTCTTTCAGTTTGGATGGTGCTGTAAAGTTAGTCGTGAACATAATGATGGTTTCACCATCCAGTTCGCGAATATACTTTACCATATCAATGCCGTTCATAATAGGCATATCAATATCTGAAATGATAACATCTGGCTTGAATGATTCCCATGCCTTGATACCATCTTTACCATTGCTTGCGGTTACGATTTCATAACCGCCAACAATATCTTCTAACGTGTTCTTCTCCATAAAGGCAAGATTCTTGTCATCTTCCACCAGGAGTAATTTTATGTCTGCCATAGTTGTTTGCAATTTTATTCTTAGCACAAAGATACATAATTATTTTTAATTATGATCATTTATACTTAGAATTTTTTGCATGGACAAAAAATAAATGTCTTGTTTGCAATTGTTACAGTAACGCAAACGAAAACTTATCCAAACTACATTTTCAATGTTGTCTCTTTCTTAAAATCTTTTTAAGACAACAGGAACACCACATAATTATAAATGATAATCCACAGATTGCAAGGGATGGAATCATTATTTCTTTTATAGTTGTAAAAGTCTTTGCTCTAATGAAAAGAGTATAGGTACTCATCAGTGCAAAGGATAAGAGTATCCAATTAACTGTTCTATGTTTTTTATAGAAAAAAGTACATACGCTTGCAAGTGTGGCTGAACAATATATGATAGCAAAGTCTTTTGAAAAGCCCATTACAATGCATGAGAATACTATCATGCTCAATGTATAGCTGAGTAGAACATTTTTTTTCAGGACTGTTCTTGGGTTTGATTTATTCATATTTTTATTTTTTTTATTCGAGTGCAAATATAGCATGTTTTTGCAAAACCGAGTGTAAGTTTATTGTTAGATTTATGTTAAATTATCGGGTTAAAACAGTCTTGATTAACAAAAAAGGTCAAGCTTGAGGCTTCTTGCATTATCAAAGTAAGCGCAGATTATCTGCTAGTTTTTGGCAATTATAATGCAATTTTAGAAAATTGCACTCTATTCAGTGCACTTTATACCTATAATAAAAAAGATAATAATGCCTAAAATGCAGGCGATTATGCTACATTCTAACATAAAAACTGTATCTTTGCAAAATCTATCAGTATATTGGCTGCCTGATGGGGGCAATACGGTAGATGAAAGAATGTGGTGAATAATAACTAAAATGGTAAAATATGAAATCTATTAACTTGATTATCTTGTTTTTGATGGCTGTATTGCCAACCTATGCTCGTGGCAATCTGCACGATCAGTACAATCTGCAGCAACAGCAAGACAAGAAAAAGAAAGAACATAAAGTAGAAATTTATGGTGACGTGAAAGATTCGTTTACCCAGGCCTATCTGAAGGCCTTTGTCACGGTGATGGACAAGGACAGCAACGTGATAGATACCATGACTACGAGTGGATGGGAAAAACACCTCTTTTATCATACTCAAGTCCCAGCACGTCCCGCTACTTATATCGTCAAGGCAGAGTGTGAAGGCTATGAGACGAACAGTATCAATCATACCATCAAATACATAGCACGCAATAAAAGTTTCTTATTTCCTTCGCTTTTGCTCAAGAAGAAATTCAATCAGAATGTTGCCCTCGATGACGTGGTGGTGACTGGCACCAAGGTGAAGCTGGCTTACCGTGGCGATACGCTCGTCTTTAACGCCAGCGCATTCAATGTGCCTGATGGCTCCATGCTCGATGCTCTTATAAGACAGATGCCGGGAGCCGAAATGAAGAGTAATGGCGATATTTACGTAAACGGCAAAAAGATAGATTATCTGCTCCTTAACGGAAAAGACTTCTTCAAGGGGAAGAACCAGGTGATGCTCGACAATCTTCCTTACTATACCGTAAAGGAACTGAAGGTGTATGACCGTTCTTCTGAAAAAAGCCGACTCATGGGTAAGGAAATGGAGAAGAAAGACTATGTGATGGATGTGGCCTTGAAGCGTGAGTACTCCCGTGGATACATCGCCAACGTGGAGGCGGCGGGGGGAAGCGAAGACCGCTACCTGGCTCGTCTCTTCGGTCTCTACTACACTGACAATTCACGAATCTCGGTATTTGGAAACCTGAATAACAAGAATGAAACAAGACGACCGGGAAGTCAGGGCGACTGGTCGCCTTCCAACAGTCCGCAGGGACAAAAGACTACCCGCCAAGTGGGCGTTGACTTTAATACTTCATCGAAGAGTCAGAAGATAAGAGAGCAGGGAAACGTTACGTTTGCCTGGGACAATACGCATGACTTGACCCACAGTTCGCAGGAGAATTTTGCCTCTACCGGCAATATCTACAGTAGAAGTATCAATGATTCGCGCAGCGATAACCATAGTTTCAACCTCTATAATAACTTCCAGGTGGATGGGAAGTTGGGGGTTTGGTTGGATACCCGTATCGACTACTCCGACAGAAAGTCATCATCGTCAAACCGTAGTGCTACCTATTCTGCCAACCCTAAAAGATGGGGTGATATCAGTCAGACCATCGATTCTACCTTTGCACAGAATGTAAGTGGCAGCCTGTACGACATCATCACCAACCGTTCGCTCTATCAATCACGCTCAAAAGTGCATGCTTTCACTGGTAGTCAGCAAGCTCTGGCATGGTATAAGTTGCCTTGGGGTGATAGAATCGAACTGAACTTGAGTGGAAGCTATTCCAGCTCTAAGCCAAACGAGTCTTTCAGCCTGAACCGCAATGAATATTTCAAGACGGGCGAGAAGGACTTACGTAACTATTACAACGATAGCAGATCGAACACATATAAAATAAGAGGCAGCTTTAAGTATGGAATAGAAATTCCATATACTAAGTGGACGATGTTGGTTGGTCCAAAGTTTAAGCAAACCTATCAATCGGTAAAGGGCTTGAAATACCGTCTGGACGAGCTGGGCGGCGACTGGATATCCAATCCGGAACTGATGTTTGCTACGCTGCCTTCTAACATGGAGCAGCTTTCGGGGGTGATGGACGAAGATGTGAGTAGAAGCTATCAGACGATGAGAAAGGATACGGGTGCAGAACTTGAATTCCAAAGAAATGCTCCTTCTTCGTTCCTGACTCTATCGCTGAGTCTTTCTAAAGAAAAGGAGCGTATCAATTACCACACATCGGCTCTCGACACGATAGCCAAAAGAAGCCGTATGGTATTCAGACCTACGTTCATGTACGGTTGTTATGACGATAAGAAGTCTATCAGCTTAACTTATTATATGCAGAGCCAGACGCCTGATTTCTTCAGCATCATGCCATACAGAGACAATTCGAATCCGCTGGCGGTGAGGGTGAACAATCCGGACCTGGAGAATTCGCTGTATCATCATTACGATGTAAACATCCGTTTCAACGGACTCAAGAATCAGCAGTATGTGGGATTCTTCGCTACGGGTAATTTCTATCACAATCTTGTGGGTACCCGCACTACTTATAATTCGCAGACGGGTGGCTACACTTATATGAGTGATAATATTGGTGGTGGCGGCAACTGGGATTTCTGGACAACGACTTCTTATGGTGTGGCTCTTGACAAGGCTAGATTGTTCCGTCTGGATTATCGTTTGTGGTTTAACGGTTTGCGTCGCAAGGATTTTGATATAGCTTACGACGATAATTCTACCCAGCTCTGCTATGTGCTCAGAACTGAGTTGGGTAACAGTTTGTACTTCAAGTATCAGAAAGACAAGTTGAGCATCAACTTGGGTGGTAAGGTGGAGTGGAAGCATGGTACGAGCGACCGCAGCAATTTCGAGAAATTGAATGCCTATGATTTTGAGTATGGTGGCAACATGACTTACACCTTGCCTCTGGGCATTTCGCTCTCTACCGACCTGAAGGAATATTGCAGGCGTGGTTACAGCGAGAAGTCGTTTAACACCAGTGATCTGGTATGGAATGCCTCGCTAGCCCGTTCGTTCTGCAAAGGCAAGCTGACGCTGAAGGCAGAGGCTTTTGATATTCTTCAGAATCTCTCGAGCACCGTGTATGAGGTGGGCGGACAGGGCAAGACCGAGAAATGGAACAATACGCTGCCAAGCTATGCGATGCTGCATTTGATGTATAAATTCAGCAAGGCGCCGAAGGGGAAGAAGTAAGTGTGGGAGTTTTGAGGTGGGGTGTGGCATAAGTCACACCCTTTCCTTTTAGGGTTATCTTTTAAACAAACAAATCGTTCATCGTAATCTGTTTCTGTACGATGTCACTATGTTTGTTCTGCTTCAATCCGAAAGAAGTAATCAATGTGAGGAGAAGCGATTTGGATGTTTTCGTCTCTTCTGTGAAGATACGCAGTTTCTCCAGCAACTTCTCCTCATATTCCTTGCTGATTTCGAATTCGCTCTTGTAGAATTTCATCTCACAGATATTGATGGTTTCATCTTTCCGGTCTATCAGCAAGTCTATTTGAGTTCCCTTTTCTGTGTTGCTGCTTCGCCATGAGCAAACCAAGGTCTGTACTCCCGAAATTCCCAGGGCGTGCTTGATTTTGTCTATATGGTTTAGACAAAGCATCTCGAAAGACAAGCCAGCCCAAGTATGGTATAGCTGACTGTTCTGGGAGGATGACCAGAAACTGGAATCCTGATACTTGTTGTGCTTGATGAAACGGAAGTAGAAGAGTGTATAGAAATCTACTAACTGGAATAAGGTGTTTCGCTTTTGGCGAATGTCGGAAGTCATCTTATTGGCTGTACTGAATGGTTCATACAGACGGATGAATCCGCATTGTTCCAATTCTTCCAGTACAGTAGAGAAGGCTCCATTATCTTTTCCTCCCGATGCCTTGACCAGTTCCTGTCGGGTCATACCCATTCCTTTGGTAGCAAGGGCAGTAACCACGGCGATATGGTCGGCTGATTTCTTAAACAAAGCTCTGTATAAGTCGTTGAACTCATCTTTCAGTTCTGCATTGTCTGCGAAAAACAGCTGGTCGATGTTCTGTGCCAGACTTTTCGATTTATCCATCATTGACAGATAATAAGGTATTCCTCCCATAACCATATAGCATTCTGCTATCTGTTTTCGGCTGTAGCCGAAGTGGTAAGCCTTGAAGTATTCTTCACATTCGTGCAGGGTGAATGGTTTTACAATCAGATGATGGGTCAGTCGGTTGTGCAAGCCACCACGGTTGCGAATCAGGTTGTTGATCATCCAGGAGGTGGCGGATCCGCAAACGATGAGTTTGATGTCGTTGCGCAGTACAGCCCAGCTGTTCCAGAAGTTTTCCAGTGCTGGTATGAATCCCGATTTGGCAGTATCCATCCATGGCAATTCATCGATGAATATTACTTTCTTACCTTCCGGAAGTGTTTCTATGTATTGTGATAGGGCATAGAATGCCAGCAGCCAGCTCTTGAATGTCTGCAGAGTGGTGGAGTGGGTATATTTTTGCAGGGCAATGCTGAAGTTGACAAGCTGTTCGCCTTTGGCAACTCCATTCATTCCTGTCATGAAGAAGGCAAAATGGTCCTCTACGGCTTTTCTGATGAGAAAAGTCTTGCCTACACGTCGTCTTCCATAGACGGCGATAAACTCTGATCTATCGGAGTTTATATATTCATTGAGCAGTTTGAGTTCTGCTTCTCTTCCTATCAGTCTCTGTTCCATATCTTTCGTTATTTTCTGCGCAAAGATATAAAAAAATCCCCATTAGCGCAAATTATTCGTGGATAATCTGCGCTAATGGTATGAAAAAAGCTTGTTAGCGCAGATTATCTCGTTAGGTGTTCGGCGGATTTCAAATCTGCTGGGATGCCTGTCGGGAGACTTTCTTTTAAAGAAACTAGTCCGCTTTGATTTTGTTAGATGTATGATACAAATACATTTTTAAGGACGACTTTTTGGGATTTTCCACACTTTTAAGGACGACTTTTTGTGGTTTTATACATTTTTAAGGACGACTTTTGGTGCTCTTTGAAATAAAAAATGTATCTTTGCACACAGAAACATCAAATAATCAGAGAGTTATGAAGAGAAATGCTATCAAATACCTATATCAATGGAAAGCAAGCAACGACCGAAAGCCGTTGATCATGCTTGGAGCCCGCCAGGTTGGCAAAACCTGGCTGATGCAGGAATTTGCCAAAGAGGCCTATACCCGTAGTGCGTATATAAACTTCGAAGACAATGAAATGCTCCGGGAAGTTTTTGCTCATGACTTTGATATCCCCCGCATTATTAATAGCATACAATGGAGTACAGGCGTTTCTATAGACGAAGATACGCTTATCATCCTTGATGAGATACAAGAAGCGCCCAGGGGTATCACTGCATTAAAGTATTTTGCGGAAAAAGCACCTCAATATCATGTCGTAGCTGCAGGTTCGTTGCTCGGAATAGCAATGCATCAGAATGACTCTTTTCCTGTAGGTAAAGTAGATTTCATGCATTTATATCCCCTTACATTCTTTGAGTTCCTGGATGCAATCGGTGAAAGCCGTATGGTGGAACTGCTCATGTCAAAGGATTGGAATATGATAACCATGTTCCGGAATAAATTCGAAGAATGCCTGCGACAGTATTATCTGGTAGGGGGAATGCCGGCTGTAGTCCAGTCTTTTGCCAGTGAGGGGAATCTGTCTAAAGTCAGAAGCATTCAAAAAGGAATCCTTGAAGCGTATGAGCGTGATTTTTCCAAACATGCCCCGGCTATAGAGGTTCCACGTATCCGAATGGTATGGAAATCCATCCCATCCCAACTCGCCAAGGAAAACAAGAAATTCATCTATGGTGCCGTGAAGGAAGGAGCCAGAGCAAAGGATTTTGAACTCGCCATCGAATGGCTGAAAGATGCAGGGCTGATTTATAAGGTAAACCGCTGCAAGAAAGCCCTGTTGCCTTTGGCTGCATACGAGGATTTCTCTGCTTTCAAGTTGTTCCTGTCTGATGTCGGACTGATGGGAGCCATGAGCAATATTCCTGCCCAAAGCTTGCTGGAAGGAAATGTGCTGTTTTCAGATTTTAAGGGGGCGCTGACAGAGCAGTATGTCCTGCAGCAGCTTAAGGAGAAATCTTCCTTGTCTATCTATTATTGGTCGGCAGAAAATTCACGTGGTGAAATAGATTTCCTGGTGCAGGATGAGGAAAGAATCATTCCGATAGAAGTAAAGGCTGAGGAGAATTTACAGGCTAAGAGTCTGAGGGTGTTTGTGGAGCGCAATCTGGGATTGAAAGGTATGCGCCTATCTATGTCACCTTACAGGGAGCAGGATTGGCTTGCCAATTATCCATTATATTCCGTATCTGCAATATTCGGATAAAAAACAAAGTTCACAAGTTTGTGGACCACAAACTTGTGAACTTTTAATATTATTTTGTAAATCAAGCATTTAAATGTATCTTTACTGCCAAAGAACAACTACTAAAGCAGTTTCTGTACGATGTCGCAAAGATACATTTTTTATTATCTTACTCTTCTCAAGATGTTCTGCAGCTCATAAACGATGCTAGGATGAGTATCGGCTACATTATCCTGCTCATAGAGATTGTCGGAGATGCGGTAGAGCTGAGGAAGAGGATTGTTGCCGGTCTCTATCTTCGGGCCCCACTTGATCATCTTGGAACCATCGTTCGGCTCGATGTATTTCCACTCCTTGGTGCGGATGGAAAGAACATGGTTGCTCGACATTTCGGCTACCCATGGACGATGGGTGGTGTCGGTGCCGAGCAGATTGCCAAGATGGTTCCTGCTGTCTGGCGCACTGCCCTTAGGGAAGGTGGCACCAATCAGATTGCCGAATGAAGCCATGAAGTCAATCTGTGACATCAGAACATCGGAGGTCTGACCCGCCTTCACGTTCTTTGGCCAACGAACGATGACCGGAATCGCCGTACCTCCCTCGAAGGCACTGTACTTGTTGCCGCGCCAAGGACCCGCTGGCTTGTGGTCATTCAGGAGTTCTTCTGCCTGATCCTGATAACCGTCATCTACCACAGGACCATTGTCGCTGGTAAGCAATACGATGGTGTTATCCGCAATGCCCAACTTATCCAGAGTCTCCATAATCTTACCCACCGACCAGTCGAACTGCACGATGGCATCGCCACGCACACCCATGGTGCTCTTTCCACGGAAACGCTCGTGTGGGAAACGAGGTACGTGGACATCGTTGGTGGCAAAATAGAGGAAGAAAGGATTGTTGCTGTTCTTCTTGATGAAGTCGATGGCATGGGTAGTGATGGAATCGGCGATGTTCTCGTCTTTCCACAACGCCTTGCCGCCACCCTTCATATAACCGATTCTGCCGATGCCGTTCACGATAGACATGTTGTGGCCGTGGCTCGACTTCATATTATAGCACAACTCAGGATTGTCCTTTCCGGTTGGTTCGCCAGGGAAGTTTCTGTAATAGCTTACCTCGATAGGAGCCGACGGATCGTAGTTAGCCACCTTGCCGTCTTCGATGAATACACAAGGTACACGGTCGGCTGTGGCAGCCATGATGTAATGATGGTCGAAGCCGATATCCGCCAGGGCTGACGGCAATGGGGCATTCCAGTCCTGCTTGCCAGTTTCGGCACCCAAGCCCAGATGCCACTTGCCGATGGCACAGGTAGAATAGCCTACGCTCTTGAACATATCTGCCATGGTAAACTGGGTAGGCTTGATAATCATGCCTGCATCGCCCGGAGCCACATCGGTGCCCGGCTTGCGCCACGCATATTCGCCCGTGAGCAGAGAGTAGCGGGATGGGGTACTGGTAGAGGCGATGGCGTGGGCATCGGTGAAACGGATTCCCTGCTTCGCCAGCTTATCCACATTCGGTGTCTCTACGTTTTTGGCACCATAGCATCCTAGGTCGCCATAACCCAGGTCATCGGCAAGGATGATGATGACGTTAGGCTTCTGCTGATTGCTTGCCTTCGCCTTCCTGGCTCCCATCGCAGCCGTGCAAGCCAGCGGCGACAGCAGGGCGATGGTGATATAAGTCTTGTTCATAATGATAATCGCTAGTTATTTTTTAAAACATTCATGATGTTGGCTGGTGGACGCTGGGCGAGGAGTTCCCGCTTCATGAAGTCCATGTAGGGAGCCACATGCGAATAATACTGGTAGTATCCCTGACAGAGATAGTTCAGTCCCGGCTCTCCATACTTGTCTTTCTCAAACCGGTTCTTGGGGCATTCGCCATGACAGGCGAACTCCATATCGCACTCCTTGCACTGGCGGGGCAGCGAGGTATGTTTCAACCGGCTGAATGCCTGCTGCTTTTCGCCGTAAAGCATGTCGATGAGCGACTGCTCCCTGATGTTTCCCAGCTTGTATTCCGGAAAGACGAAGTGGTCGCAGGAATACACATCGCCGTTGTGTTCCATCACGCCCGCATGGCCGCACTCCTTGGAGTAGGCACAGATGCCCGGCAGCACACCCATCCAGTTGGCAAGCGTGCAGTCGAAGATTTCCACAAACATCTTACCCACATCGTGGCGCACCCAGTCGTCAAAGATGGTGCAGAGGAAGTTGCCCCATTGTGCCGGGGTTACGGAAGCATCCGCAAGCGGAATCTCCCTGTCGTCGGCAAGACTCGCCAGGGTGCGACCGTCTTCATGCTCGGTGAGTCGCTCCACGATAGGGGTAAACTGCAAGTACTGGCAACCGTTGTCTCTGAAGAAATGATAGAACTCCAGCGGATGTTCTGCGTTATAGGCATTGACCACCGCCATAGCATTCCATTCCACCCGATGCTTCTTCAGCAGGCTGATGCCCTGCATCACCTTTACCCAGGAAGGCTTTCCGGCAGGAGTTACGCGATAGTGGTCGTGATACTCCTGAGGTCCGTCGATGGAAATGCCTACCAGCCAATGGTTCTTGGCAAAGAACTCGCACCACTCGTCGGTGAGGAGGGTGCCGTTGGTCTGGATGACATTGTCTATCTGTTTGCCGTGGGCGTACTTCTTCTGAAGCGCCAGCGCCTTTTTGTAGAAGTCGATGGAACGCATCAGCGGCTCACCTCCGTGCCAGGTAAAGAGCACCTGGGGCATGGTCTGTGCCTCGATGTACTCCCGGGTGAATTGCTCCAGCATCTCGTCGGTCATCAGATGTCGGGGAGTGTTCTGGTAAAGATGGTTCTTTTCCAGATAATAACAGTATTTGCAAGCCAGGTTGCAATGGGCACCTGCGGGCTTCAGCATCACATACAGGGGCTTGGCAAATGGAGTTGCTATGTTGTCGTTCATCATGTTTTCAAGTTTTACAAGTGAGGGAGTTACGAATTAGAACTTAGGCAGGGTAATCTTGAAATCCTGGTTGTCTCTGTGCTCCTTCTGGATGGCAGCCAGGAGTTCCTTTACGATTTCAGGATGATCTGCCGCTACAT
Source organism: Prevotella sp. (assembly GCA_021636625.1). Taxonomy (GTDB): domain Bacteria; phylum Bacteroidota; class Bacteroidia; order Bacteroidales; family Bacteroidaceae; genus Prevotella. The sequence continues at coordinate 38,905 of JAJWLX010000006.1, read as the reverse complement.
TATGATCTTCGTGGATATCCGATGCCAGGTTGTAGAGACGTGGCTCGCCCTTTACCACTACCATCTTCCAGTCGCCCTTTCTCACGCCAATCTGGTCGGTCTCGTGGAACTCCCAGTAGAGGTAGTCGTGGTGCTTCTGCTCGGCATCCTTGCCCAGAAGGGTAGGAGCGATGGAGATTCCGTCGAAGCCGTCGCCAGCCAACTTCTTGTTGGTATAGCGCTTGGCGAAGTTCTTGATTCCGGCAAGGTCGCAGAAGGTTGGCATCAGGTCGTAGAAGGCAAACTGGGTATCATTTACGCTGCCCGCCTTGATATGCTCCGGCCACCAGGCGATGAACGGGATGCGGATGCCGCCCTCGTAGCACTGGCGCTTCAAGCCTTTCAACTTGCCGTCGCGACCGAAGAACTTTGGATCGGCTCCGCCCTCCTCGTGAGGACCGTTATCCGAGGTAAAGATTACCACGGTGTTCTTGTCGAGGCCCTTCTCCTTCAGCTTGGCGAAGATTTCTCCTACATACTGGTCGAGACGGGTAATCATTCCGGCAAACTGGGCGTGGGTATGAACCACGGCGTTGTATCGGGAACCTTCCTGTCCGCCCCAGGTCTTGTCCTCGAAGAACTTCTTCTGATAGTTCTCCAGGATGGAATCCTCCGGCTGAGCCAGTTCGGCATGAGGCAGGGTATAGGTGAGGAAGCCTACGAAAGGATGCTTACTGTCCTGACGGTCGATCCACTCCAGTGCCTTGTCGTGGATGATGCGGGCAGAATACTGGTTGCGCTTGAAATAGTCCTTGCCGAACATCGGATACTGGATGTTCTGCTCCATGATTTCTCTTACCACAGCGGTATCTCCCTGTGACTTGCTGTAGCGGTTAAGGAAGTTGGGATAATAAAGGTGGGCCTGGAACTGACAGATGTAGCCGTAGAATTCATCTACGCCACGCTTGTCTGGAGTAGAGGCAGAACCTTCGTATCCGCCTGCCCATTTTCCGAAGACTCCGGTGCGGTAACCCTTGTCCTTCAGCATCTCCGGAAGAATCTTATGCTGCGGGTCGTAAGGTTCCTGACCCACAACAGAAAAGTCCTCGTTTACTCCATACTTCACCATCGGCACGTTTCTCCAGTATTCCTTGTTGCCTCTTACGTGGGTATGACCGGTATGCTGACCCGTCATGATGGTAGCCCGTGATGGGGCTGAAACCGGCGAACCGGCGTATGCCTGGGTGAATCGCATACCCTCTCTTGCCATCTGGTCGATGTTGGGGGTATGGATGTAAGGCTGACCGTAGCAGGCTAGATCGCCATATCCCATATCATCGCAGAGGATGAAAAGGATGTTGGGCTGCTGTACGTTCTGCTTGGCGCACACCAGGGTAGGCAGGCAAATCATGCCTACCCCAGTGAGCCATATTGTCTTGTTTGTCTTCATAAAATTCTGTTTTTTAAAATCTATTCATCTACCTTCAGATTTTTGCGGTAGTTGGCGAGCAACTTCTTCAGTTCCTTCTCAATCTTCTGAGTGCCTGGTTTGCCGTAGATATTGTGCAGCTCGTTAGGGTCGCTCTTGATATCATACAACTCCCAGTAGTCGATGTCGGCATCATCGGTGAAGTAATTGATAGACTTGAGGGCATTGAAGCAGTTGTTCTCTCTTGTGCCAGGCTGTCCCTGGTACTTGTTTTCTACCACGGCTCTCTCGCCACCCTTGCCGTAGAAGTGAATCAGCTTGTAGCGCTCGGTGCGTACACCATCGTGCTTGCGGACAAGGTGATAGGTAGGGTAATCATAATAATGATAGTACAGGCTCTTGCGCCACTTCTTGACAGGCGCTCCGGCAAACAGAGGCTGGAGTGAAGTGCCAGGCATGTACTTAGGCTTCTGCAAACCAGCCAGGTCGAGGAAGGTAGGAGCGAAGTCGATGTTCTGAACCATCTGGTTGCACTCGCTTCCCTCCTTGATGTGCTTAGGATAGCTGATGATGAGCGGTGTATGGAATGACTCCTCGTACATGAATCGCTTGTCGAACCAGCCGTGCTCGCCCATGTAGAATCCTTGGTCGGATGTATAGACGATGATGGTGTTGTCTGAGAGATTGTTCTTGTCGAGGTAATCCAACAGTCTACCCACGCTCTCATCTACCGATGCGATAACAGCCATGTAGTCGCGGATGTAGTTCTGGTATTTCCACTCGATCAACTCCTTGCCTGTCAGGTTCTTGCTCAGGAACTCACGGTTTCTTGGCATGTAGTAGGCATCGATGATGGCACGCTGCTGTGGAGTCATGCGGTTCATCTCGCCCATCAGTCCGGCATAGGAATCTCTACCCTCTGGAGTAGAAGGATCGTACATCTCAGGAACCTTCAGGTCGCGTACCATCTCCATATACTTGTCGATAGACATCTTCTGGGTAGATGCTGCAGAACCACGGGTCTCGTAATCATCCCAGAAAGTCTCTGGCAACGGGAAGTTGACGTTGGCATACTTGCTTACATACTTGGTGTTAGGCATCCAGAGACGGTGAGGTGCCTTGTGGTGAACCAGCAGACAGAATGGCTTGTTCTTGTCGCGGTTGTTCAGGTACTCGATGGCATGGTCGGTGATGAGGTCGGTGGCGTAGCCCATCTCCTGCTTGAAGTTACCGTACTGGCCGGTAGAAGCGAAGGTTGGATTGTAGTACTGACCCTGGTCATCCAGAACATGATAGTAGTCGAATCCCTTCGGACTGCAGGACATGTGCCACTTGCCCACTACGGCAGTAGAATAGCCTGCCCCCTGCAGCAGTTCTGAGAAGAAGGTCTTGGTAGAGTCGATACCCTCGGCAAGCTGACGCTGTCCGTTCTGGTGACTGTAAAGACCTGTCATCAGGCACGCACGGCTTGGAGTAGAGAGAGAGTTCTCCACGAAAGCCTCGTTGAATTTCATTCCCCTTTCAGCTAGGCGGTCGATGTTAGGTGTTGGTGCCAATTTGGAGATTGGACTACCGTATGCGCTGATGGCTTGCATGGCATGGTCATCACACATAATGTACAAGATGTTTGGTCGTTCTCCCTGAGCGAAGAGCGACAGCGGCATTACCTGCAAGGCAGCGAATGCCAGTAATGAACGATTGAGTTGATTTCGGTTGTTATTCATCATGATTCTGGTGATATATCGTTAATAATGAATGAATTGTTGATAAAGATAGTAGAGGTTGATAAAATGCCAAAAAGAGGGGGCGCCATCGGTTGGCGCACCCTCTTTGATTTAACCTAAACACTACTATTTCTTCAAGAGAAACAGTTGAGTTATTCTTATAATAAACAAACCTAGTAAGCTTTTATCTCTTCAGGTTAGGGTTCTTCTCAACATCTGTTGTTGGATAAGGACAGTAAATTCTATCCTCAGACCAAGAACCTGAAACAGTTACACTTTCCTTAGCAGTATAGGTCTTGCCATCCTGCTTTGCTACTACGAGAGGAGCATTGGTTACGCGGTAGTCGAAGTTCTTCTTCAACTCGTCCATACGAAGCTCGTCAGAACGACGTGTAACCATTGATACCCAGTTGCCGGCAACTTCCCATCCGTGCTCAATGTAGCAAGCCTCAGCCAGCTGCTCTGCATTCATATCAGCAATCTTCACGGTAGTACCATCGCTCAAAGTAACGTTCTCAACATCGTTTACGGCACGGCTACGAACCTGACGGAGGCAATCCTTAGCCTTAGCCAAGTCGCCACCAGAGCGAGCTGCGCTCTCAGCATACCAGAGAAGAATCTCAGAGTAACGGATGAGGTTGTGACGGCGGTCGTTGACCATTCCACCCCAGTTAGGAGCCAGGTAATCGTAAGCCTGACGGAGCATGTTGCCATTCTCATCTGAGTTACAGGTGTAGATACAGAACATTGGGTGATAAGCCTCAACCTCAGGAGTCTTTCCATCTTCTTTCAGTGCCCACCAATCTACAGCCTTAGTAATAGTGTTTCCATCCTGGAATGTAACCTTAGGAGCGTAGATAGCATCCTTACGAGCTCCCTCTGGGAATCTCTTCCAGAATGCGATTTCACCCCAGGCATCACCCCAGCCACCATCGCCGAGACCTTCGAAACGGCAGCAGGAAGAAAGCTCTGAATCATGATCCCACCAACCACGAGCATCGTTGTTGATACCAAGCACGGTCTCCATGTTGTAGTTGTTACCCATAGAGTAAACATCCTTCCACTCTGGGTTCAGGATGAAACCGTAAGAACCATTGTTGTCGATGACAGACTTAGCCTGCTCTGCAGCGAGCTTGTAGTACTCTGTACCCATATTGAGTGGGTAACCAGCCATAGACATGTAAACTGCTGACAGGGTAGCCTGTGCAGCCTGCTTGGTTGTCCAGACATCCACACCGAACAAGCGGCTAGGTTCCTTCTCATACTTGGTAGGAAGCTCGTTAACGGCTGCCTTCAAGTCTGAAACAATCAGTTCATATACATCCTTTACACTAGATGGAGCAACCTCCAACTGTGAAACGTCGGTACCGGTAATCAATGGCACAGGACCAAATACACGTACCAGATAGTAGTAAGCGTATGCACGCCAGAAGTGTGCATTACCCAAAGCTACATCAATCTTATCCTGAGCAACAGGAGCCTTGCTTGCACTTTCAGTAATCAGGTTGGCAGCCTTGATTACAGAATAGTGCTGGTTCCAGGCGTCAGTTACACCCTTGTTGGCACCATCAGATGCAAAAGCATCGAGGGCAGCACAAGCCTGCTTGTTAGAACCAGGGTTGGCTGTGATATCATCACCCTGCCACTGTGGGTACATAGGGTTGGTCCAGCTCTGTGTCTGGTTTACTCGGTCATACAGCGCATTAACACTTGCTGTCAGGTCATCTTCGCTATTGAAGAAGTTATCTGGGGTCAACTGTCCCTTAGGTTCCTCATCCAGGAAGTCTCCACAAGAAGAGAAGGTAAGCAAGGATGCTGCCATGAGACAACCCATATATAATAATTTTCTAGTTCTCATAATTATTTCAGATTTTAGATGATTGAAGTTAGAAGTTTACACGTACGCCCATTGTGATGGTACGAGGATTAGGGTAAGCACCCATATCCAAACCGTTATCACGGTCAACACCATTATCACTGAATGATGCACCAGCTGGGTCGATACCCTTATAGCCGGTAATGGTGAAGAGGTTCTGAGCTGAGAGAGAGAGACGGATGTCTGCAATCTTTGTCACGCTGCGTGGGAATGTATAAGCAATGCTGATATTCTCGCAACGCAGGTAATCTGCATTCTCCAACCACTTGTCTGAGTTACCGTATGTCTTGTTCTCTGCGCCTACTGTTGGCATGGTGATTCCGATGTTGTTGAAGTAATCCTTATCGGTTACGAACATAGAGGCACCTACCATTGAGTTCATGGCGTAACGTACCATATTCAAACGCTTAGCTCCGAAGGCTGCGTTGAAGAATACGTTGAAGTCCCAGTTCTTGTAGCTGACGTTGTTGTTCCAGCCCAATGTAACGTCTGGGTTTGAACGGCCTAATACGAAGCGGTCCTTTGAAGCATCTGGAGTAGCGGTAGTTCCACCGTCTGCTGTGTAATAGGTATCAATCCACTCGCCCTTGTCGTTCTTCTGCAAACCAGCCCACTTGAAGCCGTAGAATGTACCGATAGCCTCACCTTCCTTGATGATGGTACATGGGTCAACAGTACCTGGAGAAGGGCTGGTACCATAGAGGATAGGAGAATCTGCTGTCAACTTGGTTACCTCGTTCTTGATGTAGCTGGCATTCAAGGTTGATGACCATGACCAATCCTTGGTCTGGATAATCTGTGCATTGATGGTTGCATCAATACCCTTGTTGCTTACCTCACCGGCATTTACCCAGTAAGATGTACCGCCCAGGTAACCTGGAGCTGATGTGGTCAGGAGGGCATCCTTGGTCTTCTTGTCGAAGTAGTCTAAGCTGATGTTCAAGCGGTTGCCGAAGAAACCGAGGTCAACACCGAGGTCAAACTGGTGAACCTTCTCCCAGGTCAGGTCAGGTGTAGCAAGACCATTTGCCCAGTAACCTGTATATGACTGATTGGTACCGTATGTGAAACCGGTTGTACCCAATGAACCGAGAGTAGAATATGGAGAGATATCCTGGTTACCGATGATACCGTAGCTGGCACGGATCTTCAAGTACTCTACTGCATCCTTGATTGGCTCCCAGAACTTCTCGTTAGAGATGGTCCAAGCTGCAGCTGCTGATGGGAAATAACCCCACTTCTTGTTGGTGAAACGGCTGGAACCATCCGCACGGAAGGTACCGGTCAACATATAACGGTCTGCGTAGTTGTACATAACGCGGGCTACACCTGAAAGCATGGTCCACTTGCTGTAACCGTTGCTAGGAGTCTTGGAAGCTGCATCTGCTATGTTCCAGTAGCCTAACTGCTCGTGAGCAATACCTGTACCTGACATACCCATGCGGCGAACCTCGTTAGAGGTAACTTCCCATACACCTGTTGCTGTCAAACCGTGATCACCCCACTTGTTGCTGTAAGTCAAGTTGTTGGTTGACTGCAAAGCGGTAACGGTAGCATCGTTGTTGCCCATGTTGTTACCTGCTGCGTTCACCTTGGTAGATGTGAAGCTGTACCACTTGTAATCGTTATAGTCGATACCGTTGGTGGTGGTGAAGGTCAAGCCCTTGAGAAGGTTGAACTTCAAGTCAACGTGACCAGTAACCATAGTACGCTTGCGATCGTTCTGGCTGTCGTGGAGAATACCGTAAGGGTTGTTCTGGATGTTGTTGTATGGGTCCAGGTTGTACTTGCCGTTGGCAGCCATCATCTCCATGGTAGGAGAGTAGTTCAAACCTACCCAGATTGGGTTAGACTGGTTCTGAGCGAAGCCAGCACCTGAGTTGTCTGTCTGAGCAAGGTTGAGGTCGGCGGTCAACTCCAACCAGTCGAATACCTTATTATGAATGTTTGCCTTGATAGCGTAACGTCTAGACTTGGTGTCAACGATTACACCCTTCTGATCCATCAAGTTGGCAGAGAAGTAAGTCTGTGTTTTCTCGTTACCCTGTGACAAGGCAACCTTATAGTTCTGAGTAATACCTGTCTGGAGCAACTGATCCATCCAGTCGATACCTGGCTTGGTACCATTCAAATAATCCTGTACAGCGCTCTGAGCCACACCCTTGTGGTCAACCAAAGCCTGTGCATACTGCTTGGTACCCATTACCTCTGGGATGTTGTAAGCGTTAGAGAAACCGAAGCTGCCGTCGAAGGTAACCTGGGGTGCACCTGCCTTACCGCTCTTGGTCTGTACCATTACAACACCATTGGCACCGCGGGCACCATAGATAGCGGTAGAAGAAGCATCCTTCAATACCTGAATGCTCTGGATATCTTCAGGGCTGATACCCTCAAGACCTGTCTCGCGAACGATACCATCTACTACGTAGAGAGGGTCGTTGCTCTTGTTTACTGAGCTGGCACCACGGACACGAATCTTCATGGAACCACCAGGTACGCCGCTAGACATAACCTGTACACCAGACATACGACCGTTGAGGGCATCCTCAACACGTGCAACCGGCTGATCCTTGAAGCTCTTGCCTTCCATCACAGCAACAGAACCTGCCAAGTCTGCCTTCTTTACTGTACCGTAACCGATGACAACAGTCTCCTCGAGTACGTTGGCGTCGTCTTGCAAAGTGATGTCTAATGGAGTTCCGTTCCAAGTGATTGTCTGGGATTTGTAACCTACGTAAGTAATAGTGAGCTTAGCGCCCTTAGCTAAATTGTTAAGGACGAAGTTACCATCAAGGTCGGTCACAGTACCGCCGGTCTTGCCATCGATACGGATGGTAGCACCAATGATAGGCTCGCCTGAAGCGTCCTTTACTGTACCTTTACATGAGTTTTGCTGCTGGGTAGCGGTTGCAATTGCTGAATTGCTCTGAGCTGCCAATGCAGTGACAGTGCTTAGTGGTGACATAGCACCCAACAGCGCTGCAAAAATACAAATTTGCTCTTTTGTTCATAGGACTAATATATATTATTGGTTTATTTCATTTATTATCATCAGCTACTTCTTCTGGAGTAGTCTTATATGATTGTTAGCTATTTTTTTTAGCTTTGTTGTTGTCTTTAGAAAGAGGGGGCGCCATTGGTTGGCGCGCCCCTCGTAATTCATATCATTACCCCCTTACAAGGAAGTAACTTTGAACTCAGATTTGCTGCAAAATAACAATTTGCCCCTTTGTGTCATAGGTCATTTTAAATTGTTCTCATATAGGTGTAGTAATATTTGCATTTTTTGTCATCAAGCTGAAAGCTAGAATGCAGCGGATAATGTTGATATATGGGCACCTATTCTGCACCGCCTAAGACGATGCGGATGCCGCTAGTCGTGATAGGTTTTATATTGTAAGCAACTTCTGTCGAGCTATCAGACACGCTCCGATGACACCGGCCTGGTCTTTCAGCTCAGAAGTGACGATTTGTGAATCTTCGTTCATGACGTTGAGCGAATACTTCTTGATTCCCATGTTCACTGGCAGGGTGAGATAATCGCCTGTGACAGACATTTCTCCGCCGATGACCAGCATCTCTGGGTTGAATATGTTGATGATGCCTGCCAGTTGCTTGCCCAACTCATCTGCGATGTGTTGCAGGGTGGCGAGGCTCAGTACATCTTCCTTAGCGATGGCATCCATGATGTCTTCCAGCGTAAGCTCCTCTTTCTGCTTGAGTACCTTGTCCGAGAGAATGGATGGCTTGCCTGCCAGGATATTCTCCGTTAGTTTTCTCTTGAGTGCTCTGCCCGATACTTCTGTCTCCACGCAGCCAATCTTGCCGCAGTGGCAGATGATGTTGTTGTTGTAGGCGGTCATGTGACCGAACTCTCCAGAATATCCCGACTTGCCGTAGTACAGCTTGCCGTCGATGATGATTCCGATGCCCAAACCCCAGCATACGTTGACGAAGATGACATCTTTCTTACCTTTACAGCATCCTTTGATAAACTCTCCGTAGGTCATACTGCGGGAATCGTTCTCGATGCAGGTTGGAAGTTCCAACAGCTCTGTGAGCTTCTCAGCCAGAGGATCTTCCAGGAACGTGAACATATTGTAAGCTCTTCCTTCCATAGGTCTCACTCGTTCGGCTACGTTCACGCAAACTTCCAGGATTTCTTCTCTTTTAATAGGTAGATTGTCGATAAAGACATTAATAATCTTTCCCATCTCGGCAAGGCTCTCAGGCGTATTCTCATACACATAAGGAACTTTCTGCTTCTCTGTGATCAGATTGCCGCAGAAGTCGCTCACTGCCAAAGCGAGGCAGTCCATTTCCGGGTTCACACCAACAAAGTAACCTGCGGTAGGTTCCAGGTCGTAAACCATCGGGATTCGGCCAGCGGAATCGGCTTTCTTTCCGATCTCCCTGACAAGTCCCTGTCCCATCAGTTCATTCAGAGCGTTCGTCGTTGTCGGGAGGCTCACCCCTATACCCTTTGATAATTCAGGTATGGTAGAAGCACCCTTTGCTATGAACTGCTCTAGTAGTCGTCTAGGAACAGAAGGTTTTCGGTTGATGTTCTTAATATATTTTATTATGTCTTTAGCCATAACTAAAATTTTTTTGTTGCAAAGATACTCTTTTTTAAGTTTGGTACAATGATTTGTGAGTTAATAAAACTTAATTTGGGCTATTTTTATGCAAATTTCCTCTTCGGCGCTTCGTGATTTAGTATTATACCTATTTATATATAGAGACATAAGAGTGATTTTATCTGCAATCATTTCAGCAACAGATAAACCCTATGTAGCCATAACTGATTGATATAATGGTAAAAACGACACTTATTAATAGCCGCTTCTTGTCAATAAACTAAAAAAATAAAAGCCTTTTAGATTTATTAACCTAAAAATGATGGAACTAATTAATAAAAGACGTATCTTTGCAAAATAAAATATTTTATTAAGTATTCAACTAAAAATAAAAGATATTATTATCGAGGTTTCTAACTAACATTAATATATATCTACTTTGCCTTCCAGCCGCAAAAAAGCTGGGAGGCAATCATTGCAACTAACACAATATTCAACTTTATATGAAGAAAATCAACAAATTCTTAGGTTCGTTGGCAGCTTGCGCAGCGATGTTGGGGGGAGTCTCAACTCAGGCTGTAGCTGCAGATATTAATATTATCCCTGTGCCAGTGAAAACACAGGTGCAGAAGGGTGAGTTTGTATTGCCTCAAAAGGTAGTGATCTCTTATCAGACTGCGGATGGCAAGAACATCGCAGAGTATATGGCTGATAAGCTGAAGGCATCTACCGGCTATGATGTAACCGTAGGCGGCAAGAAGGGAAATATCTCTATCCAGATTTCTCCTTCCATGAAGATGGCTGAGGAAGGCTATCGCCTTACTGTTACCAGCAAGGGCGTAGTAATCAAGGCAAAGACCGGAAAGGGTGCTTTCTATGGTATGCAGAGCTTCATGCAGCTCTTGCCTGCACAGGTGGAGAGCGCTACCAAGGTGAGTGGCGTGAAGTGGGTGGCTCAGTGCTGTGACATCCAGGATGCTCCTCGCTTCGGCTACCGTGGCTTCCATCTCGATCCATGCCGTCACTTTATCACCGTAGAAAACGTGAAGAAGCAGCTCGACATCATGTCTATGTTCAAGGTAAACACCATGCACTTCCACCTCACTGAGGACCAGGGCTGGCGTATCGAAATCAAGAAATATCCTGAGCTGACTTCCATCGGCGGCTATCGCCTCCAGGGTGACGGTTCTACCTATGGCGGTTTCTATACACAGGAGGAAATCAAGGACATCGTGGATTATGCAGCCAAGCGCTACATCACCGTGATTCCTGAAATCGACCTTCCTGGCCACATGATGGCAGCAATCGCTGCTTATCCATCTCTCTCCTGCAAGGGCGAGCAGTGGACTCCTAGAATGGTTTGGGGTGTTGAGGATATCGTGATGTGTCCGGGTAAGGAAGATATGTTCCGCTTCCTGGAGGATATCGTTCGCGAGGTGGTGCCTCTCTTCCCTGGCAAGTATTTCCACATCGGTGGCGACGAGTGCCCTAAGACCAGCTGGAAGAACTGTCCTGCCTGCCAGAAGCGCATCGAGGCTGAAGGCTTGCAGGCTGACGGCAAGCACTCTGCTGAGGAAAGACTCCAGAGCTACGTGATCAAGCGCATGGAAAAGATGCTGGCTAAGTACGGCAGAAAGATCATCGGCTGGGATGAAATCCTCGAAGGTGGTTTGAGCCCTGAGGCTACCGTGATGTCTTGGCGTGGTACATCCGGAGGTATTTCGGCTGCTTTGCAGAAGCATGACGTAATCATGACTCCTGGTAGCGGCGGTTTGTATCTCGACCATTATCAGGGCGACTACAAGATTGAGCCGGTTACTATTCCTAGTGCTCCTGCTTATCTCTCTAGAACATATAACTATGAGCCTGTGCCTGATACCATCAAGTCTCTGAGACTGGAGAAGCATATCCTCGGTGTGCAGTGCAACAACTGGTCGGAGTATATGTACACCAATGCCAAGATGGAGTATCAGATGTATCCTCGCTCTCTCGCTCTCGCTGAGATTGCATGGTCACCAGCCAAGAAGAAGAACTTCACAGACTTCGCCCGCCGTGTAGATGCCAACAGTGTCCGCCTGGATGAGCGCCACGTACGTTATCATATCCCATTGCCTGAGCAGCCATACGGTTCTTGCGACAAGGTAGTGATTACCAAGGATACCGTAGTTACCTTCCAGACTTCACGTCCGATGAAGATGGTCTATACCTTGGATGGTACTACTCCAACTCCAACTTCTGCTGTCTATACCGAGCCTATCAAGGTGAGCGGCAATATGATCATCAAGATTGCTACCGTATTGCCTTCTGGAAAGATGAGCAAGGTGAGAACCATCGACGTAGAGAAGCAGAACTATGCTCCTGCTGTGAATGTAAGCGATACCAAGGCTGGCTTGCAGCTGCGCCGTATCAAGGGTAATTATTTGAAGGTAAACCAGTTGGATTTTGCTGATGCTGAGTGGCAGGACTGCGGTACTGTTACCAACCTGAATAAGATGAAGGTGAGCCAGCCAGACGATGCTGCTACCCTGCGTGGTGCCAACAACTATGGTGCGATTGCTGAGGGATTCATCAATGTTCCTGAGGATGGCGTTTACTATCTCTCTTCACGCATGGAGCAGGTTTGGATCGACAACAAGCTCGTGATCAACAATGAGGGTGCCGTAAAGGCTGGTACCAACAGCGACAATGCTGTAGCTCTGGCTAAGGGTCTGCATCCAGTGAAGTTCGTTTATCTCTGCAATATCGTTGGTGGATGGCCATCTTGGTGGAGCAACCTCAACCTCGAAATGCGCAAGGATAATCAGAAGAAGTTCACAGCAGTAGAGGGAACTCAGTATTTCCACAAATAATTGAATTAAGAAGTTAAAGGAGTTAAGAAGTAATATCAATAACTGATTAGGAATATGAATATCAGAACCATCGCAAATGTATCACTTTGCCTTGCCCTGCTTTCGATGAGCAGTGGGGCGCTGGCTCAGAGTGAGTCTCGCTGGCAGAATGTGAACATCAATCAGCAGAACCGAGAGCCTCGACGCGCCAATTTCTTCGCATTCGAGAATTTGGAGAAGGCGCAGAGTTTTGATAAGAAGAAGTCGGCCAACTACCTTTCCATGGAAGGTATGTGGAAGTTTAATTTCGTGAAGGACCACAACAAGCGTCCTGCCAACTTCTTTGCTCTGAAGTATGATGACTCACAGTGGAAGGATTTCCCTGTGCCTGGTTTGTTTGAGTTGAACGGATATGGTGATGCTACCTATAAGAACATCGGATATGCCTGGGCAACTCAGTTTGACCCGAACCCTCCTTATATCAGCGAGCTCAACAACTATACGGGTTCTTATCGCCGTACGTTCGAGCTTCCTAAGGACTGGAAGGGGAAGGATGTATATTTCCACGTGGGTTCTGCCACCAGTAACCTGACTCTCTGGGTGAACGGCAAGTACGTGGGATACAGCGAGGACAGCAAGGTGGCTGCCGAGTTCAACATCTCTAAATATCTCAAGCCGGGAAAGAACCTTATTGCCATGCAGGTGATGCGATGGTGCGATGGTTCTTATTTCGAGGATCAGGACTTCTGGCGATTAACGGGTATCGCCCGTGAGGTGTATCTCTATGCGCGTCCGAAACTGCATGCTGCTGACATCCGTCTGAACGCTGCCTTGGAAAACAACTACCAGGATGGTGTGTTGAACTACAAGGTTTCCTTGAAGGGAGGAAAGACAGACGTTGCCATCACCTTGTGTGATAAGGATGGCAAGCAGATTGCACAGGCTACAGGTGCACAGGGCGTCATCAAGGTGCCAAAGGTAAATGCCTGGACGGCTGAGACTCCTTACTTATATAAGGCATATATCACCCTGAAGAACAAGCAGGGCGCCGCTGAGGTGATTCCGCAAAAAGTGGGATTCCGCAACGTGGAAATCAAGAACGCACAGTTGCTCGTTAACGGACAGCCTGTGCTGGTGAAGGGTGCCGACCGCCACGAGATGGATCCGGACGGTGGATACGTGGTGAGCCTGGAGCGCATGATCCAGGATATCAAGATCATGAAGCAGTTGAACATCAACGCCGTTCGCACCAGCCACTATCCATGTGATCCTCGCTGGTATGACCTTTGTGATGAATACGGTATCTACATCACCGCTGAGGCAAATCTCGAATCTCATGGTATGGGATATGAAGAGAAGTCGCTCGCCAAGTTCCCTGAGTACATCGTGCCTCACATCGAGCGCAACGAGGGCAATGTGAAGCCGCTCATCAATCATCCTTCCGTCATCGTATGGAGTCTGGGTAATGAGGGCGGCTACGGCGTCAACTTCGAGAAGGCTTACGACTGGGTGAAGGCGTGCGATAAGACCCGCCCTGCACAATATGAACGTGGCGGATATGACAGCAAGACAGATATCTACTGTCCGATGTACATCGGTTACGAGGAAAGCGAGAGCTATTGCAAGAGCAACGGTACCAAGCCATATATCCAGTGTGAGTATGCTCACGCCATGGGTAACTCTGAGGGTGGTTTCAAGGAGTATTGGGACCTGATTCGCAAGTATCCTAAGTACCAGGGTGGTTACATCTGGGACTTCGTTGACCAGGGTCTGCGCGACAAGAGTCCTATCACCGGTAAGGAAATCTTTACTTATGGTGGCGACTACGGCCGCTATCCGGCCAGTGACTACAACTTCAACTGCAACGGTATCATCGCGCCTAACCGCCGTCTGAATCCTCATGCGTATGAAATTCAGTATGTTCTTCAGAACGTCTGGATCAAGGATTTTGATGCAGAGAACGGTTCTTTCAATGTCTATAACGAGAATTTCTTCAAGAATATCGATGACCTGAGCCTGACAGCTACCCTCTTTGCCAACGGCGTGAAGTTGACTTCCATTGCGATTCCTGATACCAAGGGCATTGCTCCACAGGCAACCAAGCTGGTAAAGAGCGAGGCGCTGAAGAGTGCCATCGAAAAAGCTGAGGCTGAGCACGCTACAGAGGAAATCACCATCAACTTTGCCTTTGCAAGCGATGGAAGCCAGCCGCTGGTTGACAAGGGGCAGGTGATGGCTCGCCAGCAGATTGTGCTCAACGGATATGAGTTCGACAAGGTAGATGCTCCTGCCAACACCGGCAGCAAGATTGAGGTTGAGGAGACCAACAGCTATGTGAAGGTTTCTGCAGAGAGAATGTCGGTTACCATCGGCAAGAAGACCGGTATGATTGATTACCTCGATGTGGATGGCGAACCAATGTTGAAGTTCCGTGAGAGCATGACTCCAGAGTTCTGGCGTGCTCCTACCGACAACGACTACGGTGCTTCTCTCCAGAAGAAGATGAGAGTCTGGAAGAATCCTCAGATGAACCTGAAGTCATTCGACAAGAGTGAGAGCAAGGACAGCGTAGTGCTGACAGCCAATTTCGAAATGCCTGAGGTGAAGGCTGAACTGATGCTCCGCTACCGTATCAATGCGGCTGGTGAAGTGACAGTTACCGAGAAGATGACAACAGACAAGGAGGCAAAGGTAGCTGATCTGTTCCGCTACGGCATGCAGTTGCAGATGCCTGCTTCTTTCTCTAAGTTGGAGTACTATGGTAGAGGTCCGGAGGAGAACTACATCGACCGTCATTCTTCATCTTTCATCGGAAAGTATGAGGCTAACGTGAAGGACGAGTATTATCCATACGTTCGTCCACAGGAGAGCGGTAACCATACAGACATCCGCTACTTCTCTATCTTCAACCCAACCACCGGTAAGGGTATCACCTTCGAGGGCTATGCTCCTATGGAGTGCAGCGCCATCCCTTATCTGGTAGAGGATTTGGATGCAGGTATCGAGAAGGAGCATGCCTGGGGACAGCACAGCGGCGACCTGGTAGAAAAGGGTCTCGTGCAGTTGCACATCCAGCAGCGCCAGTTTGGTCTGGGTTGTATTGACAGTTGGGGTTCTTCGCCAATGGAGAAGTACCGCATGCACTATCAGGACCGCTGCTTCAGCTTCGTAATTAAAGCTAAGAAATAAGATATTTACACACTTGTGTATTCATGTAATTCATCGGATAAGTGCTCTTCTTGCAGGGATGCAAGGGAGCACTTTTTCTGTTTTATGGGGGAAAAGTTTAAAAATAGATTAAATCCTTTGTTGATTCCCCCTTTTTTTCTTATTTTTGCAATTCTAACAAAATATAAAGGCAAACATAAGAAAATTAAGATAATGGCAAACGATAACAAAGGTCTTACGCCGATGATGCGACAATTCTTCGAGATGAAATCCAAGCATCCCGAGGCATTGCTGCTTTTCCGTTGTGGCGACTTCTACGAAACTTACTGCGAAGATGCGGTGGAGGCTTCCCGTATTCTCGGCATCACCCTGACCCGAAGAAACAACGGTGGGGCTACGGGCAGCATCGAGATGGCGGGATTCCCTCATCATGCACTCGATACTTACCTGCCTAAACTCATCAGGGCAGGAAAGCGAGTTGCCGTATGCGACCAGTTGGAAGACCCGAAGAAGAAACGCCTGGAAATCAAGGGCAAGAAGGGATTGAGCCAGATGGACAAGATGGTGAAGCGTGGCATCACCGAACTCGTTACACCGGGTGTGGCGATGGGCGACAACGTGCTCAACTACAAGGAGAACAACTTCCTGGCAGCCATCCACTTCGGTAAGACTTCCTGCGGCGTAAGCTTCCTCGATATTTCTACCGGTGAGTTCCTTACCGGCGAGGGAACCTATGATTATGTAGAGAAACTGATGGGTAACTTCATGCCGAAAGAGGTGCTCTACGACCGTGCCCGAAAGAATGATTTCGAAAAATACTTCGGTACCAAATATTGCACTTTCGAACTCGATGACTGGGTTTTCACCGAGCAGACGGCGATGCAGAAACTCCTGGGACATTTCAAGACCAAGTCGTTGAAAGGCTTCGGTGTGGAACATCTCAAGAATGGTGTCATCGCCAGCGGTGCCATCATGCAGTATCTGGAGATTACCCAGCATACGCAGATCAACCATATCACGGCGCTTTCGCGCATCGAAGAGGATAAGTTCGTGCGCATGGACCGATTCACCATCCGAAGTCTGGAGCTGGTGGCTCCGATGCAGGACGACGGTCTGTCTCTGCTCAACGTCATCGACAAGACAGTAACGGCAATGGGCGGACGAATGCTCCGCCGCTGGCTTGTATTCCCACTGAAGGATGTGCGTCCTATCAACGAGCGCCTCGACATCGTGGAGTATTTCTTCAAGGAGCCGGAGTTCCGTCAGCTTCTCGACGACCAGCTTCATCGCATCGGCGACCTGGAGCGTATCATTTCCAAGGTAGCCGTGGGCAGAGTATCGCCTCGCGAGGTGGTGCAGTTGAAGAATGCACTTGAAGCCATCCAGCCCATCAAGGTAGCTTGTCAGCATGCCAAGAACGATGCCCTGAAGCGAGTGGGCGAGCAGCTCAACGTATGCGAAACCCTGAAGGACCGCATCGCCAGGGAGATTCAGCCTGATCCGCCTCAGCTTGTCAACAAGGGTGATGTGATAGCCGATGGCTATAACGCAGAACTCGATGACCTTCGTGCCATCAGCCGTCATGGCAAGGATTATCTTCTGAAGATTCAGGAGCGGGAAATAGAGAAGACGGGCATCAGCAGTCTGAAGGTAGGATATAATAATGTATTCGGTTATTATCTGGAAGTGCGCAACACCTTCAAGGACAAGGTGCCTGAGGAGTGGATCCGCAAGCAGACGCTGGCGCAAGCCGAGCGATATATTACCCAGGAACTCAAGGAATACGAGGAGAAGATTCTCGGTGCCGATGAGAAAATCCTGATTCTGGAGGCACGACTCTTCAATGAGTTGATTGCTGCCATGCAGGAATATATCCCTCAGATTCAGATCAATGCCAACCTCATCGCCCGTATGGACTGTCTCCTCTCTTTTGCCAAGGCTTCGGATGAGAACCGCTATGTGCGCCCGGTTATTGATGATTCGCAGATACTGGATATCAAGCAGGGCCGCCATCCTGTGATAGAAACCCAATTGCCGCTGGGCGAGCGATACGTGCCAAACGATGTGTTGCTCGATACCGAGAAGCAGCAGGTGATGATGATTACCGGTCCTAACATGGCGGGTAAATCAGCCTTGCTCCGCCAGACGGCGCTCATCGTGCTGCTGGCTCAGGTGGGCTGCTTTGTTCCTGCCGAGAGTGCAAGGGTGGGTCTGGTGGATAAGATCTTCACCCGTGTGGGAGCCAGCGACAACATTTCGCTGGGCGAATCTACCTTTATGGTGGAGATGACGGAGGCTGCCAACATCCTGAACAATGTGTCGCCCCGTTCGCTGGTGCTCTTCGATGAGTTGGGTCGTGGAACTTCTACCTACGATGGCATCAGCATCGCCTGGGCTATCGTGGAATATCTTCATGAGCACAAGAAGGCGCAGGCTCGCACCCTCTTTGCCACTCACTACCATGAGCTAAATGAGATGGAGAAGAATTTCCCTCGCATCAAGAACTTCAACGTGAGTGTGAAGGAGGTGGATGGCAAGGTCATCTTCCTGCGCAAGCTGGAGCCGGGTGGCAGCGAGCATTCCTTCGGTATTCATGTGGCAGAGATAGCCGGTATGCCTCGCAGCATCGTGAACCGTGCCAACGATATTCTGAAGCAGTTGGAGCAGGATAATGCCGGGGTAGGCGGTGCCGGCAAGCCGAACGTGCAGCATCTGGATGAGCCTAAGGAGGGAGTTCAGCTGAGTTTCTTCCAGCTGGACGACCCAGTATTGAGCCAGATTCGTGATGAGATCCTGGGTCTGGATGTCAACAACCTCACCCCGGTGGAGGCATTGAATAAGCTCAACGACATCAAGAAAATTCTGCTGGGTAGATAAAATGCTCTCTAGAACGGATAAAAAAGGTTAAATATCCCCATCACAGAGGGGATATTTTCCTTTTATTGCGTTTCCTTGGTAGAAGTATAACTAATATAAAAGGGAAGATTATGAAAGTGAAGTTTTTGCATTGGTACAATGCTTTGGCAGCCACACTCTTGTCGCTGCTGGGATTCTCTTCTTGCGGTAGTGAGATTGATGAACCTTGTTTGTATGGCTCTCCAACTAGTTCTTTTCATGTTAAAGGTAATGTTACTGCCGAAGATGGCACCCCTATCAAAGGCATCAAGGCGGTAGTGGTGGAGGACTATGGTAATGCAGGGAGTTATCGAATGGACTCAGCTTATACCGACAGCAAGGGTGATTATGTTACCAAGGAAAAGAGCATGGATGGCACCATCGACTGGGTTCATAAAGAGAAACGGCTGAAAGTGATTCTCGAAGATGTAGATGGTGGAGCCAATGGTGGTGAATTTGCCACGGATACTATCAAGTCGGAAAATATCACTGTAGAGCAAGTGGGAAAAGGTGAAGGAACTTGGGATTGGGGTTCTTTTGAGGTTACTGCCAATGGCAAGATGAAGAAAAAGAAGTAGTCGTATGACAGATCCAGAATCTTTATCCCTTCGCCGTCGCTTGGCATTGGAGATTGGGAGAAAACTCTATCAGCAGAAGGTGAAGGAGTATCCTTTGCGCCAACTCTTCTGGGAGTGTACCCTGCGCTGCAACCTGCATTGCCGCCATTGCGGAAGCGACTGCAAGGTGAAGGCAGGGCAGCAAGACATGCCTCTGGCAGACTTCTTGCGAGTACTAGACAACATCAGGCAGCATACCGATCCTCATCAAGTGTTTGTCATCGTAACGGGTGGCGAACCCTTGATGCGTGAAGACATTGCCCAGTGTGGCGCAGCCATCTATCAGAAAGGTTTCCCTTGGGGTATGGTGACCAATGCCCTATATCTTACTCCTCAGAAATTCAATGATTTGCTCCGTGCTAGTCTCCATGCCATGACCATCAGTATGGATGGCTTGGGCGAGGAGCACAACTGGATGCGAGGCAACAAGTATAGCTTCGATATGGTTTCGCAGGCGATAAATATGCTGGTGGCTCATCCAGAGATTAAGTTTGACATCCTCACCTGTGTGAATCGTCGCAATTATCCCCACCTCTCTGCCATCAAGCAATTCCTGATAGATAAAGGTGTCAAGCACTGGCGAGTCGTAGCCGTATTCCCAGTGGGTAGGGCAGCCACCGACCCTAATATGCACCTCACTCCCGAAGAATACCGTGGCATCTTAGATTTCATCAAGCTTACTCGTAAGGAGGGCTTGATAGATTGCAGCTACGGCTGTGAGGGCTTCATGGGCAATTACGAGGGCGATATCCGCAATCATTTCTATTCATGCCAAGCCGGCGTAACAGTTGGTTCCGTTTTGGTGGATGGCTCCATCTCTGCCTGTGCCAGCATCCGTTCCAATTATCATCAAGGCAACATCTACCAAGATAATTTTATGGAAGTGTGGCAGCATCGTTTTGCCCCTTATCGCAACCGAGAGTGGATGCGCAAGGATGAGTGCGCCCAGTGCCGCCACTTCCGCTATTGCCTAGGCAGTGGTATGCACTTGCGTGATGATGAGGGAAGGCTCATCATGTGCCCGCTGCATAGGTTGAAATAAGTTTTTTATTAGATAAATTTATTCAACCGTACAGGCGAAATTGTTTTTAAGACTAGAAGAAAGTTCCGTTCAGCGACGTTGAACCTACATTCAGCGTCGCTGAACCTACATTCAACGTCGGCGAACGGAGATTCAACGTCGTTGAACGAAACTTTCTACTAACTCTAGAAACATTTTCCTTTAAAGGTAGATAGTAATTCCTTTAAGGGAAGAATTATTTCGAACTTAAGGACATTGATGTCTGAAAGGATGTTCTTTTTCTTATTTTATAGGGTGATAGTATTTTTATGGGATATTGATATCAGCTCAGATTGGCTAATAATTACTAAAAGTTACCCTAAGGTAAGTTACCTTTGGGTAACTTTTTGTATATTTGCAGGTGGTACGAATGTAATAAAGCAGATAAAACGAATTTAATAAGAAGAATATGGCAGTCTCCAATTGCCGGAGTTGCTGGCGAAGGAAAAGGGAATCAGGATTATCGTGTGCATTGATGAATTTCAGCAGTTGGCTAATCTCCCGGAATATAAGGATATGGAGGGCAAGATGCGCTCAGTATGGCAACAGCAGCAGTTGACCTCTTATTGCCTTTATGGCAGCAAGCGTAATATGATGCTCAACATCTTCAACAATTCCAACAGTCCGTTCTATCGTTTCGGACAGGTCATCTTCATACAGAAGATAGCCAAGGAGCATTGGGTTCCTTTTATCTTATCATCTTTTGAGAAGACCGGCAAGCGAATTTCAGAATCTTTTGCCAGCAGGATTTGCGATGTGGTGGAGTGTCATTCCTGGTATCTGCAGCAGTTGTGCTATTTTATTTGGAGCTTTACGGTTTCTGAGGTGACGGAAGAAGTGTTCTCTCTTGGTCTCAAGCAGGTATTGAACATCAATACCCCGATGTTTCAGAACGATACGGAAAATCTCAGTTCTACCCAGATAGAGATGCTCAAGGCGATAGCTGATGGTGAGCAGCATTTCTCATCACAAGCAGTGAAGCAGGTGTATAATCTGGGTAATCCCAAT
Source organism: Prevotella sp. (assembly GCA_021636625.1). Taxonomy (GTDB): domain Bacteria; phylum Bacteroidota; class Bacteroidia; order Bacteroidales; family Bacteroidaceae; genus Prevotella. Next base: position 17,741 of record JAJWLX010000006.1, on the reverse strand, counting down.
ACGATAGTTAAGAACAAGAAGATTCTTCAGAACAAGGATATCATAGAGAAGCAGAAAGCTGATTTTGTATTTGTTGATCCGGTCTATCGTCTGTGGTTTAAGGAAGAGTATTGCTAAAAGGCAGAAAAGGTTCTTGGTGACACCAGTGACACTTATGACACTTGTTTTCTAAAACTTTCTTCACGCGGGCGGGCAGGAAAAATTTTTCAGAAAAGCTTCCCGCCCGCCTACGTGAGAGAGTTTTTCTGAAAACAAGTGTCATAAGTGTCATCCGTCATTCCTAAGTAAGTAACTTAGCTATCGTAACCAAGTCACTTAGCTATCGTAACCAAGTCACTTAGCTATCCTAAGTAAGTTACTTAGCCGTCATAAGCAAGTCTCTTTTATCATTGGAATTAATCATCTTTCTGAGCTAATTATCAGAAAAAGAAAGAAAATCCGTGAGAAACCGTGAATAACCGTGAGAAACCGTGAATGCCGGATTCTCAGGGTTGTATCTTTGCATTGTGATTCGGAAAGGACTACAGACAATGCGCAGCGCTACTTAACTTTGTTCAGATGAAAGTTCTGCTTTTTTCTAATTTTATAGAGACATTCTGTTGTAGTTTCTTTATTTTTTCGTACTTTTGCAAAAAAAAAGAGAGGAATGAAAGAAAAGGTCATATTTTTATTGTTAATCATCATGCTTCTTGCATCTTGTGCAGGAAACAGGAAGTATGATGATTTGATGCAGCGGGCAGATAGCATCATGAATGCGGATGATGACTCCGCCAAGGTTGCCATCCGGATGCTTGATGGGGGCAAATCCCAGCTGCCAGAGTTTTCCCAATCGCAAAAGATGCGCTATGAGTTGTTGCGTCATAAGGCAATGAACAAGGCCTGTATCACGTTTACAACTGATAGCGTGATGAAGGAAGTGGTGGATTATTATGACCATCATGGTTCGGCTAACGAGCGTATGCTTGCCAACTATGTCTTGGGCTGCGTGTACCGGGATATGCATGAGGCACCAATGGCATTGGAGTATTATAATAAAGCGACGGAGCAAGCCGATACCACTGCCGCAGATTGTGACTATGGCACGCTTTACAGGGTATATAGCCAGATGGGAATTTTGTTTGATAAGCAATACTTACCTTATCAATTGTTAGATGCTTTTGGTAAGGCGGAGAAGTATGCCTATTTGGCAAAGGATACATTCAATGCCATTGTGAATTACCAAAACCGAAGCAGTGCATATTACTATTTAGGAAATACAGATTCTGTTATTGCAATAAACTTACATGCTGCAAGTCTGTTCAAGCAAATAGGAGATGACTATAATGCTATGATAGCCTTAGGCTGCAATTCTGACTATTATTTAGAAAAGCAAGACACAATTAAAGCGAAAAAGGCTTTTGAAGCATACTTTTCTACAGGGTATGAGGGAAATTTGGAATATGAAGATTCTAAGGCTTATGTATTATGCCTAAAAGGGTGTTATTATCTGTTTGTAAATAAGTTAGACTCAGCTTATGCCAATCTATCCCTAAGCTTAAAGTTGTGTAAATCATATAGCGTCAAAGCTGCTACAACAAAAACTTTAGCTCAGTATTATGCAAAGGTTAATCAACCGGCATTGGCAATGAAATATGCCTTGCAAAGCTCAGAATATAATGATTCAAGTCTGATGGAGGCAAGGAAAAACCAATTACAGCAAATGCAAGCGATGTATGATTATGGCAGAAATCAAGAAATAGCAAGAAGGGCGGAGCTGAAAGCGAAGCGAAGTATGCAAATGAACTATATGATAGTTTTAGCTTGTGTCGTATTGTTCTTGTTATTTTCTTATATTTATAGAAAGCAGCTAGCTCTCAAGAAAAAGAAAATAGCTGTCTCAAAAAAGTTGTATGAAGACAGCTTGCAAAAGCTCAAGAGATTACAAGAAGAAAAAGCTAAACTTGTCGCTGATAACGACAATAAACTAGCTCATGTCATTACGGAAAAGGAAAATACCATCAACAAATTAAAAGCTGAAATAAACGACATACAAGAAAAATACTCTTTCTCTTCTATATCTAATGTGGAGTTGTCTTTGATGGATTCATCTATTTGCAAGAAAATTAAATTTATTGAAGTGCATCCAAGAAAGAAAATGAGTGATGAGGATTGGAAAGAATTGGCAGATACGGTAGAGAAAACAATACCAAACTTCATTCCGAGATTAAAAAATAAGCTCAATGGTAAAGATTACCAAATCTGTTTATTGATTAGGTTAGGCTTCTCTACATCCTTAATCGCAAGATTGCTAGGTCTATCAGATGCAGCAATCTCAAAAAGCAGAAAAACGATGTTGAAAAAACTATGCGGGAAGATTGGTAAGCCAAAAGAGTTTGATGAGTATGTTCTCCAGATTCTGTAAAATTCTGCAAGGTAAAATTATAGTAAATTATTCAATAAGGAATTAAAATAGAGGGAGTTATAGGCCAAGAGTAAAAAATAGGTAAATTTTAAATCGATAATTTTCTTGTCTGTTTCATTGCAAAAATGTACTTTTGCGACGGAATTACGAACAAATGATAATTAAAATTGTTAAGATATGAAACATTTACTATTCCTTATTATTTGTGGTGGGACATTGCTTTTATGTCCTATCTATACTAGAGCCGAGCCTTATACATTATCATATAGCTTGGTTCATCCTGGTCAATTACGCTCAAAAGGAAGCAGAAGTATTAAGCGACCTTTGGTTGTTGATTTGGTGGGGCACACGTTGGCCGTTCCGAGCCAACTGGTTGGTTACACGCTTACGCTCGAAAGCGAGGATGGTAAAGTCTATACCTATTATATAATAGATGCAACTTTACAAGTTCCAGAAGATTTGAGCGGTGAGTATAAGATTACTATTTCTGATAGAAATAGTAAATATGAAGGAATAATTTTTATAAACAAATAAATTAGAGAATATGAAGAAGAAAATTTTATTCGTAGCAATGTTTGCATCAATAAGTTTAGCATCAAATGCTAAAGAGAAGGTTACAACTAGCTGTGGTGAGACTTACGTTATTGAAAATGTTGGTGATAATGTTACCCAAGAGCAGCTTCAGGCATACAAAGACTATATGGACTGGGTATATTGTGGCTAAAATTTTAAAATAACTATCGCAGATTTTTTGTCTTCCAACGATGTTGGAAGACAAAATTTGTATTTGAATTATGAGTAAATTCATATTGATACTATTGATTTCGTCTTTCTTGTGTCTGGGGGTAGATGCTCAAGATACTGTATCTGCAAAGATGGAAGTAAGATATTTAGTGAGCTATGTAACTGACACTGTTAAAAACATAGTGTTGGAGGACACTTTCTGCCTTCGATTTAATGAAGAAAAGTCTTTGTTTTATGAATCTGATACTTTTATGAAAGACTCCTTGAGGTACAATGATATTGCTAAGTGGAGTGACATGATGAGTAAAATATTGACAATTTCATATCCTAAAAATAAGGGAGAAGCAGATTACTATGTGCTTACCGATTATGTGCAGGGGACATATATCTATCAAGATAGAATTGCTGGAGGTACATATCGTTATTCTGATAGCCTTCCTTCTTTTGATTGGCAAATTCTTCCAGAATACAAGGATATAAATGGAACAAAATGCCAAAAAGCCGTTGGAAGATATATGGGGAGAAAATATGAAGCGTGGTACACAATGAGTTTACCCGTAAAGGCTTGTCCTTGGAAGTTTCATGGTCTGCCAGGACTAATTGTGGAAGTATATGACTCCAAACATTTATATTCTTTTAAGATGGTAGATATGCAACCATGTTTTGGAAAAATAGCGTTGTTTCCATCTAGGCATTTTAAGACAACAAAAGATAAGTTTCTGAAGGAACAGTCACTTTATCTTGCAGATCCTGTTTATTACGAAGAAAATTATGCTTTAACCAAAATCCATTTTGGAAATTCCAGTCAAGGTTTTGTAACTAAAATGAAAAATAATAGTAGGCATCAGCCTATGGAACTTTTAAAATAAAATACGTATGAAAAAAATATTAAGTACATTTCTTTTTGCAGTTTATGCCTTGTTAAGTATGGCATCAGGTGACAAAGCAAAATTCGAATGTGTATATCGCCTTACTTATCAAACAGATACAGTCAATAAACGCAATGTAGATGCCTTAATGGCACTAAGAATCGGTGATTCACAGTCATTGTTTTATCCTCAGGCAAAATTTGAAAGTGACTCTCTGTCTCAAAATGCTGGCAGCATAAGTGAATTGCGTGCTATCAAAGATTCTATTCGATCAAAATATGGTAGAATTACGGCAACCTTTTATGTGTTGAAGAATTTTGATAAGAATCAAATAGATTTTGTAGACAATGCTATGCAAACCTACAAATATACAGAGCCATTGTCTGTCTTTGATTGGAAATACACAGATGAAAGAAAAATGATAGGAGAACATGAATGCCAAAAGGCAACTTGTAACTTTGGTGGTAGAAGTTATGAGGTCTGGTTTGCTCCTGATATTCCGATAAGTGATGGTCCATGGAAATTCTATGGTTTGCCTGGTCTTATCTTGGAGGCATACGACATTCAGCATCATTATGAATTTACGTTTCTTGGAATGCGTGAGTGTGCTGGAGAAGTAGCTATACCAATAGATGATTATGTAAAGACAACGAAGTATGATTTTCTGAAAACAAAACAGCTATCAATAGATGACCCAAATGCATTTCTTGCAGGTATTGCAGTAACGATGGGAATCAAAGGAGATAAAGTACCGAAACGACACTTTTATAAGACTATGGAACTTGTAGAGAGTATTAAGAAAAAGTAACGTAATTGCTTGCAGAATGAGAAGATTATATTGTTTGATATTTTTTATGCTTATCATATTTATGCCTTCTTTTGCCCAAAAGGTGGCAGTGGATGGCTATGTTTACGAGCAAGGAACTGGGAATCCTGTGAATAAAGCGATAGTCACTATATGCAATCAAAAGAGCAATATTCTGTATAGCGGTATTACTTCAAAGGAAGGAAAATTCCAATTATTGACGAAAGGTGAAGATTTGTCTTTATACACCATAAAGGTATCTTGCATGGGATATAAACCTGCTTCTTGTGCCATAGGGAATCAAAAAAACTTTCAAATAGAGCTCGAGCCAAAGGCTTTTGCATTGAAGGATGTTTATGTAAAAGCAGAAAAGATTTCTCACCATAATGATACCACTAGTTATCTCGTTTCTGGTTTTTCTTCAGCAAAAGACCGAACTATCGGTGATGTGTTAAGGAAAATGCCAGGAATAGAGGTGGCCAAAAATGGAAGTGTGTCTTATAATGGCAAGGCTATCAATGAGTTTTTGGTAGAGGGCGTAGATCTCTTTGACGGACAATACAATATTGCTACTCGTAACATTTCGCATGATTTAATCTCGAAAGTTGACATTATAGAGAATTATCAGTCGGCAAAGGTAATGAAGGATAGCAAGAGTGAGGGGGGAACGGTCTTGAACCTAAACTTGAAAGACAAGGCAAAAGGCCGTTGGAGTGGTAACGCCAAGATAGGTGGAGGAGTGCCCAACCTCTGGGAAGAAGAGCTCTTTGCCGCTAAGCTTTCTTCTACTAATCAAACCGCTATTACTCTGAAGACGAACAATAGCGGAAAAGATATATTGAGTGAGAACAAAACTCTGACATTGGACGACTTGCTCAGTCAAGAGGCAATGGATGAGCCTAAGAATATATTGGAGATTTCGCAAGAAAAGCCAGGCTCTTTGGATGATAAGCGTACGCGCAATGCAAGGACTCATATGGTTAATATCAGCAATGTGCAAAAAGTATCTGATACGGCTATCTTGCATTCCAAGATATACTATACCGACGATAGAAATATTTCTGATATAGAAAAAGGAATCTCGTATTTTCTTACTGACAGCACTCTTACCAAGAATACCAAAGAATATAGTATATTGGGAGCCAAGGAATTGGCTGCATCTCTTCTGTTCAAAAATGATAGAAAGACAAGTTTCTTTTCTGATGAATTGAAGTACTCTTCGTTGTGGCAAAGGAATCAAATGAGGATTTCGGGCGATTACTCCAATCTGGCAACCATACTTTCTGATGTGCATAGCCTGAGCAATAAGTTGAGATGGATTCTGCCTATGGGTAGGCATTATTTGACTATTGAGTCTATGAATAAGTATCAGTCTTTGCCAGAGAAACTGAGAATTCAGGCTGATGGCCAGAGCTTGCAGAATGTTAGGAGAAGCCGTTTCTTCTCTATGACCAAATTTGATTATACATGGAGTCTGAAACGTTGGGCTTTGTCTCTGAAGGCTGAGGAGATGGTGTCTCTTGCCAGCATAAATAGTCATTTCGTCTCAGATTATATAGATACGACCTTCAATGAAAGGTCTTGTATCAATTATCTAGCTACGATAGCTCGACCTACCCTGACTTACAAGTTCAAGAGTGTTCGCTCGGAACTTGAAGTGCCGCTAGCCATATACCATTATTGGGGATTGGAGACTTCTGACAGGATGTTCTTTTTCCCAAAATGGACATTGAGTTGGCAAGTGAATAGCCGTTGGAAGTTGAGGACGAATGTCTCGTTGGGAGATACCCCTTCTTCTGTCAATAACAGCTATGAGGTTCCTATTATGACTGATAGCAAGACTTTTCGCTCTTCTCCAATCATTAATTATTGGGAAAATAAGCAAAATAGTGCCTTTTCTATTAGCTATACCGACTATACACATATGCTCTTTGGCAATGCAAGTGTTGGATTTAATTGGGGGAAGGATAAGTCTAATACGACCAAATGGGTGGAGCGTGATTTGGTGTTCTATTCCAAGGAGAAGGGTAACAATACCTCTAGGGGAACCATGATATTGGGGAGTCTTAGCAAGAGAATAGAGGGGATAAGAGGAATGGTTAATGCCAAATGTCTAGGCTTTCTCAATCGGGCAACTATCTTGCAGAATGGTGAATCTGTTGATTATAAAACGAATATGTGGCAAACCTCCGTAGGGCTTAATTCTAATGTGCATGATTGGTTGGAGATTGACTATCAGTTGGGATATAACATCAATTCGTTAAGCTTTTCGAAGGCTAAGACATCAACAAAGCTGCTTACTCAAGCGCTGAACATCAGTTTTCTCCCCATTGAGGATTTGACCTTGACTGTAATGGCAGAGCATTATGCTAACTATTTTAGTTCGCTCCCGTCTAAGCAGACGATATTTAGCGATATAAAATGTTCGTACAGGTATCGTAAGATAGACATTGTAGGAAGTCTGACCAATGTCTTTAATCAGAAAGATTACAATAATACTGCATACACCGACTTGAGTAGTTCTTATACTAGATATGCGCTTCGTGGTCGTACATTCCTATTGAGTTTGGTTGCGTATTTCTAATATATTTCAAATGAAGAACGGAGGCATCCTAATCTCTATGTGCAGTGGAATAGGATGCCTCCGTTGGTATATATAATAAGATGTGGAAAGGATTATTCGTCCTCCTTATTATCTGCTACAATCTGCGGACCGCGAACTTTATCCTTTAGGCTCAGACCCTTCTTGATTTCGATGTTCACACCATCGCTCAATCCGGTGGTTACCTGTTTGCGTGAATAGGTTTTCTTCTCGCCGCTGCCCTTTACGATATAGACAAAGGTGCTGTCGCCGCTGAACTCGATGGCACTCTCCGGAACGGTGATCACGTGGCTCGCCTTTGCCAATACTATCTCGGCGTTGGCGCTGTAGCCGGAACGGATCTTGCCGCCCTTTACTGAGCGGACGGCTGCCTTTACCTCAAACTGATTGGCTCCATTGTTCTCTACAGCCTTTGGAGAAATGTACTCCAGGTCGGCATCAAACTTCAGGTCCTGCATCGCTCCGATGGTAATCTTCATCGGCATTCCCACTACCAGATTGCCGACCTCGGTCTCATCGATGTTGCCACGGAAGATGAGGTCGTTCATGTTTGCCACACTGGCGATGGTGGTTCCGTCATTAAAGGTGTTGGCAAGAATCACGGAGTTACCCACCTTGACAGGAATATCGAGGATAATTCCTGAAATGGTAGAACGGATGAGAGTGGAAGAGGCGCTGGCGTTGCTCTTGGAAACACCATCACGAACTACTTCGAGCGCATCCAGGGCGGCAACTTTCTCCTCCTTTGCCTGTTGCAATGACTGTTTTACCTTATCAAACTCATCGGCGCTGACCAGCTGCTTCTTGTAGAGCTGTTCCTCGCGACCATAGTTTACCTGTGCCTGCTTCAGGTTAATTTCGGCAAGGCGCACACGAGCCTGCGCCGAACTGAGCTGTCCCATATCCGGAATCACCTTTACCTTGGCGATAACCTCGCCTGCCTGCACGAAATCGCCTGCCTGCTTGCAGATTTCGGTGATGATACCGCTGATCTGAGGCTTTACGTTCACCTCGTTGCGAGGCTCTATCTTACCCGTAATCACTGTGGTTTTCAACACATCGCCCATCTTTGGGGTAAACTCGGTATATTCCACAGGCTTAGGCTGTGATTTCTCATAAAGGAACACGAAGGTTCCGATGAAAATCAAGGCGACTATCGCCGCAACAATCAACTTTGAATACTTTTTCATATCTTTTATATCTTATTTTTTCTTTTATTCGTCTCTCATCGCATCTACCGGTTTGATACTCATGGCTCGCCATGCAGGGGCGAGTCCGGCTAGGCCGCCGAGAATGCAGATGAGGATGGCAGAAGAGATGGCCGTCCAGAAATCTACCTGAAAGTGGGCGGTAAGAATGCCATCCGTGGTACTTCCTACTTCCAGCATCTGCAGGATGGCAACACCGAAGAGGATGCCGCTCATGCCGGCTACCAGGGTGAGGAGAATACTCTCGGAGATGATTTGCGAAAGTATCATCTTAGGCGTGGCTCCGATGGCTCGGCGGATGCCTATCTCGGTGGTTCGCTCCTTTACCGTTACCATCATGATGTTGGAAACTCCGATGGCGCCGGCGAGAAGGGTACCGATACCCACCAGCCAGATGAGGAAGTTGACGCCCTTGAACAGGTTGTCGAGCATCTGGAAGAGTACTTCGGTATTGAACACCATAATGCCCTTTTCGTCAGTAGGGTCTATGCTGTGGGCTCTTGCCACGGTTTCTCTCATCCGCTGGGCAATGCTGCTCATCACTACGCCCGGTTTGCCGGTGGTGGCGATGATGTCTACTGCCTTACCCCGGTTATAAGCGCTGCGCAAAACCGATTGGGGCAAGGTGATGGTTTCATCGGCACGACCGCCGAAGTTCACGCCGTTGCCCGAGCGGTAATCTACGCCTATCACCATATAATAGGTAGAGTCTACTCTTACGCTCTTGCCGCACGGATCACCGCCGCCAGGAAAGAGATTCTTGTAAATCTGTTTGCCGATGACGCAAACCTTGCGCTGCTGGCGCACATCCATCTCGTTGATGTATCTGCCGTAAAACATCTGTGGCGCAGAAACTTTGGCGTAGTCAGGATTTACGCCCTGGGTGCTGCCGCTGAATTTCTTGTCGCCAAACACTACCGACTTGTTGCCGCCGAAGAGCAGCGGGGTAATGACATCGAGTTCGGGCACCTGGTGGCGCAATCTGTCCAGGTCTTTCTCTTCCATCTGCCAGGAGCGCCCTTTGTTGAATCCCTTGTAGGGTTTGGTGGTGTTCTGCGCCCAGATGATGGCGGTGTTGGTGGCAAAGCCTGTGAAGTTGTTTTGCAGCATCTCCTTCAGTCCCTGTCCGCCACCCATCAGGGCGATGAGCATAAACACGCCCCAAAACACGCCGAAGCCCGTGAGCAGACTGCGGCTCTTGTTCCTCGTGATGGTGTCGAGTATTTCTTTATATGTATCTAAATCTAATCGCATAGCCTAGTCTATATATATATAATAAGGTGTAAGCCTAATTAAACATTAATCACTACTCATTAATCATTATTCCGCTCTCAGCGCCTCTATCGGTCGGATTCTTGCAGCCTTGATGGCTGGGATGAGTCCGGCGATGGTGCCTGCGATGACGATGGTGATGGTGGCGCCGATGCAGGTGCCGAGGCCCACCGTAGGGTTCACAAACATGGCGGCTTTAAATAGTCCGGTATCTACGGTGGTGTGGCCGATGGTTGCATCCATGATTTCGTTTGCCGCCACGCCACATACCATTCCGATGTAGCCGAAGAACGAGGTGATGATGATGCTCTCGGTGATGATGAGCTTCAGTATCGACCAAGGTTTGGCGCCGATGGCTTTTCTTACACCAAACTCTCGGGTTCGCTCCTTCACGGTGATGAGCATGATGTTGCTTACGCCCACGATGCCGCTCAGCAGGGTGAACAGACCCACTATCCAGAGTGCCGTCTGCATGATGGCGATTCCCTGGTTCATCTGGATGTTGTCCATGTATCGGTTCCAGAGCCAGATGGTGCGGTCGTCATCAGGGGCAGCCTGGTGGTTGTTGTTGATGCTGGCACGATAGTTCTTCTCAAACTGCTCGTTATCTTCCTGGGTCTTCAGGTTCTTGATGGTGAACTCCAGACTTCCCGCATCATCGCCCTTGGCGTAGATGGTCTTTATGGTGGAGTAGGCGATGAAGGCTTCGGTATTGTTGCGCGATTCATCATCCTTGTAGATTCCTACCACCTGGAAGTTGAGGTTGCTGATCTTTACGTTTTTGCCCACCAGCGAACGGTAGTCTTTGCAGAGTTCCTTGGCCTGGCTTCGGCTCAGCACCACATTCTTGCGCTGCTCCTTCATATCGATTTCGTTGATGAATCGTCCGGCAATCAGCTCCGTCTTGTCGATTTTGGGATGCGTAGGAGCCACACCCACCAAAGACTGGCTTGCCACATAATTATCACCATAGTTGATGTTCACGTTATATTGTTCCAGTCTTCCGCCCACATCATCTACGTATTGACCGTAGGTCTTGTTGCTGATGAGGATATCCCTGTCGTTGAGCGTGATGCTTCTGCCTTCCTTCAGTCCCTTGTAAGCCTTGGAGGTTTCGCCCGGGAATACTCGCATGGAGTTGGCTAGGAATCGGGTGCTTTGCTGCAACTGGGCATTAATCAGTCCGTTGCCGGCGCCCAGCAGGAATATCAGCATGAAGATACCCCAGGCAACGGCAAATCCCGTGAGCGAAGTGCGGAGCTTATTGCGCTTCGACGTGCTCCATATTTCTTTGATTAATTCTCTCATGTTCCAAGTTCAAAGTTATTTCACGTAGTCTTTCGATACGAGATGATGGTCTCTGTTGTCTTCGATGCTTCCGATGAGTCCGTCCTTGATATGGATAACCTTATCGGTCTCGTTGGCTACACCGCTTTCGTGGGTTACCACCACGATGGTCATTCCCTCTTTCTGGTGCAGTTCCTTCAGCAGGTCCATCACTTCCACGCTCGTTTTGGAGTCGAGAGCTCCGGTAGGTTCATCGGCAAGGATGATTTCCGGTTTGGTGATGAGGGCACGGGCGATGGCTACACGCTGCTTCTGTCCTCCCGACATCTCGTTAGGATAATGGTTGGCCCATTGCTTCAAGCCCAGTTTTTCGAGATATTCCATCGCCAGTTCGTGGCGCTTCTTGCGGCTCACGCCCTGGTAGAAGAGTGGAAGCTCTACGTTTTCCACCGCCGTCTTGAACGAGATGAGGTTGAACGACTGGAAGATGAAGCCAATCATCTTGTTACGGTATTCGGCAGCACGGGTTTCCGAGAGGTCTTTGATGAGCACATCGTTGAGTCGGTATTCGCCCGTATCGTAGTTGTCGAGAATACCCAGTATATTTAATAAGGTGGATTTTCCCGAGCCGGAAGCACCCATGATGCTGACGAACTCGCCACGCTCGATGTCGAGGTCGATGCCCTTCAGTACATGGAGTGGCTGAGCACCCTGGTAGGTCTTGTTGACGTCTTTTAGATGAATTAATGACATATTACTTTCGTTTTATGGATATCAATTTAAACCATTAGACGCTTGCAACTTTCAGAAAGTTGCAAGCGTAACTCTTTTTTTAAAACGTTATTACATACACCTTATTATATATAAGGCAAAAACAGAAGCTATAAATATATATTTGAGGATGAATAGTGTCATCATATCTTTATCTTTTTGAGATTCTTCTCCAACTCTTCCTTCACTTCATCGATGGAGATGTCGAGAAGCTGCATTTGTCGGGCGAGTTCCGGGAGTCTTTCTTTCATAAACTCCTTTTTGCGGGTTTTCTTAATCTGCTTCTTGGCTCCAGCGGAAACAAAGTAGCCCAAGCCTCGCTTGTTGTAGATAATCTCATCGGTGGCAAGCAGGTCGTATGCCTTCACGGCTGTGTTGGCATTTACCTCCAGCAGTACGGCGTATTCCCTGACGCTCGGTATTCGCTCATCTTCCTTGTACTTGCCCGCCAGAATCTCATCGCTCAGTCGCTCGGCTATCTGTACGTATATTGCTTTATCGTTACTGAAATTCATAATCTTCAAATTTTAATTCTTAGATGTTGATCCACTTGTTGCAGATAACCTGCATGCGGGTGAAGAGCTTGTAGGATGCCCAATAGTTGAAGGCAGCCAAAGCAAGGAAAACAAAGAATGCTGTAATTGTTATACAATAGTCAGCTGTGGAACCATTGCTGAAGTTAATATGACTGAAGAAATCAAAAACTCCAGCTTCTCCTAATTTGTTGATTATGTATCCCAAAATCATACTAAGAAGAATGCCCGTGCAAGCTGTTAGCAATACAGGCAGCTTGCGATAGAATGTTCCGCCAAGTGTTGCGAAAGAATGGGAAAATAGTATGAATGAATAGAGGGTAATCCATTTCAGCCAGTCGTTGTCGAAAGGGTGAATTGTGGGAATAATATGGCTGAGCACAGCCCAGGTGATGCTGATATGAAAATCTGGAGTGATGATGAAACTAAAGATGAACTGTATAACATCGGCCAAGATTACTGCTGCAAAAAGTTGAACCAAAACACCGATACTCATCATGAGTAGTCGGGCCACAAACTTCTCTAGATTACAAGCAGGAAGCATCAGGAAACTCTCTCTTTGCAATTTAGTCTTCATGTTATTGAATATACAACTTGCCAAGACGTAGAACGCGATGAATGCTATTACAGAAAAGAACATGCAAACACTTACCTGGTATTGATGACCAGCCTGCTCTACATCGGTTGAGTTAAGCCAATATCTCATGCTAAAAAGTCGCAATACACAATAGATGGAAATGCTGATGGCGAGACCTGCTGTAGCTCCAAGATGACGCTGCCAGTTGGTGAGAATATCCCAACGAAGTACCATGCTTAATCTATGTAAATCGAAATTCTTTTTCATAATCGTCTAATTTTTAATCGTTTAATTTTCCATTAATTACTGCATTGAAGAGCAACTCCAGGTTCATCTGTGTTTCCTGTTTTCCCTCCTGACGCTTGCAGATGGCGGCATTGCCCTGCAGGGTTGGCTCGGCGTAGAGCACGGTGTCGTCCATTTCCTGTGAGTTGCGATATTCGAAGGTGTATTTCTCGCAGATGTTTGAAATAGATGCGTCGAGCAGCAGTTGGCTCTGGTTCATGATGATGATGTGGTCGAGCAACGACTCTACATCGTGCACCTGATGAGTAGAGATGATGAGGGTGCGGTCTTCCGTCATGTTGTTGGCGATGACCTTACGGAACTGGCTCTTCGATGGGATGTCGAGACCATTGGTTGGCTCGTCCATCAGAAGAAAGCGGGTACCCGTGGCGAGTGCGAAACTCATGAATACCTTCTTCTTCTGTCCCATCGAGAGTTCGTTCAACTTGAGAGAGTGTGGTAAATCAAAATCCTTGAGGCAACGGTCCAGCACTTCCTGCGAGAAGTTAGGATAGAACCCCTGGTTCATCTTCACGTAGGTGGCGAGGGAAACGTTGGGCAGTTCAAACTCTTCGGGCACCATGAAGATGTCCTTCAGCATCTCGGCTTTGCGGTCTTGTGCCGAAATGCCATCCACGAGAATGGTACCTTGTTGCTGGCGGAGCAATCCGCTGATGAGGTAGAGTAGGGTGCTCTTGCCTGTACCGTTCTTACCAAGCAAGCCATAAATGTTGTTCTCCTTGAGTTCCAAAGAGAAATCTCTAAATACAAGGTGCTTGCTACCTGGGTATCTGAAATCAATGTCTTTAATCTGTATCATAATCTTTAATGTTTTAGTGTACTACTTCAATAGAATACTGCAAAGGTATGCTTTTCTGCGATAAGTACCAAACTTTTGAGCAATTATTTTCAGACTTTAACGTAATGTTAACATTATCACCTTATTATATAAAGGCAAGGGCATTGGTCATAAAAGAAAAAGGATGTTTTTCTAAAAAACAAAGGCATCGAAAAGCCTTCACTTTTCGATGCCTTGATTCTTATTCTTGGTTTCTATTCTTGAGTCGTTTAGATATATTTCATCAGAATGTCCCAAACGGCGATGATGTGGCAGACGCTACCTGCCAGGACGAAGAAGTGGAACACGGAGTGCATGTATTTCTTCTTGTTGATACTGTAGAACACGGCACCCGTGATGTAGCAGACGCCCTCTGCGATAATCCAGATAACCGTGGCTGGGGATACGGAATCTATCAGAGGCTTGAATGCGACAAGTACCGATAATCCCATGCCCACAAAGCAGAGCGTCTCCAGATTGCTGTGGTCCTTGAGTTTGGCAAAGCTCATCACCGTGCCTGCTATGGCGCATGCCCAGATGAAGATAAAGAGGCTCCATCCCCAATAGCCTTGTTCGCGCATCGCAATCAGGGTGATAGGGGAATAAGAACCGGCAATGTGCCAGTAGATGGCGGCATGATCCCATTTGCGCAGTCGCTCCTTCCACTTGCTCCATGCAGAGATGGCGTGGTAGGTGGTAGAGGCGATATACGACATCAGCATGCCAAACAGGTAGAGGATGATGCCCGCCGTGGCCCATCCGTTGTGTATGGTAAAGCACCAATAAAGGAAGATGGCTCCTACGACAACGCCCATCAGGATGCCTCCGGCATGCGACCAGGAGTTCCAAAGTTCCTCCTTGTGACTGAAATGTATTTTGAGTTTCATATAGCTTTATTTCTTTTGTCTCTTTTGGATTGTATGATATATGATGTTTGCGGGGCAAAGATACTAAGAAATTCCGACTTTAATGATTTTTTTAGTGATTGTTATGATATGGATGTGATAATCTGGAGTATTTATCCCTGCTTCCGACTCATTTATTTGCTTTATTTGCTTGATGTTTGACCTTTTGTGCTTTATTCCCAAAATAATTCAAGAAAGTGTTGGCGGTTCTTGTTTATTTTCTTATTTTTGCATTCGAAAATTTATCAATAGCAATAACTAATAACGTATATAATAAATATGATGAAATTAAAATCACTTGCACTCTTGCTGATGACCATCGCCATGCCTGCGATGGCAGAACAGGTTTCGGTAAACAGTAAGGGGATTTCGCTCATCCTCGATGTGGAGAACGGAAAACCTGCACAGTATCTCTATTTCGGTTCTAAGCTGAACGCTGCTGATTTGCAGAATCTCACAGTAGCTACCAATGGTCGTATGGATGCTTATCCTGCATACGGTCTGAATACTCCTGTAGAAGCTGCACTCGCCATGCGTCACAGCGATGGTAATCTTTCTACTGCTCTCGTGGCTACCGGTAGCGATGTGAAGCAGGAGGCTAATGCCACAGTTACTACCATCCATCTCAAGGATCCTGTTTATAATATCAAGGTGGATCTGAAGTACCGTGCCTATAAGGATGTGGATATGATTGAGGCTTGGACTGAAATCAGTAATGGAGAGAAGGGTACTGTTACTCTGACTACCTTTGCATCAGCTATGCTTCCTATCCGTCGTGGCGATGTATGGATGAGTCATCTTTCTGGCACATGGGCTGCTGAGGCTCAGTTGAGTCATGAGAAGTTGCAGCCAGGCGAGTTTGTCATCCGCAATAATGATGGTGTGCGTAATTCTCATACCGATCATGCCGAGGTGATGTTCTCTCTCAATGGAAAGGGACAGGAGAATACGGGTGCCGTTATAGGTGCTGCACTTGCCTATAGCGGAAACTATAAGCTTAAGACTGTAACTGATGATACAGAATATCATTATTTCTTTGCTGGTATCAATGAGCAGAATTCAGAATATCATCTCAAGAAGGGTGAAACTTTTAAGACTCCTGCTCTTGCGCTTACTTATTCCAATGAGGGTTTGAGCGGTGCCAGCCGCAACTTCCACAAGTGGGGTCGCAAGTACGTGCTTGCTCATGGTGATCAGGAGCGTGATATCCTCTTGAACTCTTGGGAGGGTGTTTACTTCGACATCAACCAGAAGGGTATGGATCAGATGATGGCTGATATCCATAGTATGGGTGGTGAGCTCTTCGTGATGGACGATGGATGGTTCGGAAAGAAATATCCTCGCAAGACAGATAATACTGCTTTGGGCGATTGGGTAGTAGATACCGAAAAATTGCCTGATGGTATCGAAGGTCTGCTTCGTGATGCCAAGAAGAATGGCGTGAAGTTCGGTATCTGGATTGAGCCGGAAATGACTAATACCAAGAGTGAACTTTACGAGAAGCATCCTGATTGGGTGATCAAGGCGCCTAAGCGTGATGCGGTAGTTGGTCGTGGTGGCACTCAGCTGGTTCTTGATCTTGGTAATCCGAAGGTGCAGGATTTCGTATTTGGTGTAGTAGATGATTTGCTTACTAAGTATCCTGAGATTGCCTATATCAAGTGGGATGCCAATATGGCCATCATGAATCATGGTAGTCAGTATCTTTCTGCCGCTGATCAGAGTCATCTCTATATCGCATACCATCAGGGATTTGCCAAGGTTATCGATCGTATCCGTGCTAAGTACAAGAATGTCGTTATCCAGTGCTGTGCCAGTGGTGGTGCTCGTGCCAACTGGGGATGCCTCCGTGGTTTCGATGAGTTCTGGGTAAGTGATAATACGGATGCCCTGCAGCGTATCTATATGCAGTATGGTACCAGCTACTTCTTCCCAGCTATAGCTATGGCAAGTCATATTTCTGCCGTGCCTAACCACACGGTCTTCCGTACAACTTCCTTGAAGTATCGTATTGATGTAGCTATGAGTGGTCGTCTCGGTATGGAGATTCAGCCAAAGAATATGACGGATGAGGAGAAGGCTCTCTGTCGAAAGGCAATCTCTGAATACAAGGAGATTCGCCCTGTTGTACAGTTTGGCGATCTTTACCGTTTGGTTTCCCCATACGACAACCAGGGGCTGTCTTCCATTATGTATGTAAGCGAGGCTAAGGATAAGGCTGTGTTCTACTGGTGGAAGCTTGCTAACTTCTATAATGCGCACCTTCCTATTGTTAAGATGGCTGGTCTGGATGCAAACAAGATGTATAAGGTACGTGAGCTTGATGTCATCGATAATACTCCTTTGGCTTGCGAGGGTAAGTCATATTCTGGCAAGTATTTGATGGAACATGGCTTGGAAATGCCATTGGAGCATAATGTTGACTGGGGTAAAAAGAACGATTGGTCTTCTCGTGTTCTCTATTTGGAGGCTCAATAAAGGCTGGTGTTCTTTCGCGCGTATATATATAATAAGGAGAAGAAAGGATTTGAAACGCGAAAAGTGTTTATAAGTGTTAAATTTAAAAGAAAAATACAACTTTCTTCTCGAAAAATTTGGTGGAATGAAAAATAGTTAGTACTTTTGCACTCGCTTTTGAGAAATA
>JAJWLX010000043.1 GCA_021636625.1 Prevotella sp. | reverse complement strand
TTCTGGCAATATCAAGAATATCTACCTTTTGACAAGCCACAAAGGAATCTAAGATACACAGCATCATGTCGGTATCATCAGTCCAGTCGCCTCTTTGCCAACGACGACGATGATCATCCTGCACGATTTGAGAATAGTCCTCAATCCCATTAGGATAGAAACGATCCACCTCTTGCTTGGACATAAACTCCGTGCTCAGTCCCAAGGCATCTCCTACAGCTTGCCCGAAGATGGTACCGAGGAATCTTTCTTTTATAGTTTCATTTTCCATATTTTTTCTATTCATACAGCCAACCAATCGTAAATTCATCCATATCTGGCAATAGTGCTGCACCGATTACACAGCTCCACTTTTTTAACGACAACACTTATTCCCTTTTATGCTCCTTCAGATACAAATTAAACTCATTAAGAATCTGACGAAGATTATCATCAAGCACATTATTATATACACAACAAGCCAGTTCTTTTGGCATTTCCATCCCTCTTGTAGCAACAGCTATTCCTCCAGCCATACACGCCATAGTATCTGCATCACCGCCAAGAGAGATGGCATTACGGATAGCAGAAGTATAACTATCTGCTTCGAGATATGAGATGATAGATTCAGGAACACTCGACTGACAACTAACCCTAAATCCATAATCGGGACGTATTTCTACAAGAGTACGGTGAAGATTGTACCCTTCAAAATGAGCCTCAACGTAATCGCATATTTGCTTCTTGTCTTTTCCTTGACGAGCCAGGAAGATACAAGCAGCTATAGCCTGCGCCCCCTTTATCCCTTCAGGATGGTTATGAGTCACCTCTGCAGAAATTTTAGCAAGCTGTAAAGCCTCATCCAATGTCTTGGCATAAAAGCCACATGGACTTACTCGCATGGCAGAACCGTTGCCATAGCTGTTATACGGTTCCGTTTTTCTACTAATAATCCACCGCAAGAACTTCTTCCCATAGCCAACAAACATATACTTCCGTCCCAATTCTTTCATACACTCCACGAGCTTCTCATGAGTATGTTCAGGATCAATCGTCAGCCATTTTGTAACAGCCAAGGTCATAACCGTATCATCCGTAAAACGAGGCTCTTTGTATATATCGAAGTCCCCATGCTTTACCGGATGAAATTCATACGCAGCCCCGAAGCAATCGCCAGCGATTGCTCCAATGATACCAGTTGTAGGTACAGTTTTACAAGTTATATGTCCCATGAATATATTCTACTAGATGGAAATATCTAATTATTAATGTTACAATAAATGCATAGAATCCAGCCAAAGCATCATCAAGCATACAGCCCCAGCCACCATGAATATTCCGGTCTATCCATCTGCAACCAAGCGGCTTAGTTAGGTGCTTTAGGTACAAAACCTATGCCTAATCCTGTGGAAATAATTACATGAAGCCAAGGAGCTTCACCTAACTGTTTATTATAGTTATTACTCATATTATTTTCCAAACAATGCCTTCAGAACCATCTTACCAATTTTTCTCTCCAATCCAGCCTTTGAGGTTGGAATACCTGTCTCACGAGCAAACTTTTGTTTTGCTTGCGTGATACCTAAAGCCCGATTTAAGGAGAATGAAACTCCTGGTATTTTAAACTTAGCCATATCTTTATATATTTTAGAAATTGATAAAAAAGAGTTGCGCCTTCTATTTTAAAAGAATAACGCAACTCCTTCTATTTTATTTTAGATTTTCTTTAGCAAACTCCAGATTTCACGAATCCAAAGTACAAGTGAAGAACCAACGATGATGATTACCCAATCCTCAAACTTCAAACCAGTTACATTGAAGAAATTCTGCAAACCAGGAATCTCTACCATAGCAATCTGGCCTACCAGGATGATAATTGCAATAATCAACAAGCCCTTGCATCCCTTGAAATGAAGCGCACTCTTACCTGTCTCAAATGCTCTTGCACAAAAGAGATAGAAGAAGTGAGTCATCACGAAGATGGTGAAGAATAAGGTCAACTCGTAAGGAGTAAGACCATCAGATGCACCTAACTGAACGTTGAGTAAATCTGTTAACTGCGTAATATTCGAATGCTCAAAGACATAAAGTAATACAAGCAGCAACACAAAGAAGAATCCACCTACGCCCAAGATGTTCTGATACATCGCCTTATTTAAGATAAAGGCATTTCTATCTCTAGGTTTATCATTCATCACACTCTCTGATGGAGGCAAAGATGCCAATGCCATTGCAGCAAAAGTATCCATAATTAAGTTTACCCAAAGCATCTGAGTTACGGTAAGCGGACTTTCCTCGCCCATAAATGCGCCAAAAAGAACGATAAAGCAAGCAGCCACATTCACAGTCAACTGGAAGAGCAAGAAACGTTGGATATTCTGATAGAGTGAACGTCCCCACATCACCGCCTTACCAATACTACTAAATGAGTTATCGATAATGGTAATATCAGACGCCTCCTTTGCTACAGAAGTACCATCACCCATAGACAAACCAACATGAGCAGCCTTCAAAGCAGGGGCATCGTTGGTTCCGTCACCAGTAACAGCTACGACTTGGTTCTTTCTTTGCAAAGCCTCAACCAAACGTTTCTTATCCATAGGACGAGCACGAGAGATTATCTTCAAATCCAAGACTCTCTTATCCAACTCTCCATCAGAAAGAGCAGCAAACTCTGGACCAGTAATAATATTCTTATCACCATCCTTTGCTGTCCACAGACCAATTTGGCGACCGATTTCCTTAGCTGTACCAGGAGTATCACCAGTAACAATCTTCACATTGATTCCTGCATTCATACATTCTACAACGGCTGCAGGAACGTCCTGACGAACAGGATCACTGATAGCCACAACACCCATAAAGGTTAAATTATCAGCCACGACCTTACCATCCTTGAATACGTCAGCCTTACCATCAATTATTTGACAAGCGAAGCCGAGAGTACGCATAGCTTGGTTCTGATATTCAACCAACTGATTCTCAATATCAGTTTGAGAAACATTGTTCTCGATATTCTTGCACAAGCCACTTACGATTTCAGGTGCACCCTTGACATAGAGAATCGTCTTACCTTCAAACAAAGAAGACTTAACGACTGTTGCCATATACTTACGCTCTGTAGAGAAAGGCAACTCATCCAAAGTCTCAGCAGACTCACGAAGATTCAGATAATCAACGCCAGCCTTCTTGAGCCAAAGCAACAAAGCGCCCTCCGTAGGATTACCCAATACTTTTACAGCCTCAGCATCAGAATAATCCAAAGAAGCAGTTGAATTGACAGCAATACCTTCTTCTATCAACAGACTACCCTTATCATTACCCAACGTCTGAGCAGAAAGACCATAGAAATTGGTATCATGCACTTGCATCTGATTCTGAGTCAAAGTACCAGTTTTATCGGTACAGATAACAGTCGTAGCACCCATCGTCTCACAAGCATGCATTTTACGAACTAAGTTGTTGGTCTTCATCATTCGAGTCATACTATAAGCCAAGCTCAGAGTAACAGCCATTGGCAAACCTTCTGGTACAGCCACAACGACAAGAGTCACAGCAATCATCAAGGTATCCAACGTGTATGTAATCAACTTAGCAATTTGTTCACCTGGCATCAAAGTATCATGGAAATAGACTACCATACCCATCAATATCACGAAATAGCCAATGATTGATGGAACAACAGCTTTCCAACTCCAGTCATCAAACTTTTTTATAACCATCCAGAAGAAGATGCCTGTAGGAACCGCCAATGTCAAAACAATAGGACTCCAACCGAAGAACACCATCAGTTTGAGAACGATAATAAGCGCAGCGAAAATATAACTCAACTTGGTTATCAAGTCTGCCAATCCATCCAACTGCTCATTTAATGGAGTACGAACACTATCATCTATCTGGGCAGCCTCAAAGACTTTACCATTTTCCGTTTTGTCGCCAACTGCCAAAACTTTGAAGATACCATGACCTTCCATCACCTTTGTTCCGCGCATCACATGGTTAGAAGGAAATGTTGCATCCTTATCAAACTCCTGTTCATGAATCGTCTTATGACAAATAGACTCACCAGTCAAAGAAGACTCATCAACATTCAAGGTAATCGCCTCTAAAAGTTCACCATCAGCAGGAATCTCCTCACCTGTATTTAACACGACAATATCACCAACAACGACATCTTTCTTCTTGATAGAAGTTGTGTTTCCATTTCGGATTACCTCTACCATTTCGTCGTCATTGACTTGGTTGAGAACCGAGAACTGCTTATCAGCCTTTAACTCAAAGATAAAGGCGATACCAGTGGCAAGCAAGATAGCCACAAAAATACCAACTGGCTCAAAGAATGTCTCTGCACCTTCATGCAATCCCCAAAACTCATAGCAAGAAATGCCGATAGACAACACTCCGGCTATCAGCAAAATGATAATCAGAGGGTCGCCAAACTTCTCTAGGAATTGTTTCCATAGAGGTTCTTTCTCAAGTGGTGTCAAGATATTGGCACCATGTTTACTACGGCTTTCGAGCACTTGGGCATCGGTCAAGCCTGTGTAATGATGTTTTTGTTCCATAATATAATTGTATTTAATTGATTTTTTGTTTATGTACAATACGCAACACTTTTTCGTATTGTCTATTTCTCTCTTTCCCAATTTCCTCTAATCGCCAAGGAACACTTAAATCAAACTTTAGCTTTTGCCTTTTCTTCTAATCTCAGTCTATCATACTCCTCTTTAAAGCTACGTTGAACATCAAAAAAGCCAGTAAGCATTGCAACCATATAGTTTTCTATCTGAGGAATTTGAGGAATAAGCAAGCATTGCCGTTTTGTATGAACTGCAAACTTTTGACTCTTCTCGTCTATAGAATACATCAATGTCAAGTTTTGTCTAACATTGATAGTATTTATAGCTTTACGTACACGGCTCACCTCATCGAGGTCATCCAGGTCAACAGTTCCCCACCATGTATCCCAAATTGTTATCATGAGACCATCTTCCCAAGTTTCCACGCTAAAATTTTCTCCTTGATATGTGAAATACATATTATACTCATTTTCATCATCAAACTGAACATCACAGTTTAACTTACGTAAGACTTCGGCACAAAGGTCTCGTGTACTTAAATTTTGATTTTCTTCCATATTATTATTGTTTAAAGGTAAAACTTCTGCGCTCACAGTTCCACTTGGCGCATTCATAATACGATCCATTTCTTGATCTGCCTTTTGCTGCTTTGCCTTATAATAGGAAAAGCAGAACAACGCTATTACTATTAAAATAAATGCTATCATAAATGCAAAATTATCTAATTTAAAATGAAAGGCAATGCATATTAATATTACATAGCCCAATCTTTTTAGAAAATCACGACATAATTCATAATCCATATTTATATCACACTAAAACATTTCCGTTTCACTACTCAGTTCTGTATTAAAGTTACCATTACGCTGTGGTATTAGCTCATAGTTAAGACCTTGGTAATCCAAAGTAACGGCATTATCTTTCGAGAAGGACTCTTTAGTAATAAAACCTCCTGTATAGCCACCAGCCATTTTCTTGTCTGGATTCCATCCTTTTCCTCCATAGAAGAACACTTGATAAGTTCCGTTTGGTACAGAGAATTGATAAGAGTCACCTCCCTGTATGTAAGCATTTCTTACAATTTTACCATTATGCTTAATGATAACTACAACATCGTTCTCATCACCTGCTGGTGTCTTAACCTTAATAGTCGATTCATTACCAGATAATCTTATATTTTTATAAGGACTATCTCCAGTTTGCAAACGATTATCTATGTAAGGACTATCTTCCTCTATTTGTGAAGAAACTTCGTTCTCATACGTTGGAGTTTGCGAACTAACATCAGAGCCATCGGAAAATGAAGTACTCACAGACGGCATAGACTCTGCATAGTTTTTTTCTATTGTATTGCCTCCCCAAAAGCATAATGCAGCAAATATACCACATATTATAGTTATCAAACACCCAACTCCACTTGCGGAACTTAATCCACAGAAAGCGACAAAAGCAAATATGACTCCTAAAATTCTCAAGAACCATATATAACCAGTTACTCCCCATAACAAGCCAATACCTGCAACTAAAGCGGCAATAATTACCAAAACAACCAAAAATGGTATTAGGCAACTATTCTTCTTTTCTTTCTTATCTAAATTTATAGCCATATCTATATTACTTTGTCCGAGAACTATATTTTACTCAACACTACCGAAACTTTTTAATATCTCTTGGGCACATAAACCTTATTGCCACGGCTATTCACATAATACTGTCCTCCACGGCTACCAGTCTGAACAGTATATCCAGAGCCATAGTTATAAGACTGTGTAGAATAGTCTCTAGCACGACTTCCTATTGTACCTGTATATGGATTGTGATTACCATATGTAGAGTAGTTATCGTGATTGGTACTATTGCGTTGAGTACGAGTATAACCATTTACATAAGTTCCATTACTACGAGTATAGCCACTAACTGTTGTCGTATTAGTGTTCACACCATAAGAATACGTTACATTTCTACGACTATTGTAGTTATAAGACTGACCAAAAGATACAGTTGATGTTGCAATCATTGCAACCAATGCTACTATAAACTTTTTCATAATTATTACTTTTAATTTGTTGTTACTTTATTTTTCTGATGCAAAGGTATCTACATTTTTGATATTTTGCTCATTTTCTAAAACGTTACACCTTATTATCATCATCAATGAATATATTGATTGCAAGATTACATTTCAAATATATTAATTTGAATATTATTTTGCTTGCACTCTATTAAAAGCCATATTAAACTGAGCCATTTTTACTTTTTCAGCTCCTTTTATTGCCATTTCATAATCACATTCTTGGTCTCCCATTTTACTTGTGACAACGAAAAGCTCCAAACTCATCAACAACATAAAGAAAATGAGATAAAACGCTCCTGCGACCTTACGAGTCGTCACTATAGACACCATTGCCTCCAATTCCTCCAGAAATCCGACATTAGCCTGGCATTCCTTTCTCGTATCTTCCTCCACAGTCAGTCTTTTCTTGTTCAAATCCATCTCTTGCAAAACAATTTGCTTTATCTTTTCATTATTAGTAGAAACTACTGATTGTTTTGGATTTGCGACCTGATTGGTTGTCACAGATGGATTGTTTACCACCTTAATTTTTCCATTGACAACAAGTCTATCTTGACTGTTGGTCACTGATTTTTGAACAATCCAAGGATGAGCATTAATGTCTGCTTGCAATTCCGAATTGACTTTATCCAAGGAATCCTTTTCCTCTTGGAATGCCAGCAACTTACTATCGATGTTACTTACTCTCTTCTGCGTAAGAGTCTGTGTTTGGTGTTCTATCGTGGTAGCCATCTGCTTGTCTATATCTTTTCCAAACATTGTCTGGTCAAAGATTGTAGAGCCAACAATTGCCATAATAATAGCTATTACAAACCTGAAAGCAACTAACTTTTTTGTTGGGTGCAAGGCCAAGAGAATTTGGCGTTCGATCATAATCACGATGGTAATGAATACCAATGAAACTAAAATGCATCCCCAAACAGGAAGTCCAATATACCTTTGAGCGAAGCAAAAGCCTGTAATACTCCATACAATCATCAAGATGAGCAAAGCAGAGGTATATTTGCTTAACTGTGTTTTACTTGCCTCAGAGCACTGAGCCAAAACACTTGAACTCCAACCTGTCAATTTGCAACCAAATTTAATCCACCAGTTCATAAGACATTCGTTTTTAAAGTTCAACTATAACTATGCAATAGCTTGCTTAGATGCTATATTGTTCACATTCTGCATATGTGAAATCGGCGTACCTTTAGCACCACTCATCGCAATTGTTGCAATACCTCTCAAGAATCCACAATCATAGGATTGTAATGGAATGGAAGCCTCATTTGCATTATTACGAAAATCTAACTCAAGTTGACTCAACTCTTCTTTGTGAGCATTTATCAGCGACATGGTCTTTTCGATTTCAGCAACGGTGGTCAACAAACCAGCAGCATTACAATTGTCAATACGAACCTGCAAGTCTTGCTTCATTACATCATAGTTGAGGTTGATTTCTCTAAACACCATGAGTATCTTATTACGAATGAGACTCATATTTAAATCACGGAAAGCCAAGTCACTCTTGACCATAGCATCAGCAAAGCCCTTATCCTCATAGTTCTTATGAAGATAACCATAGATAACATCTATAGGCCAACCTGTAGCATAAGAAACAGTCAACGGCTTATTAACATTCGAGTCTTCAGCCTTAACAGGTGCTACACTTTCAACCTCCTCTTTTGCTTCAGAAGGTTCTACTACTGGTAGTGAAACGGTAGCTGCGCTCTCGTTATCACTCTTCTTGTTGAGAAAATTAAAGAATCCCATAATCTTTATTTTTAATTGTTTTTATTTTCTGCTGCAAAGGTATTACAATTTTCTCAACTTGAATATGATTCCATAACGTTGCATATATTACATAGATAGTTTTAATCTAGTTTGCTTGCAAGGTTATAGCTACAATATTATTGTCTCAATTTTGACTGATAATCAACACTTTGCTTTAAATACACAGTTAGCAACATCAATCCAAAGAAGACCATAACCAATGAAACTAGCCAATAATTTGCCAAAGAATCATATAATCCATGCACTATTGCAGGAATAGTGATAGCAAGGACATATAATCCACGTCGATATTTTGGGTATAGTTGCGCAAAGGACAAGAAGTAACCAGCAATACCACACCAACATGCATGAAGAAATGGTAAACTAGTCAATCGAGCAATATTTAGAAAGAACGATACATCATATGCCTGCTCTGCATTAACCGTCATCTGATATTGTACACCCTCAAACACTCCGAATGCGATTCCCGACATCAAGCCATAAAATACCATGGTTTGTGGTATCAAGGGTTCTTTAGCCTTCCTTAATATAATAAGGAGAGGTATCATCTTACCGAATTCTTCCGTCAATCCAACTCCAAAGACATAGCCAAGGATATTAAATGGGAAAGCCGTTTCTGTAAATGCATAAAACAAATTCACTTTTGGCAACCCCACAATGTCCCAAACAACAAACACACAAAGTTGCGTAAGAAAGAACACATACAACGTTGTGTTTAGCCTTACTTGGTTTGTCTTAAAACAGGCATAGAAAAGCAATCCCCATATTATAGAAAAGTACAAGGATACTTCGTAAAACAAGAAGAAACCTCCCAATGGTATGTTCATAATAATCATCGGCAAAAGGCCAACCAATGCCAATATCAAGAATCTTTGATCTGAGAGAAACTGTTTAGAGAACAATTTTGCCTTCGGAAAGATTAATTCAGAACCAATAGCAGCCAATTGTGACATCACGTTACCTTTATTAGAGACATGACATTGCAAATTGGCTCGTTTCAGATAAAAGCCAACTGTCTGTTCAAGACCATCCCCGTCAGCAATAGCCTTGTCCTGTTTCAAAATCAGTCCTTGGTTCACATACGAGAGCAAAGTTTGCTCATCGTATGGTCCAAAGCGATGATTATTGCGGATTACGTAAATATTCATAAATATTGCATTTATGCATACATATCTCTTCCTTTAGGATCTTTTCCATAGGCATTCTCATATGGTTCTCCATCCTCAAAGAATAACATTATCATAACATATATATTGTATAGCGGTATCAATAACGTAAAGATACGAAGACCAGACTCACCTTTATCATGAAAGCGTTTACACATTTGCGCCCATGTAAACCAAAGAAGAGGAATATATAACAATCCTAACAAAGGAGTTTCTTCTGCACATACAGACAAAACTATCGCCAATACACCATAAATAATATATGACAAGCCAAACTCCATACGTCTAATTCTTCCAGAAAAAGAAAATATATGGGAAAACATAGCTTGCTTTTCAACCATCTTTTCTTCAGTTTTATTCTCTGCCGTTTGAGAAGATACTATCTGTTCTTCAGTTTTATTCAAATCTATACCCATAACATTAATTATTTACAAGTTGAACAACTATTAATCTACCTCCTTGACTTTTATCAAGCAAAATCTGCCTACCATCCGTCAAAGGCACATATTCCCCAATACCAATAGGCTTTTTATCCGTCGCATCATACATATCTGGCAAACGGCGATTGAT
This sequence comes from Prevotella sp., assembly GCA_021636625.1. Taxonomy (GTDB): domain Bacteria; phylum Bacteroidota; class Bacteroidia; order Bacteroidales; family Bacteroidaceae; genus Prevotella. The sequence continues at coordinate 18,473 of JAJWLX010000043.1, read as the reverse complement.
GAGAATCCATTGATTATTAAAGAAATGGAAGTCTCCTACAGGCTTTTTATCCTCATCAGTCGTTTTCTCATTTGCAGAAACAAGACGATTAGAATGCCACTTATACAAAGTCTGCTTATCATACACCATCAATCTGTAATTCTCAGACATATACTTTCCGTGAGAAGGTGCATAATAGAAATTGAGAATAGGCAATTGACCTTTATATTCTGTTCCACAGAAAGGACATCTTGGCTTGGTAGTATTGTCAAAGACATACCAATGCGCCTCACATTTCGGATTTTGACAAGGCTGAACCAGATCGCAAGTTTTAACCAAAGCATCTTCCCATTCGGCTGCACTTGGACGAGCCAAAGGATTATGAAGTCCATCTATAAAAGCTCTATCAAATAACTTTTTCAAATACGGACCACAAATTGTATATGGCAGTTTTGCAGGGTCACCTTGTGGCAACTGGCTTTTATCTAAATCTTGAGGCTTGACACGATTTGTCTTATCAGTCGGATGCTCTATAAACAAAGCCTTTTCTCCCATCGACAACTCTTCGTCTTTTGCAGGATCTATATCCCATACCTTACCACCTCGCAAAGGATGACGATTTAGCAAGTACATATATATGAGCACAGCTAAAGCATGGCGGTCTGTTGCGATACTCGGAAGTTTTTTATTAGGATCGCCAATCTTCAAGCCTTTGGTTTCCATAACCTCAGGTGCTATAAAATCAGGAGTACCTAAAACTCCAGCATCATATTTTCCTGGAACAACCAATTCATCTGCATCAATAATACAAGAATTACCAGAAATAGGATCTACAAGCACATTTTTATACGACAAATCAGAATGAGCAAGACCTGCCGCATGCAATCTTCTGACAGCACGAGCCAGTTTTAAACACATGTGTAAATCAGAAAGCCAAGTACCCTTTTGGTCTGCTGGGACAAAACGATTTCTCAATTTTGCAGATGCAAACCATTTACCCTCTTTTTCCTTACCATCAAATGGACCACCTTTAAAGAAATACTTACTTGGATAAAAGGGTAAGACCACACCGATCTTTCCATTCCATTCAACAAGTCGATCTGGCATAATTAAATAGTCTTTCCAATATTTACCCTCTACAGTCTCAAATATTCGTTTATGGTAAGGGCCAACAATATTTTCCAAACGATTTTTATCACTTGGTGAAAGAGTCTTTCGGTAAAAAGCGACAACATATGTCTTGTCTATTGAAAAATAAACATCCTTGACACCACCTTGAGCCTTGATTTCATCATAAAACTCAACGGTTGTGCCATCAGATGCCTTTAATATTACTTTGTTTGCCATAATATACTTTTCTAATACAATATTGCAATAGTTCTATCATCATGGTTACCTGGTGACCAGAAGTCTAACCATTTAAGAAGTTGTTCTTTGGCTGCTTCGTTATCATCAGACAAATCCACCCCATTTTCCTTTAAATCATTCCAAAGAGCATCCCATTTTTCAGGATTATTCAAGTTTGCGTCTGTTTCAAACTTTGGGTCACTTACACCATCTGTCATCAAGAACAATGCCGTAAAGTCTGGAACTATATAAAAGCGAAGACGCTGGTATAAAGCTGTTGCATCCTTGAATATCTCAGGCATTGTCAAGAATCGAGTCTGCCCCGCAAACTCTCCCTCATCAGGTACACCAAGTAATTTTACGGTATGCATCTCTTTGTCATAGAGACATATTGCACCATCGCCAACCCAGAATGATGCAACAAACCAGCCATAACTAAACTTCTTGCAAATCGTCAACAATAAAGTCGTAGCATAAATCTTTGTTGGTTGATTTTGTGCAGCAGCCTCAGCATAAATTGCTTTTTGAGCACGAAAGGCAGCCGTACCAACAATCTTGTAGATATAATCCCCAACCATTTTACGAGCCTCACTTTCGCTGTCTTCCTTAAATTGGTCATATGTATCTATCTCTTCTTCAAATTTCTTACTATCCAACAATTGTTCCTTGCAATAATCGACAGCCGTTTCACAAGCTATTCTGCTACCTTCACGAGAGAAGGTAGCAGAACCTGCTCCATCAGCAACAGCCATAATATACCATCCATTTTCAAGATGAGCCATTTTGAAATGGTCATCACGAGGTTTTGCTTCTTGGGCATGCGAACGACCACGCTTGCTGGCTGCTACAATATCCTTTTGAGGAGCACCATCATTCAGTGCCTCAACCTTAACATATTCACATTGTACATCTTCATTCTGATATTGTGGTTCAGACATATGCTCCCAATCCACAGGTAAATTCTTCCACAATTTACGTGGGTCCTGATTGATGACAAAAGGTATCTTACGCTCCAAGACTGGTCTATCTTCTGGCAAAAATATACCTTTATATTTATAGCACAGCGTCAGTTCAAATGTTGATTCTGCCGTTGTTGTACCACCATTACGCAATGGCTCCAAAGTTGGCAAACCACTAATTGTAAAACTATGTCCATCCTCTGCCACAGTTATCGTTAAGCCATGCATTTCTTCTGATATGCCGTTGACATCAACAAGCACCATATTTTCATCAGGAACGTTCACTGTCTGTGAATATTCCTTTCCTTCTTTAGCATTCGGTATCGAAAATGCTAAAGACTTTACTTTATTTTCTGCAACTAAAATATTGTCCATCAAATGTTCTTTATATTGATTCCACAATTTGTCTGAAAGGAACTTCAAGAAGTCTTCCACCTTCTCGTCGTTCTTCCCTTGACAAACTATATCTATTATCTTTTCTACATTCATAGCTTTATCCTCTTCCTCTTGTTATATCAGCTCCACCTGCAGCAATCTCACCCAAAGAGCCTTCCATGCCACACCAAGGGCAAGCTGTCGTATTTCCATCTGAACACATAATATTACCACATTCACAGACCACAACACCTAATTGTGCGCCACAGCAAGGACAGGTTGGTACACCACGCAAAGCTGTTGTATTGATACTCTGGTTAGAATTTCCATCAGACAAGCTATTATATGTTTCTTCGTCTATAGGATAAGCACCAACCAACTTAAACTCATTCTTCAATAAGCCAAGGTTTCCGTAATCCATGTCCTTGTATTCAGACATTCGCTTGGCATATTTTACAAGATAAGTTTTCTTGGTATTGGAGCATTTGCCTACCAACACCACAAAGTTCTCATCTATGATACAAGGCTTAGAAGTATCTACTTTTTCTAGATTAATACCGGATGTAGGAGCCAACTTTACTTCATCATCCCCCATATCCGTCACAGAAACGCTTGTTGCCTTAATGGAAGCCGTAACCCATTTGAAGAATGACTTGAACGACATTTCATCAGTATTATTCAAACGAAGCACATTATCAGAAATTTGTCCCAGCAACTGCGTATTCGCATTATCACCGATAGATATTGCTACAATATTAGCTGAATGACGATACTTCTGATTCCAACGAGTGAAAGCAGGAGTTGGATCATCTGTAGGAGTTCCATCTGTAAAGAGGAAAATGATTGGTTTCCAATCACCTTTTTTCTCCAAGGTTGTCTTCACTAACGACTTGTCCATATCATCCATCAAAAAGTTAAGAGCAGCACCTAAAGACGTGCCTCCACCAATAGGAAATGTTGGAGGATAGAATTTATACAATTCAGTTAAAGGTGTTACACTTTTTGCTTTACCAGCAAAAGCTATCACAGATATATATGCAGTTTCAAGAGCATACGGATCGGTACGCAATTCTTGAACTATCATTCTCATACCATCCTGCACTTGCTGGATTGGCTCTCCTACCATTGACTCTGATACGTCAACGAGGAAATATATAGGTAATCTTCTCATTGTTAAAATATTATTAAATTGTCAATTTCATTGCATTATTATCAATATTTGAATCAACATATTACGTAAGTTTTACTGTCAATGTTCTATTGTCTAATTGGCATTGCTTTAGTGGATGTCTTATTACATCCGTATAAATCTCAAATATCACATTCAATGCATTCAGACATCTCTTTTCCGTGTAATTGCCAACCAAAAAATCATCAATCATCCGTGAATAATCATCTGTTTGATACGTAGACATAATAAGTTCCATAACCTTTTGCAATTCCCAAAACGCTTTTTCATATTCTCCAGAATGAACCAATAACTTAAAAGCATTAAGAGAATGAATCATCAATTCTGCGGAAGACATACAAACTTCTCGTTGTCGAATAAAACATATAAAATTGTCACATATAGGATTTGCAACTTTTATTGTTTCGTTCCGAACACTAACAGCTTCTTGCTTGTTTTCTGTAGTTACTTGTTGATTTACTCTCAACTTATTTAAAAACGCGAAAATTTCATCATCAGAAATTATGTCGCTATATGTTATTGGCTTTGTCAAGTATAAATCTTGCAGAGATCGTGCACGACTCAAAGCAACATACAATTGTCCCGGAGCAAAAATATGACTTTTCAAGTCTATAATAACCTGATTATAAGTTTGTCCTTGTGCCTTATGTATCGTAAAAGCATAAGCAAGCTTTATTGGAAACTGATTCGTACGTTGTACAAAAGGAGTCTTTCTCACTAATTTATGCTTTTGCTCATCATATATCATCTCATAGCGATACTCTGTCTTTTGACTTGCTTTGTATCTATCATTGGGATTTGGGCACATGATTGACATCTTATTTTTATCAAGAAGAATAGTAAAATAGTCACCATTAAAATCTAGAATAGTACCAAAGTCCCCATTAATGTATCCCATTCGCTTACTACTTTTGGTAAGAACAACTCTTGCACCTATTTTAAAGATAAGTTGCGAATCATAAGCTGAAGGTACTATAATTTCTCGAATATCTTCCTTTGAAGGTAATTCACTATGTTTCAAGGTTACAGTTTCATCACTATTTTTCTTACGAATAACATACTCCGCATCTATCGTAGTCTTTACCCCTGGCAATTCCTCTAGCTTTTTTGTATTTACATTTCTCACTTCTTCATTCGAAGAGGCAATATAGACAGCATCTTTTGGTAAATCTTTATCATCAACAACTCTTCGATTTATTTCATTGATTACCTGAACTTTTCGTTTCTCGCTCATTGGCTTTCTGAATTCATCCAATATCTTAACAAACTCAGAATCATTTTGCTGACGATAAGATTTTGCCAATTCAAAAAGTTTTATATTATCTAGTTCTTTTTGTATAATGTGACTATTAAAGAAATAGATTCCTCCATATTCCCTTTTCAAATATTCATATACTGCATCATCACTTACTATTGGTGGAAGTTGGAATAAATCTCCAACTAGTACAACAGCAATGCCACCAAATGGCAAAGTATTTTCCAATGCCTTTTGACAAATTTGATTCATCATTTCAAATAAGTCTGCACGAACCATTGATATTTCATCTATGACAAGAAGTTTTATTCCTATCAATGAATGACGAAAAGAAGCAACTTTACCAGATGTTATATTTTCTGGATTCTGATATCCCTCATCTAAATTATCAAAAGCACCATAAAAGAAAGAATGCATAGTCCTTGCACCTTTATATAATGATGCCGCTAGATTTGTAGGAACAAGCACCTGACAGCCTTGAACCTTTTGGGTAATTCTATTAATTAGATAAGTCTTTCCGCATCCTGCCTTCCCATGTACAAAAGTTATGCCAGAGGGAGAACCCGTCAAATAGTTATATACCTCTTCTTGTGTACTACATTTTGGCTCTATATAAGAAACATTATCTGCTATATTCATAGAGTGCACTACAGAATCCCCATTCGTTTCGGGGAGAATTATCGGCTTATCAATTTGAATAGGACGCATATTAGTCCCCTCTCCCTTGTTTTCTGTTTCCTGGGGAGAGTTTAAACGAATTTTAAGCAAACTTAATACATTTTTCAAAAAGCTGTTCATACACAATAAACTTAGTTATTTTTAAGAACTATCATCGGTAAAGGACTCAGATAAACCTTACCCGGTCCTGTAACTTTCATCAAGCTCAATCCTTCTCCTCTCAATACATTACCAACAGACCAACCTGCCTGAATCTGTGAAGGAGAGAAACCTTGAAAGGCTACGATATGATTTTCATCTATTTCAATTGTTTCACCATTGCCCAGAATCTTTTCTATTGGAGAACCAAGGGAATCAAGAAAAACAGTAGCATTACCATCTATCTTTTGGAAAAGTCCTACTCCACCCACTAATCCTTGAAGGCTTATATTAAGGTTCAAGTTTATCTTATTCGTGGATGCAACATAATGTCCACGACGACAGATTAAGTTTTCTCCTTGCAATCTAATAGGTACGAGAGCGCAACAACTTCCAGAAAGAACCATTTTTCTCTCCGTATTTGTAGGATTATAGAAACGGATTATCAAAATAGATTCACCTGCCAACGCAGATTTTAAGACTCCTCCCAAGAGGCTACCTAATCCACCATTGCTAGAGCCACTTCCATTAAACTCCACATCACGTTGCAAAGCCTCATCAACATAGACAATACTTCCACGCTCTGCATAAAACGATTCTCCTGGTGACAATGTCACTTCAAGAGTCTTATACTCATATCCTACTATCTTGCAATTCATATCACTTTATACCACTAAATTTACTTCTGTTGGAGGTGCAGGCAGTTCTAGCTGGTCTGTAACTCCCATCGTCTTACCACCTCCTATGATATTAATTGATACCCATTGGAAGAACTTCTTGAATGTATTACTATCCATTGTGTCAAGTGTAAAAACATTGTCAGTAAGTTTCTTCAAAGGTTCTGTTTTTGCCTTAGGTCCTGCAGCACAAACCACAATATTTGTGAACTGATGTGCTTTGACCTTTGGTATCACATTATCGTATGCCAACAAATCCGAAGGTTTTCCATCTGTCAAGATAAACAATAATGGCATCCAATCGCCTTTTTGCTCTTTAGATCCCATATTCACCTCTGCATCATATCGTTGACACAACAATTCCAAAGCAGCTCCCATGTGAGTCGGTCCAGCTTCAGGACAAGCAATCTCCGGCAATTGAAGGTTCTCCAATTCGGTCAAAGGTAGAATTTGCTTGACATCCTTATCGTATGTTATAATACTGATACAAGCCGTTTCCAAAGCGTATGGATCCAATCGCAAAGATGCTATCATATCCGACAGTCCCACCTTCACAGACTCTATAGGTTCACCTTTCATGGAACCAGAAGTATCTATCAATATATAAACAGGTAATCTTCTACTCATATTTTGCTTAAAGATTAAATTATAGATGATGCCCTTACTTAAGAGCACCATCCTTAATAAAATTTATACTACGATATTAACCTCTGGTGGTGGAGGTGGCAACTCACTCATTGTTGTAGCTTCGCAAGCAGTGTCCTCAACAGATTTACTACTTGTACTGATTGAAGCTGAGACCCATTTGAAGAAAGCCTTGATAGTCGCACTATCAGCAGTATCTAGCTGAACCACATTTTCTGTGATTTGCTTCAACGTATTGGTATTAGCACCTTGACCAGCAGCACAAGCTACAACCATACCACATTTACGCTTCTTAAATTCCTCAAGCCCCTTTGTAATAGAGTCGGTTGGTTCACCATCTGTCATGATGAAAACCAATGGTCTCCAATCACCTTTTACTTCAGCAGTAGTTTTTGTAACTTCACTATCAATCTTCTGTGACAGTAATTCCAAAGCACCGCCTAAGGCTGTACAACCGCCAGCATCAATGCCCGGTTGTTGGAATGCAGCCAATTCTGTTAACGGTGACACCTGCTGAGCAGTTGTATTAAAAGTAATAATACTGATGTACGCTGTCTCTAGCGCATAAGGATCACTTCTCAATGTGGAGATAAGCGTTTGAACGCCATTCTTCACTGCCTCGATAGGTTCACCATACATAGAACCCGATGTATCGAGGAGTAAATATACTGGTAATCTTCTCATTTTACTATTATTTATTTTGAATAATCTCTTGCCACACGAACAATGGTTTGTCCAATAGTTCTATCTTCAAACGCATCACCGATTGCAGCAAATTTCCATTCACCATTGCGTCGGTACAACTTACCCATTACAAGAGCACGCTTACCTACACATTCTGTCTTAGTCGCTACATTATATTGAGCAAACACTTGCTTAGGTGGTCTTTCAGGTGTACCCTCAAACATACGAATAGAAGCATATGGAATTCCTGAGAAATCACCACTATATTCATTATTATTATATATGTTCAAAAAGAACACGATAGAGTTCACATTATAGCTGACACGATTCAAGTCAACAGTAATAATCTCATTGTCAAGACCATCATCTCCATTTTGATCACCTGTTAGGTCATCACCTGTATGATGAAGAGCACGATCATTTGAATCCAACTTGCCTTGAGGTAGTTTGCCATGGAATTGATATAAAGGAGACCAAATATGGTCTACGACACCACCATTAGCATCAAACATCATACAACTAAGGTCCAAATCTACATCTACAACAGAGGTAGACAAACCAAAGAATGTTTTCTTGATGATAGCTCCCCAGTTACAACCAACACAAAAGTTGGTCAATTTCGCACCAGTCTCTTTTTCAAGATTAATGCGTTGTCCTTTTTCAAGTTTTATTGCCATAATTCTCAAGTTTAAATAATTAATCTTTACTGCCAGGACTGTAATTGAATCCCCATCCATATTGTTTGTCACAATCACGATGTCCATCATGAAATGTTACCAGTTTCTTCACTGTAATAGAATTATCACCAGCGAAATCTAGCTGGGCTATTGCACAGAACTTTTTGTCACTGTACTGTTGCCCCATTTCCACAATTACCTCTTGATTGCCTGGCACTTTGACTTTTACAACAGCATTCGTCTCCGACCATTTAGCTACACCTTCGTAAATAAAGGTATAAACTATAATACGCTTAATTTCATTGATACCTACAGGATTCACAAGAATGGTTTCTCCAGAAGAAGCACCACCTCCACGATCATCGCCTTGATGCCATATATAAGGAGCCATATCATAGCAGCCTTGTCGAGTCACATGATGACGATCACCTCCTCTACCATGAGAGAATTGTAAACCATCTATCAGCATTTTCTTGCCATTACGCAATTCATAATAACAGCCTAAATCCAGATCAATGGCATTGCCAAAGAGATTTTTGAAAAATCCCCCTTTACTCCAGTCTAGATTGACAACAATCTCACCTGCAAAAGGCTTGCCCGCTGTAGGCTTTTCCAAATTAATGCGATGAGTATCACCGCTCTTTTCTAGAATGATTGCCATAATTACATAAATTTAGAAGCATACTTTCTGCAAATAGGTTCTAGTCCATCTTTATGCGCCTCACCTACTGCTTGGAATTTCCATTCTGAGCCGCGACGATATAAACGACCAAATTCAACACCTTTATCAGTAGAGAAGTCTTCATCCAAATCATAACGGCAAATTACTTCTCCATTTATTGCATTCTTAATCTGAATATATGCATCACGAACCTGACCAAAATTATACTTCATTCGTGGAGCATTCACAGGGTCATTTGCATCTGATGGACTCCAATAGATACTTGCTGTAAAAAGGATTTCTTGCACCTTAGCCGAAGTTTTTGTCAAATCCACTTCTATTTCCTCATTTCCCTCTCCAGTATCATCGTCATCATCACCTAAATCATCAATAGATCCTAAGACGCTTTTATCTAAAGATATTGGACGCATAACAGGTTTGCCGTTTTCATCAAAGATTGGCTTTCCATTATCATCTAAAGCCTGAGTCTGATTACCAGAACCATAGAAAACAAAATCATATTCGTTTTCTATCTGCCCATTGCTACCCAACAGGAAAGTAGATGCATCCAAATCATAAGCAGGTTCTGCATTTGGATTTACCTTCCAACCCATCTCTACTTTCAAACGAGTCAAACCAGATTCGATTTCGACTCGTTGACCTTTAATCAAATTAATAGCCATAAGCGTTTATGCAAATTGTTTAGCATATTTGTTTACGAGAGCCTGCAAACCACCTTTATTACCATTACCGATAGCCTCAAACTTCCATTCTCCATTATGACGATACAGACGACCAAACTCTACAGCTGTCTCTATAGAGAAGTCCTCATCCAAATCATAACGAGCTATCTCTGTATTAGTCTTTGCGTCATAGATACGAATATAAGAATTTCGTACTTGTCCAAAGTTCTGGCGACGTTCATCAGCTTTATAAATAGTTGCAGTAAAGATAATCTCTTTAATGTTTTGACTAACCTTTGTCAAGTCAACATTCAGGGTTTCATCATCACCGCCATCACTATTTCCACCAGTCAGGTCATCGCCTGTGGATTCCACAGAGCCATCTGGAGCTTTCTGATTTCCATAGAATACAAAGAATTCCTGTTGTGGAATCTGACCATTCTCCCCCAACATGAATGCAGAAGCATCCAAGTCGAAATCATAACCAGAACCCTCATTTGGATCCCAACCGAGTCCTACACCTACTAATGACAGTCCCTTATCCATACTAATGCGCTGTCCTTTTTCAAGATTGATCATATTCTCAAATATTTAAATTGTTATTATTATCTGTTTGATGGTGCAAAGCTAATCATTTTTCTCCACACCTTATTATATATGCAAACGTTGCAAGCTAACAAGAGCAAAAAGTCTAATAAACAAGTTGCAACCTTACAAGGCTGAGATTCTCTGCCATTCATCAGAATCCGTTAATTGTTTTATTCCCTCATCTATACCTTCCTGATAAGTCATCAAATCTGCCGAGATTCTTACTCCATAGTTACCATACATATTACGCTGTATAATATAGTCTTCTGCATGGAACAAAACATCATTCAATTTCAATATCTGTTTTTTCAATAATGCAATCATTGGCGCACGAGTTGCATAATCCAAGATATTAGGAGCTTTATCTGCCTCACCACCAAACTTCTTATAGATGATTTGATATTTCTTCATAATAGCAGCCATTCTTTTTTGATATCTTTCAAGTTGTTTGGCTGTTACTGGCTTATTAAAGTTGATACCTCCACTCATAGACTCTAACAAAAACAAAGCATATAATGCCTTTTCTCTTCGGTGGATTTTCTCCAACTTGACATCTGCCTCAGGAAAGTAAATTTGCTCTTTTAACGTATCTATGACAACAGAACTCTTTACGCCCTTACGAAGCATTAGAATATCAAAAATCTGTTTATAGAACCCACGGAAAATAAAACGTCCGGTTTCTTCCTGCAAATAATTCAGTCTTAGATTATGGTAGTTCTCTGCCAACAAATCCAATATCTTACGAATTGTACCAAGAGCATCACCCTCTATTTCTACAAGCAAAAAATTCGACACCATCCTATCATTTACAAAAGATTCCCCTATCTTTATCATGAATGAAGGATTTACCATCCCAAACTCTTTCACATTCATTTTCACAGACAACTGGTCTTTACAAAAACGTTCTGTTGACAAGCTACGCAACTGCTTAATGATAACTTGCAGTCGTTCATTGCTCACCTTAGGATATAAGAAATCTGCAATCTGATACAAATCCGTTTCAGAAATACTTTGATAATGTTCCGCTATTTTTGGCAAATAAACAAAATCAAAACCTGCTAATCGTATCTCCGAACAGATTTCCCGATAACTATTTTGGATTTGCTCATTGATTTTCTTATCAAATTCACTTTCAACATAGAGAATTTGAGTATCTTCAAATTTTATTTCAGATGTATCTATAGAAAGCACTGTTACCAAACTTCCCATATTGATAGTCAAACAGCAACGTAAAGCTAATATCAGCAAAGCCTCTTCCCTTGCACAATAATTATCAGACATTGCTGTTTGATTGAAATCACCTATCAAATCATGCTTAAGACTATCATCAGCTAAAAGAAGTTCGTTTAAAGCTGCAGCAAAAGTATAGGAGGCAGCAGCCACTTCATCTTCTTTCTTGATTCCATATTTCTCACGCAAAGAATCAAGAAAGATAATCTCTCTTGCATCAATGATACCATCAGCTTCTATCAAATCAGAAACTATTCTCATTATACTTGCGCGTTCAGACTGCCTCATGCCTTTCCTATTTTATGACAGAGGCTCCCAACCTGTCAGATTATTATCAAGGTACTATATATACAAAAAGCGCGGAGCCAGTCTGCTGCCCGTTCCACGCTATTAAGGCCTTCGCATTGCCCTGTCTGTCGAAACGAACAACGCTGATACAACGCCAATACAACGTCAAATCTCATGCAACATTCAAAATGATAATAAAACGTGCGTAAATACTAATATACACAGCGTATAGCAGGTATTTGGCATGATGTATATTTTGTTATTTGTTTGTTACTTTATCATTTGATTTCATAATTTATTATAGTTAATGGTTCGTAATTGGTTCTTGTTTTGGGTAACAAATCCAATTATTTTTCGTATCTTTGCACCGTGAGTAACAAATCTCGCAAAATGACAATAAGTAGAATAAATAACAAAGTAACATGAGAAGTAACAATGAACCTGTGCGCATACGCTACAAGGATTTGGCGAATGGCACAAAGTCGATTTATCTCGACACTTACAAAAGTGGAAAGAGGTCGTATGAGTTCTTGAAGCTTTATCTGCTTCCTGAGGACGATGATAAGGCTAAGGCTGTCAATGCCGAGACCTTGCAGAAGGCAGAAGCTATCAAGAACCAACGAGTGCAAGAAATCCTGTCTGGAAAGTTGGAAACAGTGAAGGCTTCCTTGGGGCATCCTGCTTCTACAACAACTACAAGCAAGAAGACTGCACGAGTAAATAAGAAGGAAAAAATCGGCAGTGCTAAAAACGGCAAAGGTGCCAAGGGAAAGGAAAGTGAGGCAAACGAAGTTGTCGGAGCTGTTTCGGGCAGAGAAGGACACCAATGGAAGTTCATTGATGATGACGGTGAGGACAGAGCCATAGATGGAACAATCAAAAAGCATAGAGGCAGACCCAACAAGCGTGAAGCTGTCACTCTTCGTTTCAAGAACCTTGCCAACGGCAGCAAGTCGCTCTACTTCGACATATATTATAATGGTGAGCGTAAGTACGAGTTTCTGAAGCTCTACATCAATCCTGAGATTACCGAAGCAGACAAGCAGAACAATGCCTTGGTCATGGAAACCGCAGAGCGTCTGAAAGAACGCAAGATGCGAGAGGTTGTCAATGGAGAGACTTTCACGGATCCTTATGACGAGCTGAACCAAGTGGAGAAAATTGAGGAATACACCAGTTCAGTGATAGTTCGTAGTCGCAAGATGCGCAACGGAGACCGTTCTCTCTTCCTTGATATATATTATGGTAAGGGTGAACGTGCCTATGAGTCAGTTGGTCTTTACCTTCGTAAGGATGACAGCGAGGAGAAACACAAGGAAATTTGGAAAGAAGCTGAGAAAAAGGCCAAGGAGCGAATGAAGGCATTGAAGGACGGAACCTTTGAGAAGCGTGTCGGCAGAAGAGGCTACAAGCCGCATGGAGAAGATCCCGATGCCAACGTGGACAAATACAAGGAGTATCTTGCCACCAAGAAAGTGAAAACAGAGATTGCCGTTGCAGAGACTGAGCGCAAGAGAAATTCCAAGACCAAGGAACCTGTGAGAATCCGCTTCAAGGAACTTGCCAACGGAAACAAGTCGGTCTATCTATCCATCAATGTCAACGGTCGCCGCACCTACGACTATCTGCGCCTTTATCTCATTCCAGAGGTTGACGCAGCTGCCAAAGAGCAGAACAAGCAGACGATGCAAGCAGTGTATGCCATCAAGGCACAACGTATCATGAGCATCACCAACGGCATCGCAGGGCTCAAAGACAAGTCGAGAATCAAAATGCGACTTGTGGATTGGTTGGAGATATTCCGTGACGCACAAGTGGAGCGAGGAAGGCAATCTGCCCGAAACTGGGTGAATAGCGTGCTGAATGCAGTGAGAGAACACTCGCCAAACGTGACACTCGCAGAGATGACCAAGGAATACTGCAATGGTTTCATGGTGTTCTTGTTGAACGACTATATCACCTACAAGCACACCCATCCGTCCAAGTCCACGGTGATGAACTATCTCAAATGCCTCAAAGCAGCCTTCAACATGGCTATTGAGGAAGAGATAATGGACGACAATCCCGTATTGCGTCTTCGCATGGATGTTCTGAAAGGTGGCGGTACCAAGCGAGAGTACTTGACCGTTGACGAGGTGAAGAGACTGATTGACACCCCTTGCAAGCGTGAGGATATCAAGGCTGCGTTCCTGTTTTCATGCTTCTGTGGACTTCGTATCAGTGATGTGAAGAGTTTGAAGTGGAAGAACATCATCACCGAGGGTGACAAGACGCGAGTTGAGATATTGCAGTACAAGACCAAGCAGCCTCTCTATCTTCCTCTCAACAGGCAAGCCCTTCGTTGGATGCCTGAGCGTGGATCTGCAAGTGACGAGGACAAGGTGTTTCCAACACTGCCAAGTAAGAACTACGACTGCATCCCGGAATGGAGCCGTGCGGCAGGTATCAGCAAGCATGTGACCTACCATGTCTCAAGACACACGTTCGCCACGATGGAGCTGACCATGGGCGCAGACCTATACACTACAAGCAAACTTCTCGGTCATACGGAGGTGCGCACGACACAAATTTACGCAAAAATCATCAACAAGAAAAAGGACGAGGCTGTTTCCCTATTGGACAGTGCGTTCGAAGAATAAAAATGGAACATAACAATACATCAAAAAAACAAGGACGAGAAGACTCCTCGTTCTCTCTTTTTACCCCAATGCAATGAATGCACCTTCGCTAACGGTGTAGGTGGCGTTTGCGGTACCAACAAACTATGGCTGTTCTTCAAGGAAGCCCACGAGTGCTATCAGACGGAAGTTATAGGATGCGGTAAACTGTATCACCGCTACAAAAAGGACTTTCTCAACAGCCATTCCTATACAGACTGCCAGTATGCGGCAGGCAAGAACGAACACAAGAAGAACTTCTACATCATGGAGGAGTTTCTTGAAGAACGTGAGGACTTGGTGGTCATATTCTTTACCAAAGTGGATTTCGAGTATCATGACTACAAGGCTCTTCATCACAAGTTCAACACCACGGAGCCACCTCCAAACGGTCAGTATCTCCATGGTAAACCACCGTCAATATTACAAACAGCACAAGACACCAAACCGAAACAGGACTTTCAATGTTACTTTGATTCTACTCAGTTGAACCTCATTGCGCGCCATGCCAATGAGGTTCATTTGTTCTCAGCCGATGTGTCGGAAGAGGATATGCGAAAACTCTTCTCGTGCCAAGTCAGCAAGCAGCTAAAGGCGAGAAGCAACAGACGTGTGGCTTTCTTCTTTGACATGCTCTGCAGCAAGAACTTAATCTGCAAGCAGTGGCAGTCGGTTATTGCCAAGCATAAACTCATCATGTCTTCATCAACAGACAAGCCACTTACGACAACCAAGCTGTCTTCAGCAACAAGTGATGCCAAAAGTACCAATGCCAGCATCTATGAGGCTATCCGCAAGAAAGTGCAAGAAATAGCAGATTGCGGTAAAAATGACAGCAAGGACACCATCTGACAGATGATAACCTTGACAGTTGGCTTGATAGTCGGTTGACAGTCAAGCGCACTTCCATCCGATTGGGCAGAAATGCCCTTACCTTTGCCCTCCGTAATCAGAAACCTGGTTATGGAGGGCGACCTCGTTATGTGTAACGATAAATAAAATAATGACAATGATTGGACAGACAACAAATCAGGCAAACAATCCACCAAAGGATGGCACTATCCTACCGCCAACGATAGACGTGGATAAACACGAGTTGACAGAACAAGAACTGGCAGATATGACACCAATGAGACTTGCTGAGCGCATTCAACAAATGGAAGAAGCATTCAAGCTGCTTGGACCAGTGGAGGATGTGTTGAACCGCATCAAGTGTTTGGAGAAATGGCTCTTTGCAGGAAAAGACGTGCTCACCCTTGACGAGGCAAGCGTATTCCTTGACGCTTCAAAGAGTCAGCTTTACAAGCTGACACGCACATTTGCCATTCCCCATTACAAGCCAAACGGCAAGACCATCTATTTCAGCAAGGAAGAACTTGTGGAATGGATCAAAAAGCATCCTGTGAAAACAAAGGAGGTGTTTGAGCAGGATGCCATACGCTATGTGATGAACAAACCCTTGAAGAACAGATGACGATGGAAGAAATGAACGACATGAACCTCTTTGAGGGCGCAACAGACAATACAGATTTGTTGGAAAAGCTACTGAAAGCATCGCTTATCCATGCGGATGAGACCTACCAGACACCGCCACAGATAATATGGGTGGACAACTCGACCATAGCCACGCTTGGCAACTTCAGTGCCTCCACAGGCAAGGCGAAGAGCCGAAAGACATTCAACGTGTCCGCTTTGGTAGCTGCCTCGCTTGCTAACGGAAAGGTGCTGCAATATACGGCAAAACTACCCGATGACAAGCGTAAGATACTCTACGTTGATACGGAGCAGAGCCGTTTCCACTGTCACAGCGTGATGCAGCGCATCCTCCGGCTTGCAGGATTGCCCGACAACATGAACAGCGAGAACCTTGTGTTCTTCGGACTGCGAGAGTACAGCCCCAACCTTAGACTGCGACTGATAGAATATGCCTTGCAGACACAAAAGGGGTTTGGCTTGGTCATCATTGACGGCATAAGGGACTTGATGCTCGACATCAACAATCCGAGCGAGTCTGTCCATATCATCAACAAACTGATGCAGTGGTCAAGCCGCTATGACCTGCACATCCATTGTGTCCTTCATCTGAACAAGGGCGATGACAATGTAAGAGGTCACATAGGCACGGAACTCAGCAACAAGGCAGAGACGGTACTGGTGATTAGCAAGAGCAACTCGATGGCGAATGTGAGTGAGGTAAAACCGCTCAACATCCGAGACAAGGACTTTGCGCCTTTTGCGTTCCAAATAAACAAGGAGGGACTTCCGGAGATAGCCAAGGACTATGTGGTTGACTCCACCACAGCCAAACAGCCGAAGATGACAATAGCCGACATTACCGATGAACAGCATGACAAGGCACTTGGAATGGCTTTCAGCAAGAAAGTGGTGCCAGGCTATGAGAATGTGATAAACGCATTGATGAAAGGATATACAGCTATTGGTTTTGCCAGAGGTAGAACAGTGATGTCAAAGTTGCTGACCTTCCTATTGAAGAGCAAACTGGTGGTGAAGTGTGGCAACAACGAGTATTGCAGGGTGAAGGATTATCCTTCGCTTCCGCTGCTTGAAGAGCAGGAGATGAAGAAATGAGGATGAAGTGAAAATCACTTCAAAAAACACTTCATTCACCTCGGTGTATATATAATAGTAGAACGGACGGATTTTGTGAAGTGGCATCATATATAACTACATAGACATACGACAAAATGACTTCACAAAACCGTTCATTCACTCTGGTGTATATATAATAAGCGCACGAATGAACAAAAAATGAATGAAAGATGAACATACAACAAGCAAAGGAAATCAAACTCACGGACTATCTGAGCGCATTGGGACATCAGCCCAAACGATGCAGCAAGTCCACTTCTTATTATCTGTCGCCATTGCATGCGGAGACAAAGCCATCGTTCAAGGTGAACTTCAGCCGAAACCAATGGTATGACTTTGCTCTTGGTAAAGGTGGTAATATCATTGCTCTTGCTCAACTTCTCTACAATACGGATGATGTGGGTACAGCATTGCTGCATATAGCAGCGGACATGAACAATCCAAAGCCCACAATGGCAAAACCTCCCATACTGACACAAGTAGAAACGGGCAAGATGGACAAGGTACATATCCAAGACTTGTCCTACCCTGTGCTTATGTCGTATCTGCGTTCACGCCATGTGGATGCGGATACAGGTAAACGCTATTGCAAGGAGATTTGGTACACGTTCAAGGGCAAGCGGTATTTTGGCATAGCCTTTCCGAACAGTAGGGATGGTTATGAGCTGCGTAACCCATATTATAAAGGTTGTTTGGGTGAGAAAGACATATCCTTGATACATTCACAGCAAGTTGGAGTGCAGGACAGATGCTGCATCTTCGAGGGGTTTATGGACTTTCTGTCGTACAAGACTTTGGAGAAGCGAGGAGACAATGTGATTTGCATACAAGAGCCATGTGATTATATCGTGCTGAACTCTATCAGTAGCCTTGGGAAATGCGTGGAACGATTGGCGTGTTACACTGCTATCCATTGTTATCTTGATAATGACAAGGCAGGACTGATGGCTGCCCATACAATCATGGAGCGTTATCAAAACAAGGCAATCAACGAATCCATAAGATATGCAGAATACAAGGATGTCAATGATTATCTTATCGGCAGAAAATCCATTATTCCGCATAAAGAGGATGTATAAAGCGATAATTTTCTACGGAGAAAGTACGTATTTTTTATAAGTGATTGAGAATGAGATAAGTTTTTAACTCATAA
>JAJWLX010000171.1 GCA_021636625.1 Prevotella sp. | reverse complement strand
CCAACTGCTCCACACCGCGATATTATCAACTCATTTCTGAATTGCGAGTGCAAAGGTACTACTTTTTTTATTAATCACCAAACATTACTAGCAAAAAGTTATCTTTTTAACGCGTTTTTAACATTTAAAGGCAAAAAAGTGTGATTTGGCAGATAAAAATAGAGAAAAAGTATGATAAAAAGCAGAAACTGGAATAAAAGTGGGAAAAGAGAATGAGTATAGGGAACAAACAAAAATCCGATCCATCCTGGAAGGATAGATCGGACATATCAAAAATCAATTACTTTTTCAAAAGATTCATGACCTTCTCAAAATAGCGCTGTGTTCTCTTCACACTATAATGGTTTCCACCATTCCAAGCACGAATTGCGTGCTCGATGCTATTCAGAGGATTGTGGACAGACTGAATCAGGAGGAACATCTCCTTAGACTTTGCAATACTGAATCTATCAGACAATGTGAAACGCTTCTTGCTCTTGCGTCTCTTCAAAATGTCATTACACTCTGCCACTAAGATAGGAGTAATCTGCATAACACCTACAGAACTTCCACTCTTTGCTTTGGGGTTACCCTCACTCTCTACCTGGATAATCGCTTCCATCACTGGAGTCCAATCGAAATCATCGGTAGAGGATACATTTACATTCGTATCAGCCGACGCTGTACTTACCTTCATCATCAGCATCAAGATGCTGACTAATACCATTGTTATTCTCTTCATATTTTTTGTTTTATGGAACCTGAAAAGCTGAACTACAACATCAGTGATTTCGCGGTGGCAACTTGTGAGAAAAAGATAGGCTGCACACCTCAGTTCCGTTAGATACCTTAACGGATACCAGCATACACAAAACAGATATATGGATGATATCCTTATTCTTATCGTTTGCAAAGATACAAAAAAAAATCGAGATATGCAAGTAATAGGCTGATTATCAGCGCTTTTTTAATGTTTTAAACACTTTATAACATAGTTTCTTGACATATATCAACCCCAAAAGAAGCAAAAAAGATCTGTGTCATCCAGATAATCCCAGACCGAACAGGTCAAGAAATCTGTGTAAATCTGTGAAATCTGTGGGAAAAAGAAAAAGCCTCAGAAATCTTTCGAAATCTGAGGCTCTTGATAAAAGAAGGCGGCT
>JAJWLX010000042.1 GCA_021636625.1 Prevotella sp. | reverse complement strand
TCATCGACCTCTTCCATGGCGATGAGAAGACCATGTATTATGCCGTAGGCTTCTCATTCTGCATCATGATTCCAAGTTTTATACAGATGATTATCAGATTAAAGAAAGCAAAGGCTTGATGTCTTTCAGATAGTAATAGCATCATACAATAAAGGCTGCTCCTTCATCACTGAAGGGGCAGCCGTTTTCTTTATATATCAACGTAGATTGTAAGTAGAATTATTTGCTGAATGTAATGTTATCCACGTGGTCGTTCACGTAGATATTCGCCATATCTGCGGTCTTGTACCACTTTGGCTTTTCCGGCATATCATCCGAAATCACTTTACCATTAATCGTGAAGTTCTCGAAGCGGATGTTTTTCACCTTGCGGCTCTGGTCGTAACCGGCGATGATGCCCATGTTGGGAGCTTCTCCGGTGTAGGCGATGTTGCGCAGGGTGATATCCTCGATGCCTCTGCCTGGGGCAGAACAGTACTTCTTGTTGAAGC
The DNA here is from genome assembly GCA_021636625.1 of Prevotella sp. GTDB lineage: Bacteria > Bacteroidota > Bacteroidia > Bacteroidales > Bacteroidaceae > Prevotella. The sequence continues at coordinate 29,758 of JAJWLX010000042.1, read as the reverse complement.
ATACACGCATATTGAAGAGCATGCCCTTGCGGATGTTTTCGATGCGGAAGTTCTGGAAGGTGACGCCCTTTACCAGGATGTTGTCGCCATTGTTGATGCCGATGCAGCCCTGATAGTCTATCTGGTTCTCGGCATGCTCCAGGATGTCGATGTTATCATAGAGCACGTTGGTGATGTCCTCGTTCTCTGGAGTCTCGCTGTGCAAGCCTATCATGATAGGATGAGCCACGTCTGCCCACATCACGAAATCCTTGATGGTGATGTTCCTGCAACCGCCATGATAGTTCTTGCGGGTGCAGTAGATGGTGGAGCAGTCGTCGCTGGTACGTGCAAAGAGATGCTCCTGATACACGTTGTTGCTGGCAAAGATGTTGAAGCCGTCGCCCCAACCATACCAGCTCATCACCTTGGCATTCTTTACGGTTACGGAATCGCTGCCGCCGATAGGCAACTGGGTGGTGAGAGGGCCGTCGATATACACGTTCTTGCTGTATCTCACCATGATACCCTCGTGATGGCCCGGCATTACGATGCCGTGACCGAGAATCTTTACATCCCTAGAGCCATAGGTGGATAACCAACCCTTGATGACGGCTCCGTTATCGATGAAAACAGTCTTGCCTGATGTAATGTGGATGGAATCGCCCTTGAAATCGTGAACACCCGGTCCGAAATACATCAGGTCTTTCTTCTTCTTTACCTTTGGCTTTTCTAAAATGTTGTCTGCGAAGATTTGGAGATTCTGGTAGATGTTGCCGTTGATTTCTACGGAGAGGTAGCGGGGGCGGTCGAGTGTGAACGTCAACGTGTTGCCCTCCTGCTTAGCCTCTATTCCGTAGGAGTTAGGACGAACCTTGAAACTCTTGATATCCTGAACAATGCTCTTTACCTGTATTTCAACTTTACCTTCGAATTCAAACTTAGCCACGGATGTGATTTCGGCATTGTGCTTGGCATCAGCGACTCTATCCACCTTGAAGGCATAAGTGTCTATGTCCTTCCATTCGCCGCCGCTGGTGCGGGCTTTTACCTCAAAGTCTTTCTTGAGTTCGATGCCGGCTGGAGCCTTGGCTATTACCAGACGGTTATTCGCCGCCGTATGCCTCTTGGCTGTCATCGATAGGGTGATGAGGCACAGCATTAGTGTTGTTATTATCTTCTTCATATAGAAAGAGTATTTCTTGGATAATATACTTGTTTTTATCATGAATGAAAATCTCCGTTCAAAAGTTTTGAATGTACGTTCATAAGCTTTGAATGTGTATTCAGAACTTTTGAACATAGGTTCAAAGCTTTTGAACGAAGAATTTCCTTAACCCTAGAGACTTTTCTCTCTAGGGCTTTTTTATTTTTCCATTCGTCGCTTTGTGATTTTACCAGCCTGGGTTCTGTGTCAAAGCTCCATTCAATGCAATCTGGTCTGTAGGTATAGGAGCCAGATAATTCTTCTTAGAGAAGTTACGATTATTTGCGGTCTCCACAATCAAACAACCAGGCTTTACGGTTGGCATACCTGCAGCATAGGTAGATTGAGGCATTTCTGTCTCTACGATTCTACCAGCCCATGCTTCCGCCTTGTAAATCTTATTGCCTGGGTGACCTGGGCGGTCTTCCTTCGACAATTGGGTAGGAACGCCTTCGTATGAAGAGTAATAAGTACATACAGGACGAGTCAACTCTGCCTCTGCAATTCCCCAACGACACAAGTCAATACGACGGAAGCCTTCACCCCAAAGTTCCAAGGTACGCTCACGACGGATTTCCTCCTTCATGTCAAGACCATTATTCTCTACCAGACTGTTGCTGAGATTAGCGATATGGGCACGCTTTCTGATAACGTTGATCGTCTTGTCGAGGTCTGCATCAGAAATCTGACCATCCAACTCGACTGTTGCTTCTGCATAAGTCAAGAGCATCTCTGGCAAACGTATCAGCATATAGTCTGCACTTTCCTGGTTTGTTGGACGTTCGCGTTCCTCTGTAAACTTACGGCAGTCATACCCTAAACCTGAAGCATTCGCACTGATAGATGTCAATATTGGAGAATAAAGTCCACCTACATTATCAGGATCATCACCTGGAGCGATGCTATAGTTGGCAGGACGTCCATATTCATTATTAGCCGACCAATAAGAATGACCAATCTGCTTGAAAATAGCCACCATACGCGCATCACGGTTCTGGAACTCATCATCAAATCCATTATATCCCTTGAACAAAGGAGACTTGTTGATTGGCAATCCATCGGTACAGAGATACATATCCATCAACTTGCGTGAACCACCACATGGCATTGAGTGAGTTATGTTAGCACCACCATACTTCTGCAAAGAATAGTCATAGCACTTACGGAAGATAGCCTCATTATTGGAAGCCTTGGTCACACCATACGGATTAGAATCCGACTCTTCCAAAGCAAAGAGGTAATAGTACGACATCTTCTGATAATCCTTGATGGCATGATCTTCACACTCCATCCAAATAGAATATTCATTGGCATAAACACCACCACTGACAAACTTGGCAGCCTCGTTCTTTGCCATTGTCAAAAGTTCTGTTACTGAAGGATAATCAGAAGGCATGGCTGTACCAGCACCACTGGAAGATCCGTCACCATTAGTGAAGTCTTCAGAACCGCGTCCCAAGTATTTCTCCCATGTACCCTCATACAGGCATACCCTTGCCTTGAAAGCACTCACTACTTCTGCTGTTACAGAACCATCATTGCCCGTTGAACCCTTGGTGGTGGAAGCCAGGCGTTTTTCAGCCTCAGACAAGTCTGAAAGAATGGCACTAACCACTTCATAACGGGAATTGCGTGGTCCCCACACTATCTCTGATGTTGTTGTAGGAACTTCCATTGCCAAGGTAACACCACCATAACGCTGCAAGAGGTTGAAATGCCACCAGGCACGGAAGAAATAGGCAATACCAACAGGAACATCGATACTCTCTGTTCCTTTATACTTACCTACCTGCTCCAGCAAGTTGTTTACATTACGCAAATACTCGTATGGCTGCTTATATGCATTATCAGAAGCCGGTGCCGCAGTATTTCCTGACAGTTCCGAAACATCAAATGCCAGAAAGTTCAAATCAGTACCAAAGTCAAACAAATCATAACTTGATTTAGCGTTATAGCCTTGCACTTGGTCGTACAATCTATTAGCTGCATACTGGAACTCTTTAGCTGTCTTGAAATAAGACGCTGTTGTAACATTAGACATTGGCTCTTGTTCCAACCAGTCTGTACAACTTGTCATCGACAAAAGAGCGGCAGAAGCCAACATAAATATATATTTCTTTGTTTTCATAATTGTTTTATCTTAAATTGACACATAATTAGAATGTTACGTCCAAGCCAAATGACAAAGAGCTTGCAAATACATCTACACCGTTATAGGTACCCATTTTAGCTGCTGCTTCTGGATCATAGCCGTCCTTCACGTTAGAGATATCAAACAGGTTTTCACCTGAAATCCATACACGAACCTTTGACATGGAAAGCTTGTTGGTCCATACCTTTGGCAAGGTGTAACCCAACTGGATCTGCTTGCATCGTGCGTACCAGGAATTGATGACGTTGATGTCGTTATACTCCTTGTAGTTCCAGGCATTACGGCTACCATTACGTGAAATCAATGGGAACTTAGCGTTCTGATTAGCAGAATGGAATCCATCAGGATCGCCAGGATACCAGGTATGGTCCATAAAGTAACCATTGGTGTTGGTCCAACCGCTCCAGAAGGCACAACCCATCTGACCGTTACGTACATTATACTGCTGACCTACACCTTGGAAGAAGACACTGAAATCAAGATTCTTGTATCTCAATCCCAGGTTCAGACTAAAGTTGTAGTGAGGATCAGTATCACCGTAGTAATAGAGGTCGTCCTTGGTGATGTCATGGTCGCCATTGAGGTCAACACGACGCACACAGCCAGGAGTCAGCTCATTGACTGTACCTTGCTTCACATTACCAATCTTTGAGCCAGAAACCTTGCCATTCATTTCTGCATAGTAAGCATCTACCTCAGCCTGGTTCTGGAACATGCCGTTGGTCTTATATACATACAGTGCATTCAATGGCTTTCCCTCTACGATAGAGTTGACACCATGATTGATAGCTGTCATTCCCTTGTAAGAAGTAACCTCTGTCTTGGCATTCGACAAAGAGAATGCTACATCATAGCTGAGGTCCTTGTTGATCTGATCATGCCATGCGAGGGTAAATTCCCATCCATGAGTCTTGTAGGTACCCGAGTTGGTTGAAGGAGCCTTACCACCATAGACCTGTGGATAGGTAATGTTGATCAACATACCATCATTCTTTCTCCAGAAGTAATCGAACGAACCACTCAGACGGTTATTGAAGAAACCATAATCTACACCAACATTGGTAGAGGTTACAGTCTCCCATGTACGAGAATCGTCTGTGATACCAGAAATCCAACTTGTAGGAACACGCACACCATTCATAATGGCTGTTCCTGTAGCAATCTGTGGGTAAGCCTCATAATTTCCAATAGAAGCTACATTACCAGACTGTCCCCAAGAAGCGCGGAGTTTCAGGTTACTCAACCAGTCTAAGTCTTTCAAGAAGGCTTCCTCTGAGATTCTCCAACCAGCACTGGCTGCAAAGAAGTCCTGCCAGCGGTTGTTCTTGACCAGACGAGAAGATCCGTCATGACGCCAGCTACCCTCGATCAGATACTTACCAGCGAAATCATAATTCAAACGTCCTACCAAAGAGACATAAGCCCACTTGTAAGAACCCGAGCTGGTGATACGGTCGGTAGTGGTATCATACACATTCATATCATCCAAGGAAACTGCACCCGTGCTTGAACGATAAATAGAAGTGGAATAGTTATCACGCAACTCATTGGTGTTACCAAACATACCAGACACGTGGTGATTGCCGAACGTACGATCATAGTTCAGGAAGAACTCATACAATTGGTATAAGGCACGAGTATTGGTTTCGGTCAAAGACTCAATCTTTGCCTGGGAACCTGTCGTGGCACCATTTGTTGTTTGTGGTCCATTCTCCACATCATAATAAGAATACATCTGAATCTTATGAGTCTGCACCTTCTTATTCTCGAAGAACTGACGAATACTACCCTTGGCATAGAAAGAAAGACCCTGCAAAGACTTATCAATAAAGCTCAAATCAACAGTAGCCTTACCGCTGGCACGAAGCATGTGAGAATTTGTCTTGGTCTTACCGCCCTGAGTCAAGTGAGCCAATACATTGTTTCCACCGAAATTGTCATAGTAGTTCTTGCCACTCTCTGTATAAAGTGGGAAAATCCACATATCCTGCAAACCGTAACCGATACCGTATGTAGGAACATCAGCCAGCTTATAATCGTAAGAAACACCCGTCTCCAACTTCACATATTTACCAAGCTTATAATCGGTATTGTTACGGAAGTTATATTTCTTCTGACCATCATACACAACCTTAATCAAAGAACGGTCGTTAGCATAACCTACAGAAGTCACACTTTTCAAGTTCTCGTTACCACTTTGTATGCTGATGTTATGAGAAGTACCCCATGTCGTACCATATACCAAGTCAGCTTGGTTGGCATGAGCAGGGTCAATACGCAATACATTCGTACCATTCCAGTCAAATGCCTCATTGTTCATAATGCGAGTATAAACTTCCTTGTTCCATCCCTGGAGTGTCCACAGAGAAGAGGCTCCATTAGGATGATTGGTATCATTATAGTCTGCCATCAACATCATACGCGCCCATTCACTACCTGTAGCGGCAGGGTATTTCTTGCCCATAAAGTTGGCTGTTACAGAACCATCGTAAGAAACAGTAGTCTTTCCCTCCTTGGCGCGCTTAGTGGTTACCAAGATAACACCACCAGCAGCACGAGCGCCATAGATAGATGCAGCGGCATCCTTCAACACAGAAACACTCTCAATATCATTCGGGTTCAGATAGTTCAACTCCCATGAGTATGCATCTACACCATCAATGAGTACCAATGGGTCGGAAGAATTGGCAGAGATACCACCACGAATACTGATTTTGGCATTCTCCGTAGGACGAGAAGAAGAACGGGTAATGGTCAAGCCTGGGATTGCACCCTGCAATGCTGTACCTACATTGGAAGCAGCACGGCCTTTCAATACCTCATCGCCTTTAACCATAGCTACAGAACCAGTCAAAGTCTCTTTCTTCTGAGTACCATAACCAACAACAACAACCTCTTCCAAGAGTTCGTTATCTTCGCTCATGGTTACATTCAGGCTTGTGCCAGCAACCTTAAGAATCTGTTCCTTATAACCTACATAAGAGAACTTGACAGAAGCACCTTTAGACGCTTTGATGGAATAATGTCCATCAAGATCCGTCACAGCGCCCCCTTGCTGTCCTACCACCTGTACAGTCACACCGATAAGAGGTTCCCCATTCTTGTCCACGACTGTACCTCGAACTAACTCTTGCTGAGCCACAATAGGATTGGAGCTTCCAGCAGCCATCAGAGTTGCAGAAAAACATGGCATTGCCAATCCTGAGAGCATACAAACTTTTAATAAATTATGCTTCATAATAGTTTTTATTTTTTTATATGAATATTGTTTTTATTGTCTTTAATATAGAATTGCTTAGAAAGCGATGCGAACCATGACTTTCCTCCTCGGCGCAAAGCACTGCTATAGGCTTGGAACACACGAGTCGGCTTGTCTATCCCCTCTTTAGCATTATATGTAATAGCTGTCAGATAAGCATCCGTTGTCCAACCATTTGCCTCTATCCAAGAGTTGCTGTGCATCAAGGTACCATCAGCTAGCTGATTGATATACACTTCCGTTGTCTGTCCTTCCTGAGTAATACGAACACCTATCCAGTCGTCACCTTGAAGTTTTTCAAATTCCGGCATTTTTGTGTCGTCAGGAGAATTCTTCAATATAACAGCCATAAGGCCTTTCACTTTAGCCGTCTTCTGAGGCAGATTCAATCCATAATAGGTTTCCATCTGGTCCACATGATGATCTACAGGTCCCTGATGCTCCTTGATATAAAGGCTGGTAGGATAGTCGTGAACAAATCCTGAAGGAACCATCTGCGCAGGATATATTGGCAAGATATCAATGGCAGATTGACCATTCACAACACTCAGGCGACCATTGTTGTTTCTTACCTTTCCATTAGTGTGCCAAAGCCATTCATAAGAGCCAGGCTCATAACTTTCCAAATCATCAATTATCAAAAGCACCTTGCCTATCCAAAGGAAATGACGGAAGTTACGTATCAACTTATCAGCCATTGGTCCCGTACCATTTGCCAACACGTATTTTATATCTCCTGCATCCATCAGGTAGTGGAGACTTCCTGGCAGCATGGCACCATGGTATTGCTGATGCCGACTTTGCCCTTTCCCATTAAACAGCACCACATTGTGTGCTTGACTCTGAAAGAAATAGTTGCGATATTGCTCAAAAGAATAGCCGCAACCACCTGCATCCTTGATAATATCAACACCTTTATGGAAAAGGATGAACGAATTGGCATCTGCATGGGAATGATTCCAAGTATATCCACTCTTCACCGCAAGCATCGTGGCGTTTTGCTGCCAAGAATCACGCATAGTAGCCCAACCAAAACTCTTCCAAAAGTGAGAAGTAGGAAGCATTGGCACTTTTACATCATCTGTCTTGTATGATGTATAGAGAAAGCCTATCGGATGATCACGTGTCAATTCCTCTCGATACAATCCATCCTTTATCATTTTGGAATACCATCCCAAATATTTAAAAGAATACCCTAAATAGGATGCCAAAGACATGTTGCCCAAGCCTGTGACAAACATATTGGCATCGCCAAAGTTCATACATCTTACCCCGTCACTTATCGGATAGCTCACATTGAAATAAAAATCCGACAATTTTGCTAACTGAGGAATATGAGGGATGTTTGCTTGTGGATACATATTTTTATAAGCCACCAAAAATTTCAACGCCTCTTGAATGCCATAGTTGGCATATCCTACACTCTCATACGTGCCACCTGCCTCATCAAAGGTTGGCGGTTTGTTCTGAAGCACATCACCCTCAAAGTTAAACCATTGCGGCATAGCCTCCAATACTTGTTGGGCAGCCTTCTTTGCCTCAGGTATTTCTTCCGACAAGCTCAAAGCCAAGATACCTCCCTGACCAGCACATGCAGCCCACCAATTATGCCCCATGGAATTCAGCGAATGTATTCTTGTCGGTTCCGCAATCCAGTCGCCAATAGCCGGTTTCATACCAAGCCGATACAAGAGCTTGGCAATCTTGGTGCGCTCAGAAGAAGACAAACAGCCACGAATCGCATTATAACCAACTGCCGCCAGGAAACACTTGTAAGCCTGGCCTAGGTCGGAAGTCCACTGGGGCTTACGTGCCAACATCTCTGCATTGCCCCAGGTTGCTGTCTTATCAAACTTCAACAAAGTATTCTTGATATTCTCAGCATACTCTTTTTTACCAGTCATACGATAGGCCAAGGCGACATATTCCATATTATTCAAATCTGTCTTCTTCAGAGATTGCCTGGCTTTATTTTCCAAACCTCTCCAATATCTCGCCATCGTCGTGTCGTTAGTCACACGTTCCTTGGCTAAAGAGATACGAGACGAGGTTGCAAAGAGATAATGTCCATTACCCTTGGCTGCAAAAAGAGATGGTAGCCAAACCAGCAAACAGATGACTATCGCCATTATTCGTGAAAGCATTTGGCACACATGACGACGTGAGAAATAAAGATGAGACTCTATAGTTCTACGCTTTGCATGCATTTTCTCTGCGATTTCATCAATAGACAAGCCATCAAAGCGGCTCAACTCATATACCCTTGAGGCCTTTTTACCCAAAGAGACCATAGCCACCTGTTCCATATTTTTAATCTGTGCACAACTCAACACTTGCTGTGCATCGACATATTCCATGTTATTTTTATATTGCGTTTCGTAATAAGCCATGGTTGAACGATGGCAAGCCATACGGCGAGAATCATCAACAATAATACGCCGAGCTGTTTGAAAAGCAAAACTTCTCAAAGTTGCAGGAAGAATAACACCCTTATATAATAAAAGGTGTACAAACAATTGCTGAGTCATATCCTCAGCTTTGTCCTTATCCTTGGCGTAGCTAAAGAAATAAGACAAGAACTCTTTGCGACTTTCCACACAAAGGCTGCTGATTATTGCTTTTTGCTGGTCTCTCAGACTGTTAATTTGCTCCATAATCTTCACTATAGATTTTAATTGTTTTTTGTTTATTTGTGCTCTTGTTACGAATGTGTTTAAAAAAATACTTATGCAAAGGTATGAAAAAAAACAGTTTTTCTTTCATAAAACTTGGTGAATTCGTTTTTTAATCGTAACTTTGCACTGTATTTTGTTCATATGTTGTGCCTCACAATCTTATAGAATAGCTAAAAAATGAAATTACAGCGTTTATATCTTGTCATAGTTCTGTGTTTGGTTGCCCATCTCACGGTCAACTCACAAAGTGTATATCGTCTTGTAGATACAGCGATAGGTTTGCCTGATGATGAGGTGAAGGGCTTTTTCTATGCGCCAGATGGCAGGTTGGGAATCCGTACATCTTCAGGATTCTCACTATTCGATGGTTGCGCTTTTCGTGTGTTCTCGCCCATGGATGCCAAGCCTTTCAGAATGAACTATGTCACCACGCTTCCTCGTATCTATGTGGATGCTGAGCAGCGAGTATGGAGCAAGGAGCAGGGGCAACTTTTGGTGTTCGACTTGAAGCGTGAGGCTTTCGAGCCTCATGTGGACCAAGCGTTGGCTAATTATGGCATCCATGAACCTATCCGTGATTTTTTTGTGGATGAGACTAAGGAATACTGGGCAGTAACAGTAACAGGAAAGCTCCTTCATCAAGGACGCAAAATAGCGTTGAGAACGCAAGGCTTGCGAGATATATGCCGGCAGGGTGATAGGGTATGGATGGTTTATAATGATGGCTATTTGGTGGGTGTGGATGCCCGCACCTATCAAGTGAAATCCACCACTCGCTTATGGGTGAAGCCTGTGCTGGCTCGTGATTTCGTACGACTGGTTCAAAAAGGACAGCAGCTCTGGGTGATGTGGGACCATGGTGTGGCCTCTTATCTCCCTAAGCAGAACCGATGGCAGCAGCGATATAGCAATGATCATCATACTTTTACCACCTTGGCACTATCTCCTGATGGCAGAGCTTTTTTGGGTGTGCGCCAATTGGGACTTGTGACTATCCTGCCGAATGGCAAGCTGAGTCTTCAAAGCTCTTTCCCAATCATGGGTGGAGAGCGTGTGGCAGACGATATTCAGAGTATTGCTTATGATCGTGGCAATCTCTTGCTTGGCTTTTATTATAAAGGTATGGCTCTCTATAATGCCAACATGCAAGGTTTCCCATTCTATGCTTTCAGCCAATTTTTGTTTGATGGCTTAGGCTTTTACAGGGCAGCTTGTGCCAGTGGTGGAAATGTTAGCTTGTCATTCCCTCATCAAGTGTTGGAATTTAATCCTTCCCAAATCACGCTGCACCCTTTGCCGGGAATGGGTGCTGGTGATGACTTTATCCAGAGCTTTACTGATAGTCGGGGCAGGGTATGGGTAGGTACATTCCGCAAGGGAATCTATCTGAAGGATGGCGATAAGGTGAGCCATTTCATACAAGAGAATGTGCCCAACAAAGACATGGATTACAACATTGTGCGCGACTTTGCAGAAGACCATCAGCATCAGATATGGGTTTGCTATCATGGAGGCGTTGGTCGTTTTGATGAGAAAACCAAGCGTATCATTCCTTTGCAAAATAAGCATTTTATAGGTAATACGAACATCAATGGCATCGCTTTTGATAGGCAGCATCGTTTGTGGGCAGCAACCAACAAGGGACTTATTATGAACAATCAGTTGAAACTGAAAGCAGTTTGCAAGGCGCTTGCCATTGATAAGCAAGGATGTGTGTGGGTAGGAACCTCGAATGGCGTTCATGTCTTTGATGCCCATAGAGGCAAGGCTTATCAGTACGGCAAGGGAGAAGGCATGGCCAATGAGATGATACAAGACTTAGTGGTGGATAAACTAGGGGATATTTGGGCTACTACAGCCAATGGGCTTTGTCGATTCCGTCGCACTCTTTCTTCAGAACAGCCTTTTGCCTTGACTATGTTTGATAGTCAGAATAAGTTGGGTGATGCCAAGTTTTTGCCTCGGACGGCAGCTAGTATGGCTGATGGCAAGCTCCTCTTTGGCAGTTCTACAGGCTTCTATATCGTGGATCCTATCCAAGTGAAGGATATGGAATATACAGGTCATCCTGTGTTCATATCCCTATTGGTGAATAACCAAGAAGTAGTGGCTGGAAAAGAATATGATGGCAGGGTTATCTTGCCTTTTGCCTTGAGCACTACCAAGAAGATCGTGCTGGAGCATGATGAGAACTTCATCACCGTTCATTTCTCTGGTTTGAACTTCGACATGCCTCACCACACCTATTATAAATATAGACTCCAGGGGGTTAATAATGATTGGATCGTGATAAGCCCGCAAGATGGAATTGGCAGGGCAAACTATACCGACTTGTCTCCTGGCACTTATAAGCTAGAGGTTTATTCTGCTGGTCTAGACAAGGTATGGAGCAAGCAATCGGCAACCTTGGAGATAGAGGTGCTGGCTCCACTTTGGGCTACTTGGTGGGCCAAGCTCTTGTATTCCTTGGCATTCTTCGCCTTGATTATCTTCGTTGTAAGGTGGAAGATTGAGCAGAACCGCAAGCGCATGGAGAATGAGAAGTATGAGGAGTTGGAGGAGATGAAGTATCGCTTCTTCACCAATATCAGCCACGAGTTCCGCACCTTGCTCACGCTCATCATCACGCCTATAGGAAGCATCCTGAAGCGCACCACGGATGGCGAAACCCGCCATCAGCTGAACGATGTAAGCAGGAATGCGGGCGACCTGCTGCAGTTAGTAAACCAGCTTCTCGACTTCCGCAAGATGGAGATGAACGGAGAACACCTCAATCTGACGAGTGGAAATCTGAATGAGTTTATCCAATATACCACGATGAAGTTCATGCCTCTGGCAGAACAGAAGAACATCCGCCTGGCTTTCGAAGACAAGACAGAGGGGCTGTTTATGTATTTCGACAAGGACAAGGTGGGCAAGATATTGACCAATCTTCTCTCCAATGCCTTCAAGTTTACGAAGGCAGGGGGCAGTGTGTGTGTTAGTTTGGAGAAATGCATCCTGGATAGCAGAAGATGCGCCCATATCATAGTGGAAGATACGGGCTGCGGCATTCCGAAGGAAGACCAGGCGCATGTCTTCGAACGTTTCTATCGCACGGAGCAGGATTCCAGCTCGCAACAGATAGGTTCGGGTATCGGACTGAATATGGTATATGAATACATCCAGTTGCATGAAGGCAAGGTTTCGCTGGAAAGCGAAGAGGGTAAGGGGTCCCGGTTTATCGTGGATATTCCTGCCGATCTGAAGCGTGAAGTGCAGCAGGAGGCTTCTGAGGAGAACCGCATCGCATCGCCAGTGATGGCTGATGTGGTGGATGGTGCCGTGGGGGTACAGACTTTCCGGAAGATAGAGAAGACTGTGCTGGTGGTGGAGGATAATGAAGACTTCTCTCACTTCCTCTCCCAGGAATTGGGCCGTATATATAATAAGGTGTTGACGGCAAAGGATGGAATAGAAGGTGCGATGATGGCTGAGGCTGAGAACCCCGACATCATCGTGAGTGATGTGATGATGCCAAGGATGAACGGCACGGATATGTGCCGACGCATCAAGGAGAACATCGAAACCTCGCATATCCCTATCATCCTGCTCACGGCATGGAGCACAGATGAGGGCAGGGCGGCTGGCTATAAGGCGGGAGCCGATGCCTATATCGCCAAGCCATTCGATATGGAGGTGCTTCTGGCGCGTATCAGCAATCTGCTGGAAAAGCAGGAGAAACGCCAGCGAGACTTCTCTCACAGCATCTCGCTTGACCCGAAGACGGTGACAGATTCTTCGCCAGACGAGGATTTCCTGAAGGAGGTAATCGCCTGCATCGAGAAGAACATCGACAACTCGGAATACACCATCGACTCGCTTTCTACTGATGTGGTAATGTCGAGAATGAGTCTCTACCGAAAGATGAAATCCCTGACAGGGCAGACACCTGCCGACTTCATCCGAACGGTGAGACTGAAGACGGCGGCGAAGCTCCTGAAAGAGGAGAAATGCACGGTCTCTGAGGCTTGTTATCGCACCGGTTTCGCCTCTCCGCAGAACTTTGCCAAGCATTTCAAGGAGATGTTCGGCGTGTTGCCATCGCAGTATTCTTAAGAAATTATGTGATGTAAATAGTTGATAATCAGTAGTGAAATAAGATTGGTACGTTTCACATATATCATTGGTACGTTTGATACATCTGTTTAAGAAGGTTTGTGCTACCTTTGCAGCAGAAATCAAAACAACTATCAAACGATTATGGAACAGACAACAAATAACCAAGCGCAAATCATTGCCGCTTTCTACACCGTTCATCAGAACGAACTCGTCAATTTCGCTACTTCCCGCTTGGGCAACCGAGAGGAGGCTGAGGATTTGGTACAGGATGCTTTCATCAAGATGATGACCTTCGAGGGCATCATCAACGAGGCAACCATCAAGTCGTTTGCCTATACCATCACCGCCAACAAGGTGAAGGATGTTCTCCGCCGCCGCATCTTTCGTCATCAGCTGGAGGAGAGCAAGAAGTATGAGATGGAGCTTCAGCATAGCCATGCAGAGCGCCTTGCCGAGTATCACGATACTCTCCGTATCGTGAACCAGAATGTGGACAAGCTTTCGCCAACCTGTGCCAAGGTTTATCGCATGAGTCTGTTCGACGACATGACGGCTGGCGACATTGCAGAAGAACTCCAGGTGTCTAAGCGCACCGTGGAGTCTCAGCTCTTCACCTCTCGCAAGCAGATGAGGGCGATGATGCAGGAGGCTATGTAGTATATATAATATAAGGTGAAAATATGAACTTAGACAGACTTTTCTTACGACTCCGTTACCTATGGGCGTTCTACAAGAGCACGCTGTGGGTTACCATACCTTTTGGTTTGGTGACAGGTTGTATCGTCTTTAGGGAAAAGGGAATAGAGGAAGCCGTCAAGGTCTTCTTGTATTTCTATACGATATGGGGCTTGCTGCTGGATGCTATAGGCAAGTTGGTGTTCAAGAAGTCGGTGTTCTTCTTCTATTATAATGCTTCGTGGACCATCCTTAAGCTTTATGCAGCGTCGTTTGGCATTTCCGCCACGCTTAGTTTGAGTATTCACTTTTTATTGAAATGGCTATGGTTTTGGTATTAGAGGCTGATAGTATTTATTATGAGATAGACGGCCATGAGATATTGAAAGGTGCTTACATCAATTGTAAGCAAGGTGAGGTCGTGGGCTTGCTGGGGCGCAATGGCTGTGGCAAGTCAACGATGCTGGAAATCATCTTTGGCACCCGTCGTGGTGCCCATTCCTTTGTGCGGATAGGTGGTAAGGTTTATACGGATAAGGCTTTTCGTAGTGGAATGCTGAGGATGCAACCGCAGTTTGAGTATATTCCGAGAGGATTGAGTGTCTCTACCATCTTGCGAATGGAAGGTTATCATAAGGACGATATACAGGATGTCTTGATACAAGACATCTACGGCTGCAAGATAGGAGAGCTATCGGGTGGACTCTTGAAGTATTTCCAATTTTTTATATTCCTTCAGTCGCCAGTTCCTTTCGTGATATTGGATGAGCCTTTTGCGGGTTTGTCGCCTGTGGCTGTGGAGCATGTAATCGACTTGCTGAAAGAGGCCAAGAATACGAAGGGAATCATCGTTTCCGACCATAATTTTGCAGCCATCGACCGAATATCTGATAGGTTGATGTATATGGAGAATGGGCAAACGAGGGAGGTTGCCAGCTTGGAAGAGCTGAATGGATTGTATTATCGCATGTAAGTGATAGAGTTTCAATATTAAATACAGAGAAAGTCCACGACTTCATTGCCACTAAGGGCTTGGTGGCAGGGAACAAAAGCTTCGATGACCGTACTTACATACGATTTAGGGTATAAAATAATGCTCTTAAATAGTTGCAAATCATAAATAAACACAAAATACACAAACTTGTATAACACAACCTTGTGTATCTTGTGTTTTTTCATTATATTTGTACTCAAAAAACAAAAGACTATGCGTATGAAGATGAGGGAAAACGAGCAGAGCTTCGTGTTTGGATTTGCGTTGTTGTTTAGAAGTAGAATGTTTTAGTCAGACGTAAACGATATAAGTTCAGCATAGGTATCTGGGCTTATATCGTTTTATTATCTGATGTCATACGTATAAATCGCCCCCCAATCGTATTCTTATTAAAAATCACATAAAAGATAAGAACAACTCGTATGAAACAGAAAGTACTATATGTGGCAGCCTTGATGCTCCTCTCTTCTTCTTTCGGTATGGCTAAGAAGAAGGTGGAGGATCCTGAGATTACCAAGTTGAAGGCTAAGATTGAGAACGTGATGAGCCAGGTGGACAAGCAACCCGACTGGCTCTACTCTCGCTTGCAGATGTTTTGGAAGACCCAGGCATCAGATGTGTTTGTTAATGGTGAGGCGTTTGCCCATCCTGGGGGAGAGCGTGCCGCAGAGCCTACGGTGAAATATAATGGAACTCGCGGTTTTGAGTCGCAATACAATCGTCCAAAGTTGGCGGACCTCGTACCTTACGATGACGATGAGCAGGGCAATGTGACCTATATCAATAAGGTAACAGGAAAAATGGAGAAGACCTCTCCTGCCAAGACGGGTTGCAACATTGCCGGCGTGAACCGATATATTATCGGTATTGCCCGTGATGCCGCTCGCATCTATGCCGCCACTGGCGATATGCGCTATGGACAAATGGCCGCAAAGGTGTTCGATGTCTATATGAAGGGCATCGCCTATCGCAATGTGCCTATCGACTTGAATCATGGTCATCAGCAAACCTTGGTGGGCATGACTACTTTTGAGGTTATCCACGAGGATGTCATCAACGAACTCACCCAGATGTATCCCCTCATCAAGCCTCTTGTGAAGGACGACCAAGCCGTCATCGAGGCTGGTTTCAAGAAGTGGGCGGAGAATATCATTGCCAATGGTGTGCCTCACAACAACTGGGACTTGTTTCAGGCTGACTTCATCGTAAAGATCGCCTTGGTATTGCAAGATAACCAAGCATACGCAGATGGCAAGGGCAAGCAATACTACTTGGATTATATCGTAAATCAAAATAGTATTCGCCAGTGGAGCATGAACAAGCTCATCGACTTCGGCTTTGATGCCCATAGCAAGACTTGGTATGAATCGCCAGGCTACAGTACCACGGTATTGGGAAGTATCTGCGATTTCGCCAACATGCTGGATGAGAAGGCTGGCATCGACCTCTTCAAGCAGCGTCCTATCTTGACGGAAGCTGTGAAGACCTCTGCCGAATATCTCTTCCCTAACCGTATGATTGCAGGTTTTGGCGATACTCATCCAGGTTATCTCAATACAGGTGGCATCGACCAAGTATTGAAGTATGCCACTCGCCATAAGAATAAGAATCTTATCTCTGAGATGAATCTTCTGAAGAATGCAGTGGCTCCCAAAGCCCCTATCTCTGAGATAGAGGCATATACGAGCACCCTGTTTTATGCTCCTAATGTATCGTGGATAGCGATGCGAAGTGGTATGGACAAGCAGCACGACTTGATGGCTTCCGTCAATGCTAGCCTTGGCAACCACCAGCATGCCAACGGTATCTCGCTCGAACTCTATGGCAAGGGATATGTATTGGGACCTGATGCTGGTATTGGCAGAACCCTCTATAGCGGTTTGGACTATCTGGAATATTATTCCCAGATGCCAGCCCACAACACGGTAGTGGTGGATGGTGTATCAAGCTATCCTGTAATGATGTCTCAGCATGCCTTCAAGGTTGTCGCTTCTTATCCAGAGGTAAGCAAGGAGCAACCTGCCAGCAAGAAGCTATCCGAAAAGAAACTTTCTATTCAGAAGGATTCTGAACTTAAGGATAAGATAACTTACGCTACCGTAAGTTTCATTGAGCCAGAGACACAGGCGCAGCAGCAGCGCACCACCGCCATCGTGAAGACATCTGCTAAGGGAGGATATTACATAGATGTGTTCCGTAGCAAGAAGAAGGAAGGTGGTGATAAAACCCACGATTACTTCTATCACAATCTCGGACAGGAGATGAAGGTGATGGATGCGGCTTCTGGTCTGTCTCTCGATATGAAACGAACAGAGGAACTTGCCTTTGCAGGTGGTCATCTCTATGCCTATTCTTATATCTATGACAAGAAGAGCGCAAAGATGCAGAACAGTGTAAAGACGCAGTTCGTTACCAAGATACTGGATGATAAGGTAGTGGAGGCAATGGGTGGTCAGCGTGAAATCACCATGACCATGTGGATGAAAAAAGATGAGAACCGCACCATCTTCCAAGCTCTCTCCCCAGTCAATCTCGAATATGAGCGCATGCCGAATCAGCCTTATAAGGTTGATGAGCAACCAGTGCTTACCTTTGTGGCTCGCCAGAAGGGAGAGGCATGGAACCATCCTTTCGTCTGCGTATATGAACCAAGTTCTGATACGGAGCCAGGCGATATAGCATCGGTCGATTTCTTTACGCCGAGCGAGCCAAGTGCCGTGGGCATCATCGTGAAGCTGAAAGATGGAACCGAGCAGCGCATCGTATGCTCGGAGAATGGGAAAGTACAAATCAAGTAGAAATCCAGTTATGAGAAAGTTTTTTATTGCTATCTTGTTTTGGGCGGTTGCTATAGTTGGATATGCAGCAGAAGCCTTGCAGTCGCCTGACGGCAAATACAACTTCGTCTTCGAACAGAAAGACGGAAGATTAACCTACCGCCTCGACTATGCAGCTAAGCAGGTAATAGAAGAGGGTGAATTAGGTGTGAATATCGACAACCACTTGGTGGAGTCGGCTATGGGAATACCAGTGGATAACAGCAACGTTTGGACCCATGGTATGGAAGTAACAAGTGTGGATCGTCGTTCTGAGGACAATACTTGGAAGACAGTCTATGGCGAGTATGCCCAGATACGTGACCACTACAATGAGATGACCATTCATCTCTTGAAGGGTGGCAAGCATCAAGATGGGGGTGGCACAGCTTACGACAAGCGCCAGCAATATCTCCTAGACATCATTGTGAGAGCTTACGATGAGGGAGTAGCCATCCGCTATCATTTCCCTGAGGCAACCAATGGTTTGTTCATGCACATCACCGATGACTTGACTTCCTTCCGCTTTGCCCCTGGTGCTGAGGCTTACCATTATGCTTGGGCGCAATCTCATGCCAACAAGGTAAAGCTTTTGAAGAGCGAGGCTGCCTGGAAGGAAGAGGCAGAGCGCCCATTGACACTTCGTTTGGATAATGGACTTTATGCAGCCATTGGTGAGGCTGCATTGAGTGACTTTGTGAGAGGCAAGCTTAAGTTGAAAGCTAACAACGAGTTGCAGATGGCGTTGTTCCATCCTGCCGACATCATCACGGCGTACGATATGCCTTGGCGATTCATCATGGTGGGTGAGAAGGCTATCGACCTGATCAATAACAAGCAGATGGTGCTCAATCTCAATGCCCCTTGCCAGATACAGGATGCCTCTTGGATTAAGCCAGGCAAGGCTTTCCGTGTATGTCGCTTGGATATGAAGACTTGCATGGAGGGTGTTGACTTCTGTGTGGATAGAGGTCTTCAATATATCGAGCTTGATGCAGGCTGGTATGGTCCAGAGATGAAGATGTCTTCTTCTGCCTTGAAAGTTTTGGAAACTCGCGACATTGATATGCCAAAACTCTGCCAGTATGCCAAGAGCAAAGGCATCGGCGTGTGGGTTTATGTAAACCAGAGAGCCTTGTATCAGGAGCTTGACCAGCTATTGCCACTCTATGAGAAATGGGGCATCAGTGGCATCAAGTTTGGCTTTGTGCAGATAGGTTCGCAGGAGTGGACCACTTGGCTTCACAATGCCGTAAAGAAGTGTGCCGACCATCACATCATGGTGGATATCCACGATGAGTATCGCCCTACAGGGTGGAGTCGTACTTATCCTAACTTGATGACGCAAGAAGGTATTGGTGGCAACGAGGAAATGCCAGATGCAGAGCACAATACGATTTTGCCATTTACCCGTTTCCTCTGCGGTCCTGCTGATTATACCCCTTGTTATTTCAATGGTAGAGTGAAGAATACCAAGGCTCATCAGTTGGCAATGCCAGTGGTATATTACAGTCCTATCACCTTTTTGTATTGGTATGACCTCCCGAATGTATATAAGGGAGAAAAGGAGTTGGACTTCTGGAAATATTGTCCTACGGTATGGGATGAGAGCAAGGCTTTGCAGGGTGAGATAGGAGAGTATATCGTGCAGGCGCGTCGTTCTAGCAATGATTGGTTTGTGGGAGCGATGAATGGCTTGCAGGCTCGTGACATCACTCTCAATACAGCCGACTTCTTGCAGAAAGGCAAGAAATATCGTGTGGAGATTTATAATGACAACCCTGCGTTGAATACTCGCACCAAGGTAGCATCTGCCATGCAAACCATCAAGGCTGGCAAGATATTAAAGCTTCATTTGCAGCCGTCAGGCGGTGCAGCGTTGCGATTCAGTTTGTTAAAATGACAATATGATGTTATTAAGAAAAATACGTATCAGAGTTATGTTGATGGTCTTGCTGTTGCAAGGCATCTTTGTAAGTACAGCCCATGCCATTGGTGTGGGAGGTAGTGGAATGTACCAGTGGTCAGTGGATTTGAGAGGCTATATCTCTTCAGAGACAGGCAAGGCTCCTGTGGCTTACCTTTGGGTGCCAGAGGGTTGCAAGCAAGTGAAGGCTGTACTGCTCTCGCAACAGAATATGACGGAGGAGGCTATCTATAAGAATCCGAAGTTTCAGGCTCAGATGAAGGAACTGGGCGTGGCAATGGTATGGGTGGCTCCTGCCTTCACCAACAACTGGGATCCAGCGACTGGAGCACAGAATACCTTTGAGGAGATGATGGGCAATCTCGCCGACCAAAGCGGTCATGCCGAGATAGCCAAGGCTCCTGTCATTCCTTTGGGACATTCTGCCCAGGCTACCTTCCCTTGGAACTTTGCGGCTTGGAATCCGAACCGCACGCTCTGCATCATCTCCTTCCATGGCGATGCGCCTCGCACCAATCTCTGTGGATATGGTAGGGATAACGTGGAGTGGGGACGTCATCGCAACATTGATGGCATTCCTGGTTTGATGGTAGAAGGCGAGTATGAATGGTGGGAGGCTCGTGTGAATCCAGCCCTTGCCTTCCGCATGATGTATCCAGAGAGTTGTATCTCCTTCCTTTGCGATACAGGCAGAGGTCACTTTGATTGTGGCGACCGTACTGCCATGTATCTTGCCAAGTTCATTCAGAAGGCATTAGAACAACGTTTGAATGCCGATGGAACGCTCCGCAAACTCAATCCTAAGGATGGTTGGCTTGCCGAGAGATTCCATTCTGATATGATGGGTACAGATGGAGCGGACAAAGGAAAAGCTCCTGAGATTGCTTCTGACTCTCGCCCTCAGCCTGCACCTTATAATATATATAAGGGCGACAAGCATGATGCCTTCTGGTATTTCGATAAGGAAATGGCGGAACTCACAGAGGCTCGATACAAGGAGACGGCGGGCAAGAAAGTTCAGTATGTTGGCTTTGAGTATCAAGGCAAGATGATAGGATATGACGAGAAGGCGCAAGGAGGTATGAAACTGGATTTGCGAGATATGAAGGGTATTACGTTTCAAATCAAGGCGGTCTATACTGATGCTTCTCACAATAACGCAACCTCCCAGCATGGCAAGAAGAAGCCTCGTGTAGAGGTGGTGTGTGGCCCTGTGGAGAAAATCAATGACACCACTTTCAAGTTCTATCCTTACGAGGCAGGATGGGACAATGCACGTAGGTCATTCACCTGCTGGCTGGTAGCGGTTGCTGATGCCGATGGTGAATATAAGGGTGCCGTGCAACCTATCTGTATTGAGATACCAAAAGATGTGACGAATCGAGTAAAATAGGCTAAGTGAATAAAACATAAAAAGAAATATGAATATCAAGAACTTGTTACTATCATCAGCCGTTCTCTTTGGTTCGGCTTTCCCGGTGAGTGCCTATGAGCATGAATGGGAGAATCCTATGGTATTTGAACGAGGCAAGGAACAGGCGCATGCTTGGTTCAAGACTTCACATACCTTGTCTTTGAATGGCAAGTGGCGTTTCCATTATGCCGATGACATCAAGGATGCACCTGCGGACTTCTATCGTCCAGGTTTCGATGACTCCAAGTGGGCACAGATTCCTGTGCCGTCCAACTGGGAGTTGATGGGCTTTGGCGCACCCTTGTATGCCAATATCACCTATCCTTGGTCGCCTAATCCTCCTTACATCGACATCCCGAATCCTGTAGGCACTTACCGTACTTCATTCACGGTGCCTTCACAATGGAAGGGTAGGGATGTGATGCTCCATTTCGGTTCCATTACGGGCTATGCGAGAGTATGGGTGAATGGCACGGAGGTGGGTATGACCAAATGCTCCAAGACTCCTGCTGAGTTTGACGTGACGAAGTTAGTCCATCTAGATGGTCGTGCCAATCAAATGGCGGTACAGGTGTATCGTTGGCACGATGGCAGCTATATGGAGGATCAGGACTTCTGGCGTATCACAGGAATAGAGCGTGACGTGTATCTGCAGGCTTATAATCCAGTGTCTGTATGGGATTACAATATTACGGCTACACCTGTGGATAATTATCGCAATGGACAGCTTGAGACAGATGTTGCTATTCGCAATTTCTCTGGCAAGTCGGTCTCTGACAAGGTGTTGGTGCAGCTTCGTGATGCCAGTGGCAAACTGATACTCAATGAGACCAAGCCTTTCCAGGCCGATGGCAAGGAGACGACCGTCCACGTGAGCAAGAAACTGAATAAGGTGAACCTATGGAGTGGCGAAAAACCTTATCTCTATCAGATAGCGATGATACTGGGTGGTGACACCGTGCGCCAGCAAGTAGGTTTCCGGGAGGTGAAGATCGAGAACGCCCGACTGCTTGTCAATGGCAAGATGGTATATATCAAGGGTGTCAATCGCCATGAGCACAATGACTCCCTAGGACACGTGCAGAGCCACGAAATTATGATGGATAATCTGCGCCGCCTGCGTGAGTTGAACATCAATGCCGTGCGTAGCAGCCATTATCCTAATTGTCCAGAATGGCTCGATCTCTGTGATAAGTATGGCATCTATGTGGTGGATGAGGCAAATATCGAGACCCACGGAATGGGCAGTTGTGTCTATTTCACCGATACCGTACCACATCCAGCTTATCGCAAGGAATGGGCTCCTGCGCATCGTGACCGCATCCATCGTATGTTCTATCGTGACCGTAATCACCCAAGCATCATTGGTTGGTCTATGGGTAATGAGTGTGGCAATGGACAGGTATTTCATGAGCAGTATCGCTGGTTGAAAGCGAACGATAAAACTCGCTTCGTACAGTTTGAGCAAGCTTGGGAGGAAGAAAATACCGACATCGTATGTCACATGTACCCTAACTGGGGCAGGGTGCTCGCCTATGCCAAGAGTGGCAAACAGCGTCCTTTCATCATGTGTGAGTATGCTCATGCGCAAGGTAATAGCAATGGAAACCTTCAGGATTACTGGGATTTAATCAAGAAGTCGCCTAACTTGCAAGGTGGATTTATCTGGGACTTCCAAGACCAGGGCATCCGCCGTACCATCAATGAGAACACCGACCATCGTACTTATTGGATGTATAATGGTGAGATGGGAAGTTATGTATGGCCTGTGGAGATGAACTGTGGATGTGATGGTGTCCTTGCTTCCGATATGAGTTACAAGCCGCAAGCCTTAGAGGTGAAGAAGGTATATCAAGACATTATCTTCCCTGGCTTTGACTGGAAGAAGGGTGAGTTGACTGTTAGAAATGAGTATCAGTTCTCCACGCTCGCCGACTATGACTTCCATTGGACGCTCTGCAAGGAAGGCAAGGAGATAACGGAAGGCGATTTCCGCTTGAAGACTGCGCCACAGCAAGAGAGTAAGGTGCGTGTCAAGCTGCCATCCATAAATCCAAATGATGAATATACCCTTCAAGTATATGCCTATACCCGTGAGGCAAGCGACTTGTTGCCTGCTCATTATGACATAGCCAAGGAACAATTCCTGCGTGAAGGCAAGATGGAGAAACAAGAGAATGGGCAATCTTTGGGAGAAGTAAAGGTGGAAACGCTGAAGAACAAGATTGTCTTGACCGTAGGTAATGTCAAGGCAGAAATCAACAAGCAGGATGGTGCTTTGACAGATTATGCCATGAATGACATATCAGTTCTAGGCAATCGTACAAGTTTGGAACCTTACTTCTGGCGTGCTCCTAATGACAACGACTATGGTAACAAGATGCCACAGAAGAGCAATGTATGGCGTTCGGCTCAGACCAATCGCTATGTAACCAAATGTCAGGTAGGTCAGCCTACAACCGATGGTGTGCAGGTAACATTTGAGATGTTGTTAGGCGACATCAAGCAACCTTACCATCTTTCTTATTTCTTCCGTAAGGATGGAAGCATCGATGTGAAGGCTAGCATGAATACCAAGGACAAAAAACTCCCGGAGTTGCCTCGCTTTGGTATGCGAATGACGCTCCCTAAGGGATTTGAGAATGTACGCTATTATGGTCGTGGACCTTGGGAAAACTACTCCGACCGCAAGACCAGCCAGTTTATCGGTCTCTATGATACCACAGTGACGGATATGTACTATCCATACATATTCCCTCAGCAGACTGGTAACCATAGTGATGTGCGTTGGGCTGAAATCACCTCGCCTAAGAAGGGTGTTGCCCTTCGCTTTCAGGCAGAGAAGTCAATGGATTTCTCAGCCTTGCATTTTGCAGATGAGGATCTTGATATGGGACTGGAAAAGAAGATGATGCATCAGAAAGATATGCATCCACGTATGGAAACGTATGTGATTCTGGATGGTGCACAACGAGGCGTCGGTGGAGATAATAGTTGGGGTGAACCGCCTCACACAGAATACCGCCTTTTTGATGGGGAATATTCGTTGAACTTTCGCCTCTGTTTGAATAGTTTATAATCTGAATGCTAAATAATATAATGTGATAATGTCTTGTTATGAACAGAAAATCAATAGCAATCGTGGCAGGCTTGTTGATGGCTGGTAGTCTCAACTGCCTTGCCATCGGAAACAACAACACAAGGTGTCAGCCTTTCAAGATGAACCAGGTGCATCTTCTTCCTTCTCGTTTCCAAGAGAATATGAAACGAGACTCAGCTTGGATGATGTCAGTGTCTGTAAACTCGCTCTTGCAGAGCTTCCGCAATACCAGCGGTGCTTTCTCCAGCAGAGAGGGTGGCTATATGACCGTGAAGAAACTGGGTGGATGGGAAACGCTCGACTGTGACCTGCGTGGTCATATTACGGGACATCTTCTCTCTGCCTACGCCACGCTCTATGCCCAGACTGGTTCGCAAGCCGTTAAGATGAAGGCTGACAGCATCGTCAATGGTCTTGCCGAGGTGCAGCAGGCATACGGCAGGGGTGGCTATCTAAGTGCCTTCGCCGAAGGTCTCATCGACCGTAATATCCAAGGCAAGAGCGTATGGGCACCTTTCTATACGCTCCATAAAATCGTGCAGGGTATGATCGACCAGTATCAGATGACTGGCAATGAGAAGGCCTTGGAGATAGCGAAAGGAATGGGCAACTGGGCATATAATAAGCTCAAGCCTCTCTCTGAGGAAACTCGCAAGCTGATGATACGCAATGAGTTTGGTGGATTCAATGAGGCGATGTATGAGCTATATGCCCTCACCAAAGACGAGAAGTATCTCTGGGTGGCTCGCTACTTCTATCACAATGAGAAGATAGACCCTTTGAAGGCTGGCAATCCAGACTTGGGTACCAACCATGCCAATACTTTCATTCCAAAACTCCTGGGAGAGGCTCGCAACTATGAGATGTTCGGAGTAAAGGACAGTCGCAAGGCTGCCGAACTTCTCTTCTGGACCTTGGTGAACGACCATGCCTTCGTGACAGGAGAACTTTCCGATAAGGAGCATCTCTTCAAGCCAACCGAGCAGAGCAAGCATCTCTCGGGATATGATGGCGAGAACTGTTGCACCTTTAATCTCTTGAAACTTGCCGACCACCTCTTCTCCTGGAATCCATCGAGCCAAATAGCCGACTATTACGAGCGTGCGCTCTATAACCATATCCTCGGTCAGCAAGACCCAGAGAGTTCGATGGTGTGCTACTTTACCCCATTGCAGACTGGTGCTTATCGCTTGTACTCTACCAGGGACAGTAGCTTTTGGTGCTGCGTGGGCAGTGGTTTCGAGAGTCATGTAAAGTATGCTTCGAGCATCTACTTCCATTCAGATAAAGACCTCTACGTGAATCTCTTCATCCCATCAAAGGTAGATTGGGAGGGTACAACTTTCACTCAGCAAACATCTTTTCCTCAATCTTCTACCACGACATTTACTGTAGATGGAAAATCGAAGCAGTTTGCTCTTCGTCTGCGTTATCCTGCATGGGCAACCAAGATGGACATCAAGGTGAATGGAAAGAAGGTGAAAGCTGTGAAAGGTACGGATGGCTATGTTGCCATTTCTCGACTTTGGAAGGCTGGTGATAAGATAGAAGTACAACTGGGAATGCAACTCCGAGAGGAGGCAACCAAGGACGATGCCTCCAAGGTGGCTTTGGTCTATGGTCCTGTCGTGATGGCAGGCAAACTCGACAAGGTGGAGCGTCCGTTCAGCAATCCTCAGAAATATAACGACTATTATACTTTCGACTTCAAGATACCTGCATCTACAGTAGAGAAGGCGAAGTATGAGGGCTTGAAGAGCATCAAGAACTTCAAGATGAAGAATGGCGTGGAGCTCATCCCATTCTATGATGCCCATCACTGCCGCTATGCCGTATATTGGCAGAAGTAAATACAGAGGTCAATCAAATCTCTATATTTTCAAACACTAATGACAGATATAGTTACTCGAAGAGTTCTTTCTTTGAGTAACTTTTTGTATTTTTGCACCATCTAAACGTATCTAAAAAATGAATAAAGCAATTATCGTTGTTATATTATCGCTTTTCTGCCATGTTTCCATGGCGACTGATATTGATAGGGAGTATGCCAATTCCCCTACCTATGCCAGTGGATTGGCTGGAGAGACGGTTCGAAATTTGCAGAAAATATTTAAGGTGGATAATAATTCTCCTTTCACGGAATGTGTATTGTGTTGAAAATAAGAGTGTTAAGTGTGAAAGGAAAAATCTCATTATTTTGAGATGGTAATTGATGGCTAAGCTTAAATATGGCGATGTTCTTGTTTTTAATGAGTATGGTATAGGTGTGGCAAGGATCTAGTGGGTGTCTTTGTTATGAATGTTGGGATGAAGCATAGTAACCAGAAGGATGAGGGATAGATATTGGCAGGCGAAAAGAGACGATTTATCGGCTGGATGACTAAGCTCGTCTATATGGATGACTCGGGTCATCTATATGGCTCACTCCCGTCATCTATATGGATGACCCGGGTCATCCGATACAAAGAAGCCTTTTCTATTCCTTTTGTGATAGTTGCTTTCTCCTTTAGACTAAGTTGCCTTCTCCTTATATTAATAGTCTTTTCTGCTGATTATTATTGTTGTTTCAGAGAATTCTCCTTTCACACTTAACTGGTTGATTATAAATGCACTATGGTGGTTGTGAAAGGAGGAAGAAATTTTAATTGCTGTTTTTGAGAAGCTTTTTCTGAAGGTGACTTTATGGCGAATCGGCCCTTTCGTTTGGGCAACCGAGAGGAAAGTGAGGACCTCGTAAGTAAATCTTCAGGCTTAAACGTAACATAATAAAGAATTAACTAAAAATATACGAAGAATTATGAGAAAAATAGTATGCTTGGCATTCTCTATCTTGGCAACGATGGGGACAATGGCTCAGAAGCCACAAATGTTTTCCACTACGGAAAGTAATCGTTGGGTGAAGAACAAAGTAAGCGTGGAAAACCATCCGAACGCTAAGGGAGAGAATATCGTCGTTTACACAGACTCTTTGGTCAGGGAAGTAGAAGGTTTTGGAGGCACATTCTCAGAGCGTGCCTGGGATGCCATGCAATGCGTCAATGAACAGCAGCGAATGGGCATCATGAAAGAAATGTTTGGGGAAGAAGGCATTCACTTTGCCTGGGGACGAACACCTGTAGGCGGCAATGACCTCTCGCTTTCCACCTATACATATAATGATGTGGACTACGACTGGACACAGCGCAATTTCTCCATTGCCCGCGATCGTTACATTCTTTTGCCAATGATTAAGTTGGCAAAGAAGGTGCGCCCTGACCTCAAGATGTGGGCATCGCCTTGGACTCCTCCTTACTGGATGAAAATTTCTGAGCATTACTCGTTGAAGAGTCATGGCATCAATCACACAGATGTGGGACATAACCGAATGGACGAGCATTTTGCTACCTATCCAAACATCACCACATTCAAGATGACTGATGGATGCCTGCGTTCATACGCTATCTATCTCTCTAAATATCTTCAGGCATATAAGCAGGAGGGGGTGAACATTGATATTTTGATGCCACAGAACGAGGTGCAGTGGCAACCATGTTGGCAGTGTTGTACTTGGCGTCCTCAGGACTTCGCCATTTTCATAGAGAAATATCTCGTGCCACAGTTGGAGACCGACAAAGTCAAGGACACAGAGTTGTGGTTGGGAACAATCAACTATCCTAATCCACAGTGGGTATTCGATTTCTTCAAGGATAATGGTGTGGCCAAATACATCAAGGGCATAGGTATGCAGTGGACTGGCATGCGCGCCATGCCTAAGGTGCACGAGCAGATGCCTGAGATGAAATTGATGCAGACAGAGGGAATCTGTGGTGACGGCGATAACAACTGGGCTGATATGGTGAAGTCGTGGGAAAGAATCCTTCATTGCTTCAGAAGTGGTGCTTCCAGCTATATGCAGTGGAACATGGTGTTGGGCGATGACTTGGAAAGTTTGTTTAAATGGAAACAGAATGCATTGGTCATCATCAACCGAAAGACAGGTGCCCTCACTCGCACCCCTGAATATTACTTGATGAAGCACTTCTCTCACTTCATTCAGCCAGGCAGCCAACTACTGAAGGTTTCCAACGATACCAACACCATCGCCTTCAAGAACCAGGATGGCAAGGTAGTGGTGGTATGCTACAATCCAGAAAAGAAAGCTAACACGATGTCATTCACCGTAGAGGGTAAAGACCTTACAGCCACCTTGGCTCCATTGTCTTTGAATACCATCGTGTATTAGTGAAAATAGCACTTCCTTTGATTATCTATGGCTGACTCCACTTTTTAAAGTAGAGTCATACATACATCTGGAAATAACATAAAAAAATCTTGGTTCTTTCTGGAAAAAAAACTATCTTTGCAATGTTTTATTTAAAGCATTGCAAAGATGGATATTATAGAAAGCAGTATCATAGGAAAGAAGAGCCCTGAGGCTTGTGAGGATGGAATGGTAGTTACCGATGATTTCATCGCAGTGATTGATGGCAGTACGAGCAAGACTCCGAAGCATCTCAATCCTGATATGAAGAACGGAAGATATGCCATGATGCTTATCTCGGAGTATATTCGTGAGGAGTTGAAAGCGGATGCCTCGGTAGATGATTTCTGCCAGGGTGTGACAGCCTATATATATAATAAGGTGTATGAAAAGCTAGGAGTGGAAGAGCGGTTGAAGGAGCATCCGGAAGAACGGCTTACCGCCTCGGCTATCCTTTATAGCCGGACAAGGAATGAAGTCTGGATGGTGGGCGATTGCCAGGCTATCATCGATGGAAAGCTTTATGAGAACGGCAAACCTTATGAGGAGAAGATTGCCCGGAAGAGGGTGGAGCTGATAGAGCAGGGCCTTTCGCCTGCTGAGGCTAGAAAGCAGATAGAGCCATTATTGATCGAGGCGATGCTTTCCGGACAGAACCAGACCTATACGGTTATCGATGGATTTCCTATCTATCGGGAGGGAGTGAAGGTTGTAGCGTTAAAAATGAAGCCTGTTTCAAGTAGCATTGAAACATACTTTCAAGAGCAAACGAAGCCTGTTTCATCGCCGAATGAAGTAGTATTGGCTAGCGATGGCTATCCTTTCCTGAAGCCTACTTTGTCAGCGAGCGAGGCGGCATTGGCAGAGCAGATTGCCAACGACCCTCAGAACATCCATTCCTTTATCGCCACCAAGGGCATCGTAGAGGGCAATAAGAGCTTCGATGATAGAACCTATATCCGGTTTTCGGTTGAAAAATAAAACACGGACAAATTGAATTTGTCCGGCTTGTTTGTTATAGTGCTTGTAACAGTGTAATAACCAGTATGTTATGAGCTGCTGGACAATTTGTCTGGACAAATTCAATTTGTCCGTGTTATTTTTTTAATGACTTCTGACCCGAGAAACGGTGAGTTTTAGGGGAGAAAACTATGAGTTAGATTTGTTAACATTGAAATTTTTCGATGAAACCTTTGCGTATATGCATTTTTCTTCGTAA
>JAJWLX010000041.1 GCA_021636625.1 Prevotella sp. | reverse complement strand
ATGTCGTTACATTATTATAAGTATTGGTTTCCGGGTCGATGTTTCGTCCCCAGGCGTACTGTCCCTGCACGCCTCCCGAAACGGTAGGCAGGAATCCAGCCACGGCATACTGGTAATCCTGCTTGCGCTGGCGGGCGTTTACCACCTCACGCTTCACCTCCGTGGCATGCTCCACGGCGTATTTCATGCAGTCGTCAAGGCTCCAGCTCTGTGCCGAAGCTCCAGCTGCCCAGACCAACCATCCTATCAATATTCCTATTCTTTTCATAATCTTCTTCATTTTGTCATGATAAGGACAAGAGCCGTGCCAAAACAGCATTTCTCCTGATAATCAAACCATTAAATAAAAACTCTCATTAAACAAACTGTCCAACAATTAGACACTACCGTCTAATTGTTGGACAGAAACCAAAGCTTAAAGCTGATCATTCATCGCATCCACCACTTGTCCATCAAACAGATTGATGATGCGACTGGCGTAGGTAGCATCGTGCTTGGAGTGCGTCACCATCACGATGGTGGTTCCCTCCTCGTTCAGCTCGCTGAGCAACTGCATCACCTCCATACCATTCTTGGAATCGAGGTTACCCGTAGGCTCATCGGCAAGGATGATGCTAGGCTTGCCCACCACGGCACGGGCGATGGCAACCCTCTGCTGCTGACCGCCCGAAAGCTGATGAGGATAATGCTTGGCACGATGGCTCAGCTTCACCTTTCTCAGAATTTCGAGCACACGCTCCTTGCGCTCCGCCTTTCCCACTCCGAGGTATTTCAGCTGTAAATCCACATTCTCCTCAACGGTAAGTTCGTCGATAAGGTTGAAGTTCTGGAACACGAAGCCGATGCGACCCTTGCGATAGGCGGTGCGCTCACGCTCCTTCAGATGGCCCACTTCCTCATTATTCAACCAATACTTGCCCTCCGTAGGACTATCCAGTAAGCCCAGGATGTTCAGCAAGGTTGACTTGCCGCATCCCGAAGGACCCATGATGGCGATAAACTCACCATCTTCTACTTCTATGTTCACGCCGTTCAGGGCGATGGTTTCCACCTCTTCCGTGCGGAATATTCTAGTTAAATTCTCTGTTCGTATCATCGTTAGAAATCTTTTTAAAGTTTATGACTCATTATTCAGCCTTGATGCTGTCTATCGGATTCGACATCGCCGTACGCAGGGTGCAGCCGATAACCGAAACAAAGGCTATCAATAAGGTAAAGACGGCGCCAGCCAGCAACACCCACCAAGGGAAGGAGATGCGATGGACGAAATCCATAAGATAAGTCTGCATCAGCTTCACGCAGATAGGGATGGCGATGACCACAGCCACCAGCGAACTGACGAGGAATCTCTTAGCCAGTTGCCAAGCCGCATCCCCAATCGAAGCCCCCATCACCTTGCGCAGGGCAATCTGGCGCTTCTGCTGGTTGCCGTAATAAACCGACATTCCGAAGAGCCCCAAGGCAGAAATCAGGATAGAGATGCTCATGAAGGTGATGATGAGCACCATCATATTATGCTTGTCCTTGAGGTTATTCTTCAAAGTATCATCCATATACTCTACCTGCATTTCCGCAGGAACGCCCATCAGTTCCTTAGCCACCTGCTTGCAGGTATTCCGGATCGCCTGCAGCGCCTGGGCATGATCGCCACGGGTTTTCACCAGAACTGTCCATCCACGCTGCTGCGGGGTAATGACTCCAATGGCATTATGCTCCGTTTTTTCATTCTCGCTCAGCGCATCTCCACTATGGTAATCGGCAATCACGCCACACACCTCGTATTCATGCTTTCCATCCTTCATTCTCATTCCGAACCAAGGCTTGTGGACAGAAACGCCATAGGCACGCTTCGCATCTTCCGTTACCCAAATCTTTCCATAGGCTGGCTCGCAATACTGCTCAATCACCCTGACTCCCAGCATCTTCATCGCCGTGGAATCTACCATGAATATACGGAGCATTCCTATCAGTTTTTCATTGTCATCATGCACACCATTTCCCCAGCTTCTGATAGGATTGGCGTTGCCGTAAGTTGCCTCTTCCACCTCTGGAAGCGCTTTCAGACGGTTTTTGAGAATAGACATCTTCTCCGGCGAACCATCCAAGGAAGAAATGATGGAAACAATATCCTTCGTCTGATAACCCAACGGCAAATCGCCAAGATGCTTCATCTGGAGCATCATCGTTATCGCCATCACTACCAGCGTGATACTGATGACGCTCTGGGCTACGATAAATATCTTGCTGAACCACATCTTGCTGCGCATGCGGATGGTTCCCTTCACCACATCTATCGGATTGAAACGGGAAACCACGATGGCAGGAAGGATTCCCGCAAAGATGGAGATGATGACGTAAGCCAACGGCAGGAACCACAGAAGGTCGAAGGAATGGAACAGGTCGATTTTCGTATCCAACATAGAATTGAACAACGGGATGAATGCCCAGGAAATCAACAAGCCCAGCAGGAAGCAGACTGCCGTGAAGAGCGCCGACTCCTTGAGATAGCGCAGCATCACGCCCCCTACCGATTCGCCCAGCAGTCTTCGGGTAGCCATCTCCTTCGCACGGTTGCCAATCTGAGCCACCGTAAGATTGATGTAGTTGAACAAGGCAGAAAGCAGCAGAACCAGCGCCACGACCAGGAGGATATTCACGAGAGAACGATTTCCATGCTTGAAAATCTCGACATCATCATCCGCAAAATGAATCTGGTCCCATCTCACAAACTGGCAGCCCCACATGAAGTCGGCTCCACCTGATTCCTTTTTCCACTCCTTCCAGTAGTTTATGTATTTGCCGAGCAAGGTCTGTCTCACCTTTTCGGGGTCGGCTTCCTTTGCCAGTCGCGCCACCGTAGTACAGGAGCCAAACTGATCCATCGGCTGAGCCTCAGCTTCTATCAGTTTCATCGACACGAAAATATCGTATGGGTTAAGAAGGTCCTCACGGTCGAAATCCTCCATGATTCCCACCACCTTGAGTTGCAGCTTACCGCATTGGATGGTACGGCCGATAGGATTGGCGTTGCCGAAGGCTTTCTTGGCAAAAGATTCCGAAACCATTGCCTGATGAGCATCCGAAAGGAGATGATCTGGCGCACAACCACGGCATTTGTAACCCATAAACTGGGAAAAGTTCGGGTCGATAGCCAGATATTTTGCCTCATAATACTGTCCATCTATCATGGCTCCCTGCGGAGCATAATATTCACCAAATCTTGTCCATCCCTTGATTTCTGGGATGGAAGGAAAGAACTCCTTGGCTATGCCCCAGGTCATTCCGAGATAATCGCCGGAACCTGCAACATAGAGCTCCTTCGCCAGTTTCTGATTCGTTCCCACACGATACTCTGCAGTAGCGTAGGAAACGAGAATCAGCACAAAAGCCAGTGCCACCGAGAGACCCAAGGCCTCTATGGTGGCATAAAGCTTGTTGCGTGATAAGAATTTCACATAACTTTTCATCATATACTCATTTATTTTTTGTTTCACTAAAATCAAACGATAAAGGAAGAATACCATCTCCCTGTTTTCGTTAGCTGCTGCAAAGGTACGGCTTCTCCCGTTTTCTGCCAAGGATTCCGGCAACCCGAAAGGCGGATTGTATGAAATTCATACACTCTATTGTATGATTATCACACAACAATCCCGTTTTTGTTTGCCGTTTCGGAAAAAAAGCGTACTTTTGCAAACAAAAAAAGAAAATATGAAATATGGAACCCTTCTTGTCATCGACGATAATCCGTCGATACTCACGGCGCTGAAGATCTGTCTGGGCAATACGTTCGAACGGATTCTCACCCTGTCTCGCCCCGATACCGCCCCCACGTTGCTGCAACAGGAGCAGGTAGATCTCATCCTACTCGACATGAACTTCTCGCTTGGCGTAAACAGCGGTCAGGACGGTTTACTCTGGCTCCGTACCTTTCGCCGGCTCCACGCCCACATCCCCGTGGTACTCATCACCGCCTTTGCCGACGTGCAGCTAGCCATCAAGGGATTGAAAAGCGGAGCCGCCGATTTCGTCACCAAGCCATGGGATAATGACGAACTGATAAGGGTGCTCAAGGATGCCATCGACAACAACACGGAAGTGGCAACCTTGGAAAATTTCGAGAACGATTACATCCGGAAGGTCGTGGATAAATGCCACGGCAACATCTCGCGTGCAGCCGAAATGCTCGGAATTACCCGACAAACCCTCTATGCAAAACTGAAGAGATGACTTTTGGAAAGGGAAGTTAAAGAAGTTAAGAGAAGTTAGGGGGAAGTTAAGAGACAAATGTATTAGAGCTATTTTATGGTTATAATTAAACTTATATATTTAATAGGTGGAATCTGCCTCATCCTGGGCGGCCTCATCTATCTGTTCTTTCGCCATCAGCAAAGGCTGAAGGCGCGTGCCTTCCTGATGCGTGAGGCTGTAAGAAATGGCGATTACGCCTTCCGCCTCCCCACTTCGGGTTTGCTGCCAGGCGAAAGAGCCTTGCAGCAGGCACTCAACGACATGCAGGGCGACATTGCCCGCCTCGTAGCCAGACACGAAGTGGAATCATGGCAAAAGCTGACCCGTGTGCTTACCCACGAAATCATGAACGCTACGGCTCCCATCTCCAGCATCTGCCAGGCTTACCTCAGCAGCCCACAAATCAAGGGAAGCGAATACGAGGAAGGCATTCAGGCGATTCACGACACCAGCAAGTCGCTCACCAACTTTGTAGATAGTTACCGCAAACTCACTCAGCTTCAGGCTCCCGTCGTAGAACCCCTCCCGCTCGCCTCTTTCCTGGAGAGCATCAAGGCGCTCTATCCCGACCTCAATTGGCACATTTTCCTCCCCCAGAATGTCACGCTGGAGGCCGACCGCAACATGCTGCGCCAGGTATTCATCAATCTTACCAAGAATGCCATCGAAGCCCACGCCACCGACATCGACGTCCGCATGAGCCAAAACGAGCGTCCTGTCCTGCTGTTCAGCAACAATGGTGCCCCCATCCCTGCCGATGTGGCACGGGAAATCTTCATCCCATTCTTTACCACCAAATCATCCGGCACCGGTATCGGACTTTCCCTCTCCCGCCAGATGCTGATGATGCAGAACATCGAACTGGGACTTGCCGACACTTCCATCTCCGGCTACCATGTAACATTCTACCTGGAAAAACAAAAAGATTGACATCAATTTCGCAGTTTCCCGGTTTCATCTACATTAAAATTATCATAATTTTAAGTTGTCAAGAAAAGAAAATGACAGAAAAGCTTGGTGCTTTCGAAAAAAAACATTACCTTTGTCACCATAAAATAAACAACGTAACGACATTAAATACATGATGACAATTGAAGAATACAGAGCAGAGGTCTTGCAGGCTTTGCTCGAAGCAAAGAATGAGGATGGTACTCCAGCAATTACACCGAAGGAAGCACAGGAGGCTCTCAATGGTTTTACCGACGATGAATTGCAGGACGGCATCTTATGGAACTCTCCACAGGACGTGGCCGATATTATCCTTGAAGGATAAAGAAAACATCGTTTTTCTTTGCTCATTCCAATTATTATTTGTAATTTTGCAGGCGCTTAAGTAAAAGGGGGTACTTGCAAGCCCCCTCACTTAACAGGCATTTGAATAAAGAAAAAGATTTTTTACCGGTAAAAAAAGATATAAAGATAATGAAGATAGAAAACGAAATCATCAGCTCTGTCATCGCGGCGGTGAAGGAGCTTTATGGTCAGGACGTACCTGAAAAGATGGTAGCCCTGCAGAAGACCAAGAGTAATTTCGAAGGTAACCTTACCCTCGTCGTATTCCCATTCCTCAAGATGTCAAAGAAAAAGCCTGAGGATACAGCACAGGAAATCGGCGAATACCTGAAGAAAAACTGCGCTAATGTTATCGCAGACTTCAACGTGGTAAAGGGTTTCCTCAACCTTTCTATCGCTCCTGCCGCTTGGGTAGGACTCTTGAACACCATCAACGCTGACCCTAAGTTTGGCGAGAAGCCAGTTACAGAGAACAGCCCGCTCGTCATGATCGAGTACTCTTCTCCTAACACCAACAAGCCTCTCCACCTCGGTCACGTCCGCAACAACCTCCTCGGCTGGTCTCTGGCTCAGATTATGGAGGCTAACGGCAACAAGGTAATCAAGACAAACATCGTTAACGACCGTGGTATCCACATCTGTAAGTCTATGCTCGCCTGGCTCAAGTGGGGCAATGGCGAAACTCCTGAAACTTCCGGCAAGAAGGGCGACCACCTCATCGGCGACTACTATGTAGCCTTCGACAAGCACTATCGTGAGGAAATCGCAGAACTCAAGGCTCAGTATATGAAGGATGGCATGGACGAGGAAGCTGCCACAGAGAAAGCTAAGGTAGAGGCTCCGCTGATTAAGGAGGCTCACGAGATGCTCGTAAAGTGGGAGAACAACGACCCTGAGGTTCGTGCACTCTGGCAGAAGATGAACAACTGGGTTTACGCTGGCTTCGATGAGACTTACAAGATGATGGGTGTAAGTTTCGACAAGATATATTATGAGTCAAATACTTACCTCGAGGGTAAGAAGAAGGTAGAAGAAGGATTGGAGAAGGGTCTCTTCTTCCGCAAGGATGACAACTCTGTTTGGGCTGACCTCACCAACGAGGGTCTCGACCAGAAACTCCTGCTCCGTTCTGACGGTACTTCTGTTTATATGACTCAGGACATCGGTACTGCCGATCTCCGCTTCAAGGACTTCCCTATCGACAAGATGATTTACGTAGTAGGTAATGAGCAGAACTACCACTTCCAGGTGCTCTCTATCCTGCTCGACCGTCTCGGTTTCAAGTGGGGCAAGGACTTGGTTCACTTCTCTTACGGAATGGTAGAGCTGCCTAACGGTAAGATGAAGAGCCGCGAGGGAACCGTAGTAGATGCAGATGACCTGATGGCAGAGATGATCAAGGATGCTCGCCAGACAAGCGATGAGCTTGGCAAGTTCAAGGACATGAGCGAGGAAGAGCGCCAGGAGATTTCACGCATCGTGGGTCTCGGAGCGTTGAAGTACTTCATCCTCAAGGTAGATGCCCGCAAGAATATGCTCTTCAACCCTGAGGAGAGTATCGACTTCAACGGTAACACAGGTCCTTTCATCCAGTACACCTACGCTCGTATCCGCAGCATCATGCGTAAGGCTGCTGCCGAGGGCATTGAGATTCCTGCAGAGTTGGACGCTGATGCTCCTATCAACGAGAAGGAGATTGACCTCATCCAGAAGATGAACGACTTCGCTGCAGCCGTAGCCGATGCCGGCAACAACTACAACCCTGGTGGCATTGCCAACTACTGCTACGAGCTGACCAAGGAGTTCAACCAGTTCTATCACGACTACAGCATCCTGAATGCTGAGAGCGAGGCAGAGAAGATTACCCGTCTGGTTCTCGCAGCCAATGTTGCCAAGATTCTGAAGAATGGCATGGCTCTGCTCGGCATCGAAGTTCCTGAAAGAATGTAAAGAAATTTAGGTAATTAGAAGTTATCAGGAGTATAGCACTCCTGAAAACTTCTCAAGATATAATTAACCTACAATTTAAAAATTGAATATTGACTATTGACAAATAATGAGCATCCCCAGAGCCAGACTTTGGGGCTTGCTCATTTCTTTTTTATATAGGTCAGTATTCCAGAAAAACTGAACTCTCGTTATGTGGTTCAGCAAAAACACAAATCATTTATCCAATAAAAGAAACGCAAATGAGTAACATGCCCGTAAATCCTCCTTCATGGAGAAACGATACAGTCTTGCCTTTGCCCAATGAGGTGAAGGCGAACGCCTGGGCTGTGGATGCAGCCTGCTCCGGAAATCCCGGTCCAATGGAATACCAATGCATTGATCTTCAGACTGGTGCACAGGTTTTCCACTATGGTCCTATCCACGGCACCAACAACATCGGCGAGTTCCTCGCCATCGTCCACGCCCTCGCTCTGATGGCCCAGAAAGGCATTACCGACAAGGTAATCTACAGCGACAGCGTGAATGCCCAACTCTGGGTAAACAAGAAGCAATGCAAGACCAAACTGGAGCGTACTCCTCAAACCGAGCAGCTCTATCAGATCATCGCCCGTGCCGAAAATTGGCTCCGCACCCACCCCATCACCGTCCCTATCTTTAAATGGGAAACGAAGAAGTGGGGCGAGATTCCTGCAGATTTCGGAAGAAAAGGATAAAAACGTAATCTCAAAAACACTCTTCACCCTTCACCTTTCAGGCATAAACCCCTATCACTCAATAGTTTCGGAGGGTGAAGAGTTACGCAGACTCTTCACCACCCTTCACCCACTCTTCATCGCCTAATTTTTCCAATTTTTTCGCATAAAAGCAAAATTTTCCAAGGGTGAAGAGTGGGTGAAGGGTGGTGAAGGGGCAAGAGCACTCTTCACCCTCATAACATTCTAATTCACAACAAATTATCCCCAAAAGGTGAAGGGTGAAGAGTAAAAGCGAGAGTAGAATTTTGACGACTGTGCTTGATTACCAAAGGAATCTTCTTCCTAAAAAAACGAGGCGACGCATCGTTTCGTGCCTCGCCATGGCATAATGTTGCCCTGGTAGGGGGCAATATTATGCCATAGTCAGGCAATAAATAAAAAGAGGCTTAAATAAGCAGCAATGGAAGCCACTTTTCTCCTAACAAATAGCCATTTTTAATTCTTCTCCCAACAAAAGTGCTGTAATAATTTGGAGGTTTCAGGAATTAATCGTAAATTTGCACCAAATCTAAATAGATTCATAACTAGCTAACTTGTAATTATTAATAATTCAACCAGACAATGAAACAAAAGCATTTATTTTGGGGAGCTGCGGTTGCATTGACCTTCCTCTTCAGCGCATCAGCTATTGCACAACCTAGACACACCAAGAAAAAGGTGATGAAGGTGGTGGAAACCAAAGTTGACGTTTGTCCGTTTACAGACAAATGGGTAGAAGACGAAACTAAGTTTGAGGATCGCAAGGAAAAAGCGCACGCTACTTTCGTGCCTTATTCTTCTACTGCCACCATGCAGAAGGACGATTACTTCAAATTTCCATGGCTCACTCCTAAGCACGCCAACTATCTCCTGCTTAACGGAAAATGGAAATTCCACTACACAGCCGACTGGAAGCAGGGCAAGCCAGACAAGAATGATTTCTGGGCTGACAACGCCGATGTTTCTTCATGGAAGGAACTCCAGGTGCCTCTGAACTGGGAAATGGCAGGATATGATGTGCCTGTATATAATAATGTGGGCTATCCTTTCGAGAACAAACCTCCATTCATCACAGCCTTCAAGGATAACTTCGACAAGAATCCGGTAGGTTCTTATCGCCGTAACTTCAACCTGCCTGAGGGTTGGGAAACCGGAAAGCGTGTGTTCCTGCACTTCGACGGTGCCTGCAGCGCCATCGTGGTTTGGGTAAACGGAAAATATGCCGGCTATTCACAGGGTGCCAATACCGATGCAGACTTTGATGTTACCAACCTGGTTCGCAAGGGAGACAACAACGTATCCGTACGTGTTTATCGCTGGAGCGACGGCTCTTATCTGGAGGGACAGGATATGTGGCACCTGGGTGGTATCCACCGCGATGTTTATCTCGTAGCTACTCCAAAGACTTTCGTAGCAGATCATTACATCACTTCTGCCCTGAACAAGGATTACACATCAGGCAACCTGAATGTTGACCTGACTATCAATAATGCAGCCAAGGAGAAATCTGAGAAGACGCTGGAGATCGAGCTCCTCGATCCACAGGGAAAATCTGTTGGCAAGCAGTCGGCACAGGTTGCCATGACTGACAAGGACGGCGAGAAGATCTGCCGCCTTAGCATCGACAACCTGACCGGTCTGAAGGCTTGGACCTCAGAGCAGCCTAACCTCTATACCGTTATCGTTCGTCAGAAGACTGGCAACCAGGAAGAGATGGTATTCTCTACCAAATACGGTTTCAGAGAGGTGACCATCAAGGATAAACTGGTTTATGTAAACGGCAAGCGAGTATTCTTCAAGGGTGTCAACACCCAGGATATTCATCCACTCTATGGTCACGCCATCGATGTGGAGACCATGCTTCGCGACGTGATTCTGATGAAACAGGCCAATGTGAACACCGTCCGTACCAGCCACTATCCTCGTCAGGCTAAGATGTATGCGATGTTCGACTACTACGGATTGTACTGTATGAACGAGGCCGACGTGGAGTGCCACAACAACCACTCACTCTCCAACAACCCAACCTGGCGCGCAGCCTACGTGGACCGCACAGAGCGCATGGTATTGAGAGACCGCAACCACCCTAGCGTGGTATTCTGGTCACTCGGTAACGAGTCGGGCGGTGGCGACAACTTCCAGGCTACCTACGATAAGGTGAAGGAGCTTTTGCCTGGTCGCGACGCGTGGGTTCACTACGAGGGTTACAATCACGGTGCCAAGTACTCAGACTTCGGTTCAGACATGTATCCAAAAATCGAGGTAGTGAAGAAGCAGATGGATGGCCTACACAACAAGCCATACTTTATCTGTGAGTATGCTCACGCAATGGGTCAGGCTGTGGGTAACCTGCAGGAATACTGGGACCTCATCGAGGCAAGTACAGGTATTACCGGTGGCTGCATCTGGGACTGGGTTGACCAGGGAATCTACGATACACGCCGCATCCGCAAGGGTCTTCCTCTGAAGGATCCTAAGACCGGACTCCACTACTACACATCCGGTTACGACTACACCAAGATGAACAACGGTTACAGAGGATTCCAGGGCGACTTTATGAGCAACGGTATCATTACTCCAGGCAGAGAGTGGACAGCCAAGCTCACCGAGGTGAAGTATGTTTACAGAGATGTGAACTTCGAGTCTTTCTACAGCCGCGTACTCACCTTGAAGAACAAGTGCGCATTCACCAACCTTGCCGACATCTATGATCTCAGCTACGAGGTGCTCCGCAATGGCGTTTCTGTAGAGAAGAACCAGGTGACTATCCCATCTGTATTGCCAGGCAAGACCTGCAACATCAACATCCCATACACCACCGCTGTAGATGATAAGGCAGAATACGTCATCACCTTCAGCCTCGTTCTGAAGAAGTCAACTTCCTGGAGCAAGCAGGGTTATATGATGGCTCAGCAGCAGTTCAAGCTTTCTGCAGAGAACGCAGGTGGCACATCTGTTGCCGACCCTACCTTCGTACAGAAAGACCATGGCAAATTGCCAGCTATCCAGGAGAAGGGCAAGCTGAAGGTGAAGGATAACACCATTACCGGCAAGGATTTCAGCATCACATTCGCAGAGGATGGAACCCTCGCCAACTGGACTTATCGCAATACTCAGCTCGTTCAGCCTAATGCAGGTCCTGACTTCAATGGTTTCCGCCGCATCGCCAACGACAACGTGAACCTGGGTGCTACAGGTGGTGTTGCCGAGAACGAGAATAAGGAAGAGGGTGCACTCACCGGCAAGAAGATGATGGTGAAGGCTCCTAAGAAGATGGGCAAGAACGTGGTTGTGGAAACTGCCGTTACCAACGGTAAGGATACTCACCAGATTGCTTACATCATCTATCCTAACGGAACCGTGGATATGAAGGTAACTACCAACAATTCTTCTGAGGAAACCCGAAAAATTGGTATTGCCATGCAGTTTGCTCCTGGTTTCGAGAATGTGGAGTATTATGCCAAGGGTCCTTGGAGCAACTACATCGACCGCCAGAGAGGTTCGTTGTTAGGTTTGTACAAGACCACCGTGGATGGCATGTTCGAAGAGCAGAGTGCTCCTCAGACCATGGGCGACCGCCAGGGCCTGCGCCAGTTGACATTGGACAACAACAGCACGAAGTTGCAGATTACCACCGAGGGCATGGTAGCCTTCTCGTTGTCTCACTTCGATGATGCCCAGTTCAACTACGACGTATTCTATGGTGGCAAGCATCCTTACGACCTGGTACGCTCTAACCAGATTTTCGCTCACTTCGATTTCTGGCAGCGTGGCATCGGTAACCGCAGCTGTGGTGGTGACTCTTGTCTGCCACAGTACATGACTCCAACAGGAGCTCATGAGTTCACCTTGCGCTTCACCCCAATGGCGAAATAAAGGAAATAAAGAATAAGATATAAAAAAGGTGGGTGTTACACGAATTGTTGTAGCACCCACCTTTTTTATATCTTGTCTTATGCCTGAATGTTTAGTAATCCTGGATGTAGCCCTTGGTAAACATGTCATACGACAGGGCTTCCAGTTCTGCGAGCGTCATGTGCTCCACGGCATGCTCTATCTTGCGAATCAACTCGTCTCGCTTGAAATCGTCGTTATCGCTCAGGCGCGATGTAAATCTATTGCTCATACTCGTTCGTAA
Organism: Prevotella sp.; assembly: GCA_021636625.1. Taxonomy (GTDB): domain Bacteria; phylum Bacteroidota; class Bacteroidia; order Bacteroidales; family Bacteroidaceae; genus Prevotella. The sequence goes on along the minus strand of JAJWLX010000041.1, from coordinate 17,891 downwards.
TTATTTATTATATTATTATCATACGCCTCATGGCTCACTAACCGGATGTTATGAGGAAGCTTTGGTGCTGCAGTTCCGGCAGTTACAACGTTTTCCACATCTGTGGATAAAGATGTTTCTACCCTGATTTCATCCCATAACCCGGCATCGAGGAAAGCCTGATGGGTGATGGCGCCACCTTCTACTATCAGCGATTGCACCTTATTATTATATAGGTACTGCATCATCTGCTTCAACACCTCTTCCTTGCCCTTGGAGAAATCCAAGCCCTCGAAACAAGGATGATGGCGGTCGATGACCAGTCGCATCGGGTCCTTGCCGCTCCAGTCTCTTACGTTGAGCTGGCTATGGTCACGCTCATCGGTAATTCTCCCCACCAGGATGGCATCGTTCTCGGCACGGAGCTTGTGCGAAAGCATCTTGGTGAATGGCGTAGAAATCGCCATGCCCTGAAAATTATTATCCAGAAAGCCATTCGCCGTCTGCGCCCATTTCAGGATGATGTATGGTCGCTGATGGGTATTGAAGGTGATGAATCGCTTGTTCAGTTCGAGGCATTCCGCCTCCAGAACGCCTACTGTTACCTCGATTCCTGCCTCGCGAATCTTCTGGATTCCACGCCCCTGAACCTTGGCAAAAGGATCTACGCAGCCACAGACACATCTCCTTACACCTTTTCTTACGATAAGGTCGGCACAAGGAGGCGTCTTGCCATAATGCGAACAGGGTTCGAGACTCACATAGATGGTGGCTTGGCTTAACAGATGCTCATCTTCGGGCTTCACAGACGCAAAGGCATTGACTTCAGCGTGCCCCTCACCACATCTTACATGATAGCCCTCACCGATGATTCTGCCCTCTTCGCTCACGATGACGGCGCCCACCATCGGATTAGGCTTCGCATTCTGCCTACCGTTCTTAGCCAACTGCAGGCAGCGGCGCATGAACATTTCGTCTATCTCCTGCTGACTAAGCGGTTCGCCCGTCTGCGGATTCAGAAAAGATACTTTATTTCGTTCCATATCCTATTTTTCTTCAATTTTCTTACTCATTTTCGATAAAATGTCGTACCTTTGCTCTCAAATCAAATCGCAACAAGCAATATCAAGATGAAAACGTATCAGCAACTTTGGCAATCCCTCACCCCACTTTATGATGCTGGCGAAGCACAGGCTATCGTCCGCACCGTGCTTGATGTGAAGTACGGAATGACTCTGACCGACATAATCTGCGGCAAAGTTAATGAAATATCTGCAGATGAGGAAAGAAAACTGGAAGAAATTATCATAAGACTGCAAAAAGGAGAACCTGTGCAGTATGTTTTGGGCGAAGCCGACTTTGCGGGAAGGACCTTTCATGTGGAGCCAGGCGTGCTGATTCCGAGACCGGAAACCGCAGAACTCTGCCAGTGGATAGAGGAGGATATGATCGAAAAATCAATCGTTTCTTCGGGAGATTCTCCAGAAGATTCTTCGAAAGACTCTCCGGAAGTTTCTCCTCAGGCGACAGACGACGCTAAGCTGATTCTTGATATTTGCACAGGTTCCGGCTGCATTGCCATCACATTAGGACTCAACATTCCTAATTCTGAGGTTACTGGATGGGATATTTCGGAAGATGCCCTCCGAATAGCACAAGGAAATGTGGAAATGATGAAAGCCGGAAATGTCAGAATAGAACATCAGGATGCATTGGCTTTGCCAAAAGCAGCAGAAGCAGCAGACCTCATCGTGAGCAATCCTCCTTATATCTGCGAAAAGGAGAAAGCGGATATGGAAAAGAATGTGCTGGAGCACGAACCGAGCCTCGCCCTCTTCGTTCCCGATGAAGACCCGCTGAAATTCTACAGAGCCATCGCCGAATATGCATCTTCTGCCCTCAAACCAGGAGGAGCATTATACTTCGAGATTAATCCTATCTACGAAAAGGAGACTAGGAAAATGCTGGAAGAACTTGGTTTCAAGGATATTGAAACCAAGGAAGATGCTTTCGGAAAGAAGAGAATGATGCGAGCAAAAAGCACAAAATAACAATAACATAACTAATCATAAAGTTCAATGTTCAAATCTCAAAGTTCAAAGTATAAAAAGCCGATGACTGAGCAGCAGGCACTCCTGAAGCTCACCACTCTCTGCACACAAGCCGAACATTGCTCGCAGGAAATGCTCGACAAGATGAAGAAGTGGGAACTCCCAGAGGATGCCATCGCCCGAAATATGGAATTCCTGACCCAGAAGAAATTCATCGATGACGAGCGATTCACCCGCTTCTTTATCAACGACAAGATAAAATACAATAAATGGGGCCGCAGGAAAGTGGAACAGGCTCTCTGGATGAAGCACATCCCGAAGGAAATCTCCGACCCAATCTTCGATGAAATCGAGGACGACATGTATCTGGAAACCCTCCTCCCTCTCCTAAAAAACAAATACAAAACCATCAAAGCCAAAAACGACTACGAACGCTCGATGAAACTCATCCGCTTCGCCCTCGGCAGAGGCTATGGCATGGAGGTGATTCACAAATGCATCGACAAAATGAAAGAAGAAGATCTGGGAGACATCGATTTCGAAGACGACTTCTAAAGGTTTAAATTCAAAGTAAACATTAGAAACTAATCATAAAGTTCAATGTTCAAAACTCAAAGTTCAAAGTAACAATATGAAGCTCAGCCTGTTAGGAAATATCATAGATTTTCTCTTTCCCCGTTACTGTGCCATCTGCGATGAGCGACTGTTGGGCACAGAGGAGATGCTATGCGCCACCTGTCTCCAGGACCTCCCGATTACCCCAACCTGGGAAGCCCCCTATGAGAACAATATGGCTAAGATGTTCTGGGGGCGCATTCCTATCGAAAAATGCGCCGCCCTCTTCTATTATCACAGCCACTCCAATCCAAGCTACATCATCTACAAACTGAAATACCATCATCGTCCAGATACCGGAAACTATCTGGGAAGACTCATCGCCAGCAAAGGTATCGAATCAGACTTCTTCAAGGATATAGATGCCATCATCCCTATCCCCATCACGAAGTCAAGAAGGAAGACCCGCGGCTATAATCAGAGCGAGGAAATAGCCAGGGGAATACAGGAAAGAACCCATCTCCCCATTATCACAGATGCCATCCGACGAGTAACCTTCACCGAAAGTCAAACCCAAAAAGACAGATGGCAACGACTGGAAAACGTAAAGCATGTATTCCAGCTATCAGATACCTATCACGACAAAGACGGCAAACATCCCATCACCGATCTTGCCAGCAAGCATCTGCTTATCGTCGATGACGTCTGCACCACAGGCGCCACCCTCATCTCCTGCTGCGAAGAACTGCAGAAGGCAGGCAAGATGAAATTCAGCATCACCACCATCGGATGGACACACGATTAAAAATCTATAATTAATAAGCCATTTATGATGATTAATCATTTTTTTGTCGTACCTTTGCAGATATAAATTATAATTATTTAATCCTTATATGATTATGGACAAGCTAAAGAAAGAATTCGCATCTAAGTTATTGAAGGTTAAGGCTATCAAATTGCAGCCTAACGATCCTTTCACTTGGGCTTCTGGTTGGAAGTCTCCTTTCTATTGTGACAACCGCAAGACCCTCTCTTTCCCAGAACTCCGCAACTATGTGAAGCTCGAACTCGTACACGCTATTCTGGAGCAGTTCCCAGAGGCTGACGCTGTTGCAGGTGTAGCTACTGGCGCTATCGCACAGGGTGCATTGGTGGCTGACGAATTGAACTTGCCTTTCGTTTACGTTCGTTCTAAACCAAAGGATCACGGTATGCAGAACCTCATCGAAGGTGAGCTCGATCCTAAGGCTAAGGTTGTTGTTGTAGAGGATTTGATTTCTACAGGCGGCAGCTCACTCAAGGCTGTAGAGGCTCTTCGCAAGAACGGCAACGAGATTGTAGGTATGGTAGCTAGCTACACTTACGGTTTCCCTGTTGCAGAGAAGGCTTTCGCTGATGCTAACGTGAAGTTGGTTACTCTTACAGACTACGAGCACGTAGTAGAAGAGGCTCTCGAGACGGGTTACATCAAGCAGGAAGACGTAGAGTTGCTCCACGAGTGGCGCAAGGACCCAGCTAACTGGAAGAAGTAATTTTTTACCCATCAATAATGAGTACAAGTACATTCGAAAGTAATATCAAACAGATTCCTCACAAGCAGGAATCTGTTTTTAATACTTTGAGCGACCTCAACAACCTGCAGGTGCTCAAAGATCGCTTCGAGCAGGTGAAAGACCAGATTCCTGAGGACAAGAGAAAGGAAATGGAGAAACTCAAGGACCTGAGATTCGACAGCGACAGCATCACTATCAACGCTCCTATGGTGGGCGACCTGAAGATGCGCATCATCGACAGAGATTTTCCAAAAACCATCAAGTTTGAAACTGAGAACAGCCCTATCCCATTCAATTTCTGGATTCAGCTGCTCCCTACAGGAGAATTTTCTTGCAAGATGAAACTCACCATCAAGGCTGAGCTCAATATGTTTATCAAGGGTATGGTGAAGAAGCCATTGCAGGAAGGCATCGAGAAGATTGCAGATGCACTGGCGATGATTCCTTACCAGGATTAAAAATAAAGAAATTATGGCACATAAACTTTGGGAAAAGAACTTTGAAGTAAACAAGGAAATCGAACGATTCACCGTAGGTCGAGACCGTGAACTCGACCTCTATCTCGCCAAATACGATGTGCTTGGCAGTATGGCACACATCACCATGCTCGAAAGCATCGGACTTTTGGAAAAGGATGAGCTTACCCAGCTCCTCGCAGAATTGAAGAATATCTACGCCATCGCCGAGAAAGGCGAATTTGTCATCGAAGACGGCGTGGAGGATGTTCATTCCCAAGTAGAATTGATGCTCACCCAGAAACTGGGCGATATGGGCAAAAAGATTCATTCAGGACGCTCACGCAATGACCAGGTTTTGGTAGATCTCAAGCTCTTCACCCGTCATGAGTTGAAGGAGATTGTTGACGCAGTGAAGATTCTCTTCGATGAGTTGATTCAGAAGAGCAACCAATATAAGAACATATTGATGCCTGGCTACACCCACCTGCAGGTGGCTATGCCTTCATCTTTCGGACTCTGGTTTGGCGCTTATGCAGAAGGACTTGCTGACGATATGCTCTTCCTTCAGGCTGCCTATCGCATGACCAACCGCAACCCATTGGGTAGCGCAGCAGGCTACGGCAGCTCTTTCCCTCTGAACCGCACCATGACAACCGAGCTGCTCGGTTTCGACAGCATGGACTATAACGTAGTCTATGCCCAGATGGGTAGAGGAAAGATGGAGCGCAACGTAGCTTTCGCGATGGCTAGCGTGGCAGGAACCTTGGCAAAGATGGCTTTCGATGCCTGCATGTTCAACTGTCAGAACTTCGGCTTCGTGAAGTTGCCTAAAGAGTGCACCACCGGTTCAAGCATCATGCCTCACAAGAAGAACCCAGACGTATTCGAGCTGATTCGTGCCAAGAGCAACAAGCTCCAGAGTTTGCCACAGCAGATCATGCTCATCATGAACAACCTGCCTGTGGGTTATTTCCGTGATCTTCAGATTATCAAGGAAGTATTCCTCCCAGCTTTCGACGAGTTGAAAGACTGTCTGCAGATGGCTGCCTACATCATCAACAAGATGGAGGTTAACGAGCACATCCTCGATGATCCTCGTTATGACCCGATGTTCTCTGTTGAGGAAGTAAATCAGCTTGCCGCTAACGGAATGCCTTTCCGTGACGCCTACAAGACTGTGGGATTAGAAATCGAAGCTGGAGAATTCAAGCCAAACAAGGAGATCCATCATACCCATGAGGGAAGCATCGGCAATCTCTGCAACGACAAGATCCAGGCACTTATGGAGCAGACTCTCTCAGAGTTCCATTTCGAGCGTATGGAGAATGCAAAAAAGAATCTCTTGAAATAAAGGATATCCCTTGAAATCAAAGAGAATCTTGAAATCAAAGAAATCTCTTAATACATTAGAATCTTTTTGAACTCAATGAAGAAAAAAACATCTATATATAATCATATATATAATAAGGTGTATATATATAATAAGGTGAAGAGAATGGCAGCAAAAGCTGTACTCTTCACCTTTTTGTGTATCTGTCTCATTCTTTCCTCCTCGCTTCTGGCATCCTGCGATGCAGACAACAGCATCAGCACCCGATACCCATGCCAGTTTATCTTCCGAACCATCTACCATCCGGGAAGCAGCATAGAGACTGCTCTCCAAGGAGCCGGCACATACACCATGATTAGTGCCAAAAAGGTAAATGGCGCCTGGAATATCTACTCCACCCTGAACGATGGCAAGAACCATACTGAAACCATCGTCCTCTCTACTGCCAAGGAAAACTATGCCAACTATAGCTATCTGGGAGCAGGAAACGACCTGAAGGATGCTACCAAGAATGGTTTCATCCTCGGCACATCCAACTTCAATGGCTATGTAGCATGGGACAGACAATGCCTTAACTGCATCCTGCAATATGGCGGTACCAACTATCCACTGGAGTGGACAGGCAACAGACAATCGGTCATCTGCAACAAGTGTAAAAGAGTATATAGCCTTGAAAATGGCACCATCACAAGCGGTGGACAGGGAAAAGAAGACAAGATGCTGATGCAATATCGGGTAACCTACACAGGTATTGGCAGCGTGCTGACAGTAGGAAATTAGGTTTCTACGAGAAAAAAATGCACGTTTTTGAAGAAAAATGGCGTATTTTTTCTTAAAAGTTGTAAATTCATTTGGTGGAACCGGGAAATTATATTATCTTTGCACTCGCAATTAAGTAACGCGGAAATAGCTCAGTTGGTAGAGCACAACCTTGCCAAGGTTGGGGTCGCGGGTCCGAGTCCCGTTTTCCGCTCCAACTCTAACGTTTACCATGCCGCAATGGTGGAATTGGTAGACACGAGGGACTTAAAATCCCTTGGCCAGTAATGGCTGTGCGGGTTCGAGTCCCGCTCGCGGCACTCCTCCCTTAAAATTTTTCTTATGAAAAAATTTGCATACATCATATTTCTTATTTCATCGATTTTACTAACATCATGTGGTGTCAGTAGTGGTCACTTTAAACTTGAGGGCAAATTTTTAAATATGAATCAAGGTGAATTTTATGTTTATAGCACAGATGGCGGCATGGAAGGCGTGGATACCATCAAAGTTGTAGGCGGTAGATTCACATACGAGATGCCCTGCCATGACGATTGTACGCTGATGATCGTTTTCCCAAATTTCTCTGAGCAACCTATCTTCGCAGAATCAGGAGAATCTGTGGAGCTGAAAGGCGATGCTTCCCACTTGAAGGAAATGGAGGTAAAGGGTACCAAGAACAACGAATTGATGACCAAATTCCGCAAATCGATTCTTGGCAATACTCCTCCACAGGAAAAGAAACAGGCAGAACTCTTCATCGAAGACAACGCAAAGTCGGTAGTAAGCCTCTTTCTCATCAAGAAATACTTCATTGCCACCCCTCAACCAGATTATAAGAAAGCTCTCTCTCTCCTTACTCTGCTGGAGAAAGAACAGCCTAAGAATATTCAGGTAGGTAAACTGAAGCAGCAGATTTCTGCCATGAAAGATGCAGGAGTTGGTGCCAAATTACCAACTTTCACTTCATACGACACCAAAGGAAAACTCATCTCCACCACAGACCTGATCAGTTCACCTGTTGCAGTCATCTATACCTGGGCTACATTCAATTATGACAGTCAGGACATACAGAGAGAGTTGAAGAAGCGCCAGCGCTCGTCACAAGGCAAACTCAAGCTGATGGGCTTCTGCCTAGATGCAAGCAAGAGCAACTGCGAGGAGAACATGAAGCGCGACTCTATCAACTGGGCTGTAGTATGCAATGGTGAAATGCTGGAAGACAAGACTTTGAAGAAGTTGGGACTCACTTCGATGCCCGACAACATCATACTTCAAAATGGAAAAATAACAGCCCGAGGCCTTAACAAGCAAGATCTATACAATAAACTAGACCAACTGCTGAAATAATACCGCGAGCTCTAACCTCCTAAAAAAGAGCTTATGTTAGTAAAAACCTATTGCGCAGCAGTCAACGGACTGGAAGTCACGACTGTAACTGTAGAAGTCAGCCTCAACAAAGGCGTAATGTATCACCTTACAGGCTTAGGCGACGAGGCGGTCAGGGAAAGCCGTGACCGCATCGCAGCAGCCATGCAGTATAGCGGCTATAAATTTCCGATAGCCGACATTACCATCAACCTGGCACCCGCCAACCTGCGCAAGGAAGGCAGCAGTTTCGACCTTCCTCTAGCCATCGGCATTCTAGGCGCCAATGGCAATATCCCCGAAGAACATCTTAAAGAATACATGATGGTGGGCGAATTGAGCCTCGACGGCACATTGCAACCTACCAAGGGAGCTCTACCTATCGCCATCAAGGCAAGGTCTGAACACTACAAAGGTCTGATTGTACCAGAACAAAACGCCCGGGAAGCTGCCGTTGTGAACAACCTGGAGGTTTATGGAATGAAAAATCTCTTTGATGTTATCCAGTTTCTTGGCGACAAATCATCCCCCACCCCAACCATTGTAGATACCCGTAAGGAGTTTTACGAGAACCAGGTTCATTGCGACTACGATTACGCAGACGTAAAGGGCCAGGAAAACGTGAAGCGTGCCTTGGAGGTAGCCGCAGCCGGCGGTCACAATCTCATCATGGTAGGTCCTCCCGGCTCGGGGAAATCCATGATGGCAAAACGACTCCCCTCCATTCTTCCACCCCTTACTCTCTCTGAAAGTCTGGAAACTACCCAGATACATTCTATAGCAGGCAAATTAGCCAAGAACGTATCCCTCATAGCCCAGCGCCCTTTCAGAGCGCCTCATCATACCATCTCGCAAGTAGCATTGGTAGGTGGAGGAACTTCTCCACAACCCGGCGAAATATCTCTCGCCCATAATGGCGTGCTCTTCTGTGACGAATTACCAGAGTTCAACAAAACCACCCTGGAAGTTTTGCGTCAGCCTCTGGAAGATCGCCACATCAACATCAGCAGAGCCAAATACACCATCGATTATCCTTGCTCCTTCATGTTTGTAGCAAGCATGAACCCATGTCCTTGCGGTTACTATGGCGACCCTACCCACCGCTGTGTCTGCACACCAGGTCAGATCCAAAGATACATGAACAAGATTTCCGGTCCGCTACTCGACCGTATCGATATCCAGTGCGAAATCAGTCCAGTACCTTTCAAGGACATTTCCAAGGCAGCCCCAGGAGAACCAAGTGCCAAAATCAGGGAAAGAGTAATCAGAGCCCGAGAGATTCAGGCAGAAAGATTCAAGGATTTCAAGGGAATACATTGTAATGCCCAGATGACGGAGCGTATGATTCACCAATTTGCGGAACCAACTGAGGAAGGAATCAACCTCCTTAGAATGGCAATGGAGAAGCTATCCCTTTCTGCACGTGCCTACAACCGAATCTTAAAAGTTGCCCGTACCATTGCCGACCTTGCCGGAAGCCAGCAGATAGAACCTCAACACCTGGCAGAAGCTATCGGATATCGGACACTAGATAGGGGAGATTGGGCAGAAAGAGGACACTTCTAAGACAAATATCCGCTAAAACATATAAGAAAATCGCCCAAAGAAGGGGTATTTTTTATTGTTCAGGGGGTATTTTCTATTAAATATCCCCATTTTAAAAACAAAATACACCCCGATAAGATAATTTTTACCCCCTTGCAAGCAGAAAAACACGTACCTTTGCAATCGTAAAACAGACGTTATCACAACGTAGGTATAACACAACAATATTTAAACTTTTAATATTTCAAGACTATGGATAGTATTTTTAAAATTACAGAAGTTATCAAGAAGGTAGGTTTCGCGATTCTTATCGCAGAGTTGGCTGTTATCGCCTACTTGAACGTGATGTAATCATCACCCAATAAAGAAAAATCAGACACTTTAAAATATAAAGTATAATATATAATAAGGAGGAAGTTTTCTACATATTAAGGTAAGAAGATTGATTATTAAAACAGCAATACTCAATACTATAGTAAATGATAATGATTGTGCTACCCTTATCAGAAAGACCTGAAGGGCAAGTACAAAAAAGGCTCGGGCTGGAAAGCTAGAGCCTTTTTTAGTATCTGAGTTTTAGAATTCTCCTATCTAAAACTATCAAATTACACCTTATTATATATATAAAGGAGAAAAAGGATACCTAATTATTCCGCATTTCCAACATTTTTTTGTAATTTTGCACCCAAATAACAAAAATATATTAGCTAATATGGAACAAAAGAATTTCAAACGTACCACTGTTACCGCAGCATTGCCTTACGCAAATGGTGGTGTGCATATCGGTCACCTGGCAGGTGTTTATGTGCCAGCCGATATCTACGTACGCTATCTTCGCCTTAAAAAGCAAGACGTTGTTTTCATCGGCGGTAGCGACGAGCATGGTGTACCTGTTACTATCCGTGCCAAGAAGGAAGGCATTACCGTACAGGAAGTAGTGGATCGCTATCACAACCTCATCAAGAAGAGCTTCGAGGATTTCGGCATCTCCTTTGATGTTTACAGCCGCACAACTTCTGAGGTTCACAATAAGTTTGCTTCTGATTTCTTCCGTACTCTTTACGATAAGGGTGTTTTGGAAGAGAAAGTAGAAGAGCAGTTCTGCGATGAGGTTACCGGCGAGTTCCTTACCGACCGTAACATCGTGGGTACCTGCCCTCGCTGCGGTGCAGAAGGTGCATACGGTGACCAGTGTGAGAAGTGTGGTGCGACCCTCTCTCCAGAAGAGTTGATCAACCCTACCAATAAGAACAACCCAGGCCATGGACTCGTCAAGAAGCCTACCAAGAACTGGTATCTCCCATTGGGCAAGTATCAGGACTGGTTGAAGCAGTGGATCCTGGAAGGTCACAAGGAGTGGCGTTCTAATGTTTACGGACAGTGCAAGAGCTGGTTGGATATGGATCTTCAGCCTCGTGCGATGACCCGCGACCTGGATTGGGGTATTCCTGTTCCTGTAGAGGGAGCAGAAGGCAAGGTGCTCTATGTTTGGTTTGATGCACCTATCGGCTACATCTCCAATACCAAGGAGCTTTGCGATGCTCAGCCAGAGAAATGGGGTACATGGCAGAAGTGGTGGCAGGATCCAGAGACACGTCTCGTTCACTTTATCGGTAAGGACAACATCGTGTTCCACTGCATCATCTTCCCTACTATGCTGAAGGCTCACGGCGACTATATCCTGCCGGATAACGTACCAGCCAATGAGTTCCTGAATCTTGAGGATGATAAGATTTCTACCTCTCGCAACTGGGCTGTATGGTTGCACGAGTATCTCGTAGATCTCCCTGGCAAGCAGGATGTCTTGCGCTATGTATTGACAGCCAATGCTCCAGAGACCAAGGACAACAACTTCACCTGGAAGGATTTCCAGGAGCGCAATAACTCTGAGTTGGTTGCCGTTTATGGTAACTTCGTAAACCGTGCTCTCCAGCTCACCAAGAAGTACTGGGGCGGCGTGGTTCCTGCCTGCGGCGAATTGCAGGAGGTTGACCAGAAGGCTATCGCTGAATTCAAGGATGTGAAGGAGAAGGTTGAACAGTATCTCGACGTATTCAAGTTCCGTGAGGCTCAGAAGGAGGCTATGAATCTGGCACGCATCGGTAACAAGTACATTACAGAGTGCGAGCCTTGGAAGGTTTGGAAGACCGATCCTAAGCGTGTGGAGACCATCTTGAACATCTCCCTCCAACTGGTTGCCAACCTTGCCATCGCCTTTGAGCCATTCCTGCCATTCTCATCAGAGAAGCTCCGCAAGATGATCAATATGCCAACCTTCGAGTGGACTCAGCTGGGCAGCACAGAGCTCCTCAAGCCTGGTACACAGCTTGGTGAGCCAGAATTGCTCTTCGAAAAGATTGAGGATGAAGTGATTGAGAAGCAGCTCCAGAAGCTCGCTGACACCAAGAAGGCTAACGAGGAAGCTTCTTACAAGGCTGCCCCTATCAAGCCAGAGGTTAGCTTCGATGATTTCGAAAAGCTCGACATCCGCGTAGGTCACATCCTGAACTGCGAGAAGGTGAAAAAATCTAAGAAGCTCCTGAAGTTCACCATCGATGATGGTTCAGGCGTAGAGCGTACTATCTGTTCAGGTATCGCTGCATACTATGAGCCAGAGCAGCTGATCGGCAAGGATGTACTCTTCGTTGCCAACTTTGCTCCTCGCAAGATGATGGGTATTGAGAGTCAGGGTATGATTCTCTCTGCCGTTAACTTCGACGGCTCACTCAATGTTACCTCTCTCCTGGGTCAGGTTAAGCCAGGAAGCCAGGTAGGTTAATCGTTTCGAAAAAAGCTCTATATCTTCAATACTGAGGATATAGAGCTTTTTCTTTTAAGCTAAAGGAGTAAAAGTGATATAATCAACTAAAGCCCAAATCGATAGCCTACCGTAAAGGTGAATACCTTGTTCTTGGAATCGCCGGCAACAGTCTTATTCACCTTGGTCAAGCCGATATGATAGCGAGCATCCAGAATCACATTCATATACTCATACGATAAACCCACAGGAATAGATACATTCACCTTCTTGGCTGCGTATGTGCTTTCCACATCCCGGCTATCCTTGTAAAGAGTTGAACCCGTCTTACTATCCTTCTCCAAATCAGTTTCTTCCGACAGCATCTTGCCATCTCCACACAAGAACCCCACCTGTGCACCAGCCATAATGGCAAACTGAGGAGCCACGTATGCCTTCAGCATCAAAGGCACCTGAACATAGTCAAGATTCAGGCGATGATCCTTCATACCCGTATATTTCTTGATTCCATTATTACCAGCATCCCCCTGTACAGCCATCTCATAATCACCCCAGCGGGCACCCTGACGGGCATAATAAGCACCCAGAGAAACACCCAGATAGTCTGTGGCACGATACTCCACATCGAGTCCACCCATGAATCCCGCCTGACTCTTGGATTTCACCTCCCTGTTGTTTTCCGTTGGCAGATAGATGGAATTATCACTCAGATTGGCAATAGCCACACCTACTCGGGGTATCACCGAGACTTTACCTACAGGATTCTCCCCACCTTGCGCCATTGCCCCCATAGCAGAAAGCAACAGCATCATCACGATAGCAATATTCTTTTTCATCATATTCATTTTTTGAATTACACCTTATTATATATAGAGAGATAAATTCAATTCTATATATAGATAAACTCAAAAACACGAAGAATATTGCATCCATACTGAATAAGGATTCAATAAAACCCAACATCCAGAATACAAAAACAGAAGCAAAAGTCGCATAAACGAGGAGCTTCAGAACAAGAATCTCTACAAGAATCATGAGAAGTTAGACTTCTATAGATAATACGTTTTAATAAATGAATCTCGTAAAGCCCTATATTCCTGCTCGGATATAGGGCTTTTTTATGTGAGATGCAGTGTGCACCAAACTTGTTAATTATAAGTAATAAAAACAAAAAACTATTGCTTTTGTTACTTATACGAAACAAAAAGAGTATCTTTGCGGAAAGTTTTACTCGTATGAAACAAAAGATATTAGAATAAGCAAGATTATCAAACTCTGCACGACCGAATTCTTAAAGAATATAAGTCTTGCCACATTGTCTTACCCCGTTTAATATCAACGGCTTATGACACTCTTGATTTTTCCATTCTACAAACTTAGCATATATCTTTCTCTTCATACCTTTACACTTTTAGACACATAAAACAATCAGATCATTACACTTTTCGACACATGATAATGTCAAAAGCTTACACTTTCTGACACGTAATATCAATGCAAAACTACACTTTTTTACACATACGACCAAATAAACATTGAGCATAAAGTGGAATATTAAGATATTTTAATATTTACCTTATAATATAAAATATGTGGGTTCCTCACTTTTTCCGTAACTTTTCCCAGAAATCCCTTGCAGATATGAAAATAAAGTCGTAACTTTGCGCTTGAGAATTTTAAAACAGATGGTTATGAAGTACTTAGATCCTAAGGCAGACCTCACGTTCAAGAAGATATTCGGCAATCACCCTAAAAGACTGATCAGTCTTCTGAACGCACTCCTGCCACTCAGCGAAGAGGAGCAGATACACGAAATCAAGTATCTGCCTACAGAACTTGTGCCCCAGCTCGAAGGGGGCAAGAACACCATTGTGGATGTACTCTGCACCGATGTCAGAGGCAGGAAGTTCTGCGTGGAGATGCAGATGGAATGGTCTGAAGCCTTCCAGCAGCGAGTACTGTTCAATGCATCCAAGCTCTATGTGAGTCAGGCTAAAAAGGGCGGAAAATACAGCGAACTGCAACCAGTGTATTCTCTCAACCTGATAAATGACATCTTTGCGCATGATACTCCAGATTTCATCCACAACTACCGCATCGTGCACGATAAGGACAGCAATAAGGTGATTAAAGGCTTGCATTTCACCTTCATTGAACTCCCCAAGTTCACACCACATTCCATTGCCGACAAGCGTATGATGGTATTGTGGCTCCGTTTCCTCACGGAAATCAATTCCAACACGAAGGAGATTCCTACCGATTTGCTTAATGACCCGGAGATAGGAAAAGCCGTAGAGGAGCTGGAGATTTCTGGTTTCTCGGATGCCGAACTCAGAGCCTACGATAAGTTCTGGGATTCCGTAAGCGTTGAAAGAACTCTCATAGATGACAGCTACCAGAAAGGTAAGGAAGAAGGTATGGAGAAAGGAATTGCTGAAGGCATGGAAATGGGCATGAAGCAAGGTATGGAGAAAGGTAGAGCAGAAGGCATGGAAAAAGGCATGTCCCAGCGAAGCCTTGAGATTGCCAGGAAGATGCTGGCAAAGGGTATAGATGAAGTGTCTATCATGGATATGACGGGGCTGACGGCAGAGGAGATAAAACTGCTGAAAGCGGAGATGGGGGATTTTTTAAATAAATAACTTTACAAGTTAAACGCGGCGGGAAAATCTCTTAAGAGAAGCTGTCTTTTTCCTTAAGGAAAAAAATAAAAACCCTTAAGGGAAAATTCTCAATCTCTTCTTTCCCCATTTTCCTGGTATTTTCGTCTGATTTTCTCTTTCTTGAATATTGTTTACACGGATATGGAGAGAAGATGGGAGTTGCACGATGAAGGGTCTATACGCCCACCTATCATCGTGGCATATAGACCATTGTCGTTTCCCGTGAAGTGCGGGTGACTATGTTTGCTGAGCACCTAATACTCCTGCCCAGCTTAGGAGTTTATACTATATCTTTAACTTCACAATCAGTGAGTGCTACTGCCGCAATATGACTTTTCCGAATGTATTGCCGATACTGGTAGAAACGGTGATAAATTTGGAGGTCTCGCCTCCGATACCATTCTCGTTGTCAGAACAACTGCCCAATGTAAATGAGAGGGCCGTTTAATATTCAGGATTCAGGATTTCACCACGATATTCCCAGCCTTCTGTCCAGTCATCTATCTTCGTACTCGTAAGATACATGTAAGGTCTCATCTCCTCGTATTCCAAGTTTATTTGGTACTTGCCACCAGACTTCATGACAGGAGCTTCGATGTCGCAGTTACTAACTGTTCCATCTGGCGTTTCAAGATGTATGAACAACCGGGTGGTGAGAAAGCCGTTTGCTGTCGGCATCAAGCGCAATGTTTCCGTTATCAATCTATTGTCATGCCCTGCAATTCCTAAAGGTATGTCACATTCTTCCTTTGTATAAGTTGCCGTCCCGAATGTTCCATCCTCATTCTTTTGTAGAGGTAAGAGTCCACTTGCAACATTCAATACCTTACCACTTATTACTGTATTTTCTGGTACACCCTCAACAATAAGGGTTAGTTCTGCAAGCATACGGCGCATTTCGCTTCTTGTGATATAGTGCACATCCTCCTTGTCGATGACGATGTCTGTTACACCATAATAGGCATGTTCGGTTGAAGCACTCGGATTCGACAGTCCTAGCACCAGATTATTCATGTTGGCAACGGCTCTTGTCTGCTCACTGATGGTGAACGGAGCTACCAGGTTGGTTGTGGTGAGAATGCGGTAGTGACCTTCCGACATATCATAGTGCTCGTTTGCCATTTCCTGCGCACTGCCATGCTGTCTTTGTGCCACCTGCGTACCGTCTGTAGCATTCACGATCCATGTCTTCACATCCTCCACTTCCGTACCCTCATCGACTTCGTCTGCCCAGGCGAGCGAAACCGACAAGCCTCCATCCCCTTCGCCATCATGGACATCATGATCGCAGCTAGCCAATAGGCATGGGACGCATAGCAGCACCCATAACCAAATATTAAATCTTTTTTTTGCTTTCATTTCCTATCTTGTTTTATGGGTTACAGATGATGATTTGTAGTCTCTACTCGGCGGGCTTTTGGGGCTGTTCGGGAAGCGTCGCTTCCCTTTCCTACTACCGAGATGCGGCTCGCAGCAATACCTCTCTTCACAAGCCAGTTCTTCAGGGCTTGTGCTCGCTGGCGGGAGATGCGTCTGTTTACAGCCACGCTGCCCCTTGTATCGCACCAGCCGGTCACCGTCACCTTCATTTCAGGATTCTCCTTCAATATACAGAGGATGTTTTTCAGCTTGGATACCTCGCTTGGGCGAATGGTAATGCGGTTGAAACCGAAATAGATGGCAGGGAATGTCACCTTTGCTGATTCAGCTGCGCCTTGTACGGCAATCTTGGTTTCCGCCTTATCTGTCGTCTGCAGCTGCTTGGCTGTATTCACCTCTGGGGCAGATTCCTGCTGCTGTGTCTCCTGCTTCTGAACTTCCTGCTGTGTCTCCTGCTTCTGAACTTCCTGCTGTGTCTCCTGCTTCAGAACTTCCTGCTGCGGCATCGGCGATGTTTCCGTCAGCTTTTCTTTCTTCGTCTTGGCGAAGCTGATTCCCAATCTTATACCGCTTTCCCATACGAAGTTGTTCTTGTGCAGATGTTCCGGCATTCCGTCCATACGTTCTCCTGAAAGGCGTGTCAAACCGGAATAGATGCCCAGATTAAGATTGGAGGTCAACTGGTAACCAGCCTGCAAGCTGGCTCCATAGCCCAGATGCCAGCGGGTAGAGCCTTTCATCACCTCGGCATGATCTGCCAGGGTCTGGATATCTGCGCAGGTGGTCACTGCATAGAGATGAGGAGATACGGCTACAGTCCAGCGGCTGTGGGCGGTATTGCGTAACAGCCCCAGCAGATTCACGTGACCCCTTGCACCATACCAGCCCATCCTGACATGGCTTTTCAGCTGGGCATATTCCCAGCTATCCATACCCAGGACACTTGCATTGTAGAGCATACCATCGCTCCCCAGCCAGTAGTTGCGCTCCACGCAGCAGTCTTGTGCCGACAGGTTCACCTCTCCATATCTGGCAGAGAGTTCTGCTGAGAAAATGGGGTTGAAACGATAGCCGCCATAGATGCCGGCAGCCCAGCCCATGTGGGTCTTGTCGTGTCCGAAACTGGAAAAAGTGGATAAGCCGAAAGGCAATCCGCCATCCACGCCCAGATACCATCCTTTGGAATCTGGCAGGTTACGATTGCTGGCTTCCGCTTTCGCAAAGGAAAAGGAAAGGATGGAAACAAGCACGGCAACCAGTAGTCTAATCTGTGTCGTTGAACGATTCATCATATATATAACTCTACATTAATGTCATTTACTTACTTCAGAAAATATTATGAGACTTGCCGGCATGATTAGCAGGGAAGCCAAATCTTGTTTTATGGCATAAGATTCAAATATTTCATTCGTGCCACAAAAATAGTGTTTTTCTATAAAAATTACGCTAAAATCAGCCGAATAGCTAAAAATGAACTATTTATGAGTTTTTC
>JAJWLX010000170.1 GCA_021636625.1 Prevotella sp. | reverse complement strand
CCTGCGGCATCTTCAATCCATACGGAATGCGGTCGTAGAAGACAATCGCCATACCATCTGCCGCCAACTGCTGATACATTTCGATGTTCTTGCGATAGCTGCAGAGGCTCACAATCAGTCCATCCACCATAAACTGCTCCATCATCTTCAGGTTCTCCAGTTCACGCTCCGGTTTCTCATCGCTCTCAGCAATCATCACCTTCTGGTTCTTCTTGTAGAGCACTTCCTGTATTCCGTTAATCACCTGCGAAGCATAAGGGGTGTGCATCTCCGGTACGATGACACCAATGGTGTTCGTACGCCCCATTTTCAGGTTCATCGCCACCGGATTGCGCTTGTAGCCGAGTCGCTTTGCCTCCTCTACCACCATCTCTCGCGTCTCCTTGCGAATGTTTTTGTCATCCGTCAACGCTCTGGAAACAGTGGAGACCGAGATGCAGAGAGAACGGGCTATATCCTTAATTGTAACATGTTTCATAATGATGTTTTTTATAAAAAAATCGTTCGTCTTTTGAAGTTGTCGATGCAAATATACAACTTTTCCTTTAAACCGACAACATTTCTCGAAAAAATGCTCATAAAAATGCTATCTGAATATTACATTTTACAAGTTCATTTTACTAAATCTAAAATGAGAACGATTGCAACAAGCTTCAATCCCATATTTCTACCCATCTTCCTTTGTCTCCTCATCAAAAAGTTGTACCTTTGCAGTCGAATTTTCAGCAAGAACCAGGCATTACGCCTTATAGAGAACAGAATTTTCAGCAAATATATGTAATTAATATGTAAAAACAGCAGTAGTTATGAGCATTAATATCAAGAGAAATCAGTTGAAGAGAGTAGTTATCGTAGGTGGCGGACTCGGTGGTCTTCGTTTGGCAGAAGACCTCTGCAATTCAAACCTGCAGGTGGTGTTGATCGATAAGAACAATTTCCATCAGTTCCCTCCGCTTATCTATCAGATAGCTTCGGCAGGTATCGACCCAAGTTCCATCTCCTTCCCTTTCCGCCAGATTTTCCGCAAGCGCAAGAACTTCTACTTCCGCATGGCAGAAGCGAGAGCCGTATTCCCAGACAAGAAGATTCTGCAGACTTCCATCGGTAAGATCGAGTACGATTACCTGGTGTTCGCAGCAGGAACCACCACCAATTTCTATGGCAATG
>JAJWLX010000040.1 GCA_021636625.1 Prevotella sp. | reverse complement strand
TCCATGACATCGAAAAACGCGATGACACCTATTATATATATAAGAAGATGAAGAAGACGCAACGCTGGCTTAGGCTTCCGCTGCCGGAAGAGGCGCACCATATTCTCACGAAGCTTCATGCCAAGAATGGCAATACTCCCTATTTCTTCGCCCATCTCTCACCCCATCATCTGGGCGAGCATCTGGAAGTATGGCTGGAAGACTGCTGCATCTCCGACAAGCATATCACCTTCCATTCGGGCCGCCACACCTGCGCCACCCTATTATTGACGCAGGGCACGGATATCTATACCATCATGAGGTATCTGGGGCATCAGAGCATCAACACCACGCAGCGATATGCGCATATCACGAACCAGATGCTATCCAGCGCCACCCATCTGCTGAACTATCAGCTCAAGGGCTTAGCAGCCTGCTAGTTTCCCACAGATTTCACAGATAACACAGATGCACAGACTTATTATAATAACTGTTTTTTCTTTCAAGTGGCGAACAACTCTTGATTTCCGCCCCAAAATTTTGTATCTTTGCATTGTCATTGAAACACAATGGCTTGCAGAAACAAAAGTTCTGCAATCAATGTTTAACTAAAATGTTTTTGAGTTATGGGAATGAATGTAAAAGCTATTGAGCGCAAGATTGCTTACTTGGGTAAGGAAGGTGGCAAGGACCAGTACATGTACGTGATGCAGCCACTGATCTACAACAAGCTCACACCGGAGAAGGTGATCCAGCAGGCTGCCCTGCATTGCGGTCTGACTCCTGCCGTGATGAACGTGGCATACGCTGCCCTGAGCGAGGTAATCAAGGCGTGGGCTACTGAGGGTCACTCCGTAGCAGTTCCGGGTCTGGGCACCATGCGTTTCGGTCTGCGTGCCAATGCGGTGAAGTCGGTAGAGGATGTGAGCACCAAGCTCATCACCCAGCGCCGCGTAATCTTTTGCCCTAATATGGAGATCAAGCAGGAGCTTGCCAAGACGGGTATCAGCATCACCTGCGTAAACCGCGACGGCGAAGTGGTAAAGAACATCGCTTCCAACGATTCGAAGGATGTGGAGGACACC
Organism: Prevotella sp.; assembly: GCA_021636625.1. Taxonomy (GTDB): domain Bacteria; phylum Bacteroidota; class Bacteroidia; order Bacteroidales; family Bacteroidaceae; genus Prevotella. The sequence goes on along the minus strand of JAJWLX010000040.1, from coordinate 29,465 downwards.
GAGGGCGGCAACCAGGAGAACCCTGACGAGAACAAGGGTGATACCGGAACTACCGGTGGCAACACGGGCGATACCGGAACCCAGGGTGGCGGTTCGCAGACTGGCGGTTCGCAGACTGGCGGAAGCGATACCGGTGACAACGGAGAAAGTGGTGACAATGTAAATTTCTAAAAAATATAGCCCATGAAACGTGAAACCTGGAAAACCGTGATTAAGATTGCTCTCTCACTCCTTACAGCCATCGCAGCCTCTTTAGGTTTGACAAGCTGTATGTAAGTCGGGATGTAAAGCTAGAACCTCTCAAAGAGGGTGTGTCATGAATTGATGACACACCCTCTTTTTTTATAACCAAGCTATTCATTTAACCCTTATTAACGGAAATCAAATACTATTTTTCCTACTTTTATGATGTTATTTCGAATAAAAACTGTACTTTTGCATATATAAGATGTAAATACCGAAATGCAGATAGACTGCAACGATAGTATTACAAATGTTTAAGGTCACAGAGTGCAAATGTACTGGGCTATAGGACAGCGTATAGTAGAAAAGGAACAACAAGGGAAAGAACGTGCAGACTATGGCACCTACCTTATAAAGAACCTTGCCAAAGAGATTGAGCCTGAGTATGGCAGCGGATTTGGTGTACGTCAACTGGAACGTTGTCGCCAGTTTTATACTATCTATCCAATTGCGTCCACACTGCGGACGCAATTGAATTGGTATCAATATAAGCAACTTATTGCTATCTCTGATGATGACAAACGTAAATACTACCAATTAGAGGCAGTAAATGAATGTTGGTCAAAACGCCAGCTTGATTAGTGAAATTAACGAGGTCAAAAAGTTGGCAAAAGAGAAAAATAACTTATAGAAAGGAATATAATTATGACAGACAATAACAACACTCAACATATCGTATGGCACGATGATGCCATTATCAAGCAACTCATCAGCTATGCTGTGGGTTGCATGCTCGGACGCTACCGCCTCGGCAAGACACTGGAGCAAAACTTCGTAAAGGACTTCAGGAAAGACCACAAGAAGATGTATCAGAACCGCCCTATCTACTGGCTGTTCTCATCCAAGAAGGGCACCTTCCAGGTCATCGCCTACATGCATCGCATGAATGCCTACACCGCAGAACGTGTGCGCTCGAAGTATCTCCTCCCTTACATCGAACACCTGGAGTCAGAAATCGACAAGCTCGATGCTCGCCGTGCCGAACTCTCTACCAAGGAGACCAAGCAGCTGCAGGCGCTGCAGAAGCAACTCGATGAATGCCGTGAATATCATGAGCGCTTGCAGGTAGTAGCCGAGCAAGCCATCAGCTTCGACCTCGATGACGATGTGGTGGTGAACTATGCCAAGTTCGGTGATATTTTACAGAAAATAAAATAGTGGGCGACGTGTAATATCCGCAACAGCAAATTAATTAGAAGAATATGAAAAAGACAATGACGTCAGCAATAACAGACCCAGACTATAAACAATGGGTTAGCGATATAGAAAAACGATTCAAAAAGCAACAGTTAAAAGCTGCAATACATGTCAACTCCGACAAGTTAGAATTTTATTGGAGCTTAGGTCGAGACATCTGCGAACGAGAATTCGAGAGCAAATATGGCAGTTCTGCCATACAAATACTAAGCAAAGATCTTCGTGTAGCTTTACCAGGAGTAGCAGGACTCACACCTGGCTCTTTATAGTATTGTAAAAGATTTTATAAACTCTATAGTCAAATATTTAAGAAATTTCCCCAAGCTGGGGAAATTTCTAAGCCATTGCATTCTGTACCAACAGAAACACAGACGATGCCATTGAACATCTTTTCTATTCCATGGGGTCATCACAAAGTAATTATTGACTACTTAGAAGATGCTCCTGAAAAAGCCATATTCTACGCATCAAAAATATTAGAGAACTGTTGGTCCAGGGCTACTTTGCTGAATATGATTGGCGATAAAGGGAAAAATAACGGGTTATATGAACGACAAGGAAAAGCTGTGAACAACTTTCCTCAAACAATGCCTCATCCTACTGGAGATTTAGCAAGAGAACTCATAAATGACCCTTTGAATTTTTCCTTTTTAAAACTAAAAGAATCTTTCGATGAGGAAAATCTCAAGAATGCCCTTGTGCAGCATGTTAATCAGCTATTGATGAGCTTAGGGTCAGGCTTTGCCTATATGGGTAGAGAATATTTGCTATCTGTAGCTGGCAAAGAACAATTTACGGATTTGTTGTTTTACAATACAAAATTGCATGCCTACGTAGTGGTTGAGGTGAAAATAACAGAATTTGAGTCGTCATATCTCGGACAACTGTCTGGGTATATGTCACTTGTAAATCATATATTGAAGTCTGATTTGGATAGACCAACCATTGGACTACTTATTTGTCGAAATAAGAACAACCTTTTTGCGCAATATTGCCTGGAAGGGTATAATCAGCCAATAGCTATTACAGCTTATGAGGGAATACAAATTCTTCCAAACAATTTCAATGAGAAATTGCCAAGCATCAATGAATTGGAAGAAGAAATTAGAAAGAAATAATCCAAAATCAAATTGAATTATGAAATCTGGAAATAAAGAAATAGGATTTGGAAAGCAAACTATTGCTCAGGTTTTCGCGGAATGGTACACTGTTCCTTCATATCAGAGACATTACGTTTGGGAAAGCGATAATGTGAATGATATGTTGGACGATTTTGCGTCTAATTATATAGAGCATGCCAAAGAAGAATACTTTTTAGGATCATACATCATTCAAAGTAAAGATAATAACAATGATCTGCTTGATGGACAGCAGCGTATCACTACCCTGTTCCTCTTATTTGCGTTTTTACGTGACTATGCCGATTCTTCTTGCGATGTCAAGGAAACCTGTGTTGATTTGATATTCCAAAAGGCAAATAAGATTAAGCAGATTCCGGAGCGAATACGTCTTTCATATGAAATACGTGGTAATGTGAAGAAATTCATAGAGGAATACTTAATGACACCCGGCAGTATTACGCAACATTGGGATGAAATTGTAAAGAAGGCCAATGATAAGAAAGAAAGTACTTCTATTCAAAGGATGTGTAATGCATTGGTTTGTTACAATGAATATATTACAACTCATGAAGAAATAGATTTAGATGCTTTTCTAACTTTCATTCTCAACAATGTTGTTATGATATATATATCAGCAGATTCATTAGAGGATGCATTTCGCCTATTTTCTGTCATGAATGACCGTGGTCAAAAATTAAGTAATGCAGACATATTGAAATCATCTAATCTTGAAAAAATTGAGGATGATGGTGAAATGAATGAGTATGCACGTGAATGGGAAAAAATGCAGGAAGATTTAGGAAATGATTTTGACCGTTTCCTTGCGTATGTACGAACTATGTTGCTCAAAAAGCGACAAAAAATGAATCTGCTCGATGAATATGACAAGCAAGTTTTCAAAGCTGGGAAAATTAAACAGGGAAAAGAATTCTTCAACTATGTTTTTAAAGCATACGAAGATTATAACAAACTGATAAATTTGGCAGGCAATGAAGATTCAGAGTATTGTACGTTGATAAGAACACTCAATGAGTGTATGCCTTCAACAGATTGGGTTCCTGTTATTTTGGCATATGGAAGAAAATTTGGAAACGATGGACTCCTTGAATTTACAAAGAAGGTGGCATGCAAAAATATTGCAGATGCAGTATGTGGTAAAACCCCATCGTATCGTATTGACAACTTGAATAATATCATTAATTTGATAGAAGAAGCATGCAATACATCTGATGTGCTAGAAGCTCATGATTATTATTCATTTAATGAACAAGTTTTCATGGCTAACATTCAATCTGAGATATACGGCAGACGATATACTTATGCACTTCTGATGCTGCTTGAATACAAATACAAGGATAAGTCCGAATGGAAAGATTTCGGGACTACATCAATTGAGCATATTCTTCCACAAAATCCTAAAGCAACCAGTCAGTGGGTAAAGGATTTTAATGAAGAACAGAGAGACTATTATACGCATAGAATCGGAAATTTATGCCTGATTGGTCGTCGAAAGAATTCTTCTTTAGGTAACTTGGATTATCAGGAGAAGCTAAAAAGATATTTCGAGAAGAATATAGGTTCTTTTGCTAGTTCTCAAAAAATATACAAAACATATCCGAATGCATGGACTCCTGACACAGTTCAAGAAAACCAGGAAAGAGTCATAAAGGATTTGATGGAGATTTTTGGTATAAATGATTCCTGTTCAAACACAGATCATCAATCGTATATAGAACAACAGAACACAAATCATCCATCGTATATGGAACAACAGAAGGCAGTCTATCCCAACGCTTATAAGCCTTGGACAGAAATTGACGACAATAAACTGGTGACACTATATAAAGAAGGAAAATCTGTTAACGAACTAATGAACATATTTCTTAGAAATAGGGGAGCCATTAAATCCAGATTATCGAAATTGACAGGAATAGATTTTGACAAATAACATCTGTATTTATAAAGCATTCAAGAATATGGTACAAGATAGAATATACAATTACTTCGAGCGCAATCCGCAACTTCATGTGCTCTTCATCTTCGACAGGATGAACATCATCCAGAACGAACTGGATGAAATGAAGCAGTGGAATGACGACTATATATAAGGTGTTTGATGGGAATGTGGCAAATGTGCTTCTCACCGCTGATCATGGATTCCTCTATAATGATATGAAGTTTGAGGAGAAGGACAAGCATAGCATCAAGGAGTCGGCTATCGAGAAGAAGACAAGATACTATCTCACAGACAGCAACGATGCTTTTGAGGATATTGTAAAATTCCCTCTTGACAAGGTATCTTCCATCAAGAGTACCACACCGTTACAGGTTGCAGTACCTATCGGAACCAACCGCCTGGCTGCACCGGGTGGCTACAACTTTGCTCATGGTGGTGCTTCGCTTCAGGAAATGATTATTCCTGTGATAAGAAGTCAGCAGAAGAGAACAAACAAGACTGAAAAGGTGGGTGTTGCGCTGATGAGCCACAACCTGAATATGGTAAGCAGTCGATTGAAGTTCCAGATGATACAGTCGGAAGCTGTAAGCATGACCGTGATGGAGCGCAAGGTGGTTTGCTGTATTTATAATGGTGACGCCCCTGTAACCCAGGAAAAGGAAGTGACACTGAATAGCACTGATGCAACGAACTTGAACAATCGTGTGTTTGAAGTGACACTCAATCTGAATAAATCTGTCAATGCAAGTATGTTACAGCTTAGAATCTACGATGTGGATGACAAACTGAACCCTCTTGTACGTGAGACAGTGAAGAACAATACTATGATAGAACAGGATTTTTAATAATTTACAATTTATAATTTATAATTATGGAGAGTAAGTTGGAAAACAAGATACTGAATGCCTTTATAGGCAAGGTGGTAAGAAAGGATTTGGCTTTCCTCGTGAAGGGAGGCCTGCCTGTTCCTACCTACGTGTTGGAATACCTGCTGGGACAGTATTGCGCCAGTGATGATGAAGAAATCATCAACGAAGGTCTGGAAAAGGTGAGCAATCAGGTAGTAGAACATACAACGACTGAAGTACATACTACGACTGAAGATCATACAGAAGAACCGAAAACCAAACGTCCACGCATATCTGTTCTACAAGAAAAGAGTATGTCATTCAGAATGGGACAAACTGGCGTAAGTTATGAGAAGTTATTTGCACCTTATATGAGAGAAGCAAAGGAAATAACCATTGAAGATCCATATATACGTGCTTCATGGCAAATCAAGAACTTCATGGAGTTTGCCCTGATGCTTATCAATACACGTCCAGTGGATGACTTGAAACTCAATCTCATCACTAACGAGGAGGAAGATAAAATTCCAGATCTGATAGACAAGCTTGATGACATCAAGGACGACCTTGCTTCTTATGGCATTGAGTTTACATACAAGTTCAGAGACTTCCACGACAGATGTATCAAAACAGATACAGGATGGACCATTACATTAGGACGTGGTCTTGATATGTTTGAAAAATACAGTCCCTACTCTATTGCATCATCCAAACAGGATATGCGTAAGTGTAAGGAGTTTACGGCAACATTCATGAAGAATAAAAACGTATGAAAAAAGGCTGCGTCACCACAAAGTAACGCAGCCTTTTTCATATTTCATCCTTATCCCTTTAAAGCTTTAAAAACTAACGGGATAAGATATTTGATCTTTACCAAAGCTCCAGACGCTCATTCTTAGGAATGAACATCTTGTCACCCTGCTTTACACCGAAAGCCTCATACCAGGCATCAATGTGAGGAAGAGCACCATCTACACGCCACTTGCCAAGTGCATGAGGATCGTTCTTCACACGGTTACGAATCTCCTTCTCGGTGATGTTCTGACCCCATACACCTGCGTAGGCAAGGAAGAAACGCTGATCAGCAGTAAAGCCATCCTTGTTCTTCAATGGCTTCTTGGCTGTCGCATTCTTGAATGCATTGAAAGATACCATCAAACCACCGTGGTCGGCAAGGTTCTCACCCAATGTAAAGCGACCGTTGGCATTCAGATCAGGCAATACCTTGATGTTGCTGAAGAAATCAGCATACATATCGGCACGCTTGTTAAAGCCCTCAGCATCAGCAGCTGTCCACCAATCCTTCAGGTTACCGCTGGCATCATACTGGCGACCCTGATCGTCGAAACCGTGAGTCATCTCATGACCAATCACTACACCGATAGCACCATAGTTGAACGCCGCGTCTGCCTTGGCATCAAAGAATGGATACTGAAGGATACCTGCTGGGAAGCAGATCTCGTTGGTGGTAGGATTATAGTAAGCATTCACAGTCTGTGGAGTCATATACCACTCATCTCTGTTGACTGGCTTACCAGCCTTCTCAGCAATCTCCTTATTGTTGCGGAACTGACGGCAAGCCATCACGTTCTCATAGAAACTCTTGGATGGGTCGATGGTAAGTTTACGATAGTCAGTCCACTGGTTAGGATAACCAATCTTGACATAGAACTTATCGAGCTTATTGTGAGCAGCAGCCTTGGTCTCTGCACTCATCCACTTCTGAGCATCGATACGCTGACCGAGACTCACCTGGAGATTCTTGACCAGAGTCTCCATCATCTTCTTGGATGACTCAGGGAAGAACTTCTTGCAGTAGATTCTGCCGAGTGCCTCACCCATCTGAGCATCTACCTGAGAAGTAGCACGCTTCCACAATGGATGGTCTTCCTTTCTGCCACTCATGGTCTTGCCGAAGAAATCGAAGTTTGCCTCACGGATCTCATCGGTGAGATAAGCAGAAGAGCTGCCGATGACACTCCACTCCATCAATGCCTTCAAGGTCTCAGCATCCTCAGCAGCAGTAATCTTGTCGTAACCAGCCATGAATGCAGGCTGACCCACAATCATCTCCTGGATATATTCGCTCTTGATACCCTCGCCGTTAGCCAATGCCTCGAGAGGGATGTTTGGATAATTCTCCTTAAACTGCTTCAGGCTCATCTTGTTGTAGTTAGCCTGTGGGTCACGGAGTTCGGTACGGCTCTTGGAGATAGTAGCAAGACTGGTCTCGTGGAGGAATACCTTCTGTGCCTTCTTGGCTGCATCAGCAGCAGAGAAGCCATAGAGCTGGAACATCTTTGCCACGTAGGTCTTGAATGCCTCACGGATGGCTACGGTAGCAGCATCGTTGTTGAGGTAGTAATCCTTGGAACCGAGAGTCAAGCCACCCTGCATCACATTGTAGATGTTCATGGTTACGTTCTTCTCATCAGCACCGAAACCGGTACCGAAACCTACGCCCAAGCCCTGCATGGCATACTTCACCTGCAAGTTCTGGAGATCTGCCTTGGTCTTGGCAGCAGCAATCTCGTCTAGGAGAGGCTTTACGGGAGCAATGCCCTCCTTATTGCGGCGGTCGATATCGAGCGCCAACTTATAGAAGTCGGAAAGCTTCTGCTCGATGGTTCCTGCCTTGTAGGTCTTCTTCTTGAGTTCATCAAGGATAGAGTTGATACGCTTGTTGCTGTTCTCAGCCAACTGATCGAAACTACCATAACGGCTGTAGGCAGCAGGCAGAGGATTGTTCTTCTGCCAGCCACCGGTAGCAAACTGATAGAAATCATCAGCAGGCTTTGCTGTCTTGTCAAGATTGCTCAAGACAAGTCCCGACTTGTTCTGAGCATCAGCAGCCAAAGGCATGGCTGCGAGCATCATCATCGGAAGGATGTACTTCATTTTCATTTTCTCGTTATTTATTATTGTTTTAACTATGAATTCTTGATTTCCTCCAGCTCTTCGGAGAGCATCATCCAGTTCTCGTTTTCCTCATCCAGGCTCTTCATCAGCTCGGTATATTCGGTAACGAGTTCCATATTCGTGGCATTCTCAGGCTTCATCAGGAGGGCATCGATCTCTGCCTTGCGGGTTTCGAGCTTTTCAATCTTCGTCTCGCATTCCTTCACTGCCTTCTCAGCCTTGCGAATCTTCTTCTGCTGTTCCTTGTGCTCGGCATAGCTGAGCTTTCCGGAGGATGCCTCGGAAGAATCTGCAGAGGATGATGATGAAGAAGATGGAGATCCGGCAGATGACATATTCTGACTTCCTACCTGATTGGCAAGCGCCTGACTGATGCTCTCGGCATTGTGGGCACGGAGATAATCGTAGATACCACCCAGATGCTCACGTACCTTGCCACCGGCAAACTCATATACCTTATCTACCAGTCCGTCGAGGAACTCACGGTCGTGGCTCACGATAATGGCGGTACCGTCGAATGCCTTGATGGCTTCCTTTAACACATCCTTCGACTGCATATCGAGATGGTTGGTAGGCTCATCGAGAATCAGGAGATTCACCGGTTCGAGCAGGAGCTTGATCATCGCCAGACGACTGCGCTCGCCACCGCTCAGCACCTTGACATACTTTTCAGATGTTTCGCCACCAAACATAAAGGCACCCAAGAGATCGTTCACCTTGAGGCGCATCTCGCCGGTAGCCACATTGTCGATGGTCTGGAAGATGGTAAGCTTCTCATCGAGCAGCTGTGCCTGGTTCTGTGCAAAATAACCAATCTGCACGTTATGACCAATCTTGAGATTGCCCGTAAAAGGAATCTCACCCATGATACACTTCACCAAGGTAGATTTACCCTCACCGTTCTTACCTACGAACGCCACTTTCTCGCCACGCTTGATGGTAAGGGTCACATGATCGAAGACAGTATGCTCGCCATAATCCTTTCTCACCTCATCGCAGATAACCGGATAATCGCCGCTACGGAGACAAGGAGGGAACTTGAGATGCATCTGCTTGGTATCCACCTCGTCCACCTCGATAGGAACGATTTTCTCCAACTGCTTGATGCGGCTCTGCACCTGCACTGCCTTGGTAGGCTTATAGCGGAAACGCTCGATGAAATCCTTGATATCGGCTATTTCCTTCTGCTGGTTCTCGTAGGCACGGAGCTGCTGCTCACGGCGCTCGGCACGAAGTACCACATACTCATCGTATTTCACCTTGTAATCCTCTACCCTTCCGCAGGTAATCTCCAGGGTGCGGTTGGTTACATTGTTGATAAAGGCACGGTCGTGACTTACCAGCACCACCGCCTTGGCACTCTGCGCCAGGAACTGCTCCAGCCACTGGATACTCTCGATATCAAGATGGTTGGTAGGCTCATCGAGGAGAAGTACATCCGGCTTCTGGAGCAGGATCTTTGCCAACTCGATACGCATACGCCATCCACCGGAGAACTCCCGGGTAGGACGGTCGAAATCTTCACGGGTAAAACCCAGACCACTCAACGTGCGCTCTATCTCAGCCTCGTAGTTTTCACCGCCCATCATCATATAGCGATCATGTTCCTGGGTGAATTTCTCCACGAGCTGGGCATAGCTCTCGCTCTCGTAGTCGGTGCGGTCGGCCATTTCCTGCTGCATCTTGTCGAGGCGTGCCTTCATCTCGGTATTGTGGGCGAAAGCCTTGCGGGTTTCCTGCTTCACGGTGGTATCATCCTGCAGTTTCATCACCTGAGGCAGATAGCCGATGGTGGTTTCATTAGGGATAGCCACTACGCCGGAGGTAGGCTTCTGCAAGCCACAGAGAATCTTCAGCATCGTAGATTTGCCGGCACCGTTCTTACCTACGAGGGCAATGCGGTCGCGGTCGTTGATTACGAAGCTTACATCATTGAAAAGTGGCTTTACGCCAAACTCTACTTTCAGTCCTTCTACTGAAATCATCTATTTGTTTTTTTATATTATTGAAGCTTTTGCCCTTTCAGGGCGACATTACATTTTCATTTATAACTTTTAAATCAAGTTACGGAATGAGCAGGGAGGAATCTCCGTAGCTCAGGAAGCGGAAATCATGAGAGAGGGCATAATCATATACCTTCTTCCAATCACCATGCAGGAAGGCACTCACCAGGAGAAGCAGGGTGCTCTGAGGCTGATGGAAATTGGTTACCAGCATCTTCACAATCTTATAGGTATAACCTGGAGCGATGATGATCTGCGTGCTGGAGTGAAGGGCTTCCAATCCGTTGCGGTCGAGATAATCGACGATTGCCTGGATAGCCTGCACCGGAGTGATGTCATCCACCAGATTGCCATCTGCCGACAGCTCGTATGGATCCCACTGTTTTACATGCAGGTCCTCTTCACTTGCCTCAGGATGCTTGATAAGATGCACGCCCATATAGTAGAGACTCTCGATGGTGCGCACACTGGTGGTTCCCACGGCGATGACCTGACACTCGTGCTTGATGAGCTTCTCCAGACTGCGGCGATGAACCACGATATATTCGGTATGCATCTGATGACCTTCTATCTCAAGACTCTTCACCGGCTTGAAGGTTCCCGCTCCTACATGAAGGGTTACCTCTTCACGGTCGATGCCATGCGCATCCAGGTCCTGGAGCACCGCATCGGTGAAATGCAGACCGGCTGTTGGGGCAGCCACACTACCCTTGATCTTGGAATATACGGTCTGATAAGTGGTCTTGTCACTTTCTTCTGTCTTGCGGTTCAGATATGGAGGGATAGGCAACTCTCCCACTGCTTCGAGAATCTCGGCAAAGGAAACATGCTCGTTGTCCCAGTCGAAATCCACCCAGTAGTTGGTGCCGCCACCTTTAGCCACCATTTCAGCCGCCTCTGTGCTGAGCGCATCTCCACGGCGCATGGTAGCAGAGAGGGTAAGCTGATGACCCTTGATCTCGAAGTCGCGCTTCAGGCTTCCCTCTTTCCATTTCTTCAGGTTACCAATCATACAGAGCCATGAGCAGTGACCCGAAGTCTGGAACATCAGCTCATAGTCGGTAGGTGCAGCAGGCTCCATCAGGAACACCTCGATGAGTGCTCCCGTCTCCTTGCGGAAATGCATGCGCGCCTGGATTACCTTGGTATTATTGAATACCATCATGGCACCCTTTGGCAGATAGTCGGGAAGATGGAAGAATACATCGTCGCTTACCTCACCATGCTTATAGACCAGCAGTTTACTGTGGTCGCGCTGTGAGATAGGAAACTTGGCGATGCGCTCATCTGGCAAATCGTAATTATAATCACTAATCTTAATATGTTTTGTATCCATTGCTTTCTTTGAAAATTGAACTTTTTATTTTTGAAAATAGTGATGCCCTCAAGAAGGCTCACTGCCTGATTACAGCCCCGTCATCAGAACGACGGCACGCAGGATGACATATACGAGGGTGAGCATCAGAACGGTCATAATCATATCGATGTCATCGCAATCATATCCCGTACTGGTATATTGATTCGAAACATACTTGATTTCCGGTGACATACGCCGGTACATACGATGGAAGAAAAGATATACCAGCGTACCAACCACCATGCCCAGCAGCATGCCGCAAACGATGTCCAGCGGATAATGAACGCCCAGATAGAGACGGGTCCAGCAGTTCACCAGCGACCATGCTACCAGGGTGAAGGTGAGCATCCTGCTCCTTACAAGCAGCGAGAAGAACACGGCTATCGCCATGGTGTTGGCTGCATGCGCAGAACAGAAACTATAGTCCTTCAGACGAAGATTATCCACTACCTGTACGGAATATTTTACCAGCGGATCGTTGGAAGGTCGCCATCTGGCCGCAAGCGGTTTGATGATTCCCTCGGCAATGCCATCTGCAAAAAGGATGCACAGGAATGCGCAGCCTACAATAAGACCAATCTGCCCGATCGTCTCATTATTGCGCATCACGATGATAAAGAGTACAAGATAAAGCGGTATCCAGGTGAAACCCGAAGTAAGTGCCATCACCAACTGGTCGAGAATCACATTGTTACTGCCGTTGAACCACTGCAGTATCTGAAAGTCAATATCTTGTATCGAACTAAAATCCATTTACTTATTGTTTTATATTTAATGTTGAATGTAGAATGATATCAGTGACTGACGCTCCATTCACATCATTCTCCTAGATTTCCTCGAGGTGCTTGGTCTCGATCCATCCTTCTCTTCCATCGCCAACGCGGATGCCACGCCAGTCGGTCATACCCTTGTCGATGATATCTACACGGGTACCCTCATGGAGTACAAACTGATCGGTACTGGTCTTGGCAGGCGTCTTCTTGATGTTCACGGAAGGTGAGATGATGATGGCACCCTTGCGGTTGTCGAGCGCCTGCTTCTGCTGATAGGCAAAGAGATTGCTCAGCAGGAAGACGAGGAAGAAGCCGATACCGCCAAAGAAGCCGATCTTGCGCATCAGGATGTGCGGACCGAAGAGATAGAGCAGCACGAGCAGCAGCGCCATGATGATGGAGATGATGCCAGTCTTCGCCCAGTTATCTACACTCGTGAAGTTGACCAGCGCCTTATACCAGGTAACGAAGAACATTTCGCTTACCGGGGTAATCTTGTCGATGGTCTTGCTGCGTGCAAACTGGAGATTGAAGTTGATGTCCTCATCTCCAGGCGAGAGCAGGCGGGCACGTTCATAGTTGAGCACCGCCTTGGTGATATTGTCTGTACGATAGTAGGCATTGCCGAGATTGTAGTAAATCTCGGCAGAGGCACCATTCTTGAGCAGCTCTTCGTAGTCGCGGATAGCCTGCTGGTAGTTGCCCTTCTGGTATTCCGTATCGGCATTGTTCTTGGTGATTGCCGATACCGGAGAAGCGCCGAAACCCAGCATCGCCAGGAGCAGCCATACGAAGGAATATCCGGCAGGATGCTTCTTGGCGTTCTTGCGAGTCGCATTGATTGCATTTTCTATTTCCATAATCGCTGTCATTGCCGATTCGAAGGTACGGTTCATATTGCCGGCAGGATCGCCTGGAGCATAACGCTCGAACTCGCACTCATCGAGAGCGGAAGTAAACTTCTGTATTGTAACATCGTCCACATCGTGGGCGAAGAGTTTCTCACGGATATTCTCACGAGAGAGCTGCTCTACCGGCATGTTCAGCTTGTAGCTCATATATCCCCAGAGGGCACGCATCACCTCATCATAGAACTCGCCCTGCTTGCCCTGCAGCATCAGCTTGTTGGCCATGCGCAGACGCTTGGTGGCTATCTTGCCCGCCTTGTTGGAGCGCTTCTTCACGATGTCGGCATTCTCGATGGCTCTGCGATGGAATACCACCAGCAGCACGAAGAAGGCGATGAGCGGAATGAGCAGACTGGTCCAGTAGCCGAAGCTTCCGAAGAACATATCATCTGCCTGATGCTGTGAGGTCTTGCCCAACTTGATGGTATGGATATCCTTGTCCTTGCTGGTATAGTCAGCCGACTCGGATGTCGATCCATCTCCCTTCTCCACGTTCAGAGTGAAAGGTTGGGTCTTGATGGTCTTATACGCATTCTTGCTGGTATCATAATAGGTGAACTCCACGGCTGGAATGGTATAGCTGCCCTGATTGCGAGGAACAGCCAGGAAATCGTAGATCATATTACCCTCCACTCCATTGGCGGTGAGTCGGGTCTTATCTGTTACCTTGGCATCATACTTGTCGAAATCCTTCGGGAAATTCACTACTGGCTGCTTCAGCAGCTTGAGGTTTCCGATACCTCCCACAATCACACGGAGCGTAATCGGTTCGCCAGCCTTGATTTCCTTCTTGTCAAGACAAGCAGAGATATTGAACTTACCTACTCCACCCGAGAAGTTGGCAGGGCGCTGAGGCAACGGATCTACCTGCAGGGTGATACCCGGAGCCTTGATGTCCTTCTTTACCTCTACATATCCGGAGCCGCCATTGAAGAAGGCCTCCATAGGATCGACATTGCGGTTCTGCTGTACCACGATGCCCTTGAAGGTGATGGAAGGAATCTCCAGCTTACCGGTCATCTGAGGATACATCACATACTGGCTCCAGGTGACACACTTGTAAGGACGACCATTCACCATTTCGGTATGGAAAGTCTTCTGCTGTGGCAGAGGCACTTCCTGGTTGTGGAATCCCTTCAGGTCTGGCATCTTGCCTTCCAGCTGGGTGAGTTCCACCTGTGTATATACCTTATAGGTAAGCAGGATAGGTTCCTGCTCGTGTACTCTCTTCTTGTTGGCAGACACCTTGATGAAGAGGTCGCTGCCTGAGATGGCAGAGCCTGCGGTACGCATACGAGGTTGGTCGTAGCTATTCTGTCCGTGCATGCTAGGAGCGCCGTTGGTATGCTGGGCGTGCCCCGACACCGTAATCTTCACGGCGCGAGAAGCCAGGTTCCTACCATCCACGATGGCGTGGGAAGAACCAATGTTGAAGGTACCATTCTTTGCTGCATAAAGGGTGTAGGTGATGGTTACAGATGAAGAGGACGAGGTATGTCCGTTGATCATCTGATAACTGGATTGCGAGGATGTGTAAGGGCCTGCGATGACTTCGAGTCCATCCTGCACTGCACCCATTCTGAATTCCTCTACATCACGGGTGTTGATGGTATAGGCGACACGGAAGTTTTCTCCAGCCGCTACGTGCGATGGAGCCGACACGGAGATATGCTGGGCCACCGCATGCACCTGGTAGCCTAGCAAGCATATCAGCAATATCAAATACCAACCTATTCTTTTCATATCGTATCTTAAATAATAGCTAAATATTATATGTAAACCGTATTTATAAATCGTATTTTTATCTCATCTAATCTTTTACCAATTCTTGTCGTAAGCCTTCCTGCGTGGCTGGCTCATCGCCTTCTGCAACTTGCGCTTGGTGGCTTGCTCCTGCTGAACGGCGGCATTCAGGAGCTGCTCGGCATTCTCGCGGCTCATCTTGTCCTGGTTCGGCTGGTTTTGGTTCTGATTATTCTTGTTATTCTTATTCTTGTTCTTGTCGTTTTTGTTCTTATCGTCGTTTTTATCCTTGTTGTCTTTGTTCTTGTCCTTATTCTGATCTTTCTTGTTCTTGTCCTTGTTCTTATCCTTGTTGTTCTTGTTCTTATCCTTGTTTTGCGGATTGTTCTTGAGCAACTTCTTGCAGAGGGCAAGATTATAACGGGTCTCATTGTCCTGTGGATTGCATCTCAGCGCCATCTTGTAGTATTCGATGGCCTGGGCATATTCACGGTGGTTCTGCATGATCACGCCCATGTTGTGATAGCTGGCAGCACGGCGGAGGCGGTTGGTTTCCAACTGGGCAGCATTGGTAAACTGCTGTATCGCCATGGAGTCTTTCTGCTGCGCCATGAGCGCACAACCAAGATTGTATATCGCCTGTGGATTCTTCTGATTCTTGGAGATAGCCTTGCGATATTGGGTTTCTGCCACTGCCCATTTCTGAGATTTGAAGGCACGATTGCCCTGACGGATCAGGTTGCGATCAGTCTGGGCTCCGACTTGTGCCGTACCCACCAGCAACATTGCCACTGTTACTATTATATAATGTATATACTTCATTTTTACATCTATATTTTAAAGCTTTTGCCCTTTCAGGGCGCCTTGCTACTACTCGCTTTACCCAGGGCGATGCCCTGGGCTAAGAGCTTCTGCCCTTTCAGGGCGACTCCGGAAACGAAACCGGAAAACAACCGTTCAGGGCAAATAGGTGACATGCCTGACTTTCTGCCCCGATTATTTCGGCAGCTTCAAGGAATCCCTTTTGAAGAACTTGACGTTCCTGAGCAACGGATTCTTTACTTCCAGCATGCAGACCTCGATGATGAGCAGGAGGATGATGAGAATGCCCACAGCCTGAAACTGTTCATCATAGGCACTGTATATCACGCTGGTCATATCTCCCTTCTGCAACTTGGTAAGGTCATCATTCAATGCCTTTTCTGCATCACTTGTATTATCCACATGGATATACTGACCCTTGCCAGCCTGCGCCAGTTCGCGGCACATCTGCTCGTTGAGGGCAGTCATCACGGTATTGCCTGCGTGATCCTTCAGATAAGAGCCATCGCCCATCGGGATAGGAGCGCCCTTGGTATTACCGATACCGAGGATAAACACATTGATGCCCTTCTTCTGGGCAATCTCGGCAGCCTCCTTGGCACCATCCTCATGGTTCTCACCATCGGTAATCACGATGATGGCTCTACCCACATTGTCCTGCTGGGTAAAACTCTTGGTGGCAAGCGAGATGGCATCGCCGATATTGGTTCCCTGAGTCTGGATCAGCCCCGGGGTGATATTCTGCAGGAACATCTTTGCCGATACATAATCACTGGTGATAGGCAACTGCACGAAGGCATCGCCTGCAAAGACAATCAGTCCGATCTTGTCGTTGCTGAAGTTATCTACCAGATTCTCTATCAGCATCTTGCTCTTGTCGAGACGGGAAGGAGCCACATCTTCGGCAAGCATGGAATTGGAGATATCGAGACAGATCATCGTCTCGATGCCATTACGCTTGTCGTGAGAAATCTTGCTTCCCATCTGAGGGCGAGCCACCATCACGATGACAAGTGCCAAGGCAGCAAGCATCAGCACAAACTTCACCGTAGGACGGTATTTGGATATGTTGGGCATCAACTGCTTGAGCAGTTCCGGATCGCCCAATCTTTTCAGCTTAGCCTTTCGCCTTCTCCAGCCTACCAGACGAACCAGTATGAGCACCGGTATCAGCCAGAGCAGCCAGAGAAACGTAGGATCTTCAAATCTTAACATATTTATATGATGTTATAATCTATTTTGTCTAAACTCCTCTTTCATCAAGGAATTCTTCTGAACCAAGTGAGGCGGAGCAATATCTCCAGAAGCAGTATCAGGAGTGCACCCAGGGCAAAAGGCTGGTAGGCCTCATAGCGCTTGGCAAAATGCTTCACATTAAACTTAGACTTCTCCAGCTTATCGATGTCCTTGTAGATTTTCTTCAACTCGGCTGTACTCGTAGCTCGATAGAAGTTTCCATCGGTGGTCTGAGCGATGTCGCGCAGCGTCGGGGTATCGATTTCCACCGGGATATTGACATACTGTACGCCTCCTGCCACAGGCATCGGATAAGGCGCCACCTTGTTGGTTCCCACACCGATGGTATAGACTCTGATGCCATAGCTCTTGGCTATCTCGGCAGCGGTCATAGGCGAGATGTCACCCATGTTGTTACTACCGTCGGTGAGCAGGATTACCACCTTGCTCTTTGCCTTGGAATCCTTGAGTCGGGTCACGGCGTTGGCAAGTCCCATACCCACAGCGGTACCGTCGTCGATGAGTCCGCGAGCCGCAATATCGGTGCGGGTATCATGCAGAAGTCTGAGCAGACTGGCATGATCGGTGGTCATCGGACATTGCGTGAAAGCCTCTCCGGCAAAGATGGTGAGTCCGATATTGTCGGTAGGACGGCCAGAGATAAACTCAGTGGCAACATCCTTCGCCGCCTCCATACGGTTTGGCTTCAGGTCTTCGGCAAGCATAGAGGTTGATACGTCCATGGCAAGCATGATATCGATACCTTCTACGGTCTTGTTGTCCCAGGAATAGTGGGTCTGCGGACGGGCCATGGCGATGACGATGAGCACGAAGCAGATGCATCTCAGCACCATCGGCAGATGGATGAGTCTGACGCGCATGCTCTTGGGAGCATACTGATAGATGCGTGTATCACTCATGCGCATCGTAGGCTCGCTCTTCTTCCTGCCCAGGAAATACCATAATATATAAGGTATCAGCAGCAGGAGCAGCAGAAAATATGCTTTACTTGCAAATTCCATTTCTTAATTTCTTTTTATTGTTTACATCACCGGCTCTGGATTTCCGAGCCTGATGACATTTACATCACGAGCATCGCTACCTGATAAACGATGTAGCCGAAGATGGCAACTACGCTGATGCCGCCCACCCAGAGCAGGGTCTTGATGAGTCGGCGCTGCTGCTGCGACTTCTGGTCTTCGGTGCTGAGCGTTGGAACGATCTTCTCCTCCTTAGGCTGCTCATCGGTCTTCGTCTGGTCGATGAAGTTGATGGCATTCACCAGGTTGGCATCGTTCTCGTTCATCGGAATCTCGTACTTGGCAAACTTCACCAGGTCGGCGGTGGAGAAGAGCATTCTCAGCTCGTCTATCATCTTCTGGTCGCCCGAAGCACGCAGGTGCTCGATGATTTCTCCACTGGTCATCTCCATCGCATTGAATCCGAAGCGGCTCACGATATAGGCACGCAGCGTATTGGTCAACTGGGTGTAGTACTCTTTCTGAGTCTCCTGGCTGGCGCTGGTATGATGATGCTTGATGTCATTGATTTCACGCAGCGCCTTCTCATGGGCAGGCACCCTCTTCACGATGCGGATGCGGGCGATGATAGGCTTGTTCTTCTTCAGACGATTGCGGAGATAAATCATTGCGCCACAGATGATAATCATCAGCAGGCTCAACCAGAAGGCGAAGCTCCACTCACTCCACTCGAAAGGATTATCCTGTACACCCTTTGCCGGATAGAACTGGTTAGGATGCACCGTATCTACCGGAACGGTGAGCACCTTCAGCGCCAACGGATTTCCGTGATAGCTCTTGCCGTCGATCTTCACATCGAGTGCAGGAACCACATACACCTTCTCATCGAAAGAGGTAAGCGTATAGTCGCGGCTCACCTGGATGCGGTCATCACCCATCTGCATCGTGTCGCCCTTGCTCTGCTCCACCACCTCTACACCAGGTACAATCTGGTCCTGAGGCTTGAAGGATGGCAGCACAATTCTGGCACCCTTCCGGGCAGTAGCCTTGAGGTGCAGGATGGTCTGCTGTCCGATAAGCAGCTGCAGGGAATCCATGCGCTGCTCCACGGTCTGACCGAAAGCCAGCGTAGAGCAACCCATCAGCGCCATCGTCAATATGATATTCTTTATTTTCATGTTATCTTACTTTAGCCTCTCTGTTTGAACAGCATCAGGAGCGCCTTCGAGAAGTCCTCGTTGGTGGCTACCGAAGTCCAATCTACCTTGCTCTTGGCAAAGAGCTGTCGCAGATTCTCCTGCTGTCGCAACCAGTTTTGGGTGTGAGCCACTCTCAATTTCTTCGAACTGGTATCGATATACATCTCGTGTCCCGTTTCGGCATCCATCACCTTGAGCAGTCCCACGTCGGGCAGCTGCTTGGCACGTGGATCATACACCTGGATTCCCACCACATCGTGCTTCTGGTTGGCTATCTGCAGCTGGTGCTGATAGTCCTTGCTATCGTAGAAGTCGCTGATGACGAAAGCCGTGCAATGGCGTTTCATCACCCTCGTGAAGTATTCCAGGGCACATCCGATATCGGTACGCTGACTCTCGGGATGAAAGTCGAGCATCTCACGAATGATGTAGAGGATATGCTTGCGTCCCTTCTTGGGAGGGATATATTTCTCTATTCTGTCGGAAAAGAAGATGACACCTATCTTGTCGTTGTTCTGGATGGCACTGAAGGCAAGGGTTGCAGCTATCTCGGTAGCCAGGTCGCGCTTCATCTGGCGCATGGTACCGAAATCGAGCGAACCGCTCACATCCACCATCAGCATCACAGTAAGCTCTCGCTCTTCTTCAAAGACCTTGACGAAAGGGCGATGGAAGCGAGCCGTCACATTCCAGTCGATGTCTCTCACGTCGTCGCCATACTGATATTCGCGCACCTCGGCAAAGGCCATTCCCCTACCCTTGAAGGCAGAATGATACTGGCCGGCGAAGATGTTCTGGCTCAATCCGCGAGTCTTGATCTCGATCTTCCGAACTTTCTTTAAGATATCTTGTGTATCCAACTTAATTTACTTTGAATTTTGAACTAAATCAAGGCACTTCAACCTTGTTGATGATGCGGCTGACGATTTCCTCGCTGGTGATTTCGCTTGCCTCTGCCTCGTAAGAGAGACCGATGCGGTGGCGGAGCACATCGTGAGCCACGGCACGTACATCCTCAGGAATCACGTAGCCACGGTGCTTGATGAAGGCGTAGGCTCTGGCTGCCTTGGCAAGTGAGATGCTGGCACGAGGACTGCCGCCAAAGGTAATCATATCCTTCAATTCGCCCAGGCCGTAACGGTCTGGATAACGGGTAGCAAAGACGATGTCGGCAATATACTGCTCAATCTTCTCATCGATATACACCTCGTTGACGATGCTGCGAGCCTTCAGGATTTCCTCGGCTGTAGTAACCGGAGTTACGGTAGGCAGACCGCCCTGGATGTTCTCACGGATGATGAGCTTCTCTTCTTCGATGGTAGGATAATCGATGATAACCTTGAGGAGGAAACGGTCCACCTGAGCCTCAGGCAACTGATAGGTACCCTCCTGCTCTACCGGGTTCTGGGTAGCCATCACCAGGAATGGATTAGGCAAATGGAAAGTCTGCTCGCCGATGGTTACCTGATGTTCCTGCATCGCCTCAAGCAAGGCACTCTGCACCTTGGCTGGAGCACGGTTGATTTCATCTGCCAGGACGAAGTTGGCAAACACAGGTCCTCGCTTCACATGGAAGGCTTCATCCTTCTGCGAATAGATCTGCGTACCGATCACGTCGGCAGGCAACAAATCGGGTGTAAACTGTATGCGGCTATAGTCTGCACTAATCAACTGTGACAATGTTTTGATTGCAAGAGTCTTCGCCAGACCTGGTACACCTTCCAGGAGAATGTGACCATCAGAGAGAAGACCGATAAGGAGACAGTCAACGAGGTGCTTCTGACCTACGATGACCTTGTTCATGCCCATTACCAGGTTGGTAACGAACTGACTCTGTTGTTCAATCCGGATATTCAACTCACGGATATCAATAGCTTCTGCCATAATCTTATTATCAATTTTACGTTTAATTCATTCTAAAAACAGAACAAAGGGCACTTCCAAAATGCCCTCCGTTCTCAAATCAAACGCAAAAGTACTCAATTATGAGCACAAAAGCGAATAAAGCTAACTAAATTATATTAAAAAAGTTTCACAAACGCTATTTTTAGAAACTTTTAATAAAGCAGGCACACGAAGCATCAGCGATTGCGATGCTTCATATACCATGGATGTACTAGGAAATTATACATCAGGAGAGAAACCACTGTCAATCCGAAAGCCGGATACAGAAGTTCCTTATGCACTGGATTCAAGATCACCGAATCCATACCAAGACCCTTCGGATACAAGTCCTTCACCAGCCAGAAACCCAATCCGATTCCTAAGCTCAACCCCAGTTCCCACGCCAGGAAGAAGGAGCTCATACTGGTGCCACGCTGGCAATGCTTGGCAAGCTTGATGTAGAAAAGCAGGAATCGGCTTCCGATGACGCCCACTCCCAAGGCAAGCAAGGCAGGTAAAAGCATCTCTTCGGCAAGGCTCTGTTCGCTTAAGGAAACAAATTCTGCTGCCGCGATCAATATCAGTCCCACGATTACCTGACTCTTCAGCTCTGCATCAGCAAAAACGTATTTCTCTGCCACCAATGCCAGAAACAGTCCGCAAAAAAACATCGCATAGACGGTGAGAGAATGAGGCAGCGACAGATAGAAGCCCGGTATCACCATGATGCATACAATATTGACGAACAGCGGAAATCCCTGAGGCAGGAAGAAGCGGTCACTACTGATAAGTGACACGTTTTCTGACGGAGCCTTGAACGGGAACTTCACTCTGGAAACCAGCACCAAGGCAACCAATGCCAATACCGAGGCCACCGGAAAAACGACTTTCATACTGAAGACATTATAGACCAGAAGCGACAGCAATGGACCTACCGCAATGGAAAAGCGGGCAAACCAGGAGGTGATATAATTCGCCTCCGTACGCTGGAAAGATTCACAGGTATCGATAATCAGCGTACTCGCCAGCGACATCTCTGCCAAACCCAGGAAAGCGCCCTGAATCAGACGCATCACCACCAGCATCTCGAAGCCCACCTTGATGTTCCAGAAGGTTTCCAGATAATAAAGAACGACGAGACTGACTGCCACACCCAGAATGGATATCTGGCATACCCGATTGCGGCGATAGCGCTGCACCAGATAGGAGCAGAAGCCACCCAAAAGAAAGATGCCCAAGCCATAAGCAGCATAAACCACGCCCATCTGAGTAACGGAATATCCCTCCTTAGCCATAAAATAAGGTATGCTCAAGAGGAGCATGTAGATGCTCGTCATCAGGAAGAGATTGGCGAAGCAGAGACGCCAGAAGTCACGGTGCCACAGATTAAAATGCACCGGGGTATTTTGCGTATCCATCTTAGTAGCTCTCTTCTGCGCTTGGATACTCCACGCTCTTCACGGCGTCGATATAAGCCTTTACTCCCTTCTGCATCTCCTCGCCTACCTGGGCAAAATGACGCAGGAATTTTGGCTTGAAGCCCTGGGTCATACCGAGCGCATCAGCATAAACCAGCACTTGTCCATCACAACCGTTACCAGCTCCAATACCGATAGTTACAGCGTTTACCTGACGTGAAACTTCAGCCGCCAGTTTAGCAGGAACTTTCTCCAGAACGATGGCAAAACAGCCAGCCTTATCCAGAGCTTTAGCATCGCTGATCAGCTTCTCAGCCTCTGCATCCTCCTTGGCACGGATACCGTAACCGCCAAACTTGTTCACGCTCTGAGGAGTAAGTCCAAGATGGCCGCAAACAGGAATACCGGCATTGATGAGTGCCTGAACAGTATCCAGGATTTCCACGCCACCTTCCAGCTTCAGCGCATCCACGCCTGTCTCCTTCATCATTCGGCAGGCATTGCGCAAGGCATCTTCCTTGCAAACCTGATAGCTGCCGAAAGGCATATCACAGAGCACGAGTGCATGATTGCAGGCGCGGGCCACACTGCGTGCGTGGTAAATCATCTGATCTACGGTGATAGGCAATGTATCAGCATTTCCAGCCATCACATTGCTAGCCGAATCACCTATCAGGATGGTATCGATGCCAGCTGCATCGATGATGCCTGCGGTAGTGAAATCGTAGGCAGTAAGCATCGTAACCTTCTCACCTGCCGCCTTCATTTCGGCGTAGGTCTTGGTTGTGATTTTCTTTTTGTCTGTAGATAAATATCCCATATAATTGTGTTTACTAAAAAGTATTATTCTTATCAGTCTATTTTTCTGATTATCCTTTCTACAATCTTCTCCAGGTCATCGTATCCGAATCCATTGTAATCGGCTATCACATAGTCGCTGTATGGCTGGATGCTCTCTGCAGAATTGGTAGTAGCGAGTCCGAGGGTAAATGCACCCGAAGCTCTCACTGCCTTCAGTCCGTTGAAGCTGTCTTCCAGCCCCACGCATTCCTCCGGCTTTGCTCCGAAGCAGGCAGCGCCCTTGAGATAACAGTCTGGATCCGGCTTGCTCTTGACAAAATCTTCGCTGGTGAGCACGCGGTCAAAATAGGTCTTGAACTCAGGATGATGCTTATACACCTGCTCCATCTTCTGCAGATTGCTGCTCGTCACCACAGCGCACTTCACACCATGCGCCTTTACGTCTTTCAGGAAAGTTTCGAATCCGGGAATGTAAGGAAACGACATATTCAGCTCGAACTCATCGAGCCGGTCTGTTATCTTAGCCTGTTCCGACTTGCAATCGGTGTATCCATCAATATGAGCGAATGTGGCATCATCAGAGAAGTACTTGTCGTAGATCTGAACCAGGGTCTGTCCCTTGATGCGAAGCGCAAAGTCAGGCATCTCCGGATGATACTCCCTGCCTATCATTCCCCAGAAAACGGAATACTGGCTTTCGGTATCGAAAACCACGCCGTCTAAGTCGAATAATGCTGCTTTTATCATTACTTTTTATATTAAATAAATACTATCTAACATCTTTTTCGGGTGCAAAGGTACACATTTTTTTGCTAACAAGCCCCGAAATAACTACTAAATATACAAAAAAAGCTAATTTTATTTTGTTTTATCTACAATTTGCACTACCTTTGCATCGGTTTATATACATTAATAAATATAGTATATACATGAATTATTATAGATTGAAAGAAACAAAAACAAGATAGAATGAATATCATAGAGAAATATTTCCCTCACCTCACCGACGAGCAGAAGAAGCAGTTCGCTGCCCTCGACGGTCTGTATCGCGATTGGAATGCCAAGATCAATGTCATCAGCCGCAAGGATATCGACAACCTCTACGAGCACCATGTGCTCCACTCTCTGGCTATTGCCAAGGCGATCAACTTCCGCCCGGGTTC
Source organism: Prevotella sp. (assembly GCA_021636625.1). Taxonomy (GTDB): domain Bacteria; phylum Bacteroidota; class Bacteroidia; order Bacteroidales; family Bacteroidaceae; genus Prevotella. Next base: position 4,893 of record JAJWLX010000040.1, on the reverse strand, counting down.
TGAGATTCTCGACTTCGGATGCGGCGGCGGTTTCCCGGGCATCCCGCTCGCCATCCTCTTCCCAGAGTGCAAGTTCAAGCTCATCGACGGCACCGGCAAGAAGATTAAGGTGTGCAATGAGGTGGCTGGCGCTATCGGACTCAAGAACCTGGTGGCTGAACACCTGCGCGGCGAGGACGAGAAAGGCAAGTACGACTTCGTGGTGAGCCGTGCCGTAATGCAGTTGCCCGACCTGATGAAGATCATCAAGAAGAACTTCAAGAAGGCGGGTCAGAATGCCCTGCCCAACGGTTTGCTCTGCCTCAAGGGCGGCAATCTGAAGGAAGAGCTCAAGCAGTATTATAAGATTTCGGAAATCACCCCTCTCAGTACCTTCTTCGATGAGGAGTGGTTCAGCCAGGACAAGCAGCTGGTTTATGTTCCGGCATAGAAGTGAAGAGTGAAAAATTCATCAGCTTCACTAATCATAAAGTTCAAAGTTCAAATCTCAAAGTTCAAAGTAAAATGCTACATATCGAAAGATTCCAAGTCAACATGTTGCAGGAAAACTGCTACGTGGTCAGCGATGACACCCTCGAGTGCGTCATCATAGATTGCGGTGCCTTCTATCCTGAAGAGCGCAAGGCGATTACCGAGTATATCAGAAAGAACAATCTGAAGCCTGTTCATCTCCTCGTTACCCATGGTCATCTCGACCATAATTTCGGCAACGATACCATCTACCAGGAGTTCGGACTGAAGCCGGAAGTGGCACAGGGCGATGAGAAGCTGATGAAGGGTCTGGCTCATCAGGCAGAGACATTCTACCAGATGCAGCTCGACACCCAGTTCCCTCCTATCGGTCATTTCTTTGAGGAAGATGAGGTAATCAAGTTCGGCAATCACGAATTCACCATCATCGAGACTCCGGGCCACAGCAACGGCTCCGTATGCTTCTATTGCGAGGCAGAGCACGTACTCTTCTCGGGCGATACCCTCTTCAAGAGCTCCATCGGCAGAACCGATTTCCCTGGCGGCAGCATGTTCCGCATCATCAACAGCCTGCGCCATCTCGGCATGTTGCCGGATGAAACACAGGTGCTGCCTGGTCATGGTGAGGCTACCAGCATTGGCGAGGAATTGGCTCATAATCCATATATGGACCGATAGATTCAGGAAGATACAGCATTCAGAATTCCAAGGATTCAGAATTCAGAAGATACAGCATTCAGATGATTCAGAAAAAATCGAATACAGAAAAGATCATCCTGGGCATTGACCCCGGCACCAACGTGATGGGCTATGGCGTAATACGCGTCATCGGCAACAAGGCAGAACTGGTGGTAATGGGTGTCATCGACATGCGCAAGGAGAAAGATCCCTACTTGCGACTCGGCAGGATTTTCGAGCGGGTGACTGGCATCATCGACTCCTATCTGCCCGACGAGATGGCGATAGAAGCTCCCTTCTTCGGCAAGAATGTGCAGTCGATGCTCAAACTCGGCAGGGCACAGGGAGTGGCTATCGCTGCCGCCATCCACCACGACGTACCCATCCACGAGTACGCTCCGCTGAAAATCAAGATGGCGATTACCGGACAAGGGCAGGCTTCCAAGGAGCAGGTGGCGGCGATGCTGCAGCGCATGCTCAACATCCAGGAAGACGAGATGCCGAAATACATGGATGCCACCGATGCCCTGGGCGCTGCCTACTGCCATTTCCTGCAGATGGGCAGACCCGAAACGGGCGACAGGCACTATAACAGCTGGAAGGATTTTGCTACCAAGAACGCCAGCCGCATAGAGAAAGGTACAGGTATGACGGGTCCGCAGGCAAAGCTTCTGGCGGCTATCAACCGTACCACGCACAAGTAGCCCAGCCCGGAAATATCATCCTGTTATCACGCAACATATCAATAAAAAAATAAGAGAGATGCAAAAGATTATCAGTATTCAGAATGGCGTAACCCGTATGCCGGAATGGCGTATGGCTGAGCCAGTTAACTTCGAGGCATGCGACGGCGAGCATATCGCCATCGTAGGTCCCAATGGTGGAGGTAAGTCGATGTTCGTGGACATCCTTGTGGGCAGACACCCGCTGTTGATGCACGATCCTGATTACGACTTTTCTCCTAGTACCAAATCCCTGGTGAGCGACAATATCAAGTATATTACCTTCCGTGATACCTACGGAGGCGACAACGACCGCACCTACTTCCTGCAGCAGCGCTGGAACCAGTTGGAAATAGATGAGAATACGCCTATCGTCAAGGATAAGCTGGAAGAGGCTTATCAGATGGCTGGCGAAGATACGCCGGAGCGCAGACAGTTGCAGGAACACATCTACGAGCTGTTCCACATGCACCACCTGCTCGACAAATACACCATCCTGCTGAGCAGTGGAGAGCTCCGCAAGTTCAAGCTTGCCTCTACCCTCTTCTCAGAGCCTCGCGTGCTGATCATGGACAATCCGTTCATCGGTCTGGATGCCGACACCCGCGACCAGCTCAAGGAGCTTCTCAAGTCACTCACCACCGAGCATCATCTGCAAATCATCCTCGTATTGAGCAAGAGCGATGACATTCCAGAGTTCATCACCCACGTGGTAGAAGTGAAGGATATGAAGGTATATCCTAAGCTTACCAAGGAAGAATATCTGGCACAGCGCAACCCCATCCCTGCCCACGTATTATGCGAAGAATTAGAACAAGCCATCATCAACCTGCCATATAGCGACCGGGAATATCACAGTCAGGAAGTGGTGAAGATGAACAAGGTTCGCATCCAGTATGGCGAGCGCATCATCCTCAACGACCTCGACTGGACGGTTAACAATGGTGAGCGCTGGGCACTGAGCGGACAGAATGGTGCCGGCAAGAGTACCCTGCTCAGTCTGGTATGTGCCGACAATCCGCAGAGCTACGCCTGTGACATTGCCCTCTTCGGCAATCCTCGTGGCAGTGGCGAGAGCATCTGGGATATCAAGAAGCATATCGGCTATGTATCTCCCGAGCTTCACCGTTCCTACCAGCGGGATATGCCAGCCATCCGCATCGTGGCGAGCGGCCTTACCGATTCTGTGGGTCTCTATGTAAAGCCTAAGGAAGAGGATATGGACCAGTGCCGTTTCTGGATGAAGGTATTCGGTCTGGAGGGTTTGGAAGATCGTGGTTTTCTGAAGCTGTCAAGTGGCGAGCAGCGCCTGGTACTTCTGGCACGCGCCTTCGTGAAGGATCCCGAGCTCCTCATCCTCGACGAGCCTCTTCATGGTCTTGACAACAGAAACCGCCGCCTGGTAAAGGATATCATCGAGGCATTCTGCAAGCGAAAGAACAAGACGATGATCATGGTTACCCACTATAAGGAAGAGCTTCCAGCCTGCATCGACCACAGCATCTTCCTGAAGAGACATACGAAATAGAATACTCTACCAACGGGCTGAAGCTTGTAGCTTCAACCCGTTTTTATTTGGGTAAACTCATAAAAGCCAAGCATATATGCTACATAACTCAACTATTCGAAAGATAAAAAAATATCAGAAATTAAAAGAACCTATCAGAATAAGGTACAAGAAACTCAAAAATGGAAATGCGAGCCTATACCTCGACATATATTGGAAAGGCACACGCTCCTACCAGTTTCTCCATCTCTATCTCATTCCCGAAATAGATGAGCTGACCAAGGAACAGAATTACGAAGTTCTCAAAAAGGCATTGCTCATCAAAAGTAAAAGAATGATAACCCTGATTCATTCCATACCCGAACAGCAGAAGACATCAAATATAGAAAAATACAACTTGATAGACTTTGTGCAGGAATATGCCAACGAACGCAAACCTCAAACTGGCAAGGAGGGCATAGGAAGATATGGAAGCATCATTAGCTTGAAGCAACATCTGATAAAGTTTGGAGCCAAGAACACCTGGGTGAGTCAGGTGGATCTGAAATTCATCAAGCGCTTCATCGAGTACCTGAAGGAAGCACACGATATTCGTCCACAGCTGACGAACCGCCGCAAGCTATCGGATGGAACCATTTATCTGATGTTTTCAATCATGAGAAGCATCACGTTAGAGCTATATAAGAAAAAGATAATAGCAGAAAATCCATTCACTCTCCTACCCGCCCAATACCGTTTGAAGCGCCCTGAATCCCACAGAAATTATCTCAACAAGCACGAACTATCCAAGGTTATCGAGTCAGAATGCCCATACGCCCAATTAAAGGAAGCTTTTCTTTTCAGCTGTTTCACCGGTTTGCGCAAGAGCGACATTTTGAGTTTAACCTGGGAAGAAATCATCAGGGAAAACGGGAAGACGTATATATTCAAGAAAATTCAGAAGACGCAGAGATGGCTCAAGGTCCCGCTATCTGTCCAGGCGATGCAATGGTTGCCCCAACCTCCGTCAGGCACATCAACAGGAATTGTCTTCGATAAATTATCGCATTCTTCCTTTTCCAGGAATTTGAAGCTATGGATAGGTTCCATCAAGAATTTAAATAAGGAGATTACGTTCCATTGCGGTCGCCATACCTTTGCCACATTGGAATTATCCTTCGGTGCCAGTCTTTATACGGTTGCATCCCTGTTGGGTCACAAGAACATCACAACAACGCAGATATATGCGAAGGTTGTAAACAAGGAAAAAGAGCGTGCCATAGGGCTTTTCGACAAGAATTTCAAGTAACAAACGAGTAACATATTTCTCGTTTTCGAGCTAAAGAGCATTGGCACAGCTCACTCCAGGCGTGTCTATATTAATTACCTGCGCGTCTATCTTTTATAGAAACCATTCGTTTTACATACAGGGAAAAAGCGCCACAAACCTTGTATGTAAGGATTCTTGTACCCTATTGAAATGTCCTTTTATAATAGAATCAGAATCTCTCAGTAAGTGATGACATGGAAAAGGGA
>JAJWLX010000039.1 GCA_021636625.1 Prevotella sp. | reverse complement strand
ATATCGGAGATTACCAACTTTTTTAGGCACTATTTCTTATCCCGAACTGAGGTATCAATGCATTCCCCTGCCCTTTCAGGATACAGGTTCTGAACCCCTTCTTCCGGAACCACTCAGAAACCTGGATGGCAGCATCGTTCAACCGAACATTCGCTTTCTCCAACATCTGGCTTTCCGCCATCCATTGGAGCAGCAACCCCTTCTTCATCCCTACCTGTTCCGCAGGCAACTTCTTGACACCATCAAAAAGAACACCCACAAGACACTGCTTCTTAGCAATAGCATACAGCTCCTTCCAATCCGCCTCCTTCAAGGAAACAGGTGTCTCCTTGGCAGAACCAATGCAGAATCGCAAGAAATCAAAGAAAATCTTTTGTTGTTTCAACATAAAGTTGTACTTTTGCACGCATGAAACAAGCCATACGCATCATATTATCCTACATAGCAGCTATCATCCTCCTTCCGATAGCCTTGCTATGTAAGGTCTTCCAAAGAAAGTAATCCTACTTTTTTCGGAAAGGATCCTTGTATATTCCCAAGAGCTGCTTACCGAAGTAATAGAAGAACTGCATGTCATCCACGAAGTAGCGCTTGAAGAGGCGCTTTGGTTCCTTCATGCAACGATACAACCATTCCATGCCGATTATCTGCCAAATCTTAGGCGCACGCTTCAATGTTCCAGCTTCGAAGTCGATGGTAGCACCCAGAGCCATGAACACCTTTACTCCAGGCATTTTATCACGATACTTCATAATCCACTTCTCCTGCTTAGGCGCCCCCACACCAACGAGCAGAACATTTGCACCACTCTCGTTCACAATGCGAATCAATTCTTTGCATTCATCTTCATGCTTCTCGAAGCCAAAGGAAGGAGAATGAGCACCAACCACCATCTGGCGACCTACCTTCTCATTGATACGTTCCATTGCCTTGGCAGCAATACCCTCCTTGGCACCAAGCAAGAAGATCTTGCAGTCTGCATCATCCTTATGATACATATAATAAGAGGTGAAGAAGCTGGAACCCGGAATCGCTTCCTTGATTGGATTCTTCAACAACTTACCGAACAGGTAGAGAATCTTACTGTCACACACTACCCATTCAGATTTCTGATACACATCATAAAACTCCTTGTCCTTCTGAAGCTTAATCAGATGGTCGAGATTAGGAGTCACAAGAACACCCTCCTTCAAGTTCTCCAAGAGTTCCTGACGAGTTATGTTTTGGAGATTTATATTTAGAACATTTACTATTTCCATAATATTACTTGAAATTTAAAATCAATCCAATACCCAATGTAAATCAGTACCCCAAACATTAAAATCGATATCCCTTATTTCACGTTCTTGTATATGCCACCAATTGTTTTGGATACTATTTGCATTAGGATTTTCTCGTTTATAACCATCAAAGACTTTTTCTGACACAAGTATAGGTTTATAAGTATATTTTTTCTCTATTCGTGTTATTGATTTTGGTTCAAGACACTTATGCGCAGTTAAAGCCGTTTTATATCCAACAACAGTAACATCTAAAGAACTCGCCAATTCTTCGGCTGTCAAAGTTTTTATTTGCTGAATCCATCCACTTGGTTGCGGAGCTATTAATGATTGTGATCCTAAAGGATTAAAATAATAAAACTTTGCATCTACTTGATACACTATATCTGTAAATTCCTTATTGGCACAATCCGTCAAACGAGAAGCAAAATTAGCAGGATACCCAACCCATACAAGTCCTTTGTTATCATCATTTTCTGCACCCTTTGTTACCAATCCTACTTTCATCACCCTCATTCTACCATAGTCTATACCTATACCACATTTAAATTCCAAGTTATCAATTTTCTTATCGATAAGCGTAACAATATGATTTATCGTAATAGCACAGTTTACTGCCTTTGTAAAACAACGTTCTTGAGGAAAGACTATCATCACTCTATCTCCAATGATGTTCCTTACAAAACCACCTTCTTGTTGAGCCGCCAATAGCATACAATGAGTGAACACGGAATATATTCTACCCATCGTACGATCTTGTTTGTCTTTTACCAATTGCACAGAATTACGTATATCAACAAACAACACACAAGAATTTAACTCGATTCCCTTTTTCTCTTGCCCACATCCATAAGTAAGATTAGCATCGTCCAGACCTGGGACATAATCTTTCTGAGAAAAAGAGAAATCAGTACTTTTCCAATCATTAATCACACTACTAATAGTACTCATAAACTCTTTTCTATTCATAATCTACAAAGTATTGTATGACACATAAATCAATAAACAAAAAATCATAAAAATAGCTGACAAAAATGAAACTGCAGTCCATTTCACACCAACATTATAATCAGAGAATTTCTCTGCACACCGCGTTGCATTTATATAAATTTGGGAAGTCACATCTTTCTTCACATCTGACAATTCTAAGCCTCTTATGAACTCCTCATATGTCAACTTCGATATATGATTGAAATGAATATATGAATGTAACATCAAGTTAGGATCCTTCGTTTGATTTTCATCAGTTTTTGCCATAAGTACCATAACGTAACATTTTAAAGCCATCACCAATGCTAAAACTGATAACATTGCACTTAACAAAGCAAAAAGAGCAGAAAAACTAAAACACCCTTTATTAGAAACGACAAAAGTGTTAGTTATAACTTTTAGCAAACTGCTAAGTACAAAATCTGAGGTAAAGAATATACCGACAGACAAAGATAAAACAGTTAGCATTATGGAAGCCTTAGTATCACAAGTTTTAACCCACTCAATGATTCTATCCATTCTATTCTGCAATTCATTCTCGTCCATTTTTAATTATTTTAAAGAGAATATAAAAATTCATTTAATTATTTTTTCAGGACAGCCAAGCTATCCATGTGCTTTGATAATTAAGAGTTCGAAAATCAAAAACATAAGTTTTAGCCTATTTCCCAAACTTCTTGATTCTCTGTTCCTCTTTCAAAGAGCAAACAAGCAGTTGTCCATTCTTCTCGGCTACGATATAGCCATCCAAGCCTTGAACTACCACCTTGCTTTCATCGGCTGCATGAACCACGCAGTTCTTGCATTCATACAAGCGGATGTCCTTGCCTACCTTGGCATTGCCAGCCTCATCCTGTGGAAGTAAGGTACGGAGGCTCCCCCAGCTGCCTAAGTCGCTCCAACCAAACTCGGCTGGCAAGGTATAGATTTCCTTCGACTTCTCCATCACGGCATAGTGAAAGTCTCAACCTTGTAGATTCATCTACGGATGTTGGCTCTGCTGCAGCAATATAGCCATAGCCTGTTTCCGATAACTATTTTTTCACTCTCAATATGTAATACTGTATTTTACTCATAATATACTCTCCACTTCTTTTAATTCCTCCGGTGTATCTATCTCATAGATACCCTTTATCTCCTTCACATGTATATCTAATTCAGGATAAATATCCAACACCATATTATCCCAATAAAGATTGGTGTAATCCTTAGTGGCATAAACCTCCTCCATGTGCTTGATGATTTTCTTGCAGTCATCAGCCTTCCAATATGAGATTCCACTCATCAGAAAGCCATCACCTGCACCGATGTTTATCTTCACAAGTTTGTTGTTCTCATCTACTTCCAATCCCCATTCATTCTCGTATTTTTTCTTCTTGGCGAAATAAGTAGATTGGGAAACTTCGGATAGCAAAACATTCTTATCCATATAAACATCGCCTTCCATCACGTATGAGTCATGGAATCTATTTCTAACGATATACAAGGAATTGATGTTATTACAAGAATCGTATCTATCGTTGAAGACAATATCTACTCCATACTTTTCTTTCAAGAAATCCAAGGCTTCAGCCTTATATCCTGAAATCAGAGTAATATCATCAATACCTTTCTCTTTCAAGAATTGTATCTGGCGTTCCACCATAGGGATACCATTTACTTCAACCAAACATTTTGGTCGGTCATTTGTCAAAGGGCGCAGGCGTGTTCCCATGCCTGCAGCCAATATAATAGCGTTCATATCTAAATATTATTTTTCGTTCAAATAATTCTTCACATCTTTAAAGAAACTCCAAACTATCAGTATCAAGAGAATACCCACTGGGAATGCAGCTATGATTGTCACAGACTGCAAACTATAAAGCGTATTCTCGGCAAACAGCAATCCGATAGGGAACAAGATGAGCATAATGCTCCATACCGCTCTAATTTTTCTGCTTGGCTCCTCGTCAGCTGAGATTTGATTATAGCTATAAGAAGATGCCACATAAGTAATACCATCCAATGTAGTACTGTAGAAAGCAATCATCGTGATGACTAATAGTATCAATGCTACTTCTGGCAATGGTAATGTGCCGAATATCTTCAAAATAGCTTGATACATCTCACCTCCATTTAATATATAGCCTGTAACATCAAGTCCATGCTTCAGCTGTTGAGCCAATCCATAGTTTCCTAAAATGATAAATGACATGTAAGTTCCAGCCAATCCCCAACCAAAAGTACCAAAGACAAGGTTCTTGATAGTTCTTCCCTTACTGATAAGAGCTATAAAAAATGGAGTTGCAATACACCAAACCAACCAATACGCCCAGTAGTAAATAGTCCATGTCTGTGGGAAGTTGTTCTCTCGCAATGGATCCATATAGGTTGAGAGTCCGATGAAGTTCTGAACCATGTTGCCTAAAGACTGGAATCCTGTCTCTACAATATACCTTGTTTCTCCACCCAAGAACAAAAAATAAAACAAGATGGCAAAGAACATATATGAACAGAATGATGCCAATTTGGAAATTCCATTCATGCCCAACAATACTGTAATGGTATAGACTGCACATATCAAAAGCAGGATACCTATGGTAAGCGTAACGCTGGTTGAAATGCCAAACACAGATGCCAAGGCTGAAGCCAAAAGAGGGGTAGCCAAAGAGAACGTAGTAGCCGTTGCACAAACCATTGCGAAGACAGCTACAATATCTATTACCTTGCCCCAAGGTCCATCCACTCTGTCACCAATCAAAGGACGTACTGCCTCTGAGAAGCGTTGTCTCTCTCGTTTGCGCACGTGCATCATAAAAGCAAAACTGATAGCAAGTACCACATAGAATCCCCACGCTAATGGTCCCCAATGGAATAAAGGGAATGTCGGCGCCCAAAGCTGCATCTTACCGAGTTCTGCGACATGAGGTTCTGCACCATACAAAGCCCACTCTATCAATGAATAAAACATGATATCAGCAGCCATGGTTGAAGTGAATATCATCGTACCCCAAGCAAAGTTGCTATAAACAGGCTTATCGATGTTACCCAACTTAATCTGACCATATTTGTCCTTGAAAGCCAAATATAATGATAACAACACACATCCTAATCCTAGGATGACATAATAGATACCAATAGTATCACCAAAGAAACCACGTAGGGTATCAACAAATAATTTCGACTGAGAAGGAATCAACATAAATACCAACATCATTGCCAAAACTATTACAAAAGGTATCAATGTTGTAATCCAATCAATTCTACCTTTCAAATTCTCTTTTTCCATTTCTATAAATCTATTTTCTTTAAGTTTTCAATTGCTCGGGTATATCTATCCATGCCATAAGTACCGAAATCATCTCCCTGTGCTTCTTTGATACAAGTCCACACTGCCCACAGATAATCCATCAATATCTGATATACCAATATTTTCTTTCTGGCATTCTCAGGTTCATTGCCATCGAAATAATGGCTGAGAAAATAATCCTTGCTTTCATCAGTAAAATTACTTTCCAAGAATAAGGCAGCAATATCCCACATAGGATCGTTCATTCCTGAATATTCCCAGTCTATCAGATAGATAGTTCCATCCTCAGCCTTCAAGAAATTCTCAGCTACGAGATCATTATGACAAGGCTTTACTGATACCCCCAATTGGTTCAGATAATCTTCTAGTTGAAAGACTTTTTTTCTTATTGGTTCATAGCCTTCATACATTTTGCCTTCGGCTTTCTCCAGCAAATACTCATAGTTCAATATTTCCTTGAATACATTAAACTCATTACCAAAGCGAACGTGAGAATGATGTAAAGTTCTGAAGATATTGGCTATTTTCTTCATGTTTGATGGTCGCTGAATGGTAGCCCCATTCAATGTTTCTGCGTTCTTTACAAAGTCAGCAAGTTTGATACCCGTCTCAGAGTTGAAGTATCTGATTGGAGGATTGATACCCATCTTGCAAGCTTGCAAGGAGTTTTGTTCCTCATTGCTTCGCACCACCATACCTTCTGCACCAATTCCTGGTACACGAAGTACATATTCATATAAGCCCTTAGTAACCTTAAAGTTCTTGTTTGACATGCCTCCTATCTGGCTTATCTTCACCTCATTCTCTATTTGTTCATTAGGGAAGATAACCTTTAGGTATGAAATCAAGTTTTCGTAATCAAATGGATTTTCCTTTCTGCGAAGCTTAGGATAGATATAGTTGCGAAGCTTATTGAAATCTTCTTCACAATCTACATCTCCCCATATCAAATTGGTAAACTTGATATAAGGTCTGTCCAAAACATCAGTAGAATCAAACAACAAGTACTCATAGTTGAGATAAGGATTATTGCTGTTTTTCCATTTGTTCATCATCCAGTCAAAAGAGTGCTTGGAAATCTTAACAATCCCCAATAACTCACCCTCGAAATTACATATCTGATGACGGTCCTTGCTTATCTTGGTGATATATCCACTGCGAGTTTCAACAAAGGCCTCGTCCCCACTACCAGACTCTTCTGTAATAGCAAAGCAATTTTCGTTTTTTGTCTCAGAAAGTTCTTTCAGTACCTTATATTCATAGAATGTATCGCCCTCAACCAACAGGAAATCATCCTTGATATAAGGTGCTGCCATAGCAAGCGAACCCATTGAAGAAGTAAACTTAAAGTCTGGATTCAATACCAGACGAACTGTCTCTGATGCGTATCGCTGATACAGTTGAGCTTGCCCCCCTACTACTAAGAGAATATTGTCATAGTTAAGTGCCGTCAAAGCCTCGATAGTTCTATCTATCAAACAAGAACTCTCGTAATAAGGTTTCAAAGGATAAGGTATTTCTGTATCCTTATCCTTCCTAGCCGATAAAATAACCGCTGTTTTCATTAAAGTCCGAAATAAAGTGACATCGTAAAGAATGATTTATTATTGTAAGGATTCAGTACATAACTGGCACTGACTGGCAGCTTGAAGTTGCCAAACTTCAATGCCGTACTATACTTGGCATTGATATTAACAACATTGAATCCACTTTGATTGTTTGTATAAAAGCCCTTGTTCAAATTGGCTCCTACACATAAAGCGATATTATTGTCTTCAGTAAAGGAGTGGGTATAACCAACCTCAGCATACGAAGAATACATCTGCTTTCCATCAGTATTCTTGTCCGCTCCAAAAATATAAGTAGATACTGTTACCCACAAAGGAACCTTTGTTCCTGCCCATGTGGCGTAAGCCTCAACCCAATGTCCTGTCTCGCGATTGCTCAACTTGAAATACTGGTCTTTTTCACCAACGGAAGAAGGATAATAGTAATCAGACACACCAACAGTAAACTCACTGGCAGTATAAGATACACCTAAATCAACTTCCTGATGACTACCATCAATGGCATAACCGCCCATAGCAAATGCATTGAATCCATGCGTATTATAGCCAATCATTGGAAATAGCGTAGGGGCTGTTCCATATTCTATACCTCTCCACATATATTTTGTGGAGAATTCTAAACTCGCAGAAAAAGGAGATTCCTTCAAGCTCTCCTCTGCATTTGCAGCCATCGCTGTAAAAAGCAACAGCATTAACAGTTTAACTCTGTTGAAAATCATTTTATGTCTTTTAAATGAACTTTTTAGTTTTCAATTCTCTAAATGCTGCAATTAGCTTATCATAATCAGCTGTCGTCAGTGCTCCAATATGTCCAACACGGAAGATGGTGTCTTTCATGTCACCACCATTTGGACAAATCCACATACCATACTCATCCTTTATTTTCAAGAAGATATCATAAGCAGAAGCTGTTGTTGGATGAAGCGGTGTAACTGCATTCGAAAGTGATTCTGAGACAATTTCAAAAGGCAATCCCTTTATTTTATCTCGGAAATAAGTTGCCAAAGCACCGATTCTAGCAATTTCTCCCTCTACGCCACCATTTGCATCTATCTCTTTCAAACGAGCATTAATCTGACGAAGAATACCAACAGCTGGGGTCCAAGGAGTCTGACCACGCTCCATATTCTTCAATGCTATCTGCAAATCAAAGTATTGACATACACACTTGGTGTTGTTAACTCGACTAATTGCATTTGGAGAAAGAACCATTACAGAAATTCCAGGAGGACATGCTAAAGCTTTCTGACTACCAGTAATCATAATATCAGCCCCCAATTCCTTCATATCAAAAGGATCAGCTAAGAATGTACTAATACAATCTACAATCAAAAACAGATTATTTCGCTTGCAGAAATTGCTAATCAAATTCATATCATAATGAACGCCAGTTGAAGTCTCATGCTTATTAACCAAAAAGGCAGTATATTCTTGACCCTCATATGGAGCAAGATGCTCAGATTTTAACGCCTTACCATGTTCTAGCTTGATTTCCGTATAAGGAACATGATGAAGTTCTAGCAATTCAACAAAACGATGACCAAAACTACCACCATTCACTACCAAAGCCTTATCATTTGGTGTAAGGGTATTCATGATAGCTGTCTCCATCGCACCAGAACCAGAAGAAGTCAAGAATACGACTTTAGAATCATCAGAAGCTTTTGCAAACTTTTTAATGAGTCTCTCGTTCTCAAACATAACATCAGAAAATTCCGATGTTCTAAAATAAGGTACTTGTTCTGCACCAATAGCTCGTACAGCATCACTAGACTGCACTGGGCCTACAGTAAAATTAATCATGATTATCTACGTTAAATTTCAAAGAAGTTTTTACGCTCATCAAACTGTTGCATGACCTGAGCCATGCATACGCTTTCTTTCCTTCGAAGTCTAGCTGAAGAGAAACGCTTATTAATGATGCAACTTATAAATTCCTGTATCTCATAACGAAGTCCATAGCCATCCCATTTATAGAAATACTTCTTATTCTCATTCTGATCTTCATATCGAAGTTCAAAATAATCCGTTTTCCACCAAGGAGCTGGTACATAGGCATATCCCTTCGTACCAGAAACCACGAGATTACCTTCTGTTTTCACACCAATACCCACCTTAAAAGATGCAGTAGCATTAGGATAGCGCATGACACCATGCGTATATACATCCACCTGGTTACTCATTCGACTAAATATGGTCAGGTCTTTATAGTTGATACCTAAGAGTTTGACTATAGGTAACAAAGGATAGCTACCCTCCTCATGCATAGCTCCACCAGCTTGAGCTACATCAAACTCTCTACCTTTCTTATCCAAGAGTTGAGAGCAAGATGCCTCTATATCAACTATCTCACCTATCAAGCCAGACTTTATCATCACCATCAAATGATTAAATGCAGGGCAATGAGCCGTCTTGTTCGCTTCCATCAGTATAACATTCTTGTTTTCTGCCAACTGATATAGCTCTTGTGCTTGTTCCCTGTTTAAGACTAATGGTGTTTCACAAAGAACATGCTTGCCAACCTCCAAGGATTTCTTGATATATTCATAATGACTAAGATGGGGAGTTGCTATATAGACAGCATCTACTGCATCGTAAAACTTATCCAGATCAGCATAAGCCCAAATACTCTCATTATCCTTTGACATAGTTACAACTGCATCCTTATTTATATCATAAGCAGCGCAAACATTCACACCATTTACAAAGGAAGCCTCTGTAGGAAATCTTTTGGCAATTCGACCACAACCTATGATTCCGATGTTAACGGTCTCTTGGCTCTCATTTCGGAGCATTGTAGATGAGATGCCTTGCGTTCTTGGCAGATAAACCACCTGGCAGAATTCATTCAAGTAGTCAAACTTACCCTCCCAGTCAGAACCTATAGCAAAAATATCAACATCGTATTTTTGGATATCATCAATCTTCTGACCAACATAATCCTCTATAATAATCTTGTCGGCATAGCCCGTGGCTTTCACAGCCTCTACACGTTCCAAGACATTATTACGGACATTCAATTTACCCCGGTCTCGGTCGAAGTTATCATTTGTAACACCGACAATTAAATAATCACCAAGTTCTTTTGCTCTTTTGAGAAGATTAATATGACCTTGATGTAAAAGGTCATAAGTACCATATGTTATTACAGTTTTCATATACCTAATATTTACCAAAGTCAAGGTTAATTATCATATGATCTTCTCTTTTTTCCATGGGTGGTAATTCCATATAATCATCACCATAACTTTTTCTTAGATATTCATGAACATTACCGGGAAGTTTTACTTTTAACCCCTCAAAATCACCTTCTGAGCACGGATAATAAACTGAGCGATCAAAGACTTCTCTACTCCAAGAAAATTGTGTTAACCCAGAACTTGTTTTTTTGTGTCTAGAGAAGAATTTATCAAACCAATTACACCAAAATGTATGGCTCTTGAAAGATATCATAAATCCTAAAAACTTTCTGAAGTTCAGATATAAATGAGTAGATGCCTTCATCTTCATAAATTTTTCTATAAGAGGATTTGGATACTCATAATAAGTCTGAGAATTTATGATAAACTTTAATATTTCAGAAACCTTTGCATCAATTTTTCTTATTATAGAATGACCTGCAAGATTATCCAAAATAAATATATCAATATAGATGCCATGCAAATATGGAGTATTCAAATCGTATATATCCGTCAGGTCAGTACCCTTTAAATATATTTTGGCAAAAGTCTGTTTGGGAGCATTCTCATTAGCATTAGGACCTTCTAATTCATATTTATCTCCCATCAAAGATTTGAAAATACTCTTGAATTTATTCCAATCACTTCGAGACATATAAACATCTAAATCATCATCCCATGGAATAAATCCCTTATGTCGTACTGCCCCTAAAGCAGAACCATAAGCCAGCATGACGTCAATTTCATTGTCCATGCAAACCTGCTGAAGATCTGAAAGCATTCCTACAAGAACAGTTTTTAATTTTTTACTGTTTTCAGGTGTTATAGGCTTCAAAAGTTCTGTTTCTTTTTGAAGTCTATTCATTATTGTTTTGGCATTCAGTTCCATATTTATTATTTTAAAAGTTGAGTATACAGATTAGACAGTTGTTTAAACACGGTCTCAGGCAAAAATGGAATAACTTTTTGATAGCTCTTTTCTCCCATTTCCTGACATTTAACACTGTTATCAACAAAATATTGGATAGCCTTAGCTATTTCCTCTGAATTACCAGGGGTTACCATCAATCCATTCTCACCATTCTCCAAAATTTCAGGAATACCACCTACGGGAGTGGAAATCAACGCACAGCTATATGCCATAGCCTCCAAAAGAGTGATAGGAAGTCCTTCATTGAAAGAAGGTAAAATTACCAGATTTGCCCAATTTAGCAGTTGCCATTTCTTGTCGCCAGCAACCCATCCTTCAAATTCAATGATGTCTGTTAGATTATTTTTTGAAATAAAATCAACAACATCCTTTTCGCGTTTATTTCCACCAATTTTCAATTTCAATCTTCCACGAAGAGAATCCTGATGTTCGTTAATTGCCTTTAATACATCCCATACTCCTTTTCGTTCTAACAATTCTCCTAAGAATAACATACGAACAGGTGCATCTTTTTCGTAGCAGAACTCCTTAGGATAATCAACTGGGTTATTTATGACTACAATTTTTTCTTTTGGTACACCGATGCTAGCATAATATTCTTTCCACGAACGTGAGAGAGCAATAAAAGAATCTGCCATACACATAATTTTAAGCAGATAATCTTTATCGTTACATTCCTCGAAATACTCTTTAAAAACAGCAGAATGCATATGGAAAATCACCTTGCGCCCCATACGTTTAGCAAGTTTTATAAAGTGGGCCTTACGATGAAATGAAGAAGCACTTGCCACATGAACATGCAGTATCTTATATTTCGGACAAAAGAGCATTTTCATAGCAAAAGCCAAATATGCCTTTGATGCATACCACAGTTTGCCAACCTTTGACACGTCTCTCCAAGAAGACAGATAATGCCATGATTCAAAATATGGTTCATATGCTCTTACAACAGAAGCCATACCCCCTATCGCATTTCCTTTGTAGTAATTTCCAACCATAATAACATGATCGGAAATTATAGATTTTATCTTCATCATACTCTTCCTTAATTATATTTTTTCCAATATTCTCTTATTACAGAGCACATTGTATCAAAATCAAAATATTTTTCATTTAGATACTTTCTTTGTTTTTTATTCAGCCATACCCCTAAAGAATGCTCATCTTCTAATACCTTAGCTATTTTATCATCAAAATCAGCTCTATTACTACAACTCGTAATATCAACTTGAGGGAAAATTTTATAGTCTATAACAAAATGGTTATTCATGTTTAATATCCAATCAGAATATATAGCATAAGTATAATACTCACTAAAACGATAAGTATTGCATAATGCCAACTTCCAACTATGCATCCAATAGTTTTTTGCTATTTCTTTGAGAAGTTTTTCTGTATTCTCGCGAACAAAGCATACAGGGGTATTCATATAGTTATAAAAGCTTATATCCTCATACGTACCTTGCCAATTTAGAAGTTTTACCGCAGCATGGCAATAATCATCATGACTTGGTTCATTCACATTCTTTACACGATACATGAAATACTTACCATTTTTCTTCCACATTTTCAAGTCTAAAGGCTTCATAAATACAGTCTCTGAATCTATATTAAAAACCGCCTCATACTCTTTGCCTATCACTTCAAATACACCTAACTTACAAATCTGTTGGATAATCCACTCTCGAACAGGAATTGTAAGAGGACTAACATGGAAATGATGCCCCATCATTTTCCAAGGAATACGAATCAAGAACCAAGGAAGTACCAAGGACTTTTTAAAAACAACGTGCTTACCATATTGCAAGCACATAAACATTTCTATATCTTCATCATTCACAAAGATAAAATGGTCCATATCAGGTGCAAACTTATCTATACTTTCACATAAAAGTTTACACTCTTTAAAGTCGTTTTTGTACGACTGTGTTATTATTGCTACTTTATTTTCCATAATCATTTTCTCTTTCTAATTAATTTGGCAGGATTACCACCAACTATAGAATAAGGTTCTACATCTTTTGTTACAACGGCTCCAGCAGCCAAGATACTTCCCTTGCCTATACGATGACCTGGAGTTAAGATTACTCTTACACCAATCCAACAGTCATCATCAATAATCGTCGGTGTAACCCCTTCAATAGAGCCTTGAAAACACATAGGCTTTTCTGTATCACTAAATGTATGATTGTTAGCTACAATATGAACTTCTGGAGCCATCATTACATATTTTCCGATTACGGTATTATTTGGAATAACACAATTTTCACCAATACCACTATAATCACCTATTTCAACATTCCTACCATTTCCAAAATAAGCGTGCCTATCTATAGTGGATACTTTACCACAATACTTGAAAATTTTACGGCAACAGAATATTCTAATCATATTACAAAACTTGCCCCCCCCATATCGAATACGAACTAGGTAAATGCTGGGCAAAACCATAATATAAAACTAAGAATAAATATCTAATCATTTTTCTTTCTTTTAATTATTTTAGCAGGGACGCCAGCGATTGCTACATTATCCGGAAAATCTTTTGTAACAACAGCATTAGCCCCAACCTCAACATTGTTACCAATTTTTATTGATCCAACAAAAACAACATTTAAACCCGCATAGAAATTATCACCAATTATTACTGGAGTAGGAACGTCTTTTTCATGCTTATGCCCAAAAACACAACCCGTTAAGAGTGTACAATTCTTACCTATTTTCACATCGGGACCTATATTAGTAAAGTTGCCAGAATGAAAGATACGAAAGCCAGGACCTACAGTATTTGGGAAAACGACAAAATTTAACTTCCATCCTAATCTTTTATAGATGAACCAATGCCATAGAAATTTCAAATTTCGTTTACCTTTAGTATTAAGATAATATTCTACATACCTCAATTCTTTTATATAATGAAAGATAAACCATTTTTCATTACCCAAAATAAAATCTCGAAACTTAGGAAGCTGTCCATTATATCTTTTGGCGTCCATCAATAAGTAATACTTTAATTTATCTTTTGAGTCTATCATTCTTTTGCTTATTAAAAATTCTTTGAAGAAATTCTGGTATAATCTTCTTACTGATTTCTTTAATTTTTGTTTGCAGATTCTGTTTCTTCCATGATGCCATATACCAATGAATAGAATGGGTTCGCGAAGTAATATGCATTCTATGCGTAACAAAATCTATAGGATTAAAATAATCTGCAGGAAAAATTGTAATACCATCAACAAACTGTATATTATTATCTCTTTTCAACCCATGTTGTTCTAATATTTCTGACACATAATGACAAACCGTTTTGGGAATCACATTACCATTTTCATCGTAAAAATGCAAACTTTCATATTTTTCCAAAACTTCTTTATAAATAGAATTATTTTTCTCAGCAGCCAATCCCAAACCTGGATTCACATTATACATATCATTTTTGAAATAGATTTTTTGTTCAGCTCCCATAAACGGAATTTTATCTTCTATATCCTCAAATGACTTTACTATTTCAACATCTGTATCGAAATAATATCCTCCATAATTATACAAGATCCAAAAACGGGCATAATCACTAACAAAAGCATATTTTTTTGCTTCATATGCTTCCTTCGTATAAGGAATCATATTAACATCAAAATTGTCTTCGTTCCATTCTTTGATCTCATAATCAGGAAAATACTTTTGCCAAGAGGCAATACACTTCAAGGCTAAAGGTGGTAAGGGATTTCTCCCAAACCAACAATAATGTATATTTTTTGGTATCATATGTCAATAATTTTAATTTTGTATCAAATTTCGTCTTTCTACGGAATAGGATATGTTTCTGTCATAAATTATAAGGAATCCCATCATAGTCAATATTCCTTGTAATAGAAATAGTCCACCAGAAGAGAAAGATTGAGCTATAGCTGCAACATAAGTTAAAAAGCCTAACATCATGATTGGATTAGAACGTTTTTTATAAAATACGATAATCATCCAGATAACGACAAACAGATGTAAAGCCATTCCAAGGAACCCATAACGAATCAGCAAAGGTCCCCAAACGACATCAATCGAATCAAGTTGAGATATAACATAACAATGTTTAACTTCATCATAGCCACCGGTACCAACTAAAAATTTAAACTTTTTTTGTGCTGTATCTTCATACATTGCACCAACACCTTGCAACAACAAATCCGGATTATCTAGCAAATAGTCTGCACGTTCTGCAATCAATGCTATTCTAAATACAAAAGAATTTTGTCTAGCTAATCCAACATAGTCACCATCACGCAGATAACTCAAAACAGAAACATCAAGAACTGAATTTTCATCACTAGAACGTGACTCTAATAAAGAATTCAAAAAAGGAAAAGCACATAAAGCTACTATTAAAACAGAAAATTTATGCTTCACTCTTTTCGCAAAAAGAACAAACATACCTATTTCTAAAAATAAAGCAATCAATGGAGTTCTATTTTGTGAAATCAACATTAAGACAAATATTAATACAATAATTCCCCATCTCCAATATACTTTCTTTACATAAAACAACAAAGACAGAAGGATTAAAGATATGAAAGGAGGTGTACTCTGCATTCTATAATTTCCTTCTTGTAAATTTGTTTCAGAGATATAAGATTCAGTCAATGGCAAATGTGTAATATATTGAATGACAAATAAACTACTCGCTAAAATAACAGCTTTGAATATCAGAATAATCCCCTTCTTTAAGTCTTTTGTTGGTGCTTTTCTAAACACAAAATAAGTCAATGCATAAAGATACGTACGTACTACAGATAAAATATTACCAATTGTATCTATATTAAACAAATAGGAATAAATAAGTTCAAAGACAAAAAACAGTACAAAAAATAAAGCTATTTTTGCACCTGTATCTTTTTTAATTTTAAAAAAAGATGAATCCCTTAAACTACCTAATACACTACATCCAAAGAGAAGGAGTAAGCCAAAATCCATATATTTAATTACAGGTTCTCCTATATTAATAATAAATGCATTTGAAGCAAAAAAAACTAAGATGAATAAAGGCCAAGCATAACGCCCCTTATTGTATTGAAAGAAGGCATATAATAGTAAAACTATATTTAATATTGTTGCAATCATAGCTTCTTAATTATTTAAGTTTTCTTTTAACAATATTATACTTCACATTGAGATACCATTGTAACATTATACGAAATATTGCACCCAAATGAAACATATAAGTCAGCTTATATATATAGCCCTTCAATCCATGAACATAATTGCTATTAATATCATCTTTAATTGCTTGATAGTTGGAAATAAGCAATGCATTTTCTATCTTACTATTTATATAAAATGCTAATTGCTCGTATAAGCCATATTTTATATATTCATCTTTAAAGCGTGATAATATTTCACAATTTGCCAAAAAGTTTCGCTCTACATTTTTTTTATTTGTGCGAATAACTTCTCTAGTTACACTATCTGTACGACTTCTTTCACGAATCGTCACAACCTTATCTGTAAATAAAATCTCTTGGGACTCTTTATAAAATGTAAGAAACCATACAAATTCATAAATTCTTAAATCTTCATTAAAAGGATTTCGTTTCATGATTTCAGAGTCGATTACATGTATGAAATCACCTTTTACATCTTCCGCCAAAAAATCCTTATATTTTAAAACTACTTGTGACTTTCCTGTCAGTAAAGGTGTCTTATTGTAGATTTCCAACATATCATCTGCTGCAAACATATACTCTTTGTATTTATTATTGCTTACAACTGTATCAATTATTTCAATTGCATTATCTACAAAATAATCATCGGAATCCAATATAATGATCCACTTACCAGTAGCTACAGATATAGCTGTATTACGAGCAGCATTAGTTCCTCTATTTTTACGAAACTTAATAAACTTTATATGCTTGTATTGTTCACTATAAGACTTTACTATTGACGCAGTAGCATCAGACGATCCGTCATCAACTATGATATGCTCTATTTCAATATTGTATTTTATATTATTTATAACACTATCTATACAGCGACCAATACAGTCTTGTCTATTATAAACTGGAGTTATGATCGAATACTTCATTTATTTATTTTATTATGATTAAACAAATATTTCTTGCTCATCTATCGTTTTTTCATTTTCTTCAAAAATATGATTATTTTTTCTGGAAAAATGGTATAAAATAGACTTTTTAAAATACTCAAAAGAGAACTTGATTCTAATAAAAGCGCTATTTCTGTATCACTAGTACCGCATTTTCTCAGAGATGGTAAGACTTGTTTTACAAATTCTTTTCTTTCAGAAATAAGAAACATTCTAAGAAGCAGTACAGGATGAGTATTTTTAAAAGCAAATGCAAAATCATTCTTTAACTGTGAATTGGCAAACAACTTTTCCGCAATTAACAAAAAACCTTTATAATCTACCATAACTCTTCTTACACCAAAACCATAAGCAGGTTGGTATTGTATCGTTTCATTGAGAAATGAAATATTACTATAATATAGTTTTTTACCTCTTGCCAGCCATCCCCACCAATAACACAAGAAAGCATAATGAGTACCCATAAAATCCTCGTCGAAAGGAATCTCATGAATAATAGAGGTCTTATAAACAACATCGGAAATAAAACTCAGCAACCCTGCAGTATCCTGAAGTAAGAAAAAATAAGCCCGTGCTTCATTAACATCAGAAAAATCCACCAAATAATGATGAATGTCCTTTCTTAAAAAGTTCTTTTCTCTTACAAAATTTCCCTTTTCATCAACAATCGTTGTACCTGACAGCATAATTTGCACATCATTCTTATCCCCATACTCAGCCAGTTCAAAGATTCTTGCGAGTCCGCCTTCTTTCAAGAAGTCATCATCACCCCACAACAACGAATACTCACCTTTTGCCAAATGCATAGCAGTAATAAAGTTGCCATCAGGACCTAAGTTTTTCTCATTGCAATGGTATGATATATGCAGTTGGGGATTAGCCGCAATACATGCCTCAGATATTTGCTTTGTTTCATCTGTAGAAGCATTGTCGCTGATGTTGATTTCCACCTCATCTTCCTTATGAAGTTCCTTGATTTGTGTGGTCAATATATCCAAATTTTGCTTCAGATACTTGGCTCTATTATATGTCGGGATATTGAATGATATTCTCATACTCGTTAAAAACTAAATGATATCGTATCTGCCGGATCATACAATTTATCTGTATAAGCCAACAATATAAAATTCTTATCGCTGTTATTTACTACTATATGCGCTACTCCATTGGGAATAAAAACGGTCTGAGCCTTTTCAAAAGGCATTTCTATATCTCTTCGCTCATGCGTTTCCATATCCTCCAATTTTAAGATGGCACTACCCTCAATGATGGTAAACCACTCCACTGCTTCAGGATGATAATGACCACCCTTAGCCTGACCTGGCTTACCCATAGTAAGGTAAACCTCTCCTGTATGAGAAGGTATATCCTCCTCAGTTCCTGTAATTGCTTTCAAAAACCAGCCTCTGTCGTCTGCAATGAGACGACGAGGAATGATTCTTACTTTATCTATCTGTGACATACTTAATTCTTAATATGTGTCGATTACATCTGTTATTTTAATACTTGCCTCAAAACCTGTAGCATCATGCAGTTTCTTACCGTCCAATGCCAGGTATTTCATACCCACATCGGCACGTTGTACGCTACCAAAACAACCTTCCGGCACTTCCTTACCCATAGCATGATGTATCTCTGTTACAATCTCCTTAACTGTTACCGTTTCCTTACCTTGGATATTATAAAGACCTGATGGAAGACTCTTATCAAATGCCTGAGCCAACATACGTGGCACCTCACTGACATGTACATACTGTCTAGTTTGATCACCAGCAGTAAAATGAAGTTCCTCACCATTGCGAATAGCATTGATTACATATGGTATCAAACGCTTTGGATTTTCACCTGCACCATAAATCGTTGGAATATAGAAATGCCAATGTGTAAAATCATGCTTGTATGAAGAGACGAAACTACTCAACATGCGCTTACTTACAGTATAGTCATTTGGTGCAGGACAAGTAGATGTGAGAACATCTTCTTCCGTGAAAAAACGCTCTACATGAGTTTCGCCCATCTCAAAGACACTGCCGAAAGTAACGAAACGGCCTTTATATCCAAGTTCCTTCAACTTATTGCAGATGGTGACTGGAGCAGTAACATTGAGGTTATAAATCAGGTTAAAACCTTCCTTGAGGTTTGCCTGGATACCAGCACCAATCGCATAAACAATGATGTCAGAAGTCAGTAAGCCAGAGCAATCCAGTTCCGCATCCATCAAGTTTACCTTATAGAAATTGTCAAACTTATGAGCAGTTGGTTCATCCAGTCCATACATATCTAGGTTCCATTCTGCTTCATTGGCATATTTGGCAATGGCAGTAGAAAGGAAGCCATTGGTTCCTAAAATTGAAATTTTCATTATCCTATGAATTTATTGATTTCCTCCACACAGAGGTCATATACATTTTCTGTCTTGTATCTCTTATACCAATCAGAGGTAAGCATGGCACACTGCTTGGCATTCAGTCTTGGCTTCCATCCTAAGCGGCTCTTTGCCTTATTGATATTGAGCATCAAAAGGTTTGCCTCATGAAGAGCATTCGGATCAGAAACATCTTTCAACTCCCCAAAGCCAAAATTCTCAACGATGGCAGAAGCCACTTCCCAAACGGTCAATACACTATCTGCTTCCGGACCAAAGTTCCATCCTTCACAGTAACCTGTAGGATCATTCCACATTTTCTGAGCCAAGAGCATATATCCGGACAATGGTTCCAACACATGCTCCCATGGACGAACAGCCTTTGGAGAACGGATTTCTATCACCTTGGTTGTTTCCAAAGCTCGGATACAGTCTGGTATAATGCGATCCTTAGCCCAGTCTCCACCACCAATTACATTACCTGCTCTTACAGATGCAAGGCTCACAGTATGCTTCTTTCCATAGTCAGCAGGATTAAAGAAAGAACGTCTCCATGACTGTATGGCCACCTCACAAGCACCCTTAGAAGAACTGTATGGATCATAACCGCCAAATGGGTCGGTTTCTACATATCCTTCCAACTGCTCATTATTGTCATAGCACTTGTCGGTAGTAATCATTACACCCACCTTCACACTCTTGGTAGCACGGATAGCTTCCATTATATGAATAGTTCCCATAACGTTCACCTCGTAAGTCTCAACAGGAATCTCATAAGAGAGACGGACCAAAGGCTGTGCTGCCAAGTGGAATACAATCTCAGGCTGATACTCTGCAAAGATTTGCTTCATCTTCTCTCCGTCACGAATATCAGCACGGATGTCAGCCTTTATCTTTGAACCGATGCCTGAAAGCACAAAGTTGTCACGCTCAGAATATGGGTCTAGACCTACACCTACGACCTCTGCGCCCAACTCATGGAGCCAGATACACAACCAAGAGCCTTTAAAACCTGTATGACCTGTTACAAGGACTTTCTTGCCCTTGAAAAATCCATCAAATACATCTATCATAATTATTCCTGTATTTTTAAATATTACCAGTTAACTTGCGAGCCTCAATAGAAGGGATAGAACGCTCCCAACGCTTCCAAGGGGCCTTACCCTCTGCAAGGAGCTTTTCGAGCATGTTCTTCTCACGGATATTATCCATGCACTGCCAGAAACCTTCATGTACGTAAGACATCAATTCACCACGCTTAGCAAGCTCTACAAGGGCTGTCTTCTCGAAAACGCAAGAATCACCATCCAACAAATCAAAGACCTCTGGCTGGAGTACCATATATCCTGCATTGATAGGAGCACCGTCGCTAGCATTCTTCTCACGGAAAGACTTTACTGCAAAATCTCCGCTGATGTCAAGTACGCCCTTATCCTGCGCCATCTTAACAGCTGTCAATGTTGCCAATTTGCCATGATTCTTATGAAACTCAACCAACTTGTCTATTTCCACATCGCAAACACCATCACCGTATGTCATCAAGAAAGGCTCATTGCCCACATACTTCTGGATACGTTTGATACGTCCACCTGTCATCGTATTATAGCCAGTATCAACCACAGTTACTTTCCATGGTTCCATATTGGTCTGATGAACGGTCATCTCATTTTTTCCATTGCGATAATCAAAAGTGATATCTGAATTATGCAAGAAATAATTGGCAAACCAATCTTTGATATACTCCTGCTTATAACCTGCACAAATTACAAACTCAGTATAACCATAATAGGCATACTCCTTCATGATATGCCATATAATAGGCATACCACCGATTTCTATCATCGGCTTTGGCTTGAACTGAGATTCCTCAGAAATGCGGGAGCCGAAACCTCCTGCTAAAAGTACTACTTTCATATTCTTTACAATTTAATCGTTGACAAATATTTTAACTGTGATGGCAAAAGATGCGCTTCTCCCTGATGGATAAACTGAAACATAGATCGTTGATAAGTAAGCATCATTTCCCTATCAATAAGAGGTTCAATATTTTTATCATAATCGCTTATAGAAAAAGAATCTAATGACATCACGTAATTAGGATATTTATGTATAGCTTCTATAACTCTATTTCTGACATTACTACGCATTCCATTAAGATGGAACCAAAAGACACCTATACGATAATTCTTATCCTTACATACAAAACGCTCTATAAAGGAATAGCTATCCGAACGCAAACTATTATAGAATTGACAATCATCTGGTCTGTAATATACCTCGTCCATAACTTTGAAGATTAAATGATCACCTACACCATTGTATGGAGGAAGGATATTAATGATATCGTTCTTCTTGCCTATAGTGACAAGCCATTTGTCACTATAAACAACATCAAGGCCTGAAAGCGAAACATTAACCTTTTTTTCAGACACCAAAGACTTAATGTAATTAATATAATAAGGATAAAGCCACTTTACGGCAGATTGCGGCAAGCCATGAGATACCTTTCCACGTTTTACATTAATTTTATCTATGATGCGAGAATATGCCCATATCCCCTTTCCTATTATCTTCTCTAGAAGGGAAACGTTACATCCATGTCTATAGACATCACACCATTCATTCAGCTTATCAGAAAAATAGATTTGGTCAGCATCTATTTTCATAGCATATTGGCAAGTTACCTTAGACAAGGCAAAATTATAATAGTTGCACAAAAGATGAGGAGAGTCTGAAGGTAAAGATTTAGCATATTCATATTCCTCCTTCGTTAGATTAATGGAATATATCTTATGCTTATATTCATATACCTTGATTTTGTCGGGGTATTGCGCTTGTTTCTTATATATCAGTTCTGGTGAATTATCGCTACAGTCATTATAAACTATAACCAATTCATCCAAAGCATCAATACAAGAATCGATGCTTGCCTCGATAAACTCCGCATCATTTTTCACACGCATGATGCCAGAAACACCATTACGTAATTGATTATTATTAATCTTCATATTCTGGTTTACAATCATTATGATCCAAATAGAATCCAGACTTTATGGGTAAAGCTGGATTTCCGGCAAAAACAGTATTCATCGCATTAGAGTAGTCCTTCGCAAGAAGAGATTTGGCGCCAACAATACATCCATTGCCAATCTGAGAACCTTTCATGATGGTCACTCCAAAACCTATCCAACAATTGTTACCCACAATGATTGGCTTAGAGCACGATCTTACCTTACAGTTAGTCTCACAATTCTTCATTCTATGAAAGTCTGTATCAAACATAGATATGTCCCAACTTCCCAACACAGAATTCCCTATCGTAATTGACTTTTGGCAAGATAGCCTTAAACCACCATTAAACCTTGAACATTCTCCAATTTTAAGAATACCATTCTTTCCTATTTCCACAACACTATCATTAGCAATAATTATATTATTAGAAAAAATCACCCCCCCCGAATTTAGCCAATGAAAGCCTTTATTCTGTTTCATACATGTCCAAGGAAAACCAAGTCTAATCATGCCAGGCCGTATTTCATCTGCTTCAATTCTTACCGTTCCTTTCATCACATGCAAATGAGCATTATTGAGAAATACAGGCAGTTTTATTGCCTGCGAAAAAGGAAAGTAGTGAAAGTTGAAACGAAGAATTGGAATTATATTGCGAATAAGAGAAAATATCTGTTTGTACTTTTTCATAACTTATCAATCATAGATATTGTATCCAAGTCTTTTAACCACGTATCATAGAAATATTTATTTTTACCATATGAGTTGTCGATAAATTTAACCTGGATACCCAGTAAGGATCCTAATATTGCAACATGCAATCGGGTAGAATAGATAACATCATAATTGGATAAAAACCTATATCCTATGTCTAATTTGGAGCCACGCATAAATTTATCTTCATAAAAGTCTATCCATATCCGACATATATTTTTATTTAACTTAGAAAGAAACTTAGATGAGTAGTATAAAACTCTATCAACATTAAAATTTCGCTCATAAGTTGGCCAATCATGCATTTCTGCGTTTTCCGGAACCTCAACCTTCATTTTTACTAAATTCAGTTCTTTATCCTTTCTCTTCAAATACAACACACGATTTGTACGATGCTTTTTTAATGGCAAATCTATAAAGAAAGCCATATCAGGCATCAAGAGTATTTGGGCTGAAAAATACTTATTAAATACATCATAAGAATGTCTATCACGTGCACATATAAATATATTTTTGTGATAAGAGAAATCCTCTGCATCCTTTTTCAGATTGTCTTCATTCTGATAATAAATAGTCTGCGGCAAGATAATAATTCTATTTTCAGGATACTCCTTTATTATTTGTTTTCTAAAATTCTGATGTTCATGCCAAATATCTCCAAAATTACCTCCACCTTGCATAAGGATTACAGTATCCTTACTTATTTTTTTATGAACAAAATTATTGAATGATGTTTTATAAAGGCAACGATGTGGTATAGTTTTCAAGAACCTTTCTGTTCCTTCCCAAATCAAGACATCACCTATATTGTTATAATAAGGCAAATCTATGAAAATATAATCATTATCAATTAAAGGAGACAATTGCTCCTTAATAATCATCTGGAGCTGATGTTTTTTTTCTTCAATCCACATAATCTCATTATAAAAGATGGTATATGAGAAATCTTTATAACAACCTTTCTCATTCTTACTTCGCAATTAACTCTAAATTTTTTAGAAGGAGAATACAGTTCGTTAGATTCACAAAGCTTTGTTGACATAAAACTTTTCATCTCTGGCTTCAACCATTCTGTACCATCAATACATTTACGATTACGAATTGTTGCATAAGTTGGTGTATCCAACTCTGGTATATCACCCAGGCATAAAAATGCATGACCATTGTAGCAATGATACTGGTTACAATTGTTGCCTACAGCCAAAAATTTTATAGGTTTTGTTGGATCATCCAAAATATTCTGCATATAGTAAGAGCAATAACATTGTGCCATCATACCAGTTCCAACATTCAAAACAAAAGACCAATCTCCAGCATAACAGAATTCTTTTCTCTTTTTGCCAAAGATAGAATACTTAAAATCAAAGAATTCACTCTTAAAGCTACTCCAAATTTTCTTGTATTCATCATTAGAAAAAGAAGTTAGTATTGGCAAATTACCTGTTGCAGCTTCGTTTCTTGCAACTGTTACATGGTTTACTGCTCCAACATGCTTCAAAGCTTCTTCCTTCATTTCATCAATATAAGGAATTAACTCATCAGAAGGAGTTGCTTCCAATGTGAAAGACGCTCCCGCATCAGATGCCATTTTCACATTAGCAAAGAACTTTTCTACAAGATTTCGCTTTTTAAGCTCCATGTAATGGTAAGAAAACTTATAAAACAGTCTTTTTTGAAGTTCTGCTGGCAAAGCGGACAATTGTTCAATACGCTTAGACAAAGAAGCGTTAGTAACTACCATAACATAATGCCCTTCTTCCAACAGAACTCGAATATAATCAATCACCAAAGGTGGCAATAAAGTTTCGCCACCTCCACAGAGATTAATCAAACAAGGTCCGCCCATTCGTTTAAGAGACAATCCTTGACGAACTTGTTCTGCTGTATACTTCAACTCTGGAAGACCGCTTGAGAACAAGCGATGCTGAGTAATGTAACAGTAATGACATCTAAAAGTACAAGATGTAACTGGAACATAAAAATCGATAAATCTTTTAATCTTATCCATTATATTTAAACAAATCTAAAATTACATTTTTGTTTATTGAAAAACCAAAGACAATAATCAAACTTCAATTTTCCTCTTTTACCATTTAACTGACACTCATGAGTAAAAAACACAATAGTATCATTAGGCAAATTCCGTAATTCAACAGGAGGAAACAACATTTTTTCCATCCTCAAATTGGTTCTCCTATAATTCATACCATTAAATGACATGGTATTTGCTTTCCTTAAACTATCATTCAGTCTTTTGGGTAACGAATAGCTAATTCTATCATCATCTGCAGCCAAAAGTCTATTAATCCCCTTTTTATGCAAAAAAGAAATTTCCTTTGGAGTTGCATAATAGTAATGAAGTCTCAATGCAGAAGCTTTCATCTCAGGACCTGCAAATATTTCTATACAAGAATCTAAATGTTCATATGCTTCAGAAAAAATAATAATATTACTAGTTTCTGCTTTATCAAAGGCTGGTTTGACTGCATGAAATCCAAATTGCAGCCAATCCTTATTCTCTAAAAATTCTTTTTTAAACTTATTAGAATACTGCCCCCCCATATTAGCATACAGATACAAAGTAAACGTACAATTATATTTCTCATGACAGTCCTTCAAATACCTGAAAAACGGTTGTTCAAAAACTGATTTATATTTCGGATTTTCATATAAATCTTTCATTGATAGTTCTACGTCATCTATACTGATATTTACTATAGTAGTAGGAGTTTTATTAAGAGGATATATCACTAGAAATACTGATATAAACAATACGGCAACAATCAAGGCAAAAGCCTTATACTTAACACTAGTCTTCATAATTACTTAATCTTTAATCTGTGTTTTACAATGTTTATAATATGCATACGTTCTGACTTCTTTAATATCACAAATGAATTAATAAAGAGTGAGAATGCAGATATAATACATACAGAAGTTCCTAACAACAGCCAATTGTTAGGTATTATAATAGCTCTAACCATTAATGATATTGCAACTGTCACTATTAATGCTATAATACCTTTAAACTGCGCTAAATAGAATGAAGACCATTTCTGGTACAGACATTTTGCTGCATAAACAGGAGTAAAAAAGAAATTTCTACCAATTTGCTGAATTGCACTTGCTATAGGGATAATCCAAATACCTACATTTGTTGTCTTTAAAAATACAAATACAACGATAGTATATAGTATTCCCGCTATCAAAAGAACAAGGGAAGGAACCTTCAACTTATTAGTAACAGTAAATACATTATAAACAGGATTGATACTTGCACCAAAGATCAAAGGTATCACCGTTAGAAATGACAACCAATAGATATTATCATTATACGCAGTCGGCACCCAAAGCTTAAAGAAATCGCCTGCAAAAACCAACAAGAATCCAATAGGTACACTAATAAATAATCCTACAAACACTATAGATTTATTAATTTCCCTAATAAGTTGTTCATACTCCTTTTTAGCATACAATATATTAAATTGTGGTCCAAAAGCATTTGCTATGACAGTCAGTAGACTCAAAATTAATATTGGTGCTGTCTTCGCGATAGAAAAATCGGCAGCAGCAACCGCTCCTATAAATATGTTTGTCACAACCAAATCTAACTGAGTCAACAACACATGACTCAACTGAGTAAGTGAATTCCATAAACCTGAAGATAGCATCGTTTTCAATTTAGAGAAAGAAAAATATCTTCTCATGGAACACGACAATTCTGGCAAAAGCTTTCTTTTAAAGTTTATATTGCATACAGCCAAATACAAAGAAGCCACTACAGCAGAAAGGCTCATATATACAATGGAAGGGCGCAATAACCAAAACAAAAGAAGAATCATACCGACTCGAACAAAATTCGAAATTACGGTACAAGACGCTTGCATATCCAGCCTATTCTTTACGTATGTTCCTACACCCAATACAGACGTACAAACACCCAATATCAAGCTCACACATCCAAAAGCAAACAACCATTTCACTTCACTAACCAAATTTGATGGTATTGTTAATATACTATCAAGATAAAAGGTTGTGACACAGGCTAAAACACTAAAAAATATCGATATTACGATATTTGCTACCAACGCAGAGTTAAAATAACTATTTGCACCCTCTATGTCATCTTTATATAGATGCATTGTTATAAATCTACCAGCCATAGAACCTATGGCTACTGTCACAATATTACTATATCCAATAATGTTATTTACCAATGGAAAAAATCCATAAGCTTCCTTTCCTACAACACGTATTAAATACGGAGTAAAGAAAAAAGAAATGAACAGATTTACTCCAAATGATCCAACATTAAAGAATATATTCTTTGCAATTTGTTTATTATTACTCACTTTCTTTTTATTTATTATAAGTTATCCTTCCTTAGCTCTCCCCTATCCAAACATTCAATATAATGACAACTATTATAAGGAAAATCGGATACAAAATACTAAAATCATCTCTCTTTTCCGCTTTCACCTACTAATTTATTCGTTGTATCGCAGTATTACTACTTTCCCAATTCCATTATCTTCTGTTCCTCTTTCAATGAGCAAACAAGTAGTTGTCCGTGCTTCTCGGCTACGATATAGCCATCCAAGCCTTGAACTACCACCTTGCTTTCATCGGCTGCATGAACCACGCAGTTCTTACATTCATACAAGCGGATGTCCTTGCCTACCTTGGCATTGCCATCCTCGTCTTGTGGAAGCAAGGTACGGAGGCTGCCCCAGCTACCTAAGTCGCTCCAACCGAACTCAGCTGGCAAGGTATAGATTTCCTTCGACTTCTCCATTACGGCATAGTCAATACTTATCTTCTCGCAGGTTGGGAAGAGTTTGCCGACTACCTCTTTCTCCTGTTCGGTATAGAAAGAAGGTGCCATCTCGTCCATGATGCTGGCAAGCTGAGGCTGGAAGGTTCGGATTGCCTTGCTGATGGTATCAATGTTCCATACGAAGATTCCGGCATTCCAATAGTAGTTGCCAGCGGCAAGGTATTGCTCGGCTGTCTCCAGGTTTGGCTTTTCCTTGAAAGCCTCAACCTTGTAGATTTCCTCTACGGATGTTGGCTCTGCTGAGGCTATATAGCCATAGCCTGTTTCCGGGCGGCTTGGCTTGATACCGATAGTAACGATGGCGTTCTTATCGGAAGTATAGCTCAATGCCTTGCTGAGCACTCGCTGATACTCCGAGGTATTAATGACCAGGGCATCGGATGGTGTCACCACGATGTTGGCATCAGGATGCTTCTTCTGGATCTTCCAGCAGGCATAAGCAATACATGGAGCGGTATTGCGAGCCTCCGGCTCTGCTAATATGTTATCTACTGGCATGTCAGGGATTTGCTCCTTGACAATGCGAATGTATTTCTCGTTTGTCACTACCCACATGTTCTCGACAGGACAGATTGGCTTCAATCTATCTACTGTCAACTGAATGAGGGAACGACCCACACCCATCACATCTATGAACTGCTTTGGGTAATCGGGGGTTGACATTGGCCAAAAGCGGCTGCCAACGCCGCCGGCCATAATAATGATTTGTATATCGTTGAAATTATGCATAAATCTTTTTCTTTTACCTCTTAGTCTCCTTTAAGGAAATGTTGTTTTCGAATCCCTCCGTCTCCCTTTAGCCAAAAGGAGAGTTTTTCGAAAACCTACCCGTCCTTCCTTACCGTTAAGGAAGGCTCCACCTCTCATCTCGGTCTTCTCCCCTCAGGGAAGAAGAGGGAAACCGCCCTACTCGGTGCTATTTATGCCCCACCTGTCCCTCCCCAGCGGGAGGGTCCTTACCCTATACCCAAGCCCTAAATCCCTACCATAGGGATTAGGGATGTAACCGCCCTCCGGTGCTCAGAACCGCTACGCTCTAAGGTTGGCGGACCATCAAAGGTCTCGCCAGGTTGTGCGGGATGGGACCGCCTTAATTATATAGAATAAAAGCGCCTATAACTCTATCATCTAAAGACGTTATTATATATTCAAAGGGTCGTCATTTGGCCTACAACAAGCAAATTGTACAACCCTCTTTGCTATTTCCTCACACTCCTGTTGATATAGAAAAATTGAATATTTCACTTTTTTCTCATCCTTCAGATGAACAAATTTATCTAAGACATCTGACCTTATTGGAGGCATAACATGCTTTCTTTTACAAAATTTCATTTGAGAAATATATTTTTCAAAAGACTGTTTCACTCCATAAACTTCCAAATAAACTTTCTTTGCAAAAGAATAATAATCTGGTGACAATTCAATATCTTCAACCTTAATACCTTCTTTTATATCATAACACCTCCAAATGTTATTAAAACTATCACTTTTTTCAATTCTTTTTAAAAAATCTATTGCGTTTTTATTAGTTTTTGCCTTTTCTTTGACAAAACTTAATGGAAGTAAATTTTCGGCTTCATGAACAGATAATCTATAGACGTCAAGATGAGCTCGTTTTTTGTTCCAAACATTTTCGATTGCTTTTGCAGTACCACCTAATGGAGCATTAGGATACTTCATATCAGAATCTGCTATAACCAAACAAAATCTCTTATTTTGTTTTTGGATATTGGCAAAAACTTCACTAGTAGTACTTCCACCTCCACTCATTATGTCAAAAGAAATTGGAATGTGTGGAAAAAGAATTTTTGCCATAAAAGTATAGTAGCTAGCATCATTTCCATTTTCACCTAATATAATAGCTTTTTGTATTGAGATTGTTTTTTCAAAAAAGAAAATCGGTATTTCTTTATTTGATACGTCTACATCTTTCCAATCCTTATAGACAACATTGAAAGGTTCTATATCATAAGCATATGAATTATTTACTTTAAGATAAAATAAAGATCTACTAGCTCTATCCTCGTCTATCAAAGGTTCAAAAAACTCATAAATCTCATCAGAAGCTTGAACTAAAAAGTTGGCTTCATAAAAGCCGATAAGAATATTTGTCATACAGACTACAACTCTTTCTTTAAGAGTATTATCTATCTCTAACAAACTATCATCTAGATTTAATAACATATCTATACTAATCTAAGAAACCAATAGGCCATTTTTTTATTCGGCCATCACTACCGTACGAAGTTGTCTGAATACTTGAAATTCCTTTTTCTTTATTAAAAAGAAAAACAGATAATTCCTTCGACTCAAGTTCTCCTGTGCGTATCATTTTCCCTAGTCTATTCACTATTATAGGACTATGTGTCTCTATTATCAATCGAATAGAATTATTTTTCTTTTTTGATAACTTCAATGCATTCAAAAACAACTTTGCCATATCAGCCTGCATTGACGGATGTAAATGCACTTCTGGCTGTTCTACTACAATAGTATCCGAAAACTCGCATTTATGCTGCTTGTTAGCAATGTCCCATAACATAACAGCAATAGGAAGTACTTGTGAATAACCTTGACCCGTAACCATCTATATTTCCATACACCCTCTGAACCACCTTTATTTAAAGGCGATT
>JAJWLX010000139.1 GCA_021636625.1 Prevotella sp. | reverse complement strand
CTATCATTTGTTGTCGATATTAATCGTTGTTTATCACGACTTATTTCCCGATGCAGAAATGCTTGAAGATATTGTTCAGCGTTTCCTGGCTGCTGATCTGGCCGCCGGTGATTTCGCCCAGCTCCTCCAGTACCATTTTCAAATCTTCGGCGATGATGTCGCCGCTCATTCCCATTTCCATCGACTCCAATACTCGGGAGAGGGAAGCTTGGGCACGGAGAAGTGCCTCGTAGTGGCGGGCACTCGTAATGATGACGTCGTTCTCGGTAATCTCCGGAATATCAGCGGCTTTTACCAATGCCTGCTCCAGGGATGAAACGTTCTCGCCCGTGCGGGCACTGATAAAGAGTGGGGATTCTGCTTCGCTGGATTCTGCTTCGCCGGAATCTGAACCGCAGGAATGAGTGAACTTATCGAGCTCAAGCTTTTCACCCTCCAGCTTATCCATCTTATTGAATACCACCAGCAGCTTCTTGCCCTGGTTCTTCTGCTTCATCTCCTCGATTTCTGAGACCGATGGCTGCTCGTCCAATAGCCAGATTACTATCTTCGCTTCTTCCATCTTCTGGAAGGTGCGCTCTATTCCGATGTTCTCTACCACATCATCCGTCTTGCGGATTCCGGCTGTGTCAATAAAGCGGAAGGTGATTCCGTCGATGAGGGTGGTGTCTTCGATTACATCTCGGGTGGTTCCGTGAATGTCGCTCACGATTGCCTTCTCCTCGTGGAGCAGACGGTTGAGCAGGGTGCTCTTGCCCACATTCGTCTTGCCTACGATGGCTACGGCTACTCCCTGCTTTAGGGCATTGCCGGTTTCGAAGGAGTGGGCGAGGGTGGTAATCTTGTGATTGATTTCTTCGGCTAGTGCCTGGAGTTCGCTGCGGTCGGCAAACTCCAGTTCTTCGTGGTCGCTGAAGTCGAGCTCCAACTCCAGGAGCGAAGTCATCTTTAATAATTTTTCGCGAAGGAGGGAGAGTTCGTTGCTGAAATGACCCTTCAGTTGGCTGAGCGCCATCTTGTGGGTTGCCTTGTTGGTAGAGGCGATGAGATCAGCTACGGCTTCTGCCTGAGAGAGGTCCATCTTGCCGTTGAGATAGGCACGACGGGTGTATTCGCCCGGTTCTGCCTGGCGACATCCTACCTCCGTAAAGCGATGGAGAACCTGCTGAAGAATGTATCGGCTGCCATGACAGGAAATCTCGGTGGAGTTCTCGCCTGTATAACTGTGAGGTGCACGGAACACGCTCACCAGTACATCATCGATGGTGTTGCCATCCTTATCCTTGATTTCGCCATAATGCAGCGTGTAGGGCTTGGCTTCTTCCAGGGATTTGCCGTTGGCTGACTGGAAGATTTTGTCGGTGAGGGTAATGGCGTCGGAGCCGCTGAGTCGGATGATTCCGATTGCACCGCCAGCTGGGGTTGCCAGGGCGCAGATACATTCTTCTTGATTCTTCATTTCTTGATTCGTATTTTAAAGCTTTTGCCCTTTCAGGGCGACAGGGTTGTTTGCTGTTTTAACCCAGGGTGTTGCCCTGGGCTAGGAGCTTCTGCCCTTTCAGGGCGTATTGCTGCAATGGAGCTAGATTCTATCTAATACAACTTTTATCAAATTGTCGATGGTGCTCTTATAGCCTGTGTTGGCACTGAGGGCACGGCGATTGGCGATGACCATGCAGCAGGTGAGTGCCTTATGGCCTAAGAGGAGAGAAAGACCAGCCAGGGCTGAACTCTCCATCTCAAAGTTGTTGACGCGCAAGCCTTTATACTCGAATGCTTCAATCTTCTGGTTAAGTTCCGGGTCGGCAAGCGGGGCACGGAGCTCTCTGCCCTGCGGACCGTAGAATCCGCCGCAGGCGATGGTGATTCCTCTTACCATGTCTTCTCCGGCAATCTGATTGAGCAGCTCTGGGTCGTTGTTCACGCAGTATGGATTGCCAATCTGGTCGTTCCACTTCACCTGGCGCTTGAACTCAGCCTCTGTCTCGAGGTCGCAGATTTCGTTGCGGCGGGCATAGAAGTTGATGAGTCCATCGAAACCGATGCTCTTCTGTGAAGCGACGAAGGTTCCGGCAGGACAGTTGAGCTGCAAGCCTCCGCAGGTTCCGATGCGCACGAGGGTGAGGGTGGTGTGCTCCGGTTTTTCGGTGCGGGTAGCGAAGTCGATGTTTTTCAGCGCATCCAGCTCGTTGACTACGATGTCAATATTATCGCATCCTATACCGGTGCTCTGCACGGTGATTCTCTTGCCTTTATATGTTCCGGTGATGGCGTGGAATTCGCGGCTGGAAACCTCGCACTCCTGGGTCTCGAAGTGAGATGCTACGAGGGCTACTCTGCCTGGGTCGCCCACGAGGATTACTTTATCCGCCACCTGCTCCGGGCGCAGATGAAGGTGGAAGCAACTTCCATCTTCATTGATGATGAGTTCTGATTCTGCAAAATATTTGCTCATAATCTTTATGTTTTGATGGTTATAGATATTAAGGAGTTAAAGGAGTTAAGAAGTTAAGGAGTTAAGACAACAGTCTTTTGGCGTAGTTTTTAATCTACTAGGCATTCGTCTTAACTCCTTAACTTCTTAACTCCTTAACTCCTTTCCTTAAATTCCTTCCTTACTTCTGGAGAGGAATCTTCTTGACGCGGCGCTCATGACGGCCACCCTCGAAGGTAGTAGCGAAGAACTCGTCGAGGATAGCCTCGGCGGTCTTGTTGTCGATGAAACGTCCTGGAAGTACCAATACATTGGCGTCATTGTGCTGACGAACGAGATGAGCAATCTCCTTGCACCATGCCAAACCGGCACGTACACCCTGATGCTTGTTCAATGTCATGGCGATTCCCTCGCCACTGCCGCAAATGCCGATACCTGGATAAACCTCGCCGCTCTCAATGCCTTCGCCGAGCGCATGGCCGAAGTCAGGATAGTCAACACTCGCATCGCTGTATGTACCGTAATCCTTTACAGGATAACCCTTCTTCTCCAAATATTCCAATACGAACTGCTTCAATGGAAAACCTGCATGGTCGCATGCAATACCAACTGTCTTTACTTCCATAATACTTTAAGTTTTTAAGTGAAGAAACCGGGGTAAACCCTTATCCTTCACAAGGTTAATATTAAAAGAGTGAAAGGAGTCGGATGCCGGAAATGGAAATCTGCCATCCGGCAAAATATCCAACTCCAGCTTCCAACTCCTGTTTAGTTTATGCTAATTAAGCTTCAGCCAAGAAAGCCTTTACCTGCTTGTAAACGTTCTCGCCTGTGTAGCCGAGCTTCTCATCGAGCACCTTGTAAGGAGCAGAGAAACCGAAGCTCTCCATGCCCCAAACCTTACCGTTGGCGCCTACGAGACCCTCGAGAGTTACAGGAAGACCAGCAGTCATACCGAAGATCTTAGCGTTCTTTGGCAATACGCTCTCCTGATACTCCTTGCTCTGACCACGGAACAAGCCCTCTGATGGAGCACTTACCACGCGAACCTTGATGCCGTCGGCACGCAAAGCCTCACAACCAGCCTCCAATGTAGAAACCTCAGAACCGCTTGCTACGAGGATAACGTCTGGATTCTCGTCGCTGCCTGCTACGATGTAAGCACCCTTAGCAGCCTGCTCGTAGTCTGTACCCTCTGGCAACTTAGCGATGCCCTGGCGAGAGAAGATGAGCGCTGTAGGAGTCTCAACATTCTCCATAGCGAGCTTCCAGCAAACTGTAGTCTCGT
>JAJWLX010000005.1 GCA_021636625.1 Prevotella sp. | reverse complement strand
TCTTCATGAACCAGGAGACTTTCGAGCAGGTGCCTATCGCTAAGGAGAACGTTACCGGTGGTCAGTACATGAAGGAGGGTGACGTAGTTGAGGTTGTTACTGATACTACAGACGGTACTATCCTCTTGGCTGAAATGCCAGCAAAGACTACCCTGAAGATCACTCACTCTGAGCCAGGTGTAAAGGGTAACACTGCTACCAACGCTACCAAGCCAGCTACTCTCGAGACTGGTGCTGAGGTTCGTGTTCCTTTGTTCGTTAACGAGGGCGAGACCATCCAGGTTGATACTCGTGACGGTAGCTACCTCGGTCGTGTAAGCGAGTAATCCGTCTTTCAACAAGAAGATTACGCTCTTATCGAGCAAACTTAACCCTTAATAGTAAGAAGAATGAAATATTCCATCATAGTACCAGTATTCAACCGTCCTGACGAAGTGGACGAACTGTTAGAGAGCCTTACCCATCAGACGGAGAAGGACTTCGAGGTTGTCATCGTAGAGGATGGCTCACAGACTCCCTGCGAGGAAGTGTGCAAGCGATACGAAAACCTGATGGATATACATTATTACTATAAGGAGAACTCTGGTCCGGGTCAGAGTCGCAACTATGGTGCCGAACGTGCCAAGGGCGAGTATCTGCTGATACTCGACAGCGACGTGGTCTTGCCAGAGGGCTATCTGAAAGCTGTAAGTGATGAGTTGAGCCGCGAACCTGCCGATGCATTCGGCGGTCCCGACAAGGCGCACTCATCATTTACAGATACTCAGAAAGCCATTTCTTATTCCATGACTTCTTTCTTCACCACCGGTGGTATCCGTGGCGGAAAGAAGAAAATGGATAAGTTCTACCCTCGTTCATTCAACATGGGCATCCGTAGGGACGTTTATCTCAAGTTGAATGGCTTTTCCAACATGCGTTTTGGTGAGGACATCGATTTCTCCATCCGTATCTTCAAGGCAGGCTGCCGTTGCCGTCTGTTCCCTGAAGCATGGGTATGGCATAAGCGCCGCACCGACTTCCGCAAATTCTGGCGACAGGTATATAACAGCGGCATCGCCCGCATCAACCTCTACAAGAAATATCCCGAGAGCCTCAAGCTCGTACATCTCCTGCCGATGGTCTTCACCGTGGGCGTGACAGGTACGCTCCTTCTGCTCTTCTTCGGATTCCTGCCGTATATGCTGGGCACCGTCCACGTATTCCCAACCCTGGGCAATGCGATGGCAGCATTGGGCTGCATCGGCCTACTTGGCATCATTCTCTATATCATTGCGCTGTTCATCGACAGCAGCAGGGAGAATCACAGTGTGAAGATTGGCGTGCTGAGCATACGTGCCGCCTTCACCCAGCTGATGGGTTACGGCTGCGGATTCCTTTCAGCCTGGTGGAAGAGATGCCTGCTCGGACAGAGCGAATTCAGCGCATACAACAAGACTTTCTATAAATAAATCACTATGAGTGAGAAGCTTTCTATTTCGCAATGGGCAGAGGAAGACAAACCTCGTGAAAAACTGGAGCGACTAGGAGCATCAGCACTATCCAATGCCGAACTGCTAGCCATACTAATAGGTTCCGGCTCTCAAGACGAGAGCGCAGTAGATTTGATGAAACACATCATGAAAGACTGCGACAACAATCTCAATACTCTCGGCAAGATGACTATCAAGGAACTCACCCGCTACAAAGGTATGGGCCCCGCGAAAGCGATTACCGTACTTGCAGCCTGTGAGCTGGGGAAGCGTCGTGCCCTTGACAAGATAGGCTATCGCCCGGATTTGGGTTCTTCTCTCGCCATCTACAACTATATGCTCCCCAAGATGCAGGATCTCAATACCGAAGAAGCATGGGTATTGATGATGAACCAGAATTTCAAGCTCATCAAGGCTTCCTGTATCTCACATGGAGGCATTACGGAAACTGCCGTGGATATCCGGCTGCTCATCAAGGAAGCCGTACTCAACAACGCCACCATCATCGCCTTCTGTCACAACCATCCGAGCAACAGTCCGCTCCCCAGCAAAGCAGACGACCAGCTCACCCTTCAGATTCAGAAAGCCTGCGAAATCATGCGCATCTTCTTCATGGACCACGTCATCATCACCGACGGAGCCTTTTATTCCTATCACGATAAAGGCAAATTATAGACTTTTTCCGGTATTATTAAGCAGGCACGAAGAAAAAAGTGTCTTTTCTTTTTGTATTGTCCCCATTTTGCCGTATCTTTGTAGGCAAAAACAAAGATTATTATGACACAAGAAGAAAAGACAAAGATAGAAGAAAAGATCGTAGATGTTCTCAAGACCGTTTACGACCCTGAAATACCTGTGAATATCTGGGATCTGGGTATGATTTACAAGATAGACGTAAAAGACGATGCTACCGTAGATCTTGACATGACCTTCACTGCCCCATCCTGCCCTGCAGCCGACTTCATCCTTGAGGATGTGCGCACCAAGGTGGATAGCGTAGAGGGGGTCAAGTCTGCCAATGTAAACCTCGTATTCGAACCAGCCTGGGATCAGAGTATGATGAGCGAGGAAGCTCGTGTAGAACTCGGCTTCGAATAAAGAGAAAGCCGTTGAATTATTCACTCTTCATTATTCACTCTTCATTCATCACTCTTCACTTAAAAAGAATCGCTTATGAAAAATGTATATTTCCTTTCTGATGCGCATCTCGGCTCGTGGGCAATTCCTCACGGCAGAATGCAGGAACGCCGACTCGTACGTTTCCTCGACAGCATCAAGCACAAGGCTGCAGCCATCTATCTGTTAGGAGATATGTTTGATTTCTGGAACGAGTATAAATATGTGGTACCAAAAGGCTATACCCGGTTCCTGGGCAAACTCTCTGAATTGACGGATATGGGAGTGGAAGTGCATTTCTTTACCGGAAACCACGATATGTGGACATACGGCTATCTGGAAGAAGAGTGCGGCATGATAGTACACCACAAGCCACAGACCGTAGAGATCTACGACAAGGTGTTCTTTATCGGTCATGGTGACGGACTGGGCGACCCGGACAAGAAGTTCAAATTCCTGAAAGCGATGTTCCACAACCGCACCTGTCAGCGCCTTCTGAATGCCGTTCATCCTCGCTGGGGACTTGCTGCAGGATTGAGCTGGGCAAAGCACAGCCGCCTGAAGCGTGCCGATGGCAAGGAGGAGCCTTATATGGGCGAAAACAAGGAATTCCTGGTACGCTTTGCCAAGCAGTATATGCAAAGCCACAAGGATATAGATTACTTCATGTTCGGACACCGCCACATCGAGCTGGATCTGATGCTGAGCAAGAAGACCCGCCTGATGATTCTGGGCGACTGGATATGGCAGTTCACCTACGCCGTATTCGATGGCGAGCACATGTTTATGGAAGAATATGTGGAAGGCGAAAGCCAACCATAACAATAAATAAGCTACAAGAATAAAGGGCAGTCCGATTTGGACTGCCCTTTATTCTTATCACACGAATCTTATAGTTCTATTGTAATCTTGTTTTATTCCTATCGCTGGATTCTTCCTCCCGAAGAAGTCATATTACTGATGATTTCTTCTTCAGATACCAGATTCTGATCGCCTGGAATCGTATTCTTGATGGCACTGGCCGAGAGAGAGAAATCCAGGCAATACTGGTTCTCATCGCCCCACTTCTGGTGAGCGTGGATATAGGCTGCAATGAAGGCATCGCCTACACCCATCGGATCTACGATAGGCTGTATGTCGTAGATTCTCGTTGTATAGAGCTGATCCTCTACTGCATCATAGAGCAGACCACTCAAGGTATGATGGCTGCTGGCTATCTGGTTCCTTACAGCCATCACCATCTTCTTGCACTTAGGGAAGAGACGGTGCATCTTGCGGAAATACGACAGATAAGCCTCCCTGTCTATTACATAGTTTTCATCCAAAGCCTCGAAAGGAATATGAGGCACTCCACTGGCTATCTCCCACTCATTCTGATCACCGAAGATGATGTCGCTATACTGCATCATCTGGAAGAGCACATCGTGAGGTTCCAGACCGTATCCCCAGAGATTCTTGCGATAGTTGATATCACAGGCGATGGTCAGCCCATCAGCAACCGCCAGCTTGATGGCATCCATGGTTGATTCCATCGCATCACGGCTGATGGCGCAGGTAATACCTGAGCAATGGAATACGGCAGCATCTGCCAGTACCTGATTCCATTTCACCATACCACGCTTCAAGGAATAGAAAGAAGAGTTCTTGCGGTCATAGACTACACGGGAGTTGCGCATCGCCACAGCCTCCTCAAAATAATAGGTACCAAGACGGTCGCCACCACGCACCACATGAGAAACATTCAGACCAAACTCTCTGAGATGCATCAGTGCAGCTTCGCCCATCTCGCCGTATGGCAATCGGGTTACATACTCCACGT
Organism: Prevotella sp.; assembly: GCA_021636625.1. Lineage (GTDB taxonomy): Bacteria > Bacteroidota > Bacteroidia > Bacteroidales > Bacteroidaceae > Prevotella. The sequence goes on along the minus strand of JAJWLX010000005.1, from coordinate 113,088 downwards.
TATCGCCCAAATGAGCCAGAGAGATGGCTGCATTTGCCTCGCTGCCACCATAGTTTCCGAACATACGGTGACCTTGGAATAATCGTTGATAACCAGGCTTAGAGATTCTAAGCAATATTTCTCCGAAAGTTACAATCTTTGTTTTCATAATTCTCAAAATTTAAGTGATGCTTCCATCCTCATCAGGCAGGAGCCTCATCATGTAATAATGATAAGAAAGAAATAAATAAGGTGAAGACCATCCATTGCTGTCTTTAGTCTTCACCTTATATTATATAGTATTGTGTGGAATTACTTCTTGGAAACCAATTCCATTGTATCGCGAGCGATAACAATCTCCTCGTCGGTAGGTACTACTACTACCTTCACCTTGCTGTCGTCGGTAGAGATGACAGCTTCCTCACTACGAACCTTGTCGTTAACCTCCTTATTGATCTTGATGCCAAGATACTCCAGGTTCTTGCAAGCTTCCTCACGGAGGTCGGTCTGGTTCTCACCAACACCTGCAGTAAATACGATTGCGTCAACGCCACCCATAGCTGCAGTGTAAGCACCAATGTACTTCTTGATGCGATACTCATACATACGGAGAGCCAACTGAGCCTTCTCGTTACCCTCGTTGGCAGCGTTCTCGATGTCACGCATATCAGAAGAAATACCTGTAATACCGAGCACACCACTCTTCTTGTTCAGGAAGTCAGCCATCTCCTGTGGCTTCATGTTCAACTTCTCCATCAAGTAGGTAACGGCAGAAGCATCGATGTCACCACAACGTGAACCCATCATCAGACCTGCCAATGGGGTCAAGCCCATTGAGGTATCCAATACCTTACCATTCAATACAGCAGCTACAGAGCCACCATTACCGATGTGGCAAGTGATGATCTTAGAGTTGTTCTGGTCGAGACCGAGAATCTCGCAAACACGCTTAGAAACATAACGGTGAGATGTTCCGTGGAAACCATAACGACGTACGTGATACTTCTCGTACAACTCGTAAGGAATTGCATAGAGGTAAACGTAGTCTGGCATTGTGCTGTGGAATGCGTTGTCGAATACGCAAACCTGAGGAGTGCCAGGCATCAAAGAGTCAACGGCACGGATACCCTTCAGGTGACCTGCGTTGTGAACAGGAGCGAGGTCGCAAAGTTCCTCGATACCATCCTCTACGCTCTTGTCAACGATAACGCTCTCCTTGAACTTGTCACCACCCTGTACGACACGATGTCCTACAGCGTCGATTTCCTTCAAATCCTTGATAGCACCGATTTCTGGGTCGAGCAAGCACTTGAACACGAAGTTCACACCTTCCTTGTGGTCAGGCATGTCGTGCATGATCTGCTTCTTCTCGCCGTTAGGCAATTTTACCTTGATGAAAGCGTTATCAAGACCGATACGCTCTACACCACCCTGTGCCAATACAGACTCATCGTCCATATTATATAATTTGTACTTGATAGATGAACTACCGCAGTTCAGAACCAATACTTTCATAATCTAATTTTTGTAATGTTATTGATTGAATAAAGTTAGTCTCAATTAAGCCTTCTTAGCATCCTGTGCCTGGCAAGCTGTGATAGCTACCATGTAGTAGATGTCATCTACAGAGCAACCACGAGAGAGGTCGTTTACAGGACGGGCAATACCCTGGAGGATAGGACCGATAGCGATGGCACCACCCAAGCGCTGAACGAGCTTATAGCCGATGTTACCTACCTCGAGGTTTGGAACTACCAATACGTTAGCCTTACCAGCTACCTCTGACTTTGGAGCCTTCTTGGCAGCTACCTCAGGAACGAGGGCTGCATCAGCCTGAAGCTCACCATCGAGATGAAGCTCTGGGAACTTCTCCTTAGCAATAGCTACGGCATCCTTTACCTTGTCAATGATATAAACGCTCTTACCAGTCTCCTTGTTGATAGCATCCTTTGCGCTACCCATTGTTGAGAAGCTCAACATGGCAATCTGTGGATCAGCAATACCTGCCACTGACTGAGCTGTATGAGCTGTAGTATAGGCAATCTGAGCAAGCTGGTCTGCTGTAGGGTTTGGAGTTACAGCAACGTCACCCATTACTACAATGCCATCCTGACCATACTGCTTCTGGTCTGAGATGAGCAACATAGCACCACTTACGCAAGTGATACCTGGAGTACACTTGATAATCTGAAGAGCTGGACGGAGAGTATCGCCAGTAGTGCTCAATGCACCAGAAATCTGACCGTCAGCGCCCTCAGTCTTGATAATCATACAACCGAGATAGAGGTTGTTCTTAGTTACGAGTTCACGAGCCTGCTCAACAGTCATGCCCTTCTTCTTACGAAGTTCAGCGAGCTTCTCAGCATACTCCTCAGTCTTAGGGTTGTTTTGTGGATCAACGATAGTAGCCTTGTCGATGTTGTTAAGACCCCACTGAGCAGCGAGATTCTTAATATTGGCAGGGTTACCGATGAGGATGATGTCTGCGAGATCATCAGCCAAAACTTTATCGGCTGCTTTCAATGTACGCTCCTCTTCTGCTTCAGGGAGCACGATGCGCTGCTTGTCAGCTTTAGCGCGAGCTACGATTTGCTGTAATAAATCCATTTTACTTTTTAATATTTTATATATTTTGTTGTTTCCTAAGTAGATCTGTCAAAGTGTTAGGCGATGTTATCTTGTTTTTCGCCTTTTTGCCACATCGACTTTGCAAAAGTACACATTTTCTTTGAAATAGCAGCGATTAAAATGTGTAAAAAAAGCTAAATCGGGAGATTATTCATGTCGTAAAGGTTTACGTAGTAGGAAAAGTGATGAATTCTTCACTCTTCACTTTACTTATATCATCTCCAAAGTAAGGATGCTTTCAAGTTCCTCGGCCGAGAGTCGGAGTTTGAACTCGCCCTTGATGGCCACGCTGATTCGTCCGGTCTCCTCAGATACGATGACGGCGATGGCATCACTGCTCTGTGATATTCCGAGAGCGGCACGATGGCGGAGTCCCAGTTCTTTCGGAATATCGAGGTTATGGCTCACAGGCAGAATACATCCGGCTGCCATAATGCGCTTATTGCTCACCACCATGGCTCCATCATGAAGCGGCGAGTTCTTGAAGAAGATGTTCTCTATCAGCCGCTGGTTTATCTTGGCGTCAATCTCCTCACCCGTATCCATGATGTCCTTCAGTGGAACGCCTCGCTCGATAACGATAAGAGCACCTACGTATTTCTTCGCCATACTCATACACGCCATCACAATCGGCATGATGGTCTCCTTGTTAGCCTCCTTCTGGCTCTCCTTGCTGGAGTGGAAGAACCGAACCAACCGGCGCATACCTTTCTGCGAACCTATCTCATAGAGGAATCTACGGATATCCTCCTGGAAGATGACGATGAGGGCGATAACTCCCACGCTCACCAGTTTATCCAGGATAGAACCCAGCAGGCGCATTTCCAGTATCTGACTCACAAAGAGCCAGATAAGCACGAAGAGCATGATGCCCACGAAGATGTTCAGTGAGCGCGATTCCTTCATCAGACGATAAACATAGAACAGCAGCGAGGCTACCAGGAGAATATCGAGAAAGTCTTTAATGCCAAATTCTATCATGTGCGTCCCTCCTTCATTGCTTCTATTATCTTCACAGCCTCAGCAGCTTCTTTCACATCGTGCACTCTGAGGATGCTGGCGCCCTTCATCAGAGCGATGGTATCGAGCACGGAAGTTCCATTGAGCGATGTCGTAGCATCTCCACCCAACAGCTTATATATCATACTCTTACGGGAGATACCTACAAGCACAGGAAGTTCCATCACGTTCAACTTCTCCATCTCATTATAAATCTGATAATTCTGGATGAGATTCTTGCCGAATCCGAAGCCCGGGTCGAGGATGATATCCTTGGCTCCCAGGTCACGCAACTGCTGCACCTCTCTTGCAAAGCCCTTCATCATCGTTTCGAGCGTAGGCTGCACCGACATTAATATATAAGGTACCTTCAGTTCGCCCACCACCCGGAACATTTCAGGATATTCCTCCTGTCTCTGCTCCAGCGGCACATTGGCGATGCCTGTGATTCCACCTTCTGATACATCGTTGATGATATCGGCTCCCCACTCCTCGATACACTTGCGTGCCAAGGTTGGGCGATAGGTATCTACGGAGACGGCAGCATCCGGTTGCTCCCTGCGAACGATGTCGAGAGCGAACTTCAGGCGTCTTCCCTCCTCCTCTTCCGATACTTCATCGGCACCGGGACGGGTGGAGAATGCGCCCACATCAATGATGCTTCCACCTTCTTCTATGATTTGATTAGCTCTCTGAGCTATCTCCATTTCTGTCTGCTTTCTACTACCAGAGTAGAAACTGTCGGGCGTAACGTTCAGGATGCCCATCACCTGAGGGGTACTCAAATCCATCAAGCGCCCCTTAATATTAATTGTATATTCCATCGGATTATAACTCCTTAAGCCACTTTTTACCTGGCTTTGTGTAAGTCCAAGCAAGAAAGCTTCCACCTATGATTGTTCCAACCACAAAGAAAAACAATAGTCCATTGTAAACTTCCATAGCTTAATATTTTACAAATCTTTCAACCATTTTTCGCCTGGTTTTGTATATAACCAAGCTAAAAAACTTCCACCGACAATACAGCAAACTAAAAAGAACAATGCCAAATAGCTCATGATTCTACAATTCTTTAAGCCACTTTTCACCCGACTTAGTATAAGTCCAAGCAATAAAACCAAGACTGAAAATCGAGCATACTAAAAAAAACAATGCCAAATAGCTCATAACTTTAATATTTTAAAATTCGATTGGCAGCATACGCAAAGCCTGCTGTTGCAACTGCGCCAAAAACTAATACGGAAATATCACCTAATGAAGCCGTTCCATGTAAAAACGGCAACACGCCTCCAACCCCAGTTCCCGTAAATATCAACTGGGATAGATTATAGAAATAGCCTGCCAGCTTTTCCTTCCTTACTTTCGTTTTATCTTTTTCATCTCTACTACCCATAAAGAGCCTCACTTTCTAAAGATTCATCGAATATTTCTGCAAAAATAGAAAGAATATTCGAGATTACCATCATTTTTTGGGAAAATTGTTTGTTATGTCCATAATTTAGATTACTTTTGCACCCAAAATAACAGTTATAGACTATGGATATTTCAGAACTCTATCAGATTTACCAAGCGCACCCAGTGATTACCACTGACAGCCGCGACTGCCCAAAGGGCAGCATCTTCCTGGCTTTAAAGGGCGCATCGTTTGATGGCAACAAGTTTGCCGACATGGCTTTGGAGAAAGGCTGTGCCTATGTGATTGTTGATGAAAAAGAGTATGCCAAGGAAGGCGACGAGCGCTACATCCTCGTAGAGGATTGCCTCACCACCTTCAAGGAACTAGCCCGTGAGCATCGCCGCCACTTCGATATTCCTGTAGTAGGAATCACCGGCACCAACGGCAAGACCACCACCAAGGAACTCGTCTCTGCCGTTCTCGGCGAGAAGTTCAACGTGATGTTCACCCAGGGTAACTTCAATAATGACGTAGGCGTACCAAAGACGCTCTTCCGTCTCTCACCAGAGAATGAGATTGCCGTTGTAGAGATGGGTGCTTCCCATCCTGGTGACATCCGAAAACTCGTGGAATACGTGGAGCCAACCTGCGGTATGATTACCAACGTAGGCCGTGCCCACCTGCAGGGATTCGGCAGTTTCGAAGGCGTGAAGAAGACCAAGGGAGAGCTCTATGATTACCTCGCAGCCAACGATGCCCTCGTCTTCATCAATGCCGACAACGAGCATCTGATGCAGATGGCTGAGCAGCGCAACATCAACCGCCTCATTACCTACGGCAAGGATGAGAACTGCGATGTATGGGGAGAAGTCATCTCCTGCGCTCCATTCCTGAAGTTCCGCTGGCGCGCCGAGAGTTTCGACTGGCATGAGGTTCAGACTCATCTCATCGGCTCTTACAATATCGACAACATGCTTGCCGCCATCACCATCGGTCTTCATTTCGATGTGAAGCCTCAGCAGATAGATCATGCCCTGGAGAACTACATCCCAAGCAACAACCGTTCGCAGTTGGAAGAGACGGCGCACAACAAGCTGGTGGTAGATGCCTACAATGCAAACCCATCAAGCATGGCTGCCGCCATCGAGAACTTCCGCGTGATGGATGTGCCTCATAAGATGGCGATTCTCGGACAGATGGGCGAGCTCGGCGAAGTGAGCCACGAGGAGCATCAGAAGGTAGTAGACCAGTTGCAGGCAGCCGGTCTGGAGAATGTATGGCTGGTAGGCGAAGAATTCAAGGATATTCCATGCAGCTACCGCAAGTTCCAGAATGTAGAGGAAGTGAAGGAAGCGCTCAAGGCGAACCAACCTCACGACCATTACATCCTCATCAAGGGCAGCAACAGCGTGAAGCTCTTCCAGCTTCCGGAGCTGTTATAAGAAGAACATTCAGAATGAGTAAAACTATAAAAGCAAAAAGCCTTGCCGGATTCCGCAAGGCTTTTTGCTTTATGATATGGATTCTGCAAATAGAATCCTGAATTTTACTTCTTGCACATTTCCAGGAAATACTTATGAATCTCCAGACTTTCGTTCAATTCGGGATGAAAGGCTGTAACCAGCTGGTTACCCTGGCGGGCAGCCACAATCTTACCATCTACCTCCGCCAAGACCTCGGCATCTCCCCACACCTCTTTAATATAAGGGGCACGGATGAAAGTCATAGGGATATTTCCCTCGATGCCCTTCATCGGAGCCTCAATGTAGAAACTGCCCAACTGGCGACCGTAGGCATTTCTCAAAGCCGTGATGTCCATCGAAGCAATGCGCTGACTAGGTTCGCCCTCAATCTTCTTGGCAAGAAGAATCAAACCGGCACAGGTACCATAAACTGGCAAGCCGGCAGCAATCGCCTCCTTCACAGGCTCCATCAATCCCAGTTCATTCAAGAGTTTCGCCTGGGTGGTACTCTCACCACCCGGAATAATCAAGCCATCCTTCGGCTGGTCCCAATCCTTCAACTGGCGAACCTCAAAACTATCCACGCCCAACTGAGCCAACTTCTGTCTGTGCTCAGCAAAAGCGCCTTGTAAAGCTAATACAGCTATTCTCATTATTTTCCTCTTTCTGCCATGAGCAAAGCAATCTCCTGCTCATTGATACCTACCATTGCCTCGCCGAGGTCCTCGCTCAACTCAGCCAGCATCTTAGGGTCGTTGTAGTTGGTAACAGCCTTCACGATAGCCTGAGCACGCTTAGCTGGGTTACCGCTCTTGAAGATACCTGAACCTACGAATACACCCTCGGCACCGAGCTGCATCATCAGGGCAGCATCAGCTGGAGTAGCCACACCACCGGCAGCGAAGTTAACCACTGGCAACTTGCCGTTCTCGTGAACATACTTCACCAGGTCGTAAGGAGCCTGCAACTGCTTGGCTGCCTCGTAAAGTTCATCCTCGCTCATAGAAACCAGGCGGCGGATTTCGCTCTGCATCATACGCATGTGGGTAACAGCCTGAACCACATCACCTGTTCCTGGCTCACCCTTGGTACGGATCATGGTAGCACCCTCAGCAATACGGCGGAGCGCCTCACCCAGATTCTTGGCACCACAAACGAATGGCACGTCGAACTGAGTTTTGTCGATGTGATAAACATTATCTGCTGGAGAGAGCACCTCGCTCTCGTCAATATAGTCGATTTCTATAGCCTGAAGAATCTGAGCCTCAGCGAAGTGACCGATGCGGCACTTAGCCATTACAGGGATAGAAACAGCCTCCTGAATACCCTTGATCATCTTAGGGTCGCTCATACGGGAAACACCACCTGCTGCACGGATGTCAGCTGGAATACGTTCCAGCGCCATTACTGCGCATGCACCTGCTGCCTCTGCGATTTTTGCCTGTTCTGGAGTTGTTACGTCCATAATCACACCACCCTTGAGCATCTGAGCCAAGTTGCGGTTCAATTCTTGTCTATTTTCTGCCATAATTCTTTTAATTTTATCTATTTACGGCTGCAAAGGAAACACTTTTCGCCGAAACAGCAGAAAAAAGTTCCAAATTCTGCAAACATTGAGTCATTTTGTATAAAGAGAGATTCGCAAAAGTATAAGCCATATTCCGAAATATACAAAGCTCTACACAGATTGAGCGGCAAAGAGCAATCTACAGGAAGCTTTCCTTTAAAACTTATATAAATAGGTAAAACCTTGACTTTCTATCCGAAAACTATTAAACAATAATAATTTAAGGGTTTTATCATCTGAGCATCTTTATTTTTTCGTATCTTTGCGAAAAGTTTCGTTACGAAAAAATTCGATTATAGAAAATCCGCTTAAACTTGGCTCAATAGCTTTCATTCGCAGTTTTGAACAAAAACAACTCATAGTTTTATGGCTCCTAAGTCTATGAGTTCCGAGAAGGAAAACATAGAGTTAAAAAGCAAAGAAAAAAATAACACGGACAAATTGAATTTGTCCGGACAAATTGTCCGGCAGCTTATAAGTTACTAACATTTAAGCCTTTACAAGCACCCGGACAAAAGAGCCGGACAAATTCAATTTGTCCGTGTTTCTAATTTAACTTAATTATTTTAACTTTTTGGTCAAAAACCACCTGTTTTCAGCCTTTCTGCCTGAAAGCAGAAGGCGTGACCCCTCTCATCTTCTTGAAAAACTTAGTGAGATGAGCCTGGGATGAGAAGCCGAAGGTGTTGGCTATCTCCTGCACCGTATGCGTGGTGGTAGAAAGCTCGCGCTCTATCTCCTTCACGATGTATTCATCGATGATTGCCTTCGGCGTCTTGCCGGAGATGCGGCGGGTAACCTGCGCCAGATAGCGGCCACTCACATTCAGCTGGTCGGCATAGAAATGCACATCGCTATAGGTGCGGCAGAAGTTATTCACCTGCGAGATAAACTGGTTGTAAAGATCGGAACTCCTACCCTGCAGATTACTCTCCCTAGCCAGTTCTATATTGATGAAATCCTGCGCCATCGCCAACGCTTCCTCCATCTTCTTGCCCTGATTCAGATAGATGGCAAGGGCAGAAGAGAAGCGGTTGATGAGACCATGCGAATTGGCATTATCGAGCCGGTAAATCCTGAGCCCCTGCTTCTCGGCAAGCTCCAGAAGTCGGGAGTTCTGAAGAATGATGTCGCTCTCCTTCTTTCTCGCCACGACTACCGAGCAGAGCGGAAGCAAGCGGTATTTAATCTGGCTCACCACATCCTCTGTCATCAGCGCATCGCCCTGGCTCGACCAGATGGAAGGGGCGTAGATGATGTGGTCGGGACGATACTTGGTCAAGGCATCTATGAGCACATTCAGCGTCTCAACCTTGCGTATCATTCCCACCTTAACAATGTTGGGCTGCATATCGTTCATGATTGCCTCTATCTGTCCGGAAACAATCTCGGCAGGAATATCGAAGAACTCCTGGATACCCAGCGTATTCTGCACGGTGATGCTGGTTATCGCCGAAACGGCATAACCTCCCAATTCGAATATCGTCTTGATATCCGCCTGCACACCAGAGCCGCCGGTGCTGTCGGAACCTGTAATCGTTAATATTGGCAACATATCGCTTGAACTTTAATCCTTATACTTTTGAACTGCGCATAAACTCGGTAGGAGTCATTCCAAACGCCTTGGAGAAACACTTCGAGAAATAGCTGCTGTTAGAGAAGCCTACGGTGTACATTACCTCCGACACGCTGAACTTGCCTGCCTTCAGTAATTTTGCCGCCTTGCGCATTCTCATATCACGGATATACTCCACCGGAGTCTGACCCGTAAGCGCCTTCAGCTTGCGGTAAAGCTGCTTGTTTCCCATGCCCATCTTCTCCTGAAGCACCGACACGTTAAAGTCGGAATCCACCATATTCTCTTCTATCGTCTCCTTAATCTCGTCGAGCAGTTTCCTATCCAAATCATCGATCTCAACTTCCGGAGTAGTCTGCTGACCATTGAAATTTACAATCATTGCCGACTCAGAATCGCCGGCGGAAGCATTCACATCGAGATTAGAGACTACCAGATGGTTAACCTCCTCGAACGATTGGTGAGCAGCGGCATTCTTCAGGTCATCGGCAAGGCTGGCATAGAACTGCATACGCGCCTGTACCTGCTCCAGGATTTCTTCCTTCTGCTTTTTCGCCTCCTTCAACTGCTTTCTTACGAAATGGGCATTGACAACCCAGGCGATACCCACAATCAGGAGGGTAAGATAGAACAGCTTGCACCAGATGGTGAGATACCATGGTGGGAGAACGGAGATTTCAAGCTGATAAACTTCATCTCCGATATTTCCCTCGCCATCCACTACATGCACGCTGAGATGATAATCGCCATACGACAATCCATTGTAAGTGATATCAAGATTGCCCTTGTCCAGATAGTGCCACTCGTGGTCGCTACCCTCCAGACGATAGGCATAGACGGCAGTAGGATGATCGGCAAAAGGCAAATCAGACAGCTGGAGCGTAAAGTTGTTCTCATCATGCGCCAGAACCAGCGTCTTCAGCCCTACAGGAGAAACACCCGGTGTTCCCTCAATGTTCTCATCGAGCAGGGCATCCTGAGTCTGTCTGCCATTCACCACGATACCCGCCAGGAGCAGCTGCGCCTTGCCGTCCTTCGGCATGGAAAGGTCGGCACGGATGGAGATGAAGCCATCGTTGCCAGCCATCACCACTTCGTGGTTCAGCTTGGAATAATAGATATTGTTCGGATCCTCCATCGGAATGAAGAATCTGAAGCTGTTGTTTTCCGGATCCAGTACGCTGCAGGCATTGCCTGCCACCACCCAGATCTTGTTTTCAACATCGCACATGGAGACCACCTTGTCACCGATTTTCCATTCCTTGCTTTCCAGTTCCTTGCCCTTCATCGGCAGGTTCACCATAAAGCACTTCACGCCGGCATTGTATCCTACCCACACATTTCCGTTGCCAGATGTCATCAGATAATTGATGGCATCATTGCCTGGGATATGGGAGATGCGAAGGGTACGGGTATCGATACGGTCGAGGTGATTATGAGAGGAAGCCCAGACCATTCCCTTGCCATCGAGCACCAGCTGTCCGATGTGCAGACCCGAGAGGGCGTTCTTGCCCTTGTCAGAGAAATGATGATCTGCCACGCAGGTAGCTGTTGCTGCAGATGACTGCGAGATGGCTGCCAGAAGGCGCTGCTTGTCCAACACGAAGACACCACCCTGATAGGATGCCATCCACATCCTGCCCTGCTGATCCTGAAGGATATCATAAGCCCAGGCAGTAGAAAACTTGCCGGTCTTGTCATAGACGATGAAGTTGAGCAACTTTCCCGTATTCTTCTGATAGAGGTTGATGCCGTGGTCTGTACAGATCCATACATCGCCCTCCTTGTCTTCATAAATCTTGCGCACACGGTTGTGAGCAAGAGGAGCCGAAGGATTGTTCTGCTTATACCATACCACATTCTGATATTCAGAAGCTGCACCCTGCACACGCACTCCCTCTGCATAGTGAATCAAGCCGTTGGTTCCGCCCATCCACCAGTCGCCGCTGCGGGTCTGAAGGATAGCATGCAGACAGTTGCCCTCGCCCGAGAAGGTAATCTTACCGAGCGAAGTGAAGCGATAGAAGGTATGGGTAGATAAACGGGAAAGTCCGTGATCGGTACCGATCCACACATTCTGCCACTTATCCACATAACAGGACCATACGATATTGTTAGGGATGGTTGCCTCATTGCGTGAATCGTGAGCGAAATGCTCCAGACTGTTGTTCATCGCCATACGATAAAGACCATTGTCTGTACCGATATAGAGATTGCCATCCTGGTCTTCGTCCAGACACTTCACGGAGTTTCCATCCAGCGCCGCAATCTTGGAGAAGTTCTGCAAAGCCTGGTCGGCACAGTACAAGGCTCCCTCGGTACCAATCCAGTAACAGTGGCGCTTGGCATCGTAAGCCAGAGCATTCACCAGTGGCTGTGCACCGGGAGTCAGGAGAATCTGACGCTGGTTGAGGCGGAGTCCGGAGAGGGAACCCACCAGAAGTCCCTTCTGTGTATGCAGAATCGCATACACATCGTTGCCAAAGGCATCTTTCCTGCCCTTCATATCAAGCACTCGCAACTCCCTTACCGCCTTTTTCCTGCCCTTGTCTCCATCAGATTCCGTTGCTGGCGCAGAAGCATAGGTTCCCTTCTGCGTATCAAACTTCAGCATTCCACTGCCTGTAGCCAGATAGAGCATGCTGCCCTCGAAACCGAGCGCATTGATGCGGATATGATTAAAGGAATGGGAAGCAAAATGACGATAGTCGTGATAGCCATCATAACTGTAGAGACCATTGTCGGTACCCAGCCAGACAACTCCTGACGTATCTTGGGTAATGGCATAGACAGCCTGAGCACCATCCAGGGTGGTGTTGACGAAACGTTGCGCATGGAGCGCTATGGTTATAAAAAGCATAGCTATCGCCATGCTTATTCTAGATAAAGCGGTTAGTGATTTGTTCATAGCTGCAAAAATACACATTATTCACGACAATGCCAAATATTATTAGAGAAAAATAACAAAAGAATAAGTTTTGAACACACATTCAACGTCGCTGAACGAAGAATTCCCCTAGGAGCAAGAACTTCTTCTCCTAAGGGAATCTATAATTATCATTAATAAGTTTGTATTATATTGCCTGCAGCGTAAGCGACTTTTCCATATTGCGCTTGCCATCCTTTACGGTGAGGATGATGTCGCCCTTCTGTGCCTTGCTCTGAACAACAATAACGAGTTTGCCTGAGAAGAGTCGCATGTGTGGCTGAGTGAAGGAATCGAGCGAAGTAGCATCACCATTGCATGCTGCCTTGAAGGTTCCGGCACCCTTTACCTCGAAGGTAAGCTCATCATCGGCGAGCGGACACTCATTACCGTCCTTATCCAGAAGGCTCACGGTAACAAAAGCGAGGTCTTTTCCATCGGCATTCAGAAGCACATTGTGTTCATCGGTGCATCCCTCTACCATGCAGGCGATAGGCTCATGATCTGGAGTCTCCACGCTGAACTTCATCTGGGCTGGTTCACCGGCTGTACGCTTCACGTCCTCGCCTACCTTGTCGCCATACTGGTTGTAGGTAACCACGCGAATCTCGCCTGGTTCATACTTCACATTGTTCCAACGGAGGCGATAGCGGTCCAGACGACTTGACTTGTCCTTGCGAACCCTGCCCTGGCTCTTGCCGTTTACGAAAAGCTCGCCTTCCACACCATCGGTGTAGCAATATACAGGGGTAACCTGTCCTTCTCTACCCTTCCAGTTCCAGTGAGGAAGAAGATGGGTGGTGTGCTGATGCTCGTTCCAGCGGGCACGATACATATAATACCTATCCTTTGGAAGTCCGGCAAGGTCGCAGATTCCGAAGTAACTGCTGCGGCTTGGCCAGTAGGTATCATAAGGAGTCGGCTCGCCCAGATAATCGTAGCCCGTCCATACAAACTCTCCGATTACCCAACTGTAATCATCCTGCATCTTCCAGTCATCATCCGGAAGATTACTCCAGGAGCAATACTCCGTGTCATAGCTGGAGCACTGGCCGTCGGCGTATGGATTGTTGTTGCTGGCACGCACCTGAACCGGGAACTTATATACGCCACGGGAGCTGACGGTAGAAGCAGTCTCAGAACCCAGGAGGAATCCCTGAGGCAACTGCTCGATATTCTTATAATACTTATGTACGCGATAGTTGAAGCCCGGCACGTCCATCACCTGGGCAAATCCACTCTTCAGGGCATCCTCAGCCCTATCCATACCCTGGGTTACCGGACGGGATGGGTCGTACTGATGACAGAGATCCTGCAGATGCTTGGCAATCTCCATACCCTCCTTGCTCCACTGCTCAGGAATCTCGTTACCGATACTCCACATGATGATGCTAGGATGGTTGCGGTGATGCTTCACCAGGTTGGTGATATCCTTGTCGCTCCACTCCTTGAAGAACTTGGCGTAACCATTCTTGCACTTAGGATAAATCCACATATCGAAGCTCTCAGCCATTACCATCATACCGAGAGAGTCGCAGATTTCCATCTGCATGGTAGAAGGCATGTTGTGGGCAGTACGGATAGCATCGCAACCCATCTCCTTCATCGTCTTGATCTGGCGGATGAGGGCAGCCTTGTTCTCTGCTGCTCCCAACGGACCGAGGTCGTGGTGCAGGCAGACACCCTTGATCTTGCGGGTGATGCCATTGAGCTGGAAACCATTATTCTTGGATACCGAGATGGTTCGGATACCGGTCTTCAGCGTCTGGACATCATCCACCTTCTTTCCTTCATATCGGGTTAACTTCACCTGATAGAGATAAGGAGATTCCGGAGACCAGAGCTGAGGGTTCGCTACCTTCAGGGTAGTCTTGATGGCTGGGGTTGCACCAGAGATGGTCTGCTCGGCAACCTTGGTACCAGCCTCATCAAGCAAGGCGATGACCGTCTTGCCCGACTTTCCAATCTTTCCTTCCAGCAGGGCGTTCACTTCCACTTCGGCTTCCTGCTTGTCTGCTTTCAGGGTACGCACGAAGGTATCCCAGGTAGAGAAGTTCTCGTTGCCGTAAAGTTCCACGGAAACCGGACGGTAAAGACCGCCGCCTGGATACCATCGGCTGCTTTCCTCTACATTGTTGAGATGAACCTCTACGAGATTCTTCTTGCCGCCAAACTGCACGTAAGGTGTGATGTCGATGCGGAAGGCATTGTAGCCGTAAGCCCATCTGCCAGCCTCCTTGCCATTCACGCTCACCACAGGCTGACTCATCGCACCATCAAATACGAGGACGGCACGCTTGTAGCCCTTCGGCAACTGAAGATTCATCTTATACACGCCCTCTCCAATCCAAGGGAGAGCTCCAGAGCGTCCCGACTTCTCGGTTTTCTCCTTTTCGCCATTCTGCTCGATAGCCACCATCTGCAGGTCCCATTTCTTATCGAAAGGACCCGCGATAGCCCAGTCGTGAGGCACGGCTACCTGAGACCACGCTTTGCCATCGCGGGAGAAATCCCACGATAGCAAATTAATGACTTTTCTGCTCTGTGCCTGGCACATGGTAGAAAACGCCAGGGCAAGAGACACGAAAGTTATGCTTCTCTTGATCATATCTTTTCTTTTAAGTTAGTTTTGCATTCCATTTTAAAATTCGCTTTCTATCGCTCCCAAAGGAAGCGAAGAAAGCTAACTTACCCGATTACTTGAAAGCATCGAGTGCTGCGGTTGGCTTGCCGCTGTTGTCGAAGGCTCCCTTGTCGTAGCCGTTCCAGCCGCTGTTGCACTCAGGCTCCCAGTAGAACACGCCCTCGCAGGTAGAGATAGCCTTGCAGCCATCCACCATCTTCTTGAGGAATGGAGCGGCATTCTCAGAATTCCACACCATACCAATCTCTGAGATGATGACATCGCAGTTGTATTTGCCGGAAAGGGTCTTGATGTTGCTGAGACAGTCATCAGAAACCTGCTCCCAGGTCTTATCAGTAATCCAATCTGGATAGAGCGACATACCGATGACATCCCACTTGGCTCCATTCTGCTTCAAACCATCAAACATCCAGGTATATTGGCTCAGATTGTTTCCCTTGTCGAGATGCACGATCACCTTAGCCTCCGGATAAATCGCCTTGACGGCATCATAACCGGCATTGATGTAAGCGGCAAAGTTAGCCATGTTCTTAGAGGCACGGCCTGTCACCTTCAGGGCAGCATCGCCATCCTCATCATTCCAGAGCATTCCGTCGGTGGTCTCGTTACCTACCTGTACCCACTCTACGTTGACGCCTCTTGCCTTCAAGGCATTCAATACATCCTTGGTATGATCGGCAACCGCCTGCTTCATCTGCTCGAAATCATAGTTCTTCCAGGCAGCTGGAACGCCCTGCTTGGATGGGTCTGCCCAGGTATCAGAGTAGTGGAAGTCAATCATCAGTCGCATACCGAGCTGCTGAGCTCTCCATGCCTTTGCCACCACATCATTCTTTCCGTTCCATCCATTCTCAGGATTTACCCATACACGAAGACGGATGGAGTTCATGCCGAGGTCGCGGAGAAGCGCCATGCACTCAGTAGCCTTACCGTTAGCATTATAGAACTTCTTTCCGTTCTGCTCCATCTCTGTAATCCAACTTACATCGGCTCCCTTGGCGAAGCCACTCATATCGTATGTCTTCTCCTTTTCGGGAGTGGTAGTATCATCATTACTGCAACTCGTGCCCGTGATAGAGAACAAGAGCGCTGTAGCCAGCAATATGGCTTTTCCTAAAATATTCTTCATTGTTCTTTTGGTTTATAGCTATCTTTGCTTTATCTAAAGAACGTATTTACGCATCAAATATTGCAAAGATAGCTGAGTTTTTGTGCATCTGTCACTTCACCCTTAATGGTGCGAGTCTGAGCGAAAAGCTGCAAACATCCCATGAGCAAGATTGCAAAAGTAGGTTAGAATACCGCAATCTCACGCTAAATATCAGACAAATCTAGCAACAAAAGGGACAAATACCCGAAATATATCGAAGAAAAAGGGAAAAGAAAGAAAAAAGACGCAGAAATCCAAGCCCTCAACATAGCCTAGGGCAACGCCCTAGGTTAACATTACCAGATAGCTATGCGCCCTGAAAGGGCAAAAGCCTTAAAAACACCAAAAAGCCGAACCTCTTTGAAGAAGTTCGGCTTTTTAAGTGGTACCACCAGGAATCGAACCGGGGACACAAGGATTTTCAGTCCTTTGCTCTACCAACTGAGCTATGGCACCATACTCTTACAGATGATTTCTCATTTGCGGGTGCAAAGGTACAACAATTATTTGGTTCCACCAAATTTTTAAGTGAAAAACTTTTCAAAAAAGATAAAAAAGTGCTTTTTTATTTGGTATTATGGAGATTTTGGTGTACCTTTGCACCGTCTTTGTACTCATAAGTACCACAAAACGGGATTTAGCGCAGTTGGTAGCGCACGTCGTTCGGGACGATGAGGTCGCTGGTTCGAGTCCAGTAATCCCGACGAATTTTTTGGTAACTTATTGAGTATCAGACAATATAGGCTGTTCGCTGCAAAAATACTCGGTGAAAAGTCGGTAAAGTATAAAAAATGATAAGATTTAGGCCATATTTCTAAAAAATTAAAGATATGGCTAAAAAAAATTATTTCTCAGGTTTGGCAGGTGACGATATTCACCATGTCATTGCGTGGAAGCTTCCTACCTTCCATCAGAAAAGCGAGTGTTATGTTTCGTTCTCTTGCTTCGATCCAGCAATCGGCAAGATGCACCAAAAGAAGATTATGCTTGACCACATCAAGGGCAAGCATAATCAGAGAGTGTATGCTGATCAGCTGATGAAGCGCATCACCCAAAAGCTAGAAAGTGGCTGGAATCCCTGGGTTGTGAAGGATCGCCCACTTGAATACACCCTTTTCACTACAGTTCTGGAACGATATAAGAGATATCTCGAGAAGCTATGTAATGAGCATAGCTTGCGTGATGATTCATATATCGACTACTCTAGTCGTGTGCGAGTCATGGAACTCTGGATTGAGGAGAAGAAGATAGACATCCACTTCTCCTATCAGTTCGACAGACAGTTCGTCTCCAAGTTCCTTGACTACGTCTTCATCGACCGCAACAACACCATTATAACCAGGAACAATTATCTCGGCTGGCTACGCACATTCTCAACTTATCTGCTAGAGCGAGGCTACATCTCTCACAATCCGACAGAAGGATTCAGCCGAATCCGTACCCGGCATCTGAAGGAGCGTGAAGTCATACCTGACGACGTGATGATGCAGATACGCAACTACCTCTTCGAGAAAAACAGGCATTTCCTGCTTGCTTGCGAGATACTGCACTATCTCTTCGTCCGCCCTAGAGAACTCTCATACCTGAAGATTGAAGACTTCCACTTGGATGCTCAGACCCTATCGCTCCATGGGTCGCATACGAAGAACGGAAATGATGCCATCATCACCCTGCCGTCTCACGTCATCAAGTTGATGATAGACCTCAATGTTTTCTCATACCCTAGTCACTATTATCTGTTCTCAGATAACTTCTGCCCTGGTGAGACTCGCAAGAGTGAGAAGAGTTTCAGAGACTATTGGGGAAGAAACCTACGCAAGGCGCTTGGATTCTCCGACCGCTATAAGTTCTACAGTCTGAAGGATACTGGCATCACCAATATGCTGAAGGCGAATGCCGATGTCTTGTCGGTGCGAGACCAGGCACGACACTCCTCTATCCTCATCACCGACATCTACACACCTAAGGATATCAAGGCTGCGAATGAGTACATCAAGAATTATAAGGGAATCCTGTAGTATATATATATATAATAAGGTGAAATACGGAAACGTACCTCACCTTATTATATTATGATAGCATATAGAAGTAGCCAGTATAGATAGGCTCGATGGTATCATCCTTGACTTCCATCTCAATCTTTTCGCACACGAATCGCTTATTTCTGATGATGTATATCTTGGAAGGGTCCGGTATGACATCTGACTTGAACTTGACCTCCATGCAATTTCTGTTGTCAATCTTAAATGCCTTGCTATGGAACTCTGCTAATGATACTGCACCATTGGCTACTGAATTCAGGGATAGCGAAAAATTATTGCCGGCAGTCACTAATATACCCTCATAAGTATAATCACTGTTAATGCGATAATCTGTGATGAACATTGGCCATCTTGATTTTTCACCTACCCATGAAATCCTGCCGTATGGCACGTTAAATGCCTGCACTTTGCCTGGCAGTATGAAAAAGACACTCATGACCTCCTCTTCAGCTTCGCTGTCATCCATGCTTGACTCATCATCTATGGCATCCTGTACGGATGTGTAGCTATATCCGTCATCATCAACATCGCACTCCTTGGAATCCGCTTCCTTGTCATTAGGTATTGACAGCAGGCAACGCTTCTCGTAGTAATTATCTTCTAGTAATCCTGTCCTAAAATTGATATCTTCTACAACTTGTGCTGCAGGAGAAATGCTCAGATCGACATATTCATCAGAAGAACTGTCCCTGATTAACGGTGACCATACACCTGCCATCTGCCATTTTTTCGTACCATCCTCATTCTCTACATATATGTAGTAACTTCTGAGGTACTCAATGATAGTCTGCCGTTTTTTCTTCTCAGACCATCCCATGGTAGTCAGAGGAAACTGATCAAGCGCACCAAAGTATTCAACACTTTTCACTATATTGAAATTGTCAAAAACCTTCTTAGGTATGCACTCATAGCTACCCCTGTTGGCTGAATTATCCAGTTTATACTCCAGGTTAGCGGTTGATGAAGTACTGAAAGATCCGTCCTCGTCATAGTCTGCTGAATATTCATCCAGCGGTTCTATCTCAATTGAATCTACAGAACTTAACTCTGAGGAACTGATGATGCTGCAGGTCTTCTGGGCTTCATCGAAGTAGATGGAGGCATTGAAGAATTTCCGGAATTCTTCAATGAATGTATAAGATGACCAGTGCGGAAGGGCTCTGCGAAGTTCTCGAGATTTGAAAGCCGAAGCTATATATAGCTGGTTCCACGGTTTGCAGTCGAAGTCATTGCGCTTGAGAGTATATCCTTCGTATTCTATGACTTTACGGAAGATATACATTATGTTTGGCTGAACAGCCAGGTTTGAGATAAATGGTGCATTGCTTCCTATAAATTGCTTCGTTTTATCTACTCCAACAAAATTTGCAATCATATCATTTGTTTCGTCACGAACAGGTACGAAGCACCATTTTCCTTCCACTCCCAGGAACTCCGACTTATCTTCATTCAGTCTATAGATGTCATTGATCTTTTGAAGGTTTTTAAATCCTTGCGACCACCCCTTATCAACTGTATAACCAGGCTTGTCAGCGATGCCCAGGTCAATCTCATCGATGTAGTGCTTGGTCATCTTGTTATTGAACTTGATGCGGGATTTGCCTCCAACAATCTGCAGCTTGACCTCCTGCTGGTTCACTGAGAGGATGGTACCAACACCGCTCATGATGATTTTGCTATCAACATAGAGCTTGCAGTCATCGAACTTTGCGATGTTTTTCTTGACTTCCAATCTGGAAACATTGGAAAAGATCTCCCGGTTGGCCAGGATATTCATCGGGAAGGTGATATCATAGGTATATTCACCATCATCGGTGACATACTGATTAGCGTATGTCACCTTGATGGATGATGTTGATATCGGATAGGCTCTATGGCCATTGATAATGCATGTAATCATATCTACTTATTGTTTAGCATACGATGATATTCTTTGATTTTGCGGTCGATGCCGTCTCTGCCAGCGATAGACACATCAGCCTTGATACCTCTCTCAATATTCTCGTTGAGCCTGCTGACTGCAGAATTGACTCCATCGAGAGATTGGCGTACCTCGGCATTGTCATTGCTGACGTTGACGATAGGAGCAACGACAGCAGCGCTGGCTCCTGCTCCGAGCGCTCTGCTGATGTCATCAGCGGTCAGAGAGCCTACGGTGTTGGCGCGCTGCGCTCTATCGATGAGATCGAATGCAGGTCTGATAGAAGAGTTGTTGACTGCTCTGTGATTGGCAACGAACTCCCCTTCGTGAACCACTCCTGCCTCCTTGCGATAGCGGTTGCCTCCTGTGTAACCACCCTCGTAATACCCTGCTGCTTCTGCCTGATGCTGCTTCTTTATTGTTGCAATCTGCATCATACCTGCAGCTGTGGCTAGCCCTGCAGCAATTGGCGCCATTATCCAGCCGGTGCCAGGTATGGCTGCAGCAGAAGAGTATGCGTTGATGGCAGCCATGGCAGTTGATGCGATTGCCTGGGCAATCTCAATCTTCATCGCTTTCTTGTTAGCCTTCGACTTGGCTGCAGCCAGTTCCTTGTCTCTCTTCTCTTCGAGCTTTTTCTTCTTCTTCGAGTTATTGCCAGCTGCAGCAATCTGCTTCTCGTAGTTCTTGGAGATTTTCGCCTGCTCTAGGTCTGAACAAGCCTGTGCATAGGCTGATGCTGCAGAGAGTATGTTGTTGATGCCGTTGTAGGCTGCAGATGTCTGCTCTACCATATCATTGAGGAAGTCAGCAGTCACCATTGCCTTCGCCTGCATATAGGCTGCGTGATTCTGCTCATCGTCACCATATAGCTCCTTCAGCTTCTCCATGGTGTTCTGGTAGTTGGCAATCTGAGATGAGAAGTAGCCTCCGAAGCTGGCATTTGCAGGGTTCTGCGCATCTCCTGCTTCAGCTTTAGCCTGGTTAACCATACGGTTAGAGACTCTATCCACCTTCAGCTGGGTAGAGCCTGCTCCATGGTCTTCAGCTTCGAGCTGCGCCTTGCGGTCTGCATACTGCTCGATGAGATCAAGCTTTATCTGCAGATATTCCTCCTCCTTGATGAGACCCTGCTTGTAGATGTTCTCGAGACCATTGAGATACATCTGCTTCTCTGCTTCGATATCCTGCTTTCCGAACTGCTGGCGAAGTTCTCGCAGCTGGTTCTGGTATGTCTCCTGCATCTGCAGCTGGTGGTCGAGCTCAGCCTGTTCCATCTCAGCCTTCAGATCCAGCCACTCCTCGCTGCCCTCTCTGTCTTTGTAGAGTGCAAGACGTTTTTTCATGGCTTCGACATCATTCTTATATAGGGCTTCATTGAGAGCGGTATCATTCTGATAGATTTTCGAATTGACATCATAATATTGTGCTTTGATGCTAGCCTCCTTCTGCAGGCGTTCACGCTCAATGGTCTGCTCATTCATCTTCTGAATGGCAGCATCATGTTGCTTGACAACATTGACCTGGTTGTCGAGCAACTGCTTATACTCGTTGCTCTCTTCACCATATAGCTGCTTCAGCTTTGCAAAGCCCTTGATCTGTATGTTTTGACGGTCATCGATGAACTGCTGATAGGTTTTCTTACCTTCTGCATAGGCTTTGGCGTTGTCTGCCATCAGTTCGTTGGTCTCAGCCTTGATGCTATCGGCAGCCTGCTTCTGCTTGCGTTTGGCTTCAGCCTGGCGCTTACGTGCCTCGGCTGCAGCTGCCTTCTCTGCCTTGACACGAGCCTTGCGCTCTTTTTCTGAAACCTGATGAGTGACGGCTGTACTCTGCTTCTTAATGATTGTACCATCATTGCCCTTGCCATTGTAGCCATTGTTGCGCCATGGTTCCGGATCGCTCACTTCGAAATGCTGTGACTCTAACTCGTTGATTTTATCAAGGAGACGCTTCTGATACTGTTTTTCCTTGTCAATCTCTCTCTCCAAATCCTTTTGAAAATGTGGATTGCTTGCCGCAACCTTTTTCGAAGGGAAAGGATTGAAGGAATCTAATACTCCCTGTAAAAATCCAGGTTTATAATTTCTTCCCTCTTCTAGCCAATCCTCTAGATCAGCACTCTTTGCTATAGACTCAGCTAACTTTTTCTGTAGGCCATCGATGATAATCTTCTTTTTCATTACATCAATGTAAGCCTCAATCTGCCTTGTAGCGTTGCCTGTGCGCACTGCTTCCTCGGTGATGTTACCGAGGTGCTCACGCATCAGCTTGCCGTTGAGTTCCTCAAGGGCTGCCTTGCGGTCAGACTCTGCACTGGTGTTTGACTGGATAGCAGAAACGAGGCGCATGATGGATGCCTCCTCTTCTGCTGCCTGCTTGTTGGCATCTGTCACGGCATCATTGTAGTCACGCTGAGCCTGCTCAGCTGTGCTCGTCTCTTCAGAGAGTGTGACGATAGCGGCTGTCAGTCCGGCAACAACAGCAATCACGGCAGTGATCGGGTTGGCCAACAACACTTTGTTCCACAACATCTGCGCAGCAGTGGTCAGTTTTATTTCACGTGTCAACGCCATCTGAACAATTGCCATGGTCTTGAGAGCAGATGTCTTAAGACCCACAAGGACGAGATGCGCCTTTTCGCGCAGAATCATGATGTTGAGCCATGCCATTTGCGCCTTCTCTGCTATCAACTTTGCCTTAGATACTGCAGTATAGGTGACGATGGCGGCTGTCAGCACAATTAATATGCGCCAATAATCCTTGACGAAATCAACGAGTGTGGAGAGTGCCCGAACTCCGAGACTAGCTGCAGATATGCAATATCGTGCTGCAGGATAGAGTTTCTGGCCCAATTCGATGGACAGATCCAGGAACTTCTTGCTCGCCTTGTCAAGTTGAGCCTGTACACTCTCGTTCTGTGTCTCGAACTCATTGAGGACGGATTTGCCTTCGGAATAGGCTTCGTTTGCCAGGTTCTGGGCAGTCTTGATGTCATCGAGTTTATCTGCGAGGACGGTTAGGACACCAGTAGCCCTGGATCCATCCATCTTCATTTCTTCGAACATTGGTGCAAGGTCGGCAAAACCGCCCTTGGCTCGCATGGCTGCCAGGAACTGGAGAAGTGCGCCGTTGGCGTCCTCCTTTAACGTCTTTGCGAATTCCTTGACATTGAGACCTGCAATCTGAGCAAATTTTGCGGAGTCCTGGAACATCTTGGCCAGAAGGTTCTGCACAGCTGTTGCCGCCGTCTCATCCTGCTGCATGTTCTGGTCAAGGACAGAAGCGAGACCCATGATCTGTGCCTGCGTGAAGCCTGCCTGCTTGCCGACACCTGCCACACGGGCGGTGAAATCAACAAGATAACCGGCAGAGGCAGAGGAATTCTGAGCCAGTTCATTGACTGCAGAACCTGTCGCCAACATGGCACCTCGCAGACCTTTGGTCTTGTCTTCGCCGAACATCTGGGCGAGCTTGCCGATTTGGGAGACTGCCTTGTCTCCGAGGTCATCACCGAGGGCGACATTGATTTTATCGGCACCATCGACGAACTCCTCAACTGCAGCAGTCGATGTGATGCCGAGTCTGCCGGCATCTTCGGCTAGTTGGTTGAGCTTCTGGCGAGGTGTGCGGGTATCCATCTTCTTGAAGTCTTCGTTCATACGCTCGACTTCCTCGGCTGCCTGCCCAGTGTACTTGCGGACGTTGGTCATTTCATCATCCATTTTGGCATACTCCTCCACACACTTCTTGACTGTGAAGGTGATGCCGGAGATGGCAGCGACGGCTCCCAGGGCGATGCCCTGCATGCGGTTGAACCAGTCAGCCGAGCGTTTGATCCAGGACTCCTGGGCAACGCCCTCGGCTCTGACTGCCTGCAGTTCTGCCTTCAGCTGCTTCGCCTTCAGCTCCATCTGTTTGAACTGCTCGGTACCACGCTGCATGCCCTGCATCTGCTGATTGAGCGCCTTGATGGAGTATTCGAGGTCACGGATGGATGAGGTTTTGAGGTTGCCCATGGTGTTGTTGACGAGCTGCATCTGTCTCTTGGTCTCCTTGATGTCCACATTTGTGCTGTCAATCTCCCTGTCATACTGCTGCATGAGGGTGACCACCTTCTTCTCGCTCTGACGGATGCGTTCCAACTCTGCCTCCACAAGTTTCAGCTGCGAAGCTCTGGAGGCGTACATGGTTGATGTCGGGTCGTAGTCAGCCATCTGGCTGCGAAGCTTTGAAGCTGTGAAGTTGAGGTCATTGAGTGAAGCATGTTTCAGGTTTGACACCGTTGCGGTCATGCGTCTCGCTTCCTCATCAGCCTTGCGTGTTGCGCCCTTCAGGGCAAGCATCTGCTCCTTAACCTTGGAGAGTTGAGCGTCCAATTTTGCAAAGTCTGAAGGGTCAGATGCTGCCTTCATCTGCCCCTTCAGATGTCTAGCTGCCTTCTCCAGCTGTCCGAGGCTTGCACTTGACAGATTGTCGAGTGTCTCCTTGACGCTCATGGTTGAATTTTTGAATTGCTTCATCTCTCGCTCTGCGGCCTTAAGATCCTTGGCGAGGGATGCGCCTAAACGGGAATCGCCCGTCGAGAAGGCATCCTGTTTTGCCTTCTTCAGACGAGCGACTTTATCTTCGAGCTCCTTCAGACGGTTCTTCGCCTCTTCTGAATTGAGCTTCACTACGGTTGTATATACCTCTTGTCTTGCCATTATTCGGTGACTTGGATATAGTTATTATAAGATATGGTGGAATGAGGGTTGAAGTTGATGACCTTGACCTGGTATCCCTTGGTACCCCACTTCCAAAACAAGAATTTATGTTTGAATTGCCTTGCGATGATGGTCTGCAAGCTGTCTCTTGCCTTATATGTAAGGATAGAGTCTGCGGTGTTGAGCCGGAAGTTCAGCCAGGCATCACTATAGCTATAGATATGGTTTCTGCGCTTCGTCTTGACGGAATCGGCTGTGACAACAACCGTTCGCTGGTCAGCAACAATCTGCTTCACCTGCAGATTGATATCCTTGAGCAATTGCCGGTCAATGGCGTATGACCTATACTCATCAGGAGGCATCATCAGCACTTGCTGAGTGATGACCTTTACGGAATCTCTGATGGTATCACGCTTAGCTGGTGCATAGTTCAGCGCCAGTTGGTTGAACTGCTCCCTCAACTCTTTCTCCGCTCGCTTCTGTCTCGACTCGAATAACCAGACGAATGCAGCGATAGCCAATATCACTGCGATGACTATGCCTATGTATCTCAGATTTCTCTTCATGCCCCATGAATTAGATGTCAGCGTATTCCGGAATCGCATCGAAGCAAGGACACTCCTTGATTCGCTCCCAAGGGTCAACCACGCCATTGTGATTCTTGTCAGGCGAGATATCACGATGACCGAGAATTTTTGCATCAGGGTATCTCTGTCTGAGTTCCTTCAGCAGTTCGCGAAGGCTCTCCTTCTGCGCATCTGTGCGGTTGTCTATAGGCTTGCCAGTGCGCGAGATACCACCCATATATGCGACATTGATAGCTTCGTGATTGTGATTCTTTACACCATTGGATGGCAGGTCTTCTGTCATCAGCTGTGTGCGCTTGCCATCCGCTGTAACCACCCAGTGATAACCTGGATAATGCCAGCCTTTGTTTCTAAACTCCTTCAGCAAGGCATCGACTGTCCATGTCTGTCGGCTTGCTGTGCAATGTACGAAAATGAATTTAATCTTTCTCCCCATGATTTATGTATTTATTAATAATGTCCTTGACTCGAGTATCGAATGTAAGAGCGAAACCAAAAACGGTACCTACATACATGAGACTCTGACCGAAGTACCACAGGACGTTTGATGTCACGTCATGTGATAGAAAGTAGCTGATGTACACTAGAGCGATAGCTGCAATCAAGACTAGACTAGCGCTGAGATAGTGTATCCAATCCTTGGTATTTCTCTGCATCTTTTTCTTTTTTTATGCAAAAATACAATTATGTGGGGAAAAATAAAAATACGGCAGGTAATGCTATGACTACCTGCCGTATTGATTATGCAATATCTCGTTCGAGAATCTCCTTGGCGATTTCCTTCGCCTGCTCTCTCCACTCCTGGAATGCCTGGTATTCTGCCTCGTGAGCAGTATCGCCATCTCCATGGTTGCAGAGGATCGCTTCAACGTCATTTTGGCTGTACCTGGTTCTCACAAGTCCTGCCACAAAATCGTTGTAACCTGCCGAAGTAGCCTCAATTTTGACTGAGCCATCCGGCTCGCTACCTTCATAACTATATGCTGTGACCGTCTTACCATCACTCTCAGACTCCATCATATTAGAGTCTGGCTGATAGTTTTCAATTTTCTTTTCTTTCAGATACAACAGATAATGATTTCCGTCGTATCTGACGTAGTTCATGCGAACGAGATAAATTTTCTTATTCATCTACTATATAAACTTGTAAAACGTTTTGCCGAATTTGTTTTTCAGCTCTCCGACTACAACATAGAAAGGCTTCTCTAGGAAGCACCATTCCTCACGTGCTTGTGTAATAAGTATCTCTGCACCGGAATACAACCACCAGGTTTCATCCTTCCAGTGCGGAACCTCGATAGGTTCACCGTTCTCATCCAGCTCCTCTTTCCTCTCAACATGATCGATATATCTGAACTTCAGTGCCAGTCTATCGTTCGGAACCTTCTCCTGAACGATGAACTTGTTGCCGTGTTCATCCACTTTTTCGACCTGCTGAGTCTTGAAACTAACTGTTGACTTGTCAATCTTGTAGTCCTCTATGAGGATAAGATGATCTTCGTAGTCTATACCATCCTTGCACAAAACATCTCCTATGTGCTTCTTCTGCCGCTTGGTCATGCTTGCGAAGGGAATTTCCCCTCTTTTGATGCCGAGGTTGTCTCTATAAGTTTTCATTCCGATTTTCTGTAATAAGTTTTTTGTGTCTGCGTGTTTCGCAATTCCTAGCCTCGATGCAGCTATGACTCTGATCTGCTCATTACTATAGCCTCTCTTGCGAAGTCTTGCGACCTGCCTGCACAATGCCTGCTTGCTACGTTTTCGTATCTTGGCATGATCCACATATATGACCTGCCCACAGAAGTCAATGCCATCGCAGGTGCGATGAACATTCCACGACCGGTTAATCTGCAGCTTCCAATCTCTCGCCAGATGCATTGCGCTCAATTCAACCATCAGTCGCAGGAAAACCTTATCTTCATGCAATATGAAGATATTGTCCATAAACCTATAATAATAGCTGAGTCCTTGCCGAACGAAGCGATCGAATCGCTCATTCAACGATTGTACGCTAGTTATCAATCTTGCCTGCTCCTCTGTCCTGCAAGTGACGAGCATATCACTGACGTAGCGTGCCTGCCAGTAGTGATACCGCTCAGGATCCTTCAGGATATCGAAGCACCGCATAGCGAGATAATCGAATCTAACCAGGTATAGTTGACCTAAAAGCTGGGTAAGCTTGACACCGAGGACAACACCATTTGCATAGCTGTCAACGACTTCGTCGATGAAGTATAGCAGTTTGCGGTCCTTGATATACAGCCGATACTCTCTCTTCAGAAGATTATGCTCGATGGTCATAAAATAATGGTGTATGTCCATGGGTGCGCAATATGCAGTCTCCTTCTGTGGAGAATTGTAGATGTCACGCTTGATAATCTTGTAAAAGAAATGAGTACCACGCCCTTTTGTACCTGCCGGACAATTGTACGGAATCTTGCTACGCAGCAAGGGTTCAGATGGATTGAGGGCAGCGTGCTGGATGACGTGATCAGGAACAGGCAGCTTGTTGACTGTCCGAATTTTCGGTTCAGTCACTTGCTTGGCTTCATACTCCGAAGTATGCCAGGCTCCAGCCTCGTATGCACGCAGAAGCACCTGAAGCTTTTGCTCCAGATTCTCCTCGAAAGCTTGCACGCTTAATCTCGACCTCTTATGCTTGGAATACTCATAAAAGGCTTCACGAAAATTCAGTAAAGTCTCGACAATAACGGATATATTACCTATTCTCTTCACTATGCATTAATTAATGAATGATAACTAATATGGTGTATATGTCGGTGTATGTGTCGGTGTATGTGACGGTGCATGTCGGTGTATAATGCGGTGTATGAATCCGTTGTCTGCTTTTTATAAAATCCTAACCTTCGACCGGATGACCCTATTGTCATCATCTACCAGCTAATCTAAATATGTGTATTTTCTGCCTTGAGGCAAGGCCTGACTCCCGTTTCTCCACATAAGCACACAAAAACTGTGGATATCTTTAAGTTGAGGGCCGCACCGTAGTTCACATTGGCAGCTGAGACAGCATTGTTAACGTTGAGCGTCGAAAGACCACATTGCCCACCATTGTTAGCATTGGCACCACGGAGGCAACAGCGAAAACCGGCACTGGGAATCACAACCTGGATTATATCCGGGTGCAAAGGTACGAAAAAAAATCGGAATGAAAAAAAGTCAAAGAGCGAATTTTCAAAAAAAAATCGTCCGCCCAAAGGGCGGAAGGTGGGGCTCGCAGCGCGAGCCGTGTGCTCAGGAGCCCCAGGCTCTTCTGATTGTTCTGTCTTTTGAGCCTACGCAGCCAGCCTAGGCAGCTGCGTAATATGTTGGCTCCACAGACCACTCGGATGCTGCTTCGCAGAGGGCCGCACCGCAGAGCACATTGGCAGCTGAGACAGCATAGTAAACGTTGAGCGCCGAAAGACCACACTGCCCACCATTGTTAGCATTGGCACCACGGAGGCAACAGCGAAAACCGGATGTCGCTCCACTATTATTCCAGAAGTAGCTAGTCCAATAGGTCGTTTCTGTACCACCTTTTTTAGTCGGGAAGTTCTCGAGGTGCTCCATACACAGCTCCTGGATATAGCCTTCGCCTTTAGTCTCCGACTTGCTATAGGCTACCATTCCATCCGCACTACCTAAAGTCCAGGTTCCATAGATGGATGGAGCAACGAGGTGTACAACCGATGTATCCTCGTTGCACTGCACCTGCTCATCATCCATCATACGCCAGAGGTTACCGAAACCATTCTTGTATCCGAAGAAGCTAGGAATCTTGGCAGTATAGACTACGGTACCATCATCCTTCTTAATCTCGTAGCTTGATTCACCACAGGAGTCTCCGAGTTCGATGCCGGCAGACATCGGGATGACCGGACGCCAGCCGTTGTATCCACTCCAGTCTGGCATCTGTGTCACGCCAGTGCCTAGACCACCTTGGAACAGACCATTTTCATCTTTAGCAGTATTTACTGCAGCCTGGTCGTGATGAGTACCGAAGATAACTGCGAAGAGTACTGCGATGGCAGCTGTATGGCGCATCGTCGTGCAGAGCCATCCGGTACCATTCTTGCGCGCTGCTGCTCGAAAGTACTCTGTAGTCTGCTGAGTTGCTGGCTTGCCCAGCATGGTGCGGTTCGTATTGTCGAGAGTCGCATCATTATTGCCTCCTCGATAGTCAGCGCCATCGTTGATGTAGCTGACGAGCTTGCCAGTACTGCGCTCGATTGTCGCAAATCCTGCTGCAGAGATGCTGGCAATTGGAATCTTGTAGTTGAACTCTCCCTGAATAGGCCAAGGGCTAACCATCTCGTAGTGTAGTCTGCCTACGGTCTTGATGGCTATGTACCACTCTTTTCCCCAACCCCACTGATAGTGCCCCTCGGTACCATCGAGTTTGGCCGCTTCGCCTGTTGCATACTTGTAATGATCCTTGGAATCAAGCTTGCGACGAGTATGGTCATTCTTGACCAGATAGCCGCCAAGTCCGAGTTCCTGGTGTAAGTTCTGCAGGAGCTCGAGGGAGCCTACATAGGCAGCGGCCTTAGGGGTTGCGTTGTCGAGGTTCCACACTCGACCGCACCATGGATGCTGACCTAGCTGCACTGCATTCTTGATAGTCATCTGCTCAGACTTGCCCGACTTTTTGTCGAAGACTTCGATAATCTTGTCGGTTGCAGACATGTCTGACTGAGGCAGGTCATCGACCTGCTGAGCATTGTCGAAGGCTGCGATGATAGCCTTCAGCTTCGTCTCTTCATTCTCTGTAAATGCCATATTACATTATATTTAATCGATTAAACAATTCGGATTTTATTGCCGTTTTTGCGAATCTTTCCTTTTGCAGAGAGTCGCATATATGGTTGTCTGACGTTGATGGTCACCTCCTGCCATAGCGGTGTGTTGGCGGTAGGAATCACCCATAACTTGGTCTTGCCTGTACCCTTGACGGTCAGATTGCCGGCAGGGTCAGCCATGACGGAATCACCCTCTACTCTCTGATAGAGGACACTCTGCGGCAAGTATGCCGGCAGGATGCTCGCTGCAATTTTCTGCTTCTGCTTGTTGCGGATGCTGATCTCAGTCTGATAGCTGAGATTCATGCGAGAAGGAGCTATGAAGCCAGTCGCAATCTGACCTGCGAGACTGTTCATCTCTGCGATTTTCTCGTCTGCTCTTGTCGCAGCCTCCGTTGCAAGCTGTGCCTTCTGCTCTGCAGCTGTAGCCTGCTGCTGTGCTTCTGCTGCCTGAGCGGTTGCAGAAGCAGCTGCAGTATTGGCAAGATTCGCAGCCTTGTTGGCATCATCGGCTGCACTCTTGGCCTTAGTTGCCGCAGTCTTGTCTAGCCAGAGGCGCCAGGAGTCGCTGGTGTCTGAAGGCTCAGCTGTATTGCCATCGATGAGAGATGCGTACACACCGTTTGCAGTATGTACGATGTCATTGGCATCGTAGCCCTGGATGCTCTCTCCCTCGAACTCGAAGGAATAGCCTTTGACCCACGCTCCCTTGTCGGTGAAGGCAACATTGCCCACCACAATGATATTCGTATTATCTGCCATTATACCTTGATAACTAATTTGTTTCTTCTTTTGACAACGTGCTCGGAAACGTTTGAGCCGTAGTCGATCATCAATAACTTGTTCCTGGACTGCCGGAAGGTTGGGTACATCGCACCACCTCTTGCGATGATACCGGTATCTTCGTAGGCGTGAGACTGCAGATTCCACCTCCACCAGTTGCCGTTATCTCCCATTTTAGTAGGATGCTCGTTGAGCTCCTTGGCGAGGTCTGTCTGCGTCTTAGAGCTCTCGATGGCGGTAGAAGTATTTGTCTCTCGCAGATGCTCTGCAGTTTCTCTCCTCTTCTCTGCACCAACTCTGCCCTGCTCTGCGACAACTCTTTTGGTTTCAGCGTCACTCCTTCTCTTTTCAGCAGCCTCCCTGTCATTTTCAACATCGACTCTCGACTTTTCTGCTGATGCTCGAGCAGTTTCGGCAGAAACTCTCTTCTGCTCTGCTGAAGAACGTGCAGACTCAGCAGCAACTCGCTTGATTTCTACTTCAACTCTCGCCTGCTCAGACTTGACTCTCGATGCTTCGGAAGCTGCGCGAGTCTGCTCTGCAGTCTTGCGGGCTTCCTCATTCTGCTCGATCGCCTTCTTACTTGCAAGCGTGTCCGAAGTAGCCTTCTTAGCAGCTTCGGTCGCGGTCTTGCTCTCTGTAACGGCATTATTAACCTCCTGCTTCTTAGTCTCTAGATCATCCCGAGCCTTATCTGCATTTGTAGCAGCGGTATTCGCCTTGTCTGTTGCCTTTTGGGCTGCAGTTGTCACCTCTTTAGCTTTTTCAAGCTCTGCGTCAATATCACGGGTAAACACCTTCATTGGCACGATGACCTGCTTGCGAGTACCCTTGTTGTCATCGTAGAGGGCGGGAACAGTGTTGATATGGTCTAGATCATAGACCATTTCACACTCAAAGATGTTCTTCGAGTGAAGTTTCATCTGCTCTACAATATGCGGCCATAAGGCTATGCTGACCGAAGACCAATCAGAGTTCTTGATAGCATCTTCGATGCTGGTACCCACCTTCACATCGCTCATAAGCACCTCCTCTCTTATTCGGCATTCTTGATGCTATCAAGCCACTCCGGGATTGATGCAAGAATCTGAGCAGTCACTTCCTTGCCGACATCATCCTTCTTGAGGGTAATGGTAAGGTTACCGTCCTCTTCCGAGATATTGCCGAGATATTCGCCTGTATCGTTGCGAGAAACATATCCTCTCGTCACGATATGATCACCTGTAACATCCTGCTCGAATTTTACATTCACGTTCTCACCGAGCGCAATAGGCTCGAATTCGGTTTTCACCGTCTGTTTTGCTGTTTTCATATAATAAAAAATTAATTACCAAATGTTTGGTAAACCCAAAAAGTCTTACCCATCTGCTTGCTTCCCATCAACTGCACCCAACCATATAATGTCAACTCTGACACCCCGGACAGGAAATTCGAACTGTTCTGCAAGAAGACTCCATTGTCTGCTTTCAGTTTTACAGGCATTGTACTTCTTGATATCATAGGTCGAAAAACCTCTACCCTCATGACTTCTCCAACAGGTAGGTCTGGAAGGACGAAACTACCAGCTGAAGTGATGCAGGAGCAAGCTACCTTGCCATTAACAACGATATCTGTTGCATATCTCATATTAGTGACCTTCAGGTCACCGGAAACATCTGCATTGACGCATTTGATAGAGCCATCTGTAAGAACCTTGAAGTAATTGTTGACCGTAGTCAGACCTTCAAGCTTGATTCTATCGGCCTTGATGGACGCATTCGTGATATACCCGTTTCCGTCCTTCTGTACGCTTGTAGATATGCTCGCAGTATGTCCTGCAACCGTAGTTTGCAACGCTGCGAAATCTGCCGTTGTCACAAGACCGCTTCGAATCTCATTCTTGCGGTCATCGATGCGGGAATTACACAATGAATTGACTGTTGGTGTGATGGTAGCGATACCCTTAGCTGTAAGAGTTTGACCGCTGAACATACCTGATGCTACGCTCCAACCATCGCTGTTTTGCTTTACCATTGTAATGGTATAGCCGTAATCGTTTCTTATTCCGCTACCAACCGCATCTGCATAATTTTTAGCAGATGCAAGATTACTACTGATACTCTGATTGAGCGTATTCACGTTAGCCTTCAACTGCTCCTGGGTAGCAGCCTTGCCTACGGTCTGAGTGATGGAATTTACATCATGTTTTATCTGCGTGATGCTGTCAGAGTTCGCATCCACCTTCCTTACAGTACTCGTGATGCTGCCAGCAAGATGTTCAACATTAGACGTCACTGTCGTGTTGGTAGCATAGTCTTTATTGTATACCCACTGCCTGATTCCCTCGGATGTCTGGTCGATAGCCGACTGATATTCACTAGTGATATTGCCGTACTGATCCTTCAGCTTCTTATCAACAGATGATGTGATATTAGTAGATGTCTGGGTGATTAAGGAAGAGGTATCTTCCCGGTTCTTCTTATCCTTCGTATCAACATACTGCCGGATTTCACCCTTCTCCGCATCCAGTTCCCAGCCAAGCTTCGTGGTCTTGCCGTTCACATTATTAATATTCTCACCCAGCAACTTGATATTGTTGGCCGTCTGCACTATCTGAGTGCTCACAGTCTTAGTCAACTCACTGAGCGGTTCGTCTGTCAAAGATACAATTGCGAGATAGCAATCACCATCGAACTGTATTACGAAGTCACCTGTACCATTCCACACACCCTCTATAGGTATAGTCTTCCACGCTCCTGAGTATGCAACTTTGACTGTTCTCTGCTGCAGGGTATTCTGTTTTCCCCTCACCTCTTCGCAACCAGCGAAGCCAATAGTCAACTTGCCAGCGGTCTTGGCATAGATGCGAATGCTGATGTACAGCTTGTCCTGCACATCGGTGTACCCTGCCTCTGTTGGAGGCAGCTCTGCGCTGCTCTTCTCCCCGGCAACATATTCTCTGTGAGTTCCTGGTTGTCTAATCAGCACATTCTTCTGCCTGATGCCGCAATTCTGCATGCGGAGAATCTGCCTGCCATCCACCTTCTCCAGCGACACCTTGCGGTTTCCGCTTGCTGTAGGATTTCCGTTGACCATGACCGGCAATCCGGAAGCATCGAACCAGAAAACGGATTCGTCTGTAGTGTCGATATCCCATCCCGCGATGATGGTATTCTCTGAATCCGTAATCTGCTCCAGGAATTGCCCATTCTCGAGATAATTCTGCTCGTTAGTCAGCTCATAGCTGGTTTTTGAGAATCTCGAAGAGAACATGTTTTCGAGAACCTGGAACTTAGTATCGATGCTCTCTCCTGTACGGCTCAGGACGAAATCGCCCACGGCATAGAGGTTGTTCAGGTACTCTCCGAACCCCTTTAGTTGACCAAAGATAGGGTGTCTGATGCCATTCAGATTACCCAATCTGCCCTTCAGAGCAGATTCCGGATTGGTTTTCATGCCATGGACAATATCTATATAAGGAGTATCGCTGCCTACGGTCATCACTTGGATGATGCCCTTACGGTCTGTGTCTGACACGTTGTCCACTCGCACGAAGGTGTCACGCTTCGTGATCAGCTTCTCCGGTGTCGCTCCTGCCATGGAGCTTGTGAAGTTCTCGAACGTCACCCACGCCAGGCTATTCTCACCCTCACCTTCTGTCCCTACCTCCTTAACCAGGAGTTCGTAGCTCTTGGTGACATAATGGTCATTCTCATCGGACGGAAGACCATTATACTGCTGGACCATGATGTAATCGCCCTTGCGGAAGGAATTGTACATACGGCCTTCCTTGGTATCGAGATATACCCTGCCACTCTTAGCATCGTAGTGATCCACCTCCATCATAGCCGTGAAGATGCGGTTGTCGTTCTCGCCCAACAACTGGGATATAATCATCTCGAAGATGCGCATGGATCCTCTCACGATGAGGTTGTCAAGCTCTAGGTTGTATTTGTTTTCAAGGACACCAGCCGCATTCTCTATCGGCTCATTTTTCAGCCGCCATCCTTTGCCTGTCAGGAATCCCGCTACGAAGTCCGGAGAACTGAGGTCACCAGCGAAGACGGAGTTGCCTCCAACATTCAGGTTGTTGGCATCGATGGAATCGGCTAAAATGTTACCACTCTCGTCGAACTTGTAGCCTGCACCTACCCTCAGGCCTCTGAGGAAGGTGATAAGACCGGCAGCTTGATCGTCCTTGACCTTCGAAAGATATTTGCCCTCGATCTTCTTCAGAAGCTCCTCGATGGTCGTATGCATCTCGTCTGAGGCGAAATGCAGCAGCGAGAGAAAAGCGGTGCCTATGCGGTATGCCGTATTGGCCTGCAGGCGTCGCTCATCTCTGATACCCTCGAATTGGGTCTGAAGATCATTCTTATCATATTCTACTGCCATATTGTTTTTTTGTTTGCAAAGATAGCACTTCGATGAAATCGATAAAAATACGCACTATAGGTTGCGTGATGCACCGATTCCACGGAAGATTTCTGTTAGGGCTGATGCCATCAGACCATTCCACTTGCTGCCGAAGAAGTCAGCTTCATGCTCGTTGAGCTTCATGACTGAGGCATAATACTTCTGCGAAAACCAGTCGCGTCTTCCGATAGGCGGACCACCAGCGACACGACCACCCCAGGCAGGACCCACCTTCTTAGGCTTATTCATGTCGTGCTTCGCTCGATATTCCTTGCCGAGAAATTCCAGATCACCCTCGTTGACTCGGGCAATCTTCTCGCCTCCCTGCGCTTCTGTCCACTTCTCCCAGACGTGAGCAGGTCCTACACCTGCTGCCACGTAGATACCGTACTGCAGGAACTTGTGTTCGATGGTCGTCACGGAGCCTTGCTCCAGGTGCCCCTTGATGCTCGCATAGAGCGCACCTGTATCTATTGTACGCAAGCGCTCCATGCGCTCGCGCCAGTAGTCACCCATGTTGTCTGTCCATCCCTGCTCGTATTTGAGCAGTTCATCTAATGCTGATTGGTCTGCCATAAGCTCTCATCATATTGTACATCGATAGGCTCGTCTGAGTTCATCATAAAATAGAGTCCTGTGACTCCATTTAAGCTGTATCTGCCCAGCTCGCTCGAATAGATCTGTCGGAGATCCAGGAACTCCAGCTGACCATCGAATGCCTCCCGATACTTGTCGTGAAGCATTCGGCTGATGAACTGGCGGAAGATGTATCTGCAGAGATTCAGCTTCGCCTCTCTGTCCTCCATGTCGTCACGCTTGTATGCTGCGAGAATCCACACCGTATAGACGTTGCGGTCGAAGAAGCCTTCACCTGCTGAATGCGTATTGCTGTCAACGGTGTCTGAGACCATGACAAAGTTCGCAGCCTTGCGGAACTGCTGCATCACGCCCTGCACGCTGTCTGGTCCGGAACACGTCGTTGCGACAAAATTATAAGCCCTGCAGGTCTTGTTTTCCTCGCACAATTGCTTGAAATATGCGATGGAATCGAATAATTTATCTGTCATGTTGTATTATTTGCTGTTTCTGGCCTTGAATTCCTCCGCCTCTCTCGCCTTGTTGTCAAGCTCGGAGAGCGCATCCCAGCAGAGCGAGTCATAGACTGCCTGCTGCTTTGTGATGTCTCCATCGGTGAGTGCGCGGATCTGCGCCTGCATTGCAGGCATCAGGTCCTCCTGTTTCAGTTCTCCACCTTCCTTCGATGGCTTGAAGAAGTGAGGGAAGTTCTCTGCCAGGTATCCCTTGATGGAGGAGTACCACATAAAGACATTTAGAAGCTCAAAAGACTGAAAAATGGCGGTTTCATCGGATTCTCCGGATTCATTCCGGTATAGAATCCACCCCATCTTCTTCAGGAACTTATCGTCCTTGTGGATAAGATACAGCTGGTAGTTCTTCTCCAGCTGCAGATAATCGAAGAAGGTGACGTCTCTGATGAGCCGTTCCACGGCATAGAGACCGGCACACGTGTCGAGCGGCAGATAATAGGTGTAATCTCCGATGAAATCGAAGTTTTTGAGGAGAGAGAGGATTTCGCCCTCGCTCAGATATAGCACTTCCCGCTTCTTTTTGCCATTTTTTGTTAGACAGAGAACGCTGCACTTCCAACCAGTTCTGGTATGCTTCAGCACCTTGATGCCGCAGAATCTTGCGAGTATGTAGCATTTCGCTACCGTCTGATCCGGGAACAGAGTCATTATTGTTAGGATATAGCGCAGCTCATCCTCCTGCAGCTCCTCCCACGAACTTGGAGCTGAGAAGTCGAAGACTCGCTGACCGTCACGAATTGAATACGAAGGCAGGTTTTGATTTTTCATTGTTGAACTCTTTGAAATGGTTAGCCTTATATGACGATGAATTCGCATATAATGGGAATTTATCGAGGTTGGCATCGAGGTACCGGAGCAGACGGCCATGCTCTGTTGAGTAGGCTGTCAGCAGACCCTCAGCCAGAAAGATCATGCATCTGCGCACCTTGAAGATGAGTTCTACAGCGGTGTCATCCTTGTCCTCGGCTCCCCGCTCCATCTCTAGCAGATCATCCATCTGCTCGTCAGATATGACCCTTCGCATCACCCCATCAGCTTCGTAGAGTGCTGACCGTTTATCCTTCCACTGCTTGGATGATAGCTCCTGCTTCACCTGGAAGGCATACTGCTCGATGCTGAAGACCAGAAGCTGTATGCTCATTTTAGCCTGCAGGCTGCTTCCCCACCCTTCTGTTGTAGACAACAAGGTAATCATTTCGCCCTCCGCCTTCAAGCAAGCGACCATACACTGCTCTATCAGCGCCTCTACTCTCGCAGATGATGCAGGAGAGACCTCGTTGTTGGCAACTACTCCGAAGCCTGTCGGAGTGAGTACCAGGTCGAGATGGCGAACGTTGCCGAGGAATGCAGTCAGGCACACTGCCTTGACAACTGCAGCCGATAGCCGTTCATTTGTCTCCAGTGCTTCCTCGCCCACGTACCCGAGGAAGCGCTTCTGAATATTGTTGTATGCCTCATAGAAATGAGGTCTCACAGACTCGAACACCTCAGAGTGCGAGCTTGTCGCTACGAGGATACTCTGCTCGAAGTCTTCTTTACTTATCTGAATTTTCATTGCCATTATTGTTAACGATTGATGTCTGCTGGTCTTTGTTCTTGTCGAGCGTTGTCAGCTCTATCATCGGAACATCGACCGTGATATTCTTGTCTGCCCACAGATTGTAGTGAAGGATGACGTGCCAAGGTTTTGCCATG
Organism: Prevotella sp.; assembly: GCA_021636625.1. Classification (GTDB taxonomy): domain Bacteria; phylum Bacteroidota; class Bacteroidia; order Bacteroidales; family Bacteroidaceae; genus Prevotella. Next base: position 74,720 of record JAJWLX010000005.1, on the reverse strand, counting down.
ATGTCGTGCGAAGCCTTTTCGAGTGACTGCTTCATGATGAAGAGCTCTCGCTTGTCTGAGCCGGAATTGTTCATCTGGCTCTTGCCAGGTGTCGCTCCAATCAGGTTAGGATGGCAGCCGAGTGCGAAGCAGAGTGCATTGGATGCCTCGCTCATGTCTTCAGCCCAGTCTCCACCTTCCTTCTTGTTGCCCTCCGAGAGGTTGATGATGCGCACCATGCGCTGCTCCTTGCCGTTCGGATCAAGATAGTAGCCGGTGATGAGCGCCTTGCCGGCATTCTCCGGACCACAGACGAAATTGATGATGTTCTCCTTCTCCTTCAGGATGCGCGCCTTGCGCTCTTCCGGCTCTATGATGCCCTCGTTGTTGCAGAGCTCATCCCAGTAGTCGCGATGCACCTCTATCTGTATGCGAGGAGCAGACGTGTTCTTGATCATGTAGCGTTTGCCTATGCCGATGAGTCTGTATATATCATACCAGGCATCATCGAAGATGCTGGCATAGTATGGTATCGGATAGTACTGCATGCCTGGTGTAGGCATTCGGCTGATGATGGCGAACTTGCAGTTCGTACCATCCTTAGGAGCCTTGCCCCGGATGCCCGTGTAAGGGTCTGGAGCCTTGCCCATGCGAGCCAGGAGGTCGCCCAGAGGGTCGTAGAGATCCAGGAGTGGAATGACCTCTGCCTCGAGATCCTGCTGAAAATGGCTGAAATCACCGAAGAAGACGTTTTCGATGCGACCACTCTTGTTCGGTCGCTGCAGGCGGCAGTAGGACACGTCCTTGTGTCGGATATTGACGATGCGCTTATGGTCTCGTGAGAGGATGATGACCTCAACAGACCAGGCGAAGAACTTCATATCGGTAGCCTGCTGCATGAACACTTCGTGTATGCTGTTGCTCAGGCAGAACTTGCGGATCTCCTCGTCTGCCACGTCCTGTTTTGTCTCACGGTCGATGAACCGAAGCCCCTGCCCGTAGCAGCATTGAACGTTGAACGCCATGGCGCGCTGCGCTACCATGTTCTTGCGAAGAAGCTGCTGCAGGAGATAAGGAATGTTGTCATCATCTCCATAGTTGACATACTCGTATGACCTGCCTCCCACCTCGAGAGCCCGGAAGGTAGCATCACCAATCTCTCCCGACCCGAGGAAGCTAGTGTCTCTGCCATACTGCTGCTCGATGGTTGCAGCATTGGTTACCTCTGATACTCCCTCTGCCACTACGGCATATCGGGAGACGGTGGCGTTGCCACCTATCTGCTGCATCTGATATTTATTGCTCATAGAAATACTGGTTTACCTAAAAAGTTGAAAATATAAATGTCCGGCACCGTGCGGACCTCGCCATTTGCCGGGTTAACCAGGCGATGGAATCCACCTCGCCAGCTGCCCCCCTTCACCAGCCATCCACTGTAGTCGATGACCCTTCCGTCTGAAGTCCACGCTTTCAGGTTGACGGCAGCTTCGTCTGCCTTCGCCTGGTCGAGGAGGAGACAGACATCATTGATGTGATATGCATTCTTTGCCATCAGTTGAACGTATTGTCGAAGGTGTTGTCGAATATCCTGCCGCCTCTCTGCAGGTCCAGTACGTTGTGCTGGCGCTGCGCATAGACGTAGCTGAAGGTGAAGCGCGGAAGGGTGTCGTGCAGGTTGTCATTCTTGGAGGTTGACGAGTTGATGGTGATGCGCTTGCCCACCACCGGATTGCCATCCACGAAGTTGACGATATAGACCTCGTCGGAACGGAAGAGGTCTTCTGCCCAGTTTGCCATATCGCGGCTCAGATAGCCGGTATCAGCATTGAAGTTGCGCTGCTCGGTGATGCGATAGTTGGTCTTCAGACCGCCTATGTAGGCAGCATCCCTGGTATATTCCGGATTCACCTCGTGCTTGCCCTCGCAGTAGATGAGCTCCTGGCACCCGAAAGAGTTGGTGAAGAGGAGACACGGAGCGCAGTCTGGCTGCGACGGGTCGATTATAAACCTCATCAGTCGCTTGCCTGCCTCTACCTCGTAGTAGAGCAGGTCGAGAGCATCAGCGGTGAAGCGGGATGGAGAAACGTCGATGGTCGTGTAGATGTCATTGCCTGCTACTGCAGTAGCGGTGAATGTGCGGGTCTCCTCGCTGCCATCAGCGGCATGCTGTCTGTAGTATGCCGTCACGGTAGCCTTGCCGGTACCGAGGTAGTGGAGATATTCTAGGCGACCGATAGCGGTGCGCTTGCACTCCTGCAGCAGGGTGAGATAATGATTGTCGAGGAAGCTCTCGCAATCTACGCCCACGATGTCCACGGAGGTGTAGAGCACCTGCAGGCTCGCCTGCTTAGTAGCCACATCGGTCTCTGTCTCGCCCTCCACGGTCTGCTCCCTGATGGTGATGGTAGCCGACACGGCAAGCTGCTGGCGTGCGTAAGGACGGAAGATGTCTGCCAGGTCGGAGACTACCACCTCACCATCGGCAGGGTACAGATATTCCTCGTATATGGTCTTGTCTGCGAGTGCGATGGTTACGGCCAGTCTTGTCTTGGCTGTGAGAATGATGATATCGGGTATGTTCTCCAGGAACACCTTGCCCGATGGTAGTGAATTGATGGTCATATTATCTTTTTTAGTGCAAAGATACTTTGGCAATTGCCAAAATAAAAATACGGATGACTACTCTCCCGAGCAGCCATCCGCTTCAAAAACAGGTAGATGAAATCTAGCAAATAAACTATTTGATGATGTGAACTCTTTCCCAGATTGCCCAGGCTACGCTTCCGTCCGGTTGCGTAGCGATGACATAGCCGTGACTCTTCATGTAGTCACTCACGCAGGCGTATGATACGCCTCCCATGCAATTAAGCTCGCTGATGATATCCTGCGAGGTCTTGAAACTCTTCTTGTATTCAAGTCCGGTCTCCTCATCCTTCATGGGCAGGTTGGAACGGAACTTGAAGTATGCTTCGAGTAATTCTGTCTCGAACGCATCGATGTTATAATCTTCATTCTCCATAATCATTCTATATTATAAGGAAATTCTTCTTCCGGTGAATATACTCGTCCGTAGGCTGAATACATCAGATTGCAAGATTCGAAAATCTTGGCGGCCCACAGATCATATTTATCTCGCTGGCGGCAGACTCTCAGAGCTATGGCTTCCAATCTCTTGATGGCATCAAACAGGTAATCTCTCACCTCTGCAACCGTTACCAGATTGGCTGCACTTCGTAAGACTTCGAGATTGTTCCACAGCTGCACGTAGTAAGAATCCAGCTCCAGGTATCTATTGACGAGTGCCTTATATACTCTATGCCTCTTCTTGTGGAGGTCAATTACATTCTTCGGTTTGCTCATATCTTCTTTTTATTCAGCATAAGAGCTAAGTAAAGCAATTTGCGGAAATTCTCATCTTGCGCCATAAGTACGCTTAAGAAGCCCACAAGCTTATGTCTGTTTCCATCAAATCCGAAAGCAGAATTGGTCAACATGCCTTCAGGATAGCCGTTCTCCACTTTAGATTCTCCGACTGCTATGAGGATATATCCTCTATTTTCATTGCAATCTGCCCAAGCACTCAGCGCTTTACTTATCATATCGATATACTGCATGTGATCTTCTCCTTCAGGGATGCCATCACACTTAACGACATCGGCAATGAAGTCATTGATATTCTTTTTATTCTCCTCCATAACTACATCACCTCCCCTCCGAATAGAAATCCACCAACGAACATGACAGCCACAAATGCAGCTATGCCTAGCATAGTGATAGCCACATCACCATAGGTCACGGTCTCCCCGCAGATATAGCTGAAGGGCTCGCTCTTGGTCTTGGCGAGCTTCTTGATTTCACACTTGAGGGTATTGATGCCCTCCTCTACGCTGATGCCTGCAGGTCTCACCTGCGCATCACTAATTAAAATTGAATTCTGCATAATTGCCATCTTATAACCATTATAGACCGACCTTGATGTATAAATACAATGGTGGCGGTCACATTCACCGTTGGTTATAAGATGGTAGCTTTCCCAGCGAAGGGCAAGTATCTTACGGATCATGCAACCGCCATATTGAAAAGACCTTTTTCCCGCTGCCGGGAAAATGATACTTTATAGGCATAAAAAAAGCCCACGGCGTGAAGCCTAGGCGAAACAGTCGCCATCGCTGAGTAGATTACTACTATCTTATAACCGATGGCAAAAGTACGAAGAATATTTGGAACCGCCAAAAAAAAAGCGAGAAATTTTGAAATAAATGACTTTTTTATGCTCTAAAACATAAAAACGAGGGGTTGAGGAACGAAAAGGAATGAAAAGGAATGATTTTGCGGAATCATTCGGAATCATAACCAGGAATGACCGGAAATGACCGGAAAAACGACCAAAAATGACTGAAAACGACCGAAAACGACCGGAAACGACCGCAGGATCTCCCTTCTGTTCTGCCACTTCGAGGAATGGATTCCTCGGAAATTCCCCGATTTTCCGTGCATTTTCCTCGAAAATTCCCCGATTTTCCCCGAAATTCTCCGATTTTCTCTGAAATTCTCTGATTTTCTCCGATTATTTTCCTAACTTTGCGGTGTGTAATTAATAATATATATAATAAGGTATGGAAAGAAAAGAGTATATGAACTTGGAGAAGCGCATAACACTTCTCCAAATGACGGTAAATATTCTCGTTGTTATCTCTATTATTCATGGAATAGTGTTAATATTGCTGCAATCACCCCATCTAAGCGTGGTGCTATCCACCCTATTAAAGCAATTAAAATAGAGACGATAACACTTATCTTAGTCCATTTAAAGCTTTGCTTTTGCAATATCAGGTTCTCATCCTCTTTAGATTTCTTCTGACGGTATGGGTATCCTTCAATGCTCTCCATTATCATTCTGTCGTAAGTCTGCATATACTTCACACCCTTGTCCAGTATATGCCACATGCCCTCAGACTCCTCGATGTAGCCCTCGTTGGCCAATGGTGGAAGGAGGAACCTCAAGTCAACATCATCAAGCTGGTTGTCAGCTAGAGAACCCCAGAGCTGTGCACGTGATTTGTCGCCCTTGATGAGCTCACGGAGAATCAGACGAGCCTGCCTGCAGGTCTCATTATCTTGTAATAATATCATTTATCAATATCAAATATATGTGAATAATAAGAAGTCCCCGGCACGGAATCGTGTCGGGGACGATGTGTTAAATAAAGATAGCCTAAATAGCAAGGCTAAGCGAGCCAAATTTCTGAGCCATATCCTGCAAGGCACCTTTGAGAGTAACAAGCTCATCAGGAGTGAACTGCGATGCCTTTCCGTTGACTATGTTTCCGTTCATCTTATGTGCCAGCCAAGAGCGAGACTTACCAAAGTAAGCCTTTGCTATGTAAGCCATGGAGACCATATCTGTAATCTCACCAAACTTCTCTGCCATGGTCAGTTCCTTGACCTTCTGCTCTGTGGTCTTAGCCATGTAGCCAACTGCCACGGCAAAAGACTTAGGGTCTGACTCCTTGAGTGCATCCATCTGACGGCGAACCTCCGCCTTATCCTCTGCGGTCTTGGCAGCTCTGTTTTGTGCAGCCAAAGCCTTCACCTTATCAATCATCTCTGTATATTCCATAATCTTATATTTTTTAAGTTTAAAGGAATGAGTGCCCCCGAAGGGGCTTTCTCATTTCTTTTTGTTTTTAATTTTGTTTTGCAACTCTGCGATTTCTTTTTCTGCTACCCTCTTGAAGGTATCGGGGAACTCTTGCCAATACTCTAGGTAGAAAAGCAAATCGTCTTCATTTTCCTTGAGTTCCTTAGATTTTCGTCTTGCCATATACTATCTTTATTAACACGATGCAAAGATACTAAACTTTTGTTGAATAACCAAATATTTTCGTGATTATTTTCAACATTTGTGTATTATTTAACATTTGGGCACGAAAAAAGCCATCTATGCGTCACGCACAGATGGCTCCAAAACTAAAAAACCTTATTACCTAAAATCTATTACTAAAAACCTATAAAACAACTTTGAACCCTACTGATTCTTTCTAACAAAAACTAAACATTAAAATCTTAAAAGGAATTAAGCATCTTCTGGCGGATGCCTGGCATCGAAGCCCAGGAGCTTATCGCAACTCCGGCACCCTTGTTACTCATCTCACGACGAATGACCTTTTGTAGTTTAATGGAAACTTATATATTTTCACCCTAACTAAATAAAAATCGGAATACTTCCCCTGAAGCATAATGTATGAAATTGATGCTAGATTATAGCATGTGCAAAGGTACGAAAATAATTCGGAACCGCAAGAAAAACACTGCATTTTTAGGGTTAACACCCTAAAAATGCAGTGTTTTTAACATTTTCTCTTGATAATTTACGTAAGAAGTCCCCGGCACGGAATCGTGCCGGGGACCGAGTTGAGTTATTGAACATGTTAGCTATGCTAACTGCAATGCGCTAATGCGACTGCTTATATCTTTGACCGCCTGGTTAAAGATGCCTTTCTGCTCCTGGTTGAGCGTATAAACCTTTCCACGGATCTGATATCCATTGAGACGCTGCAAAAGCCATGCTGCGCTCTTGTTGAAATAGGTCTTAGCGATGTAAGAGATAGGAAGCAGTTTGTAATCCTCTGCATCTATCTGGCTGCGGAGAGCTTTCACTTCGCCCTCCAGGCGAGTTACATTTTCCTCCAGGAATGGTTTTGCCACTTCAGCCACAGCATCCTTATCCATAGTTTCCAGCTTAGCGATAATTTCATTTTTTCGCTCCTCGCTCATTGCATCGGTATTACCTGCAAGAGACTTGTATTCATCCAATAGGGTTCTAATATCTTCCATATCAATATATATTTTGTAATCCCCTCCCGAAGGAGGGGAAGTTAAACATTTTACTTTCTTTTCTTCATCAGTCTTGAAAGGTCATCCAAGAGATAATCAAGTCTCTTTTCGATTTCCTTCTGTGAAAGACCAGTGAATTTCACGATTCGGAGAAAGTCTTCGATATCTTTTTTCTTTCTCTCGATTTCACTTTCTAAATCTTCTTGCATAGCTTAAAAATTTAATTGATTAAACATGTTCCTTAACTCGATTGCAAAGGTACATAATAATTTTGATATACGCAAACATTACATAATAAATTTATTATGTTTAATGCATTTTTAACATTCCAGCTCAATAAAACACGGTTTTTACCTCTTTTTCCATCATTCTCGAATGATGTCAAGAAATGTCCTTTCCTCTTTTACCCCGGAATGTAATGGAGGGGTTCACCCGAAAATGGCGCGTTTCTTGTGGCAATTCTGCAGGAATTGTCATAAGTCGCCATTTTCGGGTGGCAATCGGTTGAAAAACGATTGCAAAATTTGCTGCATTTGCACAAATTTTCCACGGTCATTTTTGCCAACTTGCTGAAATTCACGGAATTTTAGAAAGTTGAGAAAAAAGGAGCGTGCTTCCCTGTAAGGGTAGCCTCCACTGCCCTACGCTCGGAGGCAATTGCCTCCCGAAAATAGAGCGGTATATGTAGCGCTTTTGTCATCGTGGCAATTGCCTTTTCCCCTGCCGATTGCCATCTTTCTGCCATCCCTGCACCAGCGGTCACCAGCGAGATAGCCACAAAAATAAAGGGCAGTGAGTTCACTGCCCTTCGTCCTATAGCTTGCCCTTGTCGTGATAAGAGTAGAAGTTTCCATCTGTTACTATCACGTGGTCCATAAAGAAGATGCGCATAATATCACAAGCCTGCTTCACCTTCCTCGTGAGTTCATCGTCTGCCCTGCTTGGTGCTGGGCTTCCGCTTGGATGGTTGTGAGCCAGCGCCATAATGGTTGCGCCTGCGGTTACTGCTTCCTTCATCATCACCCTCACATCTACAGATGTGTCTGTGATTCCTCCCTCGCTCAGCTTCACGTGCTTGATGAGTCTGAAATTCTGATTCATCAGCAGGATGTGCGCCTGCTCTACATTGAGGTCTGCCATCTGCAGATGGAGATAATTGTAGATTGCCAGACTGCTGCCTAGGTCTGGCTTCACGCCTGCCTGCTCTCTTGCCCTGCGTTTGCCTATCTCTAGGGCTGCGAGTACTGCCAGCGCCTTGCAGTCTCCGATGCCCTGCACCACCTGCATTTCATCCATTGATAGCTTTGCAAGGTTACTCAGTTTTCCGTCTGCTATGTTCATCAACTGCCTTGCTTGGCTGATACTCTCCTTTGTTCCTGCACCTCGGTTGATTACCATCGATAACAGCTCAGTGTTACTAAGATTTTCAAATCCGTAATTAGCTGCCTTGTATTCCGGTCTCTCGTCTGCTAGTATATCATTGTACTTCTTCATATTATGCTGCTTTATTATTGTTCAACTTCACGTTATAAATACCTTGTGGAAAACATCTCTTAGATGCTGCTACTGATTCGTAGAAGCCTTCTTCCATCTCCTGCAGGATTCCTCTGTTGCTGATAGGGCAGTGATGAATTGTACGCCCTACGAAAATCTCTCGCTCGATGTAGGCTCCTGCAGCTTCCAGCTGCTCCTTAAACTCGTTGATGGTCTGACCGCTTGTCAGGAGGTCATCGAAAAGGATGACGTTCTTTCCAGCAAAGTAGCTGCCATCGATAGCCACGTGATAGAGTTCTTCGCTCACGTGATGGCTTCCGCCATTGTGGGTAGGCTTGCGCTCGCCATAGATGCGAACGTGCTCGTTTGCGGTCTTGATGCCTGCCTGGTTGAGAATAGCTGCGAGATAGCCGAATCTCTTGTTATACTTCCATTGAGCGCTGCAGGGTGCGAAAACGACAACGAAATCCTCCAACAATCTGCCGTATTGTCTTCTCAGATAGCTGATTAACAACTCAGCGCAAAAGCGTGTGGTGGCAGTCTTGCCTGCCTTGAAATCGTAGATAAGCTGATTATTTGCTCTCTGCTGATTCTTGTCAACGCAAAGGTTGATGTAAGCGTTTGGAACGTATTCCACTAAATAATTTTGTCTCATATCCATTAAACATTTAAAATTTCTATTCTGGTTATGCGAGGGATCTCAGAGATTTTTCCAATCTCCCTGCTTTGGAGTATTTTTTTTTATTTCATTCCGTATAAAGCTCGGTCACTCTTTCGATTTTTCCTGTGCAAAAAAATGCGCTGGCAGAGGCAAACAGATGTGGGGTTCTGTGGTAAGAAAAGGTAAAGATTTAGCTTGCGTGAAGAATCTTTGGCTTTTTTTAGTGCAGGTTCATACAGCGGTTTGAATCGCCAGAAGCTACCTTCGCACAGGAAAATTCGGATGAGTGACCATCGAGCTTCGAGAATGAAATAAGAAAAAGTACGGAAAAGCAGACAAAACAACCATCGACCTGCAAGGGCGATACCTATTCTGCAGCAAGAATGAAAAAAAATGGCTGCTACTCTCACGAGCAACAGCCACCAGAAAAAGTAAAATAATAAAAGACAAAAAATAAAAACTAGTAAATTATATAAATCAAAAAACCTATGTCGAAAAATGGCAGCTCATGCTACCAGTATAGAGAACGCTCTGCGGGAACTTCTCTGCTCCTATGCAGACGGTATCGAAGGCATCGGAGAAGTCTGTTCGGTTCTCCAGGCGGTCCTCGTCAGTCTCCACCAGCTTCTCGCCTCGCTTATCCTTGCCGTTGTTGTAGCAGCCGGCACTCTCGATAGAGATAATCAGATCCTCGTTGTTGTCCTGGTTGATGAGAATCATGTGGTTGGCCTTGCCCTTGAACATTCGATTGATGAGTTCCTGCTTCTGCAAGTGATTCCAAGGTTTTCCGATATAGACCTCAGTCACCAGCCATCCATTGCGCCTGAGCACTCTCGAGATGATCTGATAGAAGTCATCGGTGTGAGTTGCATAAGAGTTGCCTACGAAGGTCGCATCATAGTAGAATATGACCCTCTTGCTCTTGAGATACTTGTAATATTCGCAAAAGTCCTGAGCAACTTCAGGAAGCTTGCGCTCATACTTCACGTAGAGCGAATTGATGATGCGGAGGCGCTGGTCAGAACCTACCTGCCCCACCACCATACAGTTGATGTTTGTGTTGGCATCCAGGCCGATGATCAGCGGTAAACCGTCCTCTATATCTCCATCAGTTCGGCAATCAATCTTGTCTTTCTTCGGGTTGAACTTATACTGCAGTGCGTCCAGATACGAAGTATTGGGCGCTGTGTAGAAGTTTCGGTCCTCGTCAAGACCGGAGTAGAATCCGTCCATGGCAATACCCACATGCTGACACATGATGCTTGTGAGGAAAGTCATCTTAGGCAGATCTCGCTTCATCTGCCTGATGAAGTCCTCGCCCAGAACAGCGAGGTTCTGAATGCTCGAACACCTGGAATATACCAGGGCATAGGAGCGGAGGGAGTGCAGAACCTTCTCGTATTTCTGCACCTGCGACATGTAGTAATCGTACCTCTCTGGGTGAGCAGCCAGCTTGTTGCGGATACTGTGCAGATGTACCAGCACCGTCTCAAGAGTAGCAATCAGCTCCTTATCCATCTTCTTCTCCCACGACATAAACCAGGAACCTTTCTTTGTCGCAGAAGTATCTGAAGTAATCGTAAGACCATGGTGCAGGCAGCAGTCACCGAACAGCTGCTTGTTGCCTCGATTGGCAGGTAGCGTTTCGTTGTTAAGTTGCTCCCAATCAATAAATTTTGCCTCGTCGATAAAGACATGGTCGAGTGAGAGGGAGTTGGAGGTACCGCTGCGATCCTGAGAGATGATGTTGAGGTAGCTACCATTATAGAATGCCACGGTGTTCTCCCAGTTCATCGGCTGAAAGTGCGGATCCTGCCAGTGCAGCGCCTTCCACGGCTTTTTACCAACAATGTAGTGAACGTCTCGCTTATATCCCCACTCCTCGAGATGCACCAAGGCAGATGGCAGGATATTGGTCTGACATCGCTTGACGGAGGGAGCCACCATGCCGAGGCAGCAGCCTGGCATATGCTGAACGGCATAGAGGATGCGGCCTGCTTCGACCACACCCTTTCCGGTACCGCGTCCCCACTCGCAGATAAGCGTCTTGGGCATAATCTGCAGGACACGAGACTGCACATCGTTGAAGAAGAGCTGCTTAGGTTGATTTGCTGCTATCATCTGGAATCTCCTCAAAATCTGCGTCTTCTATGTCAGGCATAGAATAGCGCTTCTCCATTTTCTTGATTTTTGCTCGAAGATTAGGAATCTTCTGCAAACCGATGACCGTCGGGTCATCTGTCATACGGAATTCGACAGGAACAATCTTGTCGAAAGCCAGTTCTGGTTCATCAGGAGTATCGGTGCGATTGTTCTTGATGCGGTTCTTCTGCATCACGGCAAGCGCTCGGAAGTCACCTGCAGCCAAGGCTGCTTTGCGATCCTCGTCAATCTCCTGATTGACCTTCCACCGCCAAAACTCCTTGGATGCCGCATTGAGGTTGCCCAGCATCAGCTGGCAGAGATGGATATCATCGTATGCCTGGCTCTCGCTTACACCGAACATTGCCTTATCCTGATCAACCATCTCACGGACGGTGTATCGAGGGTAGCGCAGCCAGAAGGCATAGCACCCCCGAAGTCTCTCCACTCTCGCCTTGACGATAGCGGAGAGATGAAGGTCTTGAAGCTCATCCTCGTTGAGAGGCATGTACTTCATGTAATCATCTACATTGACTGGAAGACTCATATCAAGAGATTTTGGCAATAATCTGCGATAGCTGAGTCATCACTGCCTGATATGCACCAGGAGAACCGACATTTGCCAATGCAATATTGTTGGTTCTCAACTCATTAGCTGTCTCCGCTAAACCTCTAAGATAGCGCCTGCGATATGGCGATCTAGGCTCCTGCAGCTCCAGTTGCATAGCCACAGACTCATCGGGAGGCAGGTCCATCAGGATGGGAATCTCCTCCACTGGCGTCATGGTCTTTGCATAATCATATACCGCCTGCAGGTACAATTCACTCTCCTCGAGGAATGGAAATTGTGTTCTTATCATCTAGCAAATTATTGAGCATGTTATGAATATCGAGATAGACGTCTCTATCGAGAGAGATGAAGGTGCATTCCGCTCGATCACCATACGTCTGATTCTGCGATGTAATCACGGAGACTAACCACTCTGCGTTACTGACCAACATAATCTTGGAATGATTAAGCGTAAGCTTAACCTCATCAAAAGCCTCTGTCATCAAGCGTTTTAGCTTTAAAGTTTTGCTTGAAGCTTTAATGTCAGCCACTAACGTAGAATGGTCTATCAACCCTCGCTTGCGAAGGTTGATGACTCCACACAAGAAAGCGTCGGAAGTAGAGAAGGTCGTGACGGCAACATCTGCCGGACCGGTCTGCTCCAGAATCCAGCCTAACAAGCCTAGAGTGTGAAGGCCTTGACCTAGAAAGACCTGCGATCTACTCTGCTGAAGCGGCTTCAGAACTTGTTGAATCTGATTCGCTCTCATCTACCTTCTCCTCTGTCTCAGCTGCATTTTCCTCTACCTGCTGCTCTTCAGCTGGCTGCATTTCTATGCCTGCCTGCTGAATCTTTGCGATTGTATCAGCTGTGAGTTCAGCCTTGGCAGAAACAAGCAGCTGCACTCGCTCGTTGACCTTGTCACGCAAGGCAGCAGCCTTGTCTGCCTCACCACTCTCCTGCAACTCGATAATCTTCGGTAGGCTTTTTGTGATATAGGATCGCGCATTGCTTATCTGCTTGGCGGTGATGGCAGCATCGGTCTGCTGCTCTTCCGGCTCATCTTCTGGATTCGTCACAGTGGCATGGTCATAGACCTCCATGCCCTGCTTGTATGCGTAGTACTCCTGCTTAAGCGTGCCGAGGAGTTGCTGGAAGCCCTCATCTGCAGCATGCAATCCCTCGTATCTGTCGCAAGACTGAGTGTATGCCTTGCAAGCCTCGAAATGCTCCTTGATTTTCTTCCACAGCGCTGCATTAGCCTCCCAGACATCCTGGATATGAGCAGGGAGCTGATTGTGGTCCTCACGCTTACCTTTTGCAATGATGGCTTCAGGGCAGAGTACTACATTATCCCCGCAGAGTTGAGGGAGATGAGGAATAAAATCAGGCGCCTGCTCATCAGCTTCAGTAGTACGATCTACTGCAACCTGAAGGATAGGAGTCACCTTGCTGTCGTATGCTCTGACCTCATCAAGGGTCATACCTGCATTGCGATAGTTGAGATGCTTGCGCAGCTCATATTTGAGCAGTTCCAGCTTACCCTGCGGATTGAAGCTGATGACCTGATAGAGATGTTTATTGTTATTAATCTGCAGGAGCATCATTGCTCCTTCCCGAATATTCTCGTCAGTATGTTCACTCTCGAACCACTGACTGATTTTCTTTGTGAATGCTTTATCAACCATATCTAAAAACAAAAGGCGAGGCGAGCATATCAGCATCGCCTCGCCAGCTTAAACTATGAGAATTATAAAAAATGGACTTGCTTACACGTCACCTGCCGCTTTCAGCTTGCAGGTCTCACCGCTATATGTACCATCAGCGGTAACGATGTCACCATAATAGAATGGAGGCATGGTTTCGCACGGAACAGAGATCTCCAACGTAGTGTTAGACTCATCGGTGACAGAAGCACCTGTAGTTGCAGAAGGAGTGACGGAGACAGTGAAGGCATCGTCACCGAACTGGCGAACCTTGCCGTTGCGCTGAGGAACGAGGAAGATGCCGTCTTCGTTGAGGAGCATGGAAGCAGTAGCCTGCTGCTCCTCCTCGGTACCAGGAAGAACAAGAGTCGCCTTGTTGTTCATGGTCTTGCTGCCCTCTTCGCCTTGAGCTTCAGGAGCCATTGAAGACTTGTCTGGAATGAACTCCAGTCTGATCCACTTCTTATCTGCCTGCAAGGTATGAGACTCCTTGATAATAAGGTAGTCCTTAAGGGTTGTAGCAGCCTCCTTCTGTGGCTCTGCCAGCTTTGTGATCCATCTGCGAGGGATGAACCATCCGTATGCACGAGTACCAGGCAGTCGCTTCTGACCAGGGCACTTCAACACATCCTCGTAGAGGTTGACACCATCAGTACATGATTTTTTCTGTGCCATATATATAATGTATAATCGTTAAACTATCAGACGCTCTCCCTATTCTGTAGGGAGAGTGTCATAACCAACCAGGATTCGCTCCTTCGAAATCGATTCGAACTGACAGCCAAAGAACATAGTAGCGACAAAATCGAGGAGGAAGTGTGAACGAAGACTCTTCTCAATATCGAAGTTGCACTTCTCACCAGCAGTAGCGATGCCGACGAGCATATTCTTCTTTGGTGTGATGAGCTTGAAGCCTTCAGGAACGCAAGAGAGACCTACAATCTCGCACTTCTGGTCACCATCGATGTAAGTCTTGTTGAACTCCTTGTTGTAGTTGAGATGACCGTAAGTATTACGGTATGCTCTCTCGTACAGAGTCTTACTCTTCTTGTTACAGAAGAGAATGGTGTCCTCACCTCTCAGCTTCTCATCTGCTGCATCGATGAACTCCTCAGTCACATCAACCGCATTCTCAGCTGTCATGGCTGTGGTTTTGAAGAGGTTGCCCTTTGCTGTAGCCAAATTACCCGCAATAACCTCTTTATCAGCGATGGTCTTGAAGCCATTATACAATTCTGCGGTAGTCTTACCAGCGTCATTGCGCTTCGCGGTGAAGATACTGTTGCGGAAAGCTTCGCCAAGAAGCTTGAACAGGTACATCGCTACCAACTTGGTGATAGGAGTGTTCTTAAGCGCATCACCCTGGACAACAGCAGAACCATAGATGCTCTGTACTACAGAGATAGGATTGAACTCCTTGACTCCGGAACCCAGGAAGGTCTCGAGCTTGCGACCCACAATCTTCACCTGCTCATCGTCGATGCGGGTGTAAGAGAATGGACCAATCTCGAATGCTCCAGCGAGCTCTCCCACCTCCTCAGCATAGCGAACGCCTTGGCGCAGCTGCATATATTTTGTAACTTCTTCGAGCGCCAGAATTGGCATCTGAAGAATATCCTTGCGGTACGTGATGAAACTCTTTTTCAGCTCATCAGGTGTAATCTCAATATCTTTAGGATCACTCATTAAATATTACATAAAGCGTTATAGCAATCGCGAGGAGAAGCCTGAGGTGCTGTTGAAGGTGCATCAACGGTGTCATCACCAGGTGCGCCCTTCAAGTCCTCGATCTCCTTAGTCTTGTCTTCGATAGCCTTGTCTTTCTCGGCCATCTGAGCCTCCAGGTCCTTGACCTTCTTCTCAGCTGCGTCGAGAGCAGTTGACTTCTCCTCGAAGTCTTTCTGCTTCTGAACAAGGCTATCCTCGATTTTCTGCATCTCTGCATCGGTGAGAGTAATCTTCTCATCGGTTACCTCAAAATCATCCTTGCGGTCAAGGATGGTCTGAAGGTTGAGGAATTTCTTCTTCATTTTAATTATTTGAGAATTGTTTTTAAACATATCCTTGAGAGAGTTGTAAGCTTTCTCGAGGAATGTCTTGCTAGGCTCATCAGCTGCGGTCACGTGAGGTAGTGGAGGAAGACCGAGTGTTGAGCATACTGAATTATTGAATCTCTTGGCAAGATTGGTCTGCCGCATCTTATCCTCCTCATCCAGGTCTTTGATCTCATCAATCAGACCCATTTCAAGCGCCTGCTCTGGACTGAGCCAGTTCGCTTTTTCCATCTGAGCGAGGATATCATCGCTTGACTTGCCCGACTTCTTGGCATAGACAGATGCGATGACCTTGTCGATTGTATCGAGGTCATCACGCTGCTTCTGCCAATCTCTGATGAGTTCATCAAGCTTGGCCTTGTTAGCAGACTCCCACACGGTGACTCCAGTGGAGGCATTGTGTATGAGCATTGTGCTGCCCACCGACATATCCACATGTTTGGCTCCCATACAGAGTACCGTAGCAATAGAGGCTGTCATACCCAAGATATGGACATTGACCTTGCCATGATCCTTGATGAGCTGATACATAGTCAGACCCTCATCAACAAATCCACCAGGTGACGAGACTGCGATATGCACCTCTTCATCCTGATGGGCGTCAAGGTATGCCTTGACGTCCTTGGAACGTGTACCGTAGGTTCCTGACCACCAGTCGTAGCCGGCTCCGATGGTACCGCAAATCATCATTCCGTATTTCATTTGCTTACCTTTTTTGTGCAAAGGTAAGTTGGCAATTGCCAAAAATAAAATACGACAATCAGGCAATTTTAGGCGCCTTGCGTGTGTATGTCCACTGAATTGTCGCCTCAATGAAGGTAGAAGAGCCTAGTGAATCCGGATGTATATCTGACATATTGATTATAGGATAAGGTCTATCTCCTACACCTATGAGATACTTATTAGATTCCAGATCCGTCACCAGGTAAGCGTATGGAACACTCGTATCCAGGTCATCATCAGGAAGGCGAAGAGTCAGCTTATGGGTATATAATCTGACTCCATCCTCTAATTTGTCTGTTATTTCTAGCTTTGCCGGTCGCTGACACTTAACCTTCGGCCACTTGTCAGAACCAGGAATGGAAAAAGTCTTGTTGCAGGTAAGCGTCTCGAACGGAAGCTCACTCACTGGTACTCGCTGCACCTTAGTGATAAAACTCAATCTCTTCATACTATATATAATAATGTGGAAAACTAATATTTCGCATCTGTTCGCACCTGTTCAAAAACGGGGTATATGGTATATGCGAATTTTGCGTTAAAAATCGTTATTTCTGCATCTTTTATGATTAAAGAGGTTCACACCTCTGTTCTGGTATGACTTGCGCATGCGGTACCATTTCATGCGGACGGTCTCAGCGTATTCGACATCTATTCCGTGCATGGAGCACCAGGAACGGAATGCGGACATCTTTTTGCAGGACGTATCTGATAGGTCTCCTAGGTCATTCCACATATTGATGCGGAACAGGTCGCTGATGCTCTCGGCCAATGCCTTCTTGGCTTGATGAGAGAGATAATTGTATGTAGCCGGATTCTTGTATTTGCAGGCAGGTATGCAGATTGCGATCTCGTCTGCTGATGGCAGTTCTGGCTTTAGGTTTGCAGGCTGTTTCTCTGTGAATCTTCTGATAACAGCATTCTCGTTGCTGCTAGCAGGGAATTCGACAGGATTGCCGAAGGAATGGATGAGCCACTGCTTCATGTATGGCTCAACATGGAGATAGACTAGAAACTTATTCATATTTTTTATTTTAAAACTTCGCAAAGTTACAAAAAAGAATTGAGACTACCCTAAGTTTTAAGGGGGAAATACCCTAATTTGCGGTTATTTTTTGTTTTTATTTTCGATGAACCCATTTTTGGCAAATTAAGTTGTGGCAATTGTGGCAAAAAAGCTAATTACTTGATTATTAATATTATATTAGTTTTCTTATTGACACATTATATATAAATATTGCCACAATTGCCACAACCTTTGCCACACTCTCCCCTCCGTTGCCACAAATTGCCACAAAATTGCCACAACCGATTTCATTCTTAATACGCTGATTATCAGTATTGCCCGAATTGCCACAATTGCCACAAGCAAAAAAGGGTCGTGCGCAACTCTCTAACTTTTTTCTGCGACATATATACATATTGTCAACAATCGAGTAGGAGGTAAACACTAATCATAGGTGTTTATCTCCTATTTTCGTGTTTACCGACCTCTCACACCACCGTACGTGCGGTTCCGCATACGGCGGTTCCTATTTTGGGTACCATTCGAGATATGAACCCATCAGCGTTGGATAACCTGCGTTCTGCAATTTCTGTGAGGAGGCTGCCCTCTGCATTATTATAGAGCTACTAACCCTCCAATATCCTTTGACATATCCCAATCTTCTGGCATCATGCTTGTTGATACCACATCGGATTAGATTTCTAATCCGTGTCTTCGGGAGTTTCCAGGCCTTCCATATACACATGCGTATCCGTCGCCGTAACCAACTGTCAGTATCCATAAGGAGTCGTTTCATATTGGCTAGGTGGTAGTAGCCTACCCAACCTCTTATGTACTCTGTAAGCTTCTGCTTTCTCTTGGCATATCCCCATCCATTGCTTCGGGAAGTCAACTCCTTGAGCTTGGCTTTCATCTTGGCTTTGGCTTTTGGGTGTACCGCAAGTTGGCATTTGCCCTGACTTACATAAAAGGAGTAGCCTAGGTATTTCACACCGCTTACGTATGACACGACAGTCTTTTCCTTATTCACTTTCAGGTATAGTTCACCTTCAATGTATCGGGTTATGGACTCCTTTACACGCATGGCTGCACGCTTGGACTTGCAAAATATCATCGAATCATCAGCGTAGCGCACAAATGGGAGCCCTCGGTGTTCGAGTTCCTTGTCTAACTCGTTGAGCATGATGTTGCTCAACAACGGACTCAGCGGACCACCTTGCGGCGTGCCCTCCTCGCTCATCTCAAAGACACCTTTGTTCATAACACCACTTCGAAGATATTTGTGTATTAGACTCACCACCCTGCCGTCCTTTATCGTGCGGCTGAGGATTTCTATGAGCTTGCTATGGCACACCGTGTCGAAGAAGCGTTCCAAATCAAGGTCAACTACATACACGTAGCCGGCGTCGATTATTTTCTGTGCTCCTCGCAGGGCATCATGGCATCCTCTTCTCGGACGGAAGCCGAAGCTTCTCGAGGAGAATTGGCGTTCATAGATGGGAGTCAAGGTTTGGTTGATGGCTTGTTGCACCATACGGTCGATTACCGTGGGGATGCCCAATAGGCGCATCTTGCCATTATCCTTGGGTATCTCTACCCTTTTTACTGGGTTCGGACGGTATGAACCGTCCAGCAAGGAACGTATCAGAGCGTCCTTGTTAGCCAAGAGCCATGGGAGCATTTGCTCACATGACATCTTGTCGATACCGCCACAGCCCTTATTACGCTGAACTGCCTTGTAGGCGTTGAGCAGATTTTCGGGACTGAGGATGCGCTCCAACAGGTGTTCCTTGTCGAATGGTACTTCCACGATGTTGTCTTCACATATCCACATGAAGGTCTGCGCTCCCACATATCCTTCGGATTCCGTCCTATCTTTCTGTGGGCAGCCCTTGACTTCAGCCAATGTTTTCTGCATTCTTTCCTTCATAAGGTATGTTTCAATTACTATCGTTTAATTTATAGGTTCTGCCCTTCGTGGAGCGTTATCGAATACCCCACTACTATGGCGTCTGCTGACTTCTCACGGCAAGCTTTACTCCATGACTTTCGTATAAGTAACTAATCGACATGTCCGTGAGACCTCACTAGTTAAGCATGTTGTCTTTCCATCTTATACCCACTTGATTTACTACTTGTAGTTCCGAGTAGTTATTGGACTTTGACTCTTTTTGCAGCCTTATCCCTGCAAGCAGCCTTATATCAAGTTTCTGTGCGTTGGGTCAGATATTTGCCGCTGACTTCTTTCAGATTCCGCGTCACCACGGACACCCTTGTCTCTCTGGCTAGACGATTCCCACTACTAGGGCTCGTTAGGGACTTGCACCCATTAGACAACACACATGCTAGTCAAACAAAAAGCCCTGGCAGGTTTTCACCTACCAGGGTTCAGATCAATTAAACAAAAAATATATAACTATAGAGGCAAACATTGCAATCCAGCTTCAGCCAGCTCCTTGTCAGTCATAGCTGCAGGATCCTTGCTGTCGCTGTCGGTTTCGGTATCGAGGTCGATGCCATATCTGCTTGATACCATTGTGTAATCGAAGCAGAGTGGCCTATCCTTATAATATATCTTCTGACGGCCAACCATATTTCCTGCGGCATCCAGTTTCTCTACGGTCTCCGGAACTCCGCCTGGGTTGAACTTTATGAAACGCTCCGGGTTCTTGGTCGATCCCAGAAAGTCTGCACCTATCTGCAGATAATGAAGTAGTGACTCCTTAGGAAGGAGATTCTCATCCATTTGGCGCCCTAGCTTGCGATATATGGCCATAGTGATGTCCTTGCGGATCATCAGGATGCTTTTCGGCATCGCCCAGTTGTCGATTTTCAGTTTATTGGTTGTCAGACTGCCGACTGTCTTAATCTTGAAGTCCTGGTCTTTTTTCAGTTCGCCCATCTGCACTGCAGCATTGACGATATTCCAGAAGCCAGCCACCTCGTCGGTAGTATTACACATCGAGTTCTGCGTCTTGATGCCCTTGACAACTACTTCGATGAGTTCAGAATAGCTGAAGGGAAATTCGATGTAGTCACGAATTGCCAGGTAAGCAGCTACCGGAACCTTCCAGTTTGTCATAATTCGGTCTAGGATGCTCTCGCTCTCCAGTCTCTTCTCTAGGTCATCTGAAGCCTGCTTCCAGGCTTTGCCGAAGCAAGCTTGGAATTGCTCACGATGCTTAAGCAGCTGCAGGGTGATGTGCGTAGCGCCTATCTGTCGATAGCGCTCGAGCTCTTCAAAATTCATCTTCTCTTCACGAGTATGCTCGCCCTTGTCGAATGTCAGATAGATAAGGCGACTGAAGAGTGCAATATCTGCGGTCGGCATCTCCTGACCAGTTAAGATGATGCCGGAATCAACCTTCGCCTGCACTAGCTTCTTGTCCTTATCCATATTCATCTTAGTTCGACCAATACCATTCCACAAGTCCTTCAGCCACTCTACCTTGTTCTGGGTGATGGAGTTCTTGTACTCATCGATATGCACCAGGGCATCACTTACACCTCCGACATAATCGGAGAGTGCCGGCATAGATGCATTGGTGATGGATAGCGGCTCATACTTCGTTTCATATTTATAGAAAAAATTCATCAGAGTCGCTGCGAATTCCGTCTTACCGCATCCCTTAGGGCCGAATGCATTTAGGAGAGGGAAGGAACGGCTCTTGCTGATGACAATGTCTCTGAACAGAGTGGCTATGTAGAAGCATAGACCTACCATGGCATTCTCACCGAAGACCTGCACCACTTTTGCAAAGAATTCAGCTTGTGAAGTTGGATGCTCCACCAGCTTCTCATGACGGAACTTTTTTTCTGACACGTACAATTCTCGGCTATCCTTATTGAGCTTGCTCATTGCAGGCAGGTAGAACTTGCCTGCAGATAATCTGAGGATACCCATATCATCGATAGGCTGCCAGGTTCCATCTTCGATGGCGCCATTGCAGAAGGCATAGAAGCCTTCACGCTGCCAGCCTAGCTGCTTGATAGGGTCTGCAGTCTCGGTCACTCTACCGAGATAGCCTAGTAACTTGATAAGCTGCTCATCTCTGGCCATCCAGATATAATCACCAATACCGAACAGGCGCTTGCGAAGTGAGCTGCTGGATGTGATCTCATCCATATTTAGCTCGATGAGCCTTGATGGTTCCTCACTGTTATTCTTTATCTCGAAGAGTCTGACCGGATTGAAATCATCGCGAATGTGGAATAGAGGTTTCATCTTGAAGTTCGACCACTGGATTTCATCTCCCTCTTTATTGGTACCCCAATAACAATTATCGTGTTCCGTGAAACCGAATTCACGGAGCATCTTGATGTCTCCCTTGCGCTCACGCTCCTGCTTCTCGCTCAGTTCAGCTTCCTTAGCTCTCTTAAGGGTATCCTTCCACTCTCGAGAGTGCTTGTAGTTAGAGATGAGACTTGTCAGATAGCTGCTTCTGAGGTCTTCATCCTTGATCAGCATCAGGAGACCGCAGATGTCTGCGATTGCCTGCAATCTATCTTCGGTCGTGTATGACTCGATATCCTCGACAGATGGCCAATAGCGACGTCTGCAGTACCAAAATATGAATTCCTCTTCCTTCATCTGCTGGAAATGGCCTCTATCGACTATCCAGGAGTCCGGATCCTCTTTTTTGGGTGCTGGATAATCAACCGGAATCTCACGCACATTGACGGTGAAGCCTACCTGCAGCGCTGCCCGGCCATTGGCGAAGACGTTAGCGGTACCTGCCGGGAATTCATTACCTGGTTTCAGTGTATCTGCGTCTGGAATGAAAGTCACCTTGCGGCTCACTCGATAGAGCTGCTTCAGCTGATTCTCAGTCCAGGAACCACCCAGTGATGCTACAGTATTGAGGATGCCTATCGACTGCAGCTTGACTACATCAGGCGCTCCCTCTACCAGGTAAAACTTATCCTTCAGTCTCGCCTCCTTCTGTGCGAAGTTGATGCCAAAAACAGAAGTATCCTTGTGATAAACAGGAGAGTTTTTTAGGTTGAGATACTTGCAGATGTCAGAGTTGTTTGATAGCGTTCGAGCTGTGAAACCGATGACTCTACTCATCTTGTCATAGATAGGTATAGTATATCGATCGCGCAGCATAGCGAACTTGCCTCGTTCGCCCATACCTATCAAACCTACCTGTTCTAACAGATCAAGATCAAGCTGCTTCTTCATTGCCCAGTTGATGAATCCATCAGCTGGAGCATAGCCAATTCCGAATTCATCGATTGCATCGGCTCCCCATCTTTTGCGAACCACTTCCCTAGCCTTGTTAGCACCTGGATTGACTTTATGCATTTCCTCGACGAAGTAGCTTTGCGCATAGTCTAAAGCTATGCGCAAGGCTTCTTGCTCTTTCTGTCTCTCCTCGTCCTCACGG
Source organism: Prevotella sp. (assembly GCA_021636625.1). Lineage (GTDB taxonomy): Bacteria > Bacteroidota > Bacteroidia > Bacteroidales > Bacteroidaceae > Prevotella. Next base: position 52,180 of record JAJWLX010000005.1, on the reverse strand, counting down.
CTAGGCTTATACTCGTCATCGATATCCTCATTGAGATATTTCTTTGCTAGTTCCTTGCACGCAATTGGGAATGGCAGGCCATTCTTCAGCTTGCGGTAGAGGCTTATGACATTACCACCAGAGCGGCATTGTCCGAAGCATCTCCAAACGTTCATTCCTGTATCAACATAGAATGATGGTGTATTCTCGTTGTGGAATGGGCATGTTGCCCATGATCTGTTGCCTTTCTCCTTGACGAAGTTGATGCCTTCATCCTTGGCCACATCTTGAATAGGTACATCACTTATGATGCGATCTATAATTTCTTGTTTAATCATATCTGTATATTTTTTGCGTCTGCAAAATTACACTAGACTTGTGAATATGGAAAGTACTAGGATAACCTGCGCATTATCTTATCGATGTCTGCGTTGATGTAATAGCTTATATGCCTCCGAAAGCTCATACTACGCTCCATCATCAAATTTGTGAGGACGCCCTTATATTTGCCCCCCCGCTTTGGCATTGCTGCCATAATCTCGCGGTCGGAATAGAATTTTATTCTCATTTTCGACCTCCCTTTTTGTTTCGATAGAAGGAGCATTTCTCCTTCTCCATAAACTGCTCGTAAGCTTCATTCTCTTTATGCTTCTCCCGGTATAGCTCACGATGTGAGATACCCCAGAAAGTGCATCGCACGCCATTCTTGCGTGAGCAAGAATTGTGACACTCCACTATAATTCTCTTGTTTGCCATTTTTTTATTTCCTAATATCTAGAGGTTCATATCTCAACATTCTGTCTCTTGATTCGCCTACACGCATAAAACAGATTCCATCATCGCACCACCAATATTCACTGCCATCAGCCAATTGTAAATATGCTAAAATGCCATATTCATTCTGAATAACTAATCTGTCCGATGAATTTACGCAGAAACCTATTTCTATCATTTTGCAAATGATGAGATCATATATCATTTTATTCTTTATACTCTTCACACGCTTTGATATCTTTACTGTACTCCACATATCTCTTAAACTTTAAGCACCAACGCCCATTAATGCAATTGCGCTTGTATCTGCAAGAATCACATATCATAGGTGCATGCTATGTACTACCTTAATCAGATCTCGGTTAGATTTGAGTTTCAGTCGCTTAGTCATCTTACGCAGCTGGGCTGAAACCGTATTGGCAGACTTGCCTAAAATATCAGCAATCTCTCTTGCTACATAGCCTCTCGAAAACAGTTTGACAACCTCCAACTCCTTAGGAAAGAATGGAGATTTTACCTTTGGGCAACAGATGATGCCCTCTTTTGGGCAGAGACCTCGAAGAGGGCATTGAACCTTCTCCAGATTGAACATACTGTTCTCGATGTCATACTGCAGTGTATCATTAGAGCCTAGATTGCATCTGATGAATCGATTCGTAATCAGGAATCGATGATAGAGATTGTTGCGCTTGCTCTTGATATTCTCCTCATAGAGGAACTTGTATGCAATAGGATACATACGTTCGATGAGGTCAGCCAACTCTCTAATCAGCTCGACTTGACTCATGTCATACTTATGCATAGCGCCATCTTGGCCATAGAAGTATACTTCGCCTTGCGAAGATACGAAAAACTCTAATTGCTTCTCCATAATTCTTCTTTTATAACCGTTTTTACTACCAGCAGATCTCTAGGATTGAACTCACTCTTGCCGGTCAACTTTTGCTGGATGGTGTTGTACCGGAATCCGTAATGAGTAATCAGATATGTGAGTATCTGAGATTTCTCATTTTTGCTGAGTTTAGCGTAATAATCATTAATGGTTATTGCGCTTTTTTTAACGTCATTTTCTTGCATATCTCGAATTTTGTCACTAAATTTGTGGGCAAATATACGACAAAAATCCAAAACACCCAAACATTCGGGGATTTATCCCCAGTTTTGCGGTGTTATTTAACGTTTATAAATATATATTTAGTTATGTTCAATGGAAATTTAGTAGATCGTTTGCGCAAGGAGCAACGCAGATCAGTTCGCTCACTTGTTGAATTCGTTTTTGGAGAGACGACCAAAATCACGATGACTTATTTTCGCGATAGAGTGCACATTGATAGTAGACATATTGAGAAGTTATCAGAATTCTTCCAAGTTCCTATACAGGACTTCTTCTTGACTGAAGAAGAGTTTGAATCGAAACGCTCTGGAACTAATGTCCACCACATTTCGAACTCCACAGTGAATATCAATTCTAGCCCAGAATTGATGATGAGTGTCATCGAATCTCAGAAGGCTCTGATAGAACAGCAGGCGGACCAGATTGCCTGGTTACGTGAGCAAGTTGAGAAGCTGCAGGCCAAAAATATTGGTCGCACCGTTGAGAATCAAGCGGAAAAATAATAATATAGACCTGCAAAAGGCTTGTTTTACAGAATTTTGCAGGTCTATACCGAAGTGAAAACTCGGTGAAACATTACTAAAAACAAGAAAATGGTCTATTGATTATCAGTACTTTACAGTAGCGAAACTACCCCCATAAAGTCCAGTAATCCCGACTCACCTATAAAATCGGAGCTTATGAAGTTCGAAGACATTTTTTACCTTCAAAAGAAAGACCGACAAGCTCTCCTCACCCTGCTTGCCATTATGATTGCGTGTGTTTCTCTCACGTTCCTGATTCTGGAAAAGCAGGAGGATGCTCCTGTAACTTCCCAACTAGACTCCACAAACAGCAATCAAGAGAAAGATGCATCATCTGCCAAAATCCACTACGCCTCCAAATCTCATCCTTTATACAGCAAAGAAGAAGGGATGGTACACGAGCTCTTCCCTTTTGATCCCAATACGGCTAGCGCTGAAGATTTCGAACGTTTGGGCCTGGAAAGCTGGCAAGCCAGAAGCATCATCCGTTTCCGGGAGAAAGGCGGCATCTTCTCCCGCCCATCCGATTTCGCCCGGGTCTATGGCATCACCAAGAGAACATACGAGGTGCTGTTGCCGTTTATCCAGATAGCCGACGATTACAAGCCTGCGGCTGATTTCTACGGAAAAGAAGGATATGGAAGAAGCGGAAGGCGCTATACACCTTATTATAATAATAGAAGAAACGATGATACCAAGGTTTATAGTTATCCACATAAGCTGAGAGCCAACGAGCATATCGAAATCAATGGCGCCGATACGACACTGCTGATGAAGATTCCCGGCATAGGCAGTTATTACGCCAGCCGCATCGTAAGATACAGAGAACGGCTGGGAGGATTTGCATCTGCCCAACAGTTGGAAGAAATCGATGGATTACCTGAATCTGCCATTGCTTATATCAAGATTGACTATCAGCAAATCCGCAAGATGAATCTCAACAAGCTAACGCTTAACCAGCTCAAGAAGCATCCTTATCTCAACTTCTATCAAGCCAAGGAAATTTGTGATTACCGCAGGTTGAAAGGTCCGCTGCATAGTATAGAAGACCTCAAACTGCTGAAGGATTTTCCACCAGACGAAATAGAAAGGTTGAAACCCTACATCTGTTTCTAGCTATCAGGCAAGACCCGCATATAAAAAGTAAGGGCAAAAGCATCGTACCCTATTGGCGTACGGTGCTTTTGCCCTTACAAGACTATATGTGAGGAACTAGATGATTCCAAACTGATGCAGGAAGATCAAGAAGATGCAGATTGGACAGATGAATCGGATGGTAAAGAGGAAGACTGGGAAAAGCTTTCCACTTACCGTATTCCAGTTGGTGAATTCATCACGCACAATCTTCTTTGGTACATACCAGCCCAGGAACAGACAGGTGATGAACGAAGACAACGGCATCAGAAGCTGCGCCGTCAAATTATCACAGTTGGAGAGGAAATCCTTACCGAAGAAGCCCAAGCCCTCTACCGCTCCCTGAGAAAGGGAACAGAATACTGCGATAATACCACAGACTATCGTCTCAACCCAGGCTCCCTTCGCACGACTTACCTTGCCCTCTTCATAAATAAAGGCGGTACCAATCTCGTGCATCGAGATGGTAGAGGTAAGAGCAGCCAATACCAACAAGCCATAGAACAATACAGAGATGATGTAACTAACCACCGGCATATTGCCAAAAGCCTGCTGGAAAACATTAGGCAGGGTGATGAAGATAAGCGACGGACCACTATCCGGCTGAACTCCCACGGAAAAAGCTGCAGGGAAGATCATCAATCCAGCCAATACGGCGATGAGCGTATCGATGGTTACAATCTGAGTGGCTGATTTCAAGAGATTCGTCTGTCGGTTGAAGTAAGAAGCGTAGGTACAAAGACATGCCGTACCCATACTCAGCGAGAAGAAAGCCTGTCCCAGAGCCTCGAGCAGCACATTCTCATCTACCTTGCTGAAATCCGGTTTCAGCAGGAACTCCACTCCCTTCATCGCCCCCGGCAATGAGCAGGAAGCAATCACGATGACCACCAACAGGATGAAAAGCAGCGGCATCAAGATCTTGGATGCCTTTTCAATACCGTTGCGAACACCGCGAACCACCACCATGTGGGTGAGCAGGATAAAGCCTAAAGCCCATAATACAGGACGAATCGGATCGGATGCGAAGGTCTGGAAATAACTCTTCACATACTCAGGATCGCCATGCACGCCACCAATGATGCTGGCATAAAGATACTGCAAGCACCAGCCTGCCACTACGGAATAAAATCCGAAGATGATCATGGAAGTGATGATGCCCATCAATCCCAAGGCACCCCACGCCTTGTGCTTACCCAGATTGGTATAAGCACGGGCTGCATTGGATGCAGAATGACGACCGATGATAAATTCGCTCAGCATACCCGGCAAACCCAGCAGAATGATGCAGACTAAATAAATCAGGATGAAGGCTGCGCCACCATTCTGACCAGTCATATATGGGAAACGCCAAATGTTTCCCAATCCAACGGCAGATCCCGCCGTGGCGAGAATAATGCCTAATTTGCTTCCAAAATTTCCTCTTGTTTCCATTATATGAATGTTAAATGTGTAGGAATCTATGCTTATCGAAGAACTACACCTTATATTATATATACCTTATACTATATATACCTTGTACTATATATACCCTATATTATATATACCTTATGTCCCAACTCCGATTAGCCCAAAACTCCAAACTGGTTTAAGAACACCAGCAAGATGAGAATAGGACACACGAACTTGATCAGGAAGAAATAGATTCCAAAGAGGCGACCCTTCAAGGTTCCCCAGTTGGTAAACTCATCCTTTAAAATCTTCTTTGGTACATACCATCCCAGGAACAGACAGGTAAGCAAGCCTCCCATTGGAAGGAAAATCTGTCCGGTGATGAAATCAAACCAATCGAAAAGCGTCTTGCCCAACCAGGAAAGCTTATCGGTAGCTCCCAATGAGAACGAACAGAATGCACCAATGATGGCACAGGAGATGGTTACAATCCAAGCACCCTTCTTACGATCGATCTTCAACTCCTCGTAGAAGAACGAAGTATTCACCTCGTGCAGCGACATCAGAGAGGTCAATGCTGCCACAGACAGAAGTACATAGAACAGCAGGGAGATAATCCATCCCAATACAGGAAGTGCCGCAAACGCCTTGTTGAAGACATTCGGCAAAGTGATGAAGATGAGTGACGGACCACTATCCGGCGAAATACCAACAGAAAAGGCTGCAGGGAAAATCATCAGACCCGCCAATACTGCAACCATCAAGTCGATGACTGAAATCTGCAATGCCGACTTAAAGAGATTGGTCTGGCGACTGAAATAAGATGCATAGGTACAGATGCAACCCATACCGATACTCATGGAATAGAACGACTGTCCCAAGGCATTAAGGAACACATTGCGATCTACCTTTCCAAAATCCGGCTTGAGCAGGAACTCCACACCCTTGCCCGCATCAGGCAACAGACAGGAAGCCACAACGATGATGAGCAGCAGGATGAAAAGCAGCGGCATCATCACCTTGGATGCCTTTTCGATACCGCCACGAACACCATGGATAATCACGAAATGACAAATCAGGAAAATAACCACCGTCCACAATACAGGACGGAACGGATCGGCAGCAAACTGCTGGAAATACTGAGTCACATAATTGGCATCACCATGCAGTTCGCCTATGATGCTGGCATACACATACTGAAGGCACCAACCCGAAACCACGGCATAGTAACCCGTAATCAGGAAACCCGTGAGCACTCCCAGAAATCCCACCCACTTCCAGGCTGTGCCATTGGCAAGCTTGGCGTAGGCGCGAGCTGTATTGGAAGCACCATGGCGACCGATGATAAACTCCGAAATCATACAAGGGATGCCGAGCAAAAGCACGCATCCGATGTACACCAAGATAAAGGCTGCGCCACCTTCCTGACCAGCCATATAAGGGAAGCGCCATACGTTACCCAAACCTACGGCGCCACCTGCTGTAGCAAGAATCAATCCAATCTTGCTACCAAAACTTCCTCTATTTGAATCTGTCATTTCTATCTTTCTATTACTAATTTCTTACTTTTTAATTTTTCTTCGTGCAAAATTATAAAATAATTCTGAAATATATGAATTATTTGAAAGCAAAAACACAAATTTAGTAATATTTATGCTATTTAGTCTGTTTTAGGACGCAGAAATGACCTTTTCTATACATTTTCTAGCGATATTCAGCCGGCAAGGTATCACGCCACTTCGAGAAAGGATTGCCCAAGAGATGCGAATTGTAGAATCGCTTGTCGCCTGTTACCTCCATACCGATGAAATCAGGTTTCTCATAGGCTTCGGTCTCGCTAGCCAACTCCACCTCTGCCATGACCAGACCTTCATTATCGCCATAGAACTCATCTACCTCGAAGGTATGACTGCCACTTTTCACCAGATAGCGGCGCTTATCGATGACGCCACCCTGACAAAGTTGCAGAAGATGCTGCGCCTCGTCCATCGTTATCTCCTTTTCAAACTCATAGCGGGTCATGCCGCCATTTACCGACTTGCCCTTAATGGTAAGGTAAGCCTTCTCATCCCGTGTGCGAACCCGCACCGTAGCCCCCTCGGCAGGAATATATCCCTGCTGGATATGACTAGAAGAAAAGGCGGCGCTTTTGTAAGCGTCGCCCTTCTTAACGAGGAATTTTCTTTCTATCTCTAATCCACTCATAGTCTTATGCTAATGATGCTGCATAGATGGCAAAAAGAATACCGAGGACTATCAAGCCACCGAATATCCACTTGATTACTTTCTCGCCTTTTGCAGCCTGTTTCTTCTGATAAGCCTCATGTTTGGCTCTTCTTAAGTCTTTATTTCCACTCATAGTCGTATATTTTTTAGATTATTATTGTTGTTCGTCATCATTCGTAGGGAACTCCATCAGGTATGCCTTGATGAAATCATCTATCTTGCCGTCCATCACGCCATCTACATCAGAGGTCTGATAGTTGGTACGATGGTCTTTCACACGACGGTCGTCGAAGACATAGCTTCTAATCTGGCTTCCCCATTCTATCTTCTTCTTGCCAGCCTCAATCTTCGCCTTGGCTTCGAGGCGCTTCTTCATGGCGCGGTCGTAGAGTTGACTCTTCAAGAGCAACAATGCCTTGGCACGGTTCTTCGGTTGGTCGCGGGTCTCGGTGTTCTCGATGAGGATTTCTTCCTCCTCGCCCGTATCAGGATCTGTGTACCAATAACGCAGACGGACACCCGACTCCACCTTATTTACATTCTGACCACCGGCACCACTCGAACGGAAAGTATCCCAGGAGAGCTTGGCAGGATCTACATACACCTCGATGGTATCATCCACCAGCGGAGTAACAAAGACACTGGCAAAACTGGTCATTCGCTTGCCCTGAGCATTGAAAGGAGATACACGCACCAGACGATGCACACCATTCTCGCTCTTCAGATAACCATAGGCAAACTCGCCACCCTCAATGGTCATCGTCACGCTCTTGATACCAGCCTCATCGCCTTCCTGCATATCGGTGATGGTTACCTTGTAGCCATGAGCCTCAGCCCAGCGCATATACATACGCATCAGCATCTGCGCCCAATCCTGACTTTCCGTACCACCGGCACCGGAATTGATCTTGAGCACGCAGTCCATCGGATCTTCCTTCTGGCGAAGCATGTTCTTCAACTCCAGGTCTTCGATGGCCTTGATAGCCTTGCCGTAATCGGCATCCACCTCTTCCTCGGTCACCATTTCGTCCTTATAGAAATCGAAGGCGAGCTTCAATTCATCGGCATAAAGGCGCACGGTCTTATAGCCATCGAGCCATTTCTGGATGCTCTTCACCTTCTTCATCTGCTCCTGCGCATACTTTGGGTCTTCCCAAAAGTCAGGAGCCTGGGTGCGGAGCTGCTCCTCCTCGAATTCTACTTTCTTCTGGTCGATATTGAGATAATGATGGAGAGCATCGGCTCTGTCCATCACATCTTTCAACTGGTCAGCTGTAATCATTAACTTTGAATTTTGAATTTTAAAGTAAAACCATTATTCCTCATACATCTTGTCAATCTCCGCCTTATAGTTCTTGTTGATGATAGGGCGGCGAATCTTCAAGGTATTGGTCAGCTCACCCGACTCCATAGAGAAGTGGTGAGCCAGGAGGGTGATACGCTTAATCTGCTCATAATAAGCCAGGTGCTGCTGAAGAATCTGGATGCGATCCATCAACATCTTCTGCACCTTCTCGTTGGCACACAGGTCCTCACGGCAGGCGAAGGCGATGTGATGCTCACGAGCCCAATCCTCAACGAGGCGGAACTCAGGTACAACGAGGGCAGAAACGAACTTGCGCTGGTCGGCGATGACTGCCACCTGATCGATGAACTTATCCACCAGGAGCAAAGACTCTACCTGCTGCGGAGCGATATATTTACCATTCGATGTCTTGAACAGATCCTTGATACGCTCGGTGAGATAAAGCTCACCATCCTTCAGATAGCCCGCATCACCGGTATGGAAGAATCCATCCTTATCGAATGCCTTGGCATTGGTGGTATCGCGATGATAATATCCCGGAGTGATGGTAGGACCCTTGAGGAGCACCTCGTTATCCTCACCTATCTTGATCTGGATGCTGGAGATAGGACGACCTACAGAACCCAGACTGCGCTTCTTGTCGGGATGATCGCAAGATACGGTGGCGAGACTCTCGGTCAAGCCATAACCCACCACCATATTGATACCAATGGAATGTACGAACTCCTCCACCTCCGGACTTACATACGCACCAGCCGTTGGGAAGATATTAGGATTATCCAAGCCCAACTGCTTGCGCACGATGCTCAGGATGGTCTTGTTGATAATCTTATACTCCAGCTCCAGGGCCAGAGGAGGGCGCTTGCAGTTGGCAAGATACTCCACATTGCGCTTCTTTCCCACAGTCAAGGCATGGTAGAAGAGCTTCTTCTGGATAGGACCGGCTTCATCCATCTTAGCCTTCACAGCGATATACACCTTCTCCCAGAAACGTGGCACGCTGCACATACAGGTAGGACGCATTTCGCGCATACTCTCCTGAATCTCCTGAGGATAGGTGTTGATGATGAGCTGGGCACCCTCGCTCAAACAGAGGTATGCCCATCCTCGCTCAAAGATATGGGTGAATGGAAGGAAATCGATGACACGATCCTTTTCGGTAACTGGCACGCACTCATTGTTGGCCTTCAATGCGGCTGCATACTGACTATAGGTCAGCATCACGCCCTTGCTGTCGCCGGTAGTTCCACTGGTATAGAGGATGTTAGCCAAATCGTCCATACTAGCCTGCTTATAAAGTTCCTCCACTTCGGTCTGACGTGGAAGATTCTCACCCAGTTTCAGGAAGTCCTTGTAATAGAGGGCTGCAGGGTCGTGGGTACTGATGCGCACACTGGAATCGAAGATGATGATGCGCTCCAGCGATGGGCAGAGGGCAAAGATACGATGTGCCTTGTCATACTGCTCCTGTTCGCCTACGAAGAGGAAGCGAATCTGGGCATCATTGATCATATATTGAATCTGCTGCTCACTGCTGTTGGCATAAAAAGGAACAGAGGTGACTCTGATTCCGTATGCACCAAAATCGGTGTACAGATAATGCACACAGTTCTGTGAGAAGACAGCGATTTTGTCTTGTGGTTTAGCCCCAAGATTCAAAAGGGCATTGCTCACTTGTTTCACTCTTAGGGAAAACTGATTGAATGAAACCGTTTGCCACTGGTCACTACCAAACTTTCTGAAGGTAAGCGCAGGCTTATCTCCCCACTTCTTAGCGAGGTCATGAACCAGAACCGAAAGATGACTATTAATTTGCATAAGCTTAGTATTATAATATTGGTGCAAAGATAATAGAATTTGTTAAGAACACAAAATAAAATGTTGGTTTTTCCACTTTATATGCTCTTTTTTTCGTAACTTTGCCCCAAAATCAAAAAATAGAGAGATTATGATGACACAGGAACAATATGTTAGCGACGCGGTGGAACTGCTTAAAAAGCTGATTGCCACCCCATCGGTAAGCCGCAGCGAAAAAAATGCTGCCGACATCATGGAGCAGACCATCCGCAGCTATGGTTTCAAAACGCAGCGAGAGGCAAACAACCTCTGGATTATCGACCCTCACTACGATGAGAGCCGTCCTACCCTGCTGCTCAATGCCCATATCGACACGGTGAAGCCCGTGGCTTCGTGGAGCCGTGATCCTTTTTCTCCAGATGTAGAAGATGGCGTGCTTTATGGACTGGGTAGTAACGACTGCGGTGGCGGATTGTGTTCTCTTCTCCAGATTTTCAGAATGCTGACGGAGAAGCCGCAGAGCTACAACCTGATTTATCTGGCTTCCGCCGAAGAAGAGGTTTCGGGAAAGGATGGCATCACACGTGCCCTACCCTTGCTTCCACACATCGATCTTGCCATTGTGGGAGAACCTACAGGCATGAATCCTGCCGTAGCCGAAAAGGGACTGATGGTGCTGGATGTGATTGCTCATGGCAAAAGTGGTCATGCGGCTAGAAACGAAGGAGTGAATGCGATCTATGAGGCGCTGGATGATATGCGATGGATTCGTGATTACAAATTCGAGAAGGTAAGCGAATTCCTGGGTCCTACCAAGATGACGCTCACCGTAGTGAATGCCGGAACCCAGCATAATGTGATTCCGGATAAGTGCACGATGCTTGTGGATATCCGAACCAACGAGTTTTACGACAACGAGGAGGTTTACGAGTTTATCCGCCAGCACCTCAAGAGCGAGGTAAAGGCACACAGTTTCCGCCTGAAATCATCACGTATCGACCCGGAGCATCCTCTTATCAGGAAATGTGTAGCTATGGGTATGAAACCATTCGGCAGTCCTACCCTCAGCGACCAGGCATTGATGCATTTTCCATCCTTCAAGCTGGGGCCGGGCGAATCTTCCCGCTCCCATTCTGCCAACGAGTTTATCCGCATCAGCGAAATACGCGATGCCATTGCTAAATACGAAACCCTCTTAGATGGCGCTGCCATCTAAGAGGGTTTCCTCTATCTGTCTATACAGTTAACCTTCATATCTCCTGTATTTTATCTTCCCAACCAAGCCTCAGGATTGAGTTTTGCCGTCTCCTTGCGAAGCTGGAACTGGAGGATGTTATCAGAGCCTACACTACCCAAAGCCTGACGGGTACTAACCTTCTGACCCTTATGTACGCTGACCGATTTCAGGTTGCAATATACCGAGATGTAGGCACCATGGCGAACCAGGACATTCCACATACCACCATATCCGAAGACGGCACTCACCTCACCATCGTAGATGCTGCGAGCCACACAACCCGGCTTACCCTGGATATTGATACCCTTGTTGTCGAGGGTAACACCCTTCAATCCCTGAACATTATACTGTCCGAAGTGGCTCACGATGCGATAACCGCCGCTGATAGGCATAGGCAATCTGCCACGGTTTGCCTCGAATCCACCACTCAACATTCTATCTACCGAACTCAAGGTTGCCGCTTCCTGCGCCTCCTTCTTGGCAGCAGCAATCTCACGGGCCTGACGCTCCTCATCCGCCTTGGCTTTCAGCTCAGCAGCCTTGCGGTCAGCTTCCGCCTTCTTAGCCACCTGTTCGGCAGCAGCTTCACGAGCCGCCTGTTCTGCGGCAGCACGCTGAGCAGCTTCTGCAGCAGCACGGGCCTTAGCCTGCGCCTTTGCTTTAGCCTTCGCCTCAGCCTGGGCAGCAGCTTCTTCCTGCGCCTTTCTAGCAGCCTCGGCAGCAGCACGAGCCTCCTCGGCAGCCTTTCTTCTTGCAGCCTCTGCAGCTGCCTCACGAGCCTTCGCCTCAGCAATACGACGTGCATTCTCCCTTGCAGCTGCCTCTGCAGCAGCTTTCTTACGCGCCAGTTCCTCTGCACGCTTCTTGGCTGCAGCGGCTGCAGCAGCCTTGCGCTTGGCCTCGGCTGCAGCACGGGCACGAGCCTTGGCTACTTCCTGCTGGATCAGACGGTCGATCTGAGCATTGATGGCAGCATCCTTCTGGCGCTGGTCGGCGATGACAGCCTGAATGGTCTTCTGCTGCTTCTGCAGTCCGTGTACCATCTCCTGCTGCTGTGTCTGCTTGCCTTCAAGAGCAGTTTTCTCCTGCTTTCCCTTATATAATAAGGTATTCTTATGCCCCTTTACATTCTGCAACTGCTTGTGCTTATCGTTCACCTGCTGCTGCTTAGCCTTTACAGCCTCGCCCTGCACCTTCTGGTAAGAAGAGTACTGGCGGATGAACGAGAGACGGCGGTACATCTGAGTCAGGTTCTTGGCACTGAAGATAAACATCAGCTTGTCCTGCACCGTATGATGCCGGCTCATATATCGCATAGAACGGATATACTTGTTCTTTCTATCCTGCAACTGCTGCTGAAGGGTCTTCAACTGCGCCTGCAGGATACCGATGTTTCCATCGATATGATGAATATCCTTCTCGATACCTTCAATCTTCTTCTGACTCTGGTCGATTTCGCCATTCAGCGCCATCAGGTCTTCCAGGCGCTTCTTCACGTCAGCCTTGTTCTTGCGCAAAGCCTGCTCCTGCTCCCTGATTCTTCGCTGGATATCGGCACGCTGCCCCTGCAATCCTCTGATAGAAGCATTGCTATAGGTAGCAGCACGGCGTTCTGCCTTGGTAGGTGCCTTGGCACGGCGAGCCACCGGTTTTCTTTGAGCCTGATGTTTATGATTGGCAACAGCGGTTTTCTTCACCGGCTTCTTCTGCGCCGTTTTCTGCGCATAGGGAGCAAGCGAGAACATCATTGCCAATAAGAAAAATATAATTCGCTTCATTATTCAATACATGATTTCATTGTTTTCTTTCGCGACAAACACTACATACTCATCAGTTTGCCGAGTACATCCTCTGGAGCCACCTTCTTGTATTTGTCAGACACTTCGGTCTGTGCCTCCCATTTACTGTCGGTCTTCACGCTCTTCATATCGATGTTGATCTTCACTACCTGAGGCTTGTTGTTCACCATAGCAGAGAGCGTAAGATTCTGGGTAGCCGGGAACATCTTCACGCCCACGCTCTTGAAATTGCTATATTTCAGATTGAGCTTGGCTGCGCTGGTGCTTTTGTCCTGATACACTACATTCGCCTCGGTGATTCTGCCCGAATTGCGGTTGGCTGTCCAGGTATAGTTCAGTTTGCCATATTGCAGAGCCACAGGTACATTCTCACCTACAGCATCCAGATTGGCAGAAAACTTATTCAAGTCTGCATCTGTCACCTTCTTGGTTCCTGGCACGAGCAACTGGTTCCAGAAGAGCGCCTGGAGAGAATAGAAGTTCACACCCTGCTTCTTCAGGAAATCCACCTGGGTATAATCAGCCTTGATGTATTCCTTGTGAAGGCGGTCGATGATCAGCACATAGTTAGGGGTGAATTCCAGTCTTCCCACTTCTGTACCCAGGATAGGGATGAAGAGCTGGATGCGGATTACCTCATCCTTGCGCATACTCAACTTGCCCGGCACGGTGATGTCCTTATCTGCTGCCTGCAGATTGAAATTCATATTGCCCACAATATTATTGGTATAAACCTGATTATCTGATACTTTCTGAACGAAAGCCAGATTCCTGAGCGCAGCCGACTGCTCAGCCTTTGTCTCGGTCTTCTTATCGTTGGCATTCACCTTTCCAGCTCCTTCCATCTTCTTGGTAGTGCCGCAGGAAGCCATCAGCAGGAGTGCCGCAGCAGCTACTGCCATATTCATCTTCTTCATATTCATTACTTCTTTTTACCTTTCTTATTCTTTTTACCCGCAGACTTGCCTGCCGTTTTCGATTTTTTGAGCTCAGCAGCTGCAGGGTTTTTCTTTCGTTGGAATTCTTCCTCGGAAATATATTGCTTATTTTCTATCTTCCATTTCAGGATTTCGGTCTGATGGTCGTCATCCAAGGCCTGCTTCCAATAGCCGACAGCCTCATTCACCATACCGTTCATGGCGTAAATATCGCCGGCATGCTCCAATACCGTACTGTTATTCTCGGTAGAATCCCGGTTCTTGAGAGCCGCATCGATGTAGGTCTTGGCATCTACATAACGCTCTTCCATAAACAGAATCCAGGCGTAGGTATCAAGATAGGTACCGTTGTTCGGTTCCAGTTTGATGGTCTTGTAGCTCATCGCCTCAGCCTTGTGTAGGTCCTTGCCTTCCTCGCTCAGATAGTAGGCGTAGTTGTTGAGCGCCATCACGTTGTCGGCTTTCCACTGCAGGCATGAATCATAGGCTGCAAAGGCTGCATCCTTCTGATTCTTCTGATGCAGGATGTCGCCCATCACGGCATAGAGATCAGAGACAAGGTCGTTGGCAGAGAGTTTATTCACCTGAGCTACACCCAACCGGAACTCATTGAGCGCCGCATCTTCGTCCTTATTCTGATAGTAAGCCATACCTCCGAAATAATAGAAGATCATCTCTTCCGGATTGTATTCGTGGGCAGCCTTCGCCTGCTCGATCACCTCATGATACTTCTTCTGATTCCAGAGCAGCTGAATGGTCTGGATGCGCGCATTGGCATTGTCAGGAGCGATATCAAGCACCTTTTTGAAGGCAGAAATCACAGAGTCGGTAGGCATTTTCTTCAAACTCATATAGGCGGCACGCACCTCGGCAATCTCTGAAGACGGCTGTGGCACATTGAGCACCTTATCGAAGAGGGCGATGACCTTGGTAGAGTCGCCGCCTTCGGTTTCATTGTTCTGGATGAAGGAACGGAACATCATGATCTTGGTCTGGGTATCCGTCTTCTGACTCATCAGAATCTTATCGAGCATGCCATTCGCCAGATCCGCCTGCTTGGTGGCATTGTAATAATCATAGAGCGACATCTGGGCGTAGGAATTATCCGGCTCTTCCTTCAGCACATCAGTGAAGTACTTGAACGCTTCCTTCTGACGGTCGTGCTGCATCAGCCAGTTGCCCAGCATGGTTTTATACTGCATATCCAGAGGATGCTGTTCTACAAGCGACTTCAGTTCGTTATAGGCAGCCTTCTTGTCATCCATCATCTCATGGATACGCATCTTGGTGAGTGTAAACTGCTCGCTCTCACCTTCTTCGGTCTCCAGACGGCTGACGGTATTGAGCATCATCTTGAAGTTCTTCTGCTGCTGATAGAGCTGCGCCAACACGCGGAGCACATCCGTATTGCTGTGATTCTTGGCATAGACAGCCTCGTAGGCATTGATGGCATCCTCGTATTTTCCCTTGCTGATATAGTATTGGGCGAGTCGCTCTGCAAAAATCAGGTTCTCAGGATCCTGCTCTATCGCCTTCTGCAATCGCAGAAGACCCAGCGAATCCTGCTTCATCTCGGTCAAATAGAGAGACAGATAATAATTTGCCGTTGCCGAGTTAGGATCGATGTTCCGGGCGTGTTCGTAGAGATCGAAGGCGGCAGAATAATTGCCAGCTGCATGTTGGCGAGCCGCCTCGGTCAAGAAGTATTCATATCGCTTACGATTGTTTGGAGAAAGCGAATCCACCCTTACAGTCTGCTGTTGCTGACTAACAGGCTGCACCTTCTTTTTTCGGGCGAGCGAAGGCAAGGCTATGGCGCCGATGAGCACCACAGTCACCCAGACTCCCATATTTCTTAAATCTATCTTCACTATCAAATCTTATCTAAAAATCCTTATCTTATTTTACGCCGGTATGACCATAACCGCCTGCACCACGCTCAGTTTCATCCAGCTCCTCCACCTCGATGAAGTCGCACTGTTCGTGCTTGGCAAGCACCATTTGTGCGATGCGCTCGCCATCATTGATGACGAAGTCTTGCTGTGAGAAGTTGATGAGCAGCACCATGATCTCGCCACGGTAATCGGCATCGATGGTACCCGGAGTATTGAGCACGGTGATGCCATGCTTCAGGGCGAGACCGCTGCGAGGACGGATCTGTGCCTCATAACCTACCGGCAATGCCATAAACAGACCTGTAGGAACGAGTCGGCGCTCCATAGGATGAAGCACGATAGGCTCTTCGATGTTTGCACGCAAATCCATGCCCGCACTCTGAGGTGTGGCAAACGCAGGGAGAGGCTGATGCCCCTTATTGATAATCTGTACTTTCAGCATAATTTTCTATTTTTCTGCAAAAATACTGCTTTTTAACCGAATAATCGCATTTTAGACGTGAAAATGATATAATTTATCCTTTTTTATTTTGATTTATCCTAACTTTCGTGTATTTTTGCACAATAGACAACATAAAAGACTCATAATACAGAAAGAATATGGAATGGACCCAACTCATATCTAACAAGCGATTCGGACAGGAGCATAAGCACGCCGAACGCCACGACGACCGCTCGGAATTCAAGCGCGATTACGACCGTCTGATCTTCTCTTCGGCTTTCCGCCGGTTGCAGAACAAGACGCAGGTCTTCCCCCTGCCGGGCAGCATCTTCGTACACAACCGCCTCACTCATAGTCTGGAAGTGGCAAGTGTGGGTATGTCGTTGGGCAACGATATCTCCCGCCACATCATCCAGAAGCACCCGGATTTGAAGGATACGCTCTTCGAGGAAATCGGAACCATCGTGAGTGCAGCCTGCCTGGCGCATGATCTGGGCAATCCTCCCTTCGGTCATTCCGGAGAAAAAGCCATCCAGACTTTCTTCAGCGAGGGTGCCGGACAGGGATTGAAAGATGAAGTTTCTGCCGAGTTCTGGGACGACATCACCCATTTCGAGGGTAATGCCAACGGCTTCAGAATCCTGACGCATCAGTTTAAAGGTCGCCGCCAGGGTGGTTTCGTGATGACCTATCCTATGCTTGCAGCCATCGTGAAATATCCTTTTGCCAGCAGTCTGGCAGGAAAGCACGGCAAATTCGGATTTTTTACTTCCGAAGCCGAATCTTACCAGAAGGTAGCAGAGGAGTTAGGAATCCTGAGGAAATCGAAACCGGGAGAGCCTCTGGAATATGCCCGCCACCCGCTGGTATATATGGTAGAAGCCGCCGATGACATCTGTTATGAGATTATGGACATCGAAGACTCCCACAAGCTCAAAATCTTATCCTTCGAGGAGACTGCAAACTTACTGCTGGGATTCTTTGACGAGGAAACCCAACAGAAGATTCGCCAGCGAATTCTGGATGAGGGGCTGACCGATGAAAACGAGCAGGTGGTGTATATGCGTGCCTGTGTAATCGGAAAGCTGGAGAACGAATGCGTCAACGTTTTTCGGAATCACGAAGAAGAGATTCTTGCCGGCACTTTCGAGGGATGCCTCATCGAACATATCGCCGAGCATCAGCGCCAAGCCTATCAGAAATGTACGCAGGTTTCCCGCAAGAAAATCTATGCCAGCAAACCAGTTCTCGACATCGAACTTTCGGGTTACAAGATCATGGCTACCCTTATGGAGGTCTTCATCGATGCCGCCGTGAATCCATCCCGCTTCTACTCCAAGCAACTTCTGAGAAGGGTAAGCAGCCAGTACGACATAGAGAACGAGAATCTGGAGGAGCGAATCATGGCGATATTGGATTACATCAGCGGCATGACCGACATCTATGCGCTCGACATCTATCAGAAAATCAACGGAATAAGTCTGCCTATTGTATAAGAAATTCAGGTTTCGCAAGTTCAGAAGTTAAAGGAGTTAAAGGAGTTAAGACAATGCTCATGCTCGTGGGAACAAGACCTCAAACACTTAATTATTTGTACTTTTCTGAAATATTTTGAGAATCTTGTACCTTTTTCTGAAATTATTGTTGTACTTTTGCATGCGTATTTACTGCAAGTAATCAAAAATACAAGAAAGTAAACAAAAGATAAGAAGCGTATGGATTCATTATTTCTATTTCAGTTTGCATGTTTCATATTCATGCTCATCAATGCCTTCATCGTGGCTGTCTCTTATCTGCATGTAAGATGGGAGAACAAGCGGTATGAGCGTTCACGATGGATGATTGTTGTCGCCTTGTTAGGACTGGCGATACAATATGTCATACAGATGGGATTCGGCTTCCGTGCTGCTGACGACAGTCTTGGGGCTGTCGTTAACATTCTCGTCTATACGCCCTGTTTTTCGCTTATCTCCATGGGAATCTACAACATAGAGGCCACACGTTCCAACCTCAGAAAGATGATACTGATGTGCAGTGGTATTTATGCTGCCATCATTGTGGTCTTTTGCGTGGGAACCAGTCTCCATCATAGCCTGTATATCAGAGAAGGGCTTTATATTATGCTGGCTCTGTTCTGCGTAAGTGTCATCTATTGCATATCCATGATTGTCAGGGAGATGATTAGGCGCAGGAACTTGTTGGAAACGATGGCAGCTACAGATATGTTGCCCTATGTGAGATATTCGCGTGCAAGTGTAGTCATTCTATGGCTCGCAGTTCTCGCTATGCCAGTAGCTATCTTTTCTACCACATTATTATATATAGTGGGTCCTGCCGTATTGCTTGCCCTGCTGTTCTTCAATCTTACGTTTATCGCTCTCGGCAGCAGTTATATCCCTACCGAAGAACTCCTGGACAAGGAAGAGGAAAGTTATGCCCTGGCGAGAACTAAATATAGGTATGGGGGGGGCACTTTCTGCCAAGCAGCACGATTTCATAGGTGATACAGTATCTTTACAGACTATTCCCGACGAGCGCAGAGATTTCATCCAGAAGAGTCTTGATGACTGGTGTGCGAATTTAGGATATAAGGACTGTAATGTAAACATGCTGACGCTTTCCCGTACGCTTTGTATCTCCAAGGATGAGTTATCAGAATACTTCGACCAGTATTTGAATACCACATTCAGAATATGGCTCGGTGATATACGTTTCAATGCGGCAAAAAAGATGATGCTGGAATGTCCAGACTATAGTAATGACATTATTTCAGCCGAGTGCGGCTTCTCTGCCCGTACCTATCTGTACCGCATTTTCAAGTCAAAGGAAGGTTGTACGCCAACCGAATGGCGAGAAGAACAAGTTGCAAATGCAGCCCTAGATGATAAAAAACAGGATTAGCCATTTTTTCAATAAATATCAGAAAAACGCATAATAAAAGGGAATAAATCGTTAAAATGGGTGTCTACTTTCCACGAAGTAGACACCTAAAACATAGGAAGTATACACTTGAACAGGGTAACAGGACTCCCTTTTAATCAGAAAAACACTATATTTGCACCATGAAAGAATTCTTAGAAACCATACCAAGGATAGAATTAGCCCTGATTATCATCGGGGTGTTTATACTCATATTAGGTATTATCTTGGGATATGCCATGATACATGAGTACAGGATGTATCTTGATGACCACTATAAGGCTCGCTATAGCTTTCGTGACTTCATCAAGAGGGAACGCTTTTATATATATTTGTTCTTCACATCCATATTTATCTTCCTAACAAACCTCTTGTATTTTCTGGAGTGAGTTTCGGCTAGAATGGATGAATTAGCTTTATGGTGGATACTTGTCTTATAATTGGAGATAGATTCTTACTTTTATGATAAAAAACAAATGAGTAATATGAAAAATGATTTAACAACAAGACATCGATTGCTGGTCGCAATGCTTGCATTTATTCTTCCATTTTCTTTTGCGAAAGCAGAAGTAAAAGAAGATGGAAAGACTGGTTCGCTGGGCTGGTACGTCGGTATTGAGGGTGGAATGCCTTTCGGGTTCTCTACTTTCTCAAGTTTCGGACATAACAAGACGTACCTCGGTTGGGCTGCCGGATTATATGGGGGCTATCGTTTCAACTCCATATTCTCGGCAGAGTTATCTGCCAAGTATGGAGAAATGAACTTGTCTGCACAAGACTGTTGCGTGGAGCGCAACTATTGGTTGGGCAGCGATGGCGTGCTTTACAAGGCAGGTGTCTTAGGCATGGACAGTTGGGAGTATGCCAATCTGAAAAGCCATGTCAGAATGGGAAGATATGGAGCAAGAGTGAACGTTCATCTCCTTGGGCTGTTCCATAAGACAGCTAACAGCCGATGGGATTTGGCTGTTTCACCTCATATATATGCAGTAACTACCAAGGCCGACATTCAGACTATAGCCGATGATGCCAAGGTGATGAATGGTTCCACCAACTGCCACTTTGGTTATGGCGCAGACTTGCAGGTGGGCTACCAACTGACCTCATGCCTGAAATTGGGCATCTATTCCGGTTTGACTCGTCTTACTGGCGAACGTATGGACGGAATGCCTGAACATCTACACAAGAACAACTTTGTATGGGAAAGCGGAATCAGACTGGGAATCAGTTTCTCAAAAAAGAAAAACAAGATAGTTGAAACTCCATCAGTTCCACAATCGGAAGTTCTGCATCAAGATACCATTCTTTCGGAGAATGTAAATCAGAAAGAAAAAGAAACAGTGGATAAGGCTGAAACAAAAGTTGTTGAACAGGATATAAAAGAACCTGTAAAGGTGACATTCCCTGTCATCTACTTCAGCTTCAACCGCATCACCATTCGCCCAAGCGAGGTATCCAAGCTGAAGAGCATCCTCCATATATTGAAGGAGAATCCTGAAATGAAGGTGACGATGACCGGCTGGTGCGACACAAGAGGCAGCGTGGCTGTCAACAGGCGTATCTCTCGCCAGCGAGCACAAGCCCTGAAGAGCTGGCTTGTGACGAGAGGCATAGCTGCGAGCCGCATCTCGGTAGTAGGAAAGGGAAGCGATGGTTCCCGAACAGCCCCAAAAGCCCGCAGAGTAGAGACTTCAAATCATCATCAGTAACCCACAAAACAAGATAGAAAATGAAAGCAAAAAGAAGATTTAATATTGGGTTATGGGTGCTGTTATGCATCCTATGCCTATTGGCTAGCTGCGATCATGATGTCCATGATGGCGAAGGGGATGGTGGCTTGTCGGTTTCGCTTGCCTGGGCAGACGAAGCCGATGAGGGCACGGAAGTGGAGGATGTGAAGACATGGATCGTGAATGCCACAGACGGTACGCAGGTGGCGCAAAGACAGCATAGCAGTGCGCAGGAAATGGCAAGCGAGCACTATGATATGTCGGAAGGTCACTACCGCATTCTCACCACCACCAACCTGGTAGCTCCGTTCACCATCAGTAAGCAGACAAGAGCCGTTGACAACATAAACAGTCTGGTAATCGGACTGTCGGATCCGAGTGCTTCACCCGAACATGCCTATTATGGCGTAACAGACATCGTTATAGACAAATCAAATGTCAACTACATAACAAAAAATGAAATGCGACATATACTTGCAGAACTGACCATCCTCATTGAAGGAGTTCCTGACAATTTTGCAATGATAGGCAAGGTTCTGAATGTGGCAACCGGACTCCTTCCCCTGCAAAAGAATGAGGATGGAACATTTGGGACGGCAAGCTATACCAAGGAAGAGTGTGATATACCTTTGAGAATCGCAGTGCCTGGCGAAACTTTAAAAACGGAAACATTACGCTTGATGCCGACAGCCAACGGTTTACATACCACCAAGTTGTTTATCCAACTGATTTCTCCTGGGGGAGTAGTTAGCAACTACGACATCGAAGCACCCGTCATGAAATCTGGCGGCAAGTACCAGATTAACTTGGAATACGAGGCGATGAAACCTTACATGTATCTTACGAGTACGAAGATAGATGACTGGACAGAAGGCTGGGAATATCGTGGTGAAATCCTGAATCCTGAAGATTAAGCGCCCCTCTCATTTAAGCAAGAATCAAAACAAGAATATAAACATAAAAAGTAAAAGACAATGAGAACAAAGACTTATCTCTTTGCCCTGATGGCAATGGCTTTGACATTGGGCAGTTGTTCTGACAACGAGAACGGTATCGGAGGCGAGACCTCCAAGTATATCACCGTTTCTACCAGTATCGGCAATATGACCCGTGTTGCCACAGATGCGAATGGCGGTCAAACCTTTGAAGAGGGTGATGAAATCAGCGTGTATGCCTGGACTGGTGCCCCTACTGTAGCCCCTGAGACAAGCGAACGAGTGGTGAATAATGCTATCAACAAGTTGACTAACGGTTCATGGGTAGCCACTCCACAGATGCTTTGGAAGAACAACCGCGACAAGCATTATTTCATCGGTGTGTATCCTGTTTCAGCAATATCCGACCTTTCTGCCGGAGAATATACATTCGATGAGACAAAGCAAGTGGAAAGCGACCTCTTGGTGGCAGTCAACAAAGATGGCTTATCCTATAATGTCGATGAACAGCAAACTGTTCCTCTTCCCTTTACCCATGTAATGGCAAAACTTGTGGTGAACCTTACCTATAAGAACCAGTGGGGCGGCATTCCGACTGTAGAGAAAGTGGCAGTGGGTAATGCGGCAAAAGAGGCAACCGTCAATTACTTGACAAAAACAGTCACTCCTTCCACCACCGTAAAAGAAGATTTCTCGCTTCCTGAGATTACAGAAAACACCAAATATGTTTCCATCATCATTCCACAGGAAGAGGTCAAGCAACTCACTATTGTTATTGGCGGTAAAAATTATATTTATGATAACGGTACGCCTTTCAAGTTGGAGAGTGGCAAGATTACTACCATCAATTTGGAGGTTGGACGTGACGAGATAAAACTTGGAGATGTTAAAATCTCCGACTGGGAGGATGGCAGCACATTCAATGGCGAGGCTCTCAATTAACATTGTAAAACATTTAAATACAGATACAATATGAAAGCAATTAAAATATTGGCAATGGCAACCTTGGCGACTGCGTTTTTTGCCAGCTGCTCTAATGACGAAGATTTGACACAAATTAATTATCCACAGGATAATGTGGTGCGAGTTACAACAAGCGTAAAGGACATAAATACACGTGCTTTTCACAGCACAAATACCCTTGGTGAATTTGCGTTTTGTATCGTCAATCCCCAAAGCACCAAATTTTCCTATGACAATGTAAAGGTGACAAAAGAGGCTTCAACTTGGACTCCTGCTTATCAAATGCTCTGGCAAAATGCCTCGCAACCTGTGGATATTATAGCTTATGCACCATACGAGAAAATTTCAAAATACGAGAAAATGAGTAACGCCACCAATTATCCTGTTTATGTAAAAGTACAACAGGAAGCGGATACTTACGAGTCGGACTTTCTCGTTTACAAGAAAAAAGGGTTTGTGCCAGGGACGGATTTAAAAAATGGTGCAGTTGACATAACTTTTACGCATGCTCTCAGTTTGCTGAATATAAATATAGAGTTCGGCAATGAATTTAGCAAAACAACTCCTTTGACATCCAACCCGATAAAGAATATAACTGTCGGAGGAAGCGTCGACCGTGGTTATGCGGATTTTACAAAAGATGTTATCAGCGTGACAGCGGATGCTGCCAGTGTACCTGTTTTAATTACACCTGTAATTGGAATTTTCAACGCTGCAGCCAACAATGATGCCCATGCGACAGTAAACTACTCTGCCATTCTTATTCCCCAAACTATTGCCCAAGGATTTAGAGTGGAGTTTGAAATGGATGGCAAAATTTATGTGTGGACAGCTTCTGAAAGTGTGACATTGGAATCTGGCAAAAAACATCAGCTAAACCTTACAGTAGGTAAGGATGTCGTAAAATCTGGCTACATATCGTCAGAACCTTGGACAGAGGGAACTGGTGGTACTTTAGAAACAGAATAAGCAACAGAATTAAAACGAAGAATATGAAATTTTCAAATTATATAGGAACATTTGCACTTGTTGCAATGCTTACAGCTTGCTCTACAGAAGAGGAACAGGTACATTTTGCTGGGAATGAGGTGAAAGTCGATGCAGCTATAGGCAGAGAAAGCACTTTTACCAGAAGTAATCCTGCTGGAGACGAAGAAAAACAGAGCAATTTTAATGATTATGACCAAATAGGTATCAGTATGAATGATGGTGCCGCACGGTTGTATGAAATGAAAAATGGCATTTGGGATGTCAAGGATGGAGAGCCTCTGAAATGGGAAACGGAGATAACAGAGTTCAAGGCTTTTTACCCATATTCTTATGGGGATAAATTTTACAACAGTTTCGAAAAAGGACATATCATAGAGAACCAGATTTCCAAGGAGGGAATGGCTCTGTCTGATTACATGATAGCAGATAGAACTGAGCCTTCTATTCCAGCCAACCGTGAATTAGAATTATACTTCAAGCGCAAGACGGCACGTGTCATTGTCGATATACAAAATTCGACTTTCACGAATGAGTTCGACAGTCCTCCATTAGTATCTGGGGTGACAATATTTTCTCAGTTGGAGATACCTGCGACTCAAGGCGCAGATGTCACGGAAATAAAACCATACAAGATGGATGATTCCAATCCAAAGAGTTCCTGGATGGCTTTGGTTGCTCCAAATG
Organism: Prevotella sp.; assembly: GCA_021636625.1. Lineage (GTDB taxonomy): Bacteria > Bacteroidota > Bacteroidia > Bacteroidales > Bacteroidaceae > Prevotella. Next base: position 27,402 of record JAJWLX010000005.1, on the reverse strand, counting down.
CAGAAGATGCAAGCAAAAATTTTATATGTATTAAGGTACAAGAGACCAACACTGCCGACGACCCAAAACCATATTTTGTCAAAGGTATCCCAAATCTTGAAGAAGGCAATAGCTATACCTATAAATTAAAGATTGGAAAGGATAGAGTCACGATAGAGAATGTCACGGTAGCGGAATGGACTGATGGAACTGCAATATCGGGTGGAGCAGCTTCCTCTATAACGGAAGAGGGTATTAAAGAATCTGTCACTACGCAATTGGAAAAGGGCAATGATGTAGAGTTGACATTGAACTCAAATGCGTCTTCAGATATTTTTGATGCCATTAAAACTGCCATTAAAGAAAAAGATGTTGCAGATGGAAGTGTCAATTTAACTCTAAAGAATGTGATGACTATTCCTGATGGAACTTTTAATGATGTGACTTGGCTTAATAAAGTTACTTTGCCAGATGCTGTTACTATTAGCAAAAATGCCTTTGGTGGAAGTAGTTTGAAGGATATAGAAGCCCCTAAAGTAAGCATAGTCGGAATGTATGCATTTCAGAATTGTAAGTTGCTTGAAAAAGTGGACTTGCCTAAGGTGTCAGAAATAGGTTTTTGTGCATTCGATTTTTGCAGCACTTTAAAGGAAGTTCGTTTTGGCATACTTACAAAAGCTTGGAATCTGTCCGAAGAGTATAGGGATGGAATATTTAAGAATGTTGATACTCAACAAATCATTCTATCTCTATCTGAAAGACAAAACCAACTTGACTTGTACGAAGAACTAGGGAATTTCGTGTGGAAGGCAAATTCTAACCTTTACAGAGGCTCGTCAGACTACATGAATAGCCTGTTTCTCAAATATAAATTTTCAAGAATAGTATTTTGGGGAAATGAGTAAACAGAATATTAATGGCAATATGAGATAGAGGGCTACATACAGTTTCATATAACTCCTAAGCTGGGCAGGAGTATAAGGTGCTCAGTAAACATATATTCACCCGCACTTCACGGGAAACGACAAGGGTCTATATGCCACGATGAGAGGTGGGCGTATAGACCCTTCATCGTGTCTTGATACCTGTTGGGTTGCGTTAGAGCTTTATGTTAACGAAAATAACTCATAGTTTTATGGTCGCTATCTCACCGTTTGTTGTCTCAAGACTCATGGTTTCCTTAAACAAAAAAGAGAGACTTCTTCTCAAAATCACCGCTCTTATCACCAAAACACAGCAAAAACAGGCTGATTTTAAACTAAAAAAAAACACGGACAAATTGAATTTGTCCGGACAAATTGTCCGGCAGCTTATAATTTACTAATATTCAGGTATTTACAAGTGCCCGGACAAAAGAGCCGGACAAATTCAATTTGTCCGTGTTATTTTTTTCGTCTTACTTATTCATCCACCTGCTCATAATAATAAGAATAGTCTATGCCCTTCATAAAGACCTCACGGTCTTCAATCTTATCAGTTAAAGCATTGGAAATAAGCTGTTTGATGCGACTGCTATCAACAGCACTCTGTGTCATCGCAGCCAAATAATCATTCTTGTTAATAAGGCTCCAATCCAGAAAGTCAGCAGCCTTATTATTAGGAAAGTTCCTGGCTAGCAGCATGATACCTTCGTTATCGAGAACATCGGTCTTATACATTTTTCCATCCTTGGCCTGCATTTTCAGTTGGTTAGTAGCACTAACCAACTCATTATCTTCCTTCTTCAGTTTAGTCTTCAGATACTTCCAGTAATTACGGTTTTTGGAATAATCATCCTGCTCGTTCAATACACCAATAATATCCAGTACGGAGTGGAATATTGGCATTCTTTGCCTTATTCCATTTACTGCCTGGTTATGGCAAGATATTGCCCTTTACCAGGGCAACTTTGTGCCATTGCCAGGCACAAAACGATACGTCGGGAGATAAAATTCAGCTGAACTATCTGTAAAAAGACTACTCTCGCTTTTACTCTTCACTCTTCACCAAATCGGCTGAAACCCCTATAAACACTGGGGGTGTGGGCGGTGAAGAGTGGTGAAGAGTGAGTCTCCACTCTTCACCGCTATAACTACCTAACTAATAGACCGTTAAACCATATCTGTGAAGAGTGAAGAGTAAAATGCTATTCTTTTTCCTTGTAGAAAATCTTGTTGGCACCGCTTGTAATCTTCAGCGCCTCAGGATGTTCCTCAATAAAGCTGTTGATGTGGCGGATACGCTTCTCCTCCAGGATTTCATCCACGGCAATGAGAATGCCCGTCTCCTCTACATCGCCGAAGCCATAATTGATGGCTGTACCAAAGAGCTTCATGGTAGGACTGAGGTTCATGTAGGCATTTACCAGAGGAGGAATATTGAAACCGAGCTGGCGAATCTCATGATTCAGAATGCGATAGTCAGCACGGAAGTCATCTTCCGTAAAGATGGCTGCCATCTCGCTCTCAGGAGTTTCCAACTTCAATGGCTTCATCGGAATCACCAGGTTCTCCTTGTCATCAAAATGCTTCTTGAGGAAGTAGAGAATCATATCGCGGCCACGACGGATGTAAGAAGGATACATCGTCATCTTGCCGAAGAAATACTTTACATCCGGATAGAGCACGGTAAGGGCACCCAATCCGTCCCAGAGATTGTCGAGAGCAAAGATACTCTTGGTATTCTTGCGCACATTCTGATACTCGAGAGAGACGAATGAACGGCCCAGCTCCACAGTATATGGCATGTATTCCTTCAGGAACTTGTCTGAGAAGTGGAACATGTGACTGGTAGCAAGCTTAGGCTGCCCCTTTTCGTCAAGTTCCCAATCCTTGCCCAGGAGATAACGGTAGCCACCGATAATCTCGTTAGCATCTGGATTCCAGACAATAAGCTGCTTGTAGCAGTTGTCACCGAAGTCGAATTCGTCAAGGTCCATCGATTTACCCGTTCCACCACCTGCTTCGCGGAAAGCGATTTCACGAAGGCGACCAATCTCCTTCAATACATTTGGCGAATCATTAGCCGTAACGATATAGATTTCGTTATGACTCTTGTTGGTCATACGAAGCTGCTTATCGGGAGTCAACTCGCTCTTCAGCAGTTCGCGGTCAATCGGTTGGATGATTTCTTCTTCCATAATTCTCTATATAATATCGATAATTATCTTGTTCTATTTCTCTTACTTTTTCTATGATTGCTAACTGTAGAGGGTTCTCACTAGAGTTCGTAAACCCTGTCCTTCACATACTGTGCCCACTCTGTGGCCGACTTGCTGTGATCGAAAGTCTGCCATGGAATCGGCTTGCCGATGGCGATGCGGAAATGCTTGCCCACATTCTTGTACATCTCATCCACGAGGAACATCATGGCAAGGTTGAAAGGCAGATGCTTGTCGCTGAACCTGGCGATGCGATAGAACCTTTCGGAGTTCTGCCCACCGAAATGGATAGGCACCACATCACGCTGATATTCCACACTCTTGGAGATGAAAGTCTTCTTCCAAGGCAAATCGCGGATGCTGCCATCAGGCTGCTTGCGGCTGTTCAATCCCGCAGGGAACATCAGCATGTGGTTGTCACTCTGGAATCCAGCCTCTACCATGCGAGGGAAGTCACGGCTCTGTCTGCCGGTCTTGTTGATACCGATGCTCACCGGCTTCAAGCCCGGGAGATTGAGCAGCAGATCGTTTACCAGATAGCGGAACTTACCATCATAATGCGTTCCGATGATGGAGCCGAGGCACACGCCGTCCTGTCCGCCCAGCGGATGATTAGACACGAAAGTATAGAGCTTGCCATCATTCTTGTCCGGCAAATTCTCCAAGCCTACGATTTCTACATCCATCTTCAGATAGCGCACGCATTCTGTAAGCCACTCCGTACCGGAGAGGTTTCGGCTTTCCCACAAGAACTTGTTCACCTCGTCTTCGTGTATGATCTTTTTCAGCCAAGACACGAGGAATCCAGGAACAAATTTAGCTTTGCTCCCCATCTTATTCTTCAGTATCTTTTCTATGTCTATCGTTTTCTCTATTGAACCACTCATTTTTAGTAAACCTAATAAGTACGTGCAAAGTTAGTTTTTCTTTTTTAAATAAGAGTCATTTTTCCCGAAAAATTATCAATAAAGGCAAAAAATTGTGCATTTTTCCACCTTTTCGGGAGAAATCAAGACAAAAAACATCGTTTTTCGTGAATTACTTGTTACCAGCGAATAAGGAGCATAAAAATGAAAAAAATCATTTTTTTGCGCCCGTTTCATAAAATTTGTGGGGAAACATGGAGCTATGTGAGGATTTTTATGTACCTTTGGAGCCGAATTCCTATTAAATAGGTACATACGCGCTGTATATAAGTACATGCACGTGAAAGAAACAAGTTAAAAATAAGTAACTTACAAAAGAAAAAGAATCAAGAAGAATGATCAAGACAGCAGAAACATATCACGTACCCGTGCTCCTCAAAGAGAGCGTTGACGGACTCAACATCCAGCCAGGCGGCATCTATGTAGATGTTACCTTCGGCGGTGGAGGACATTCCAGAGAAATCATCTCCCGCCTGAGCGAGGGAGCACATCTCTACAGCTTCGACCAGGACGCCGATGCCGAGCGCAACGTGGTGGCAAACCCCAACTTCACCTTCGTATGTTCCAACTTCAGATACCTGAAGAACTGGATGAGATACTATGGCGTGGAGGGACTGGACGGACTACTCGCAGACCTCGGCGTATCGAGCCATCACTTCGACGACGAGACCCGTGGATTCTCCTTCCGCTTTGATTCTCCTCTCGACATGCGCATGAACAAGAGAGCCGGAAAGACTGCTGCCGACATCGTGAACGAATACGAGGAAGAGGCACTTGCAGATATCTTCTATCTCTACGGCGAACTGAAGAATTCCCGCCGCATCGCTTCAGCCCTAGTCAAAGCAAGGGCCGTGAGCCCTATCAAGACCACCAAGGACTTCATGGCTGCCGTGGAACCCCTCTTCAAGCGAGAGCGGGAGAAGAAGGAGATGGCAAAGCTCTTCCAGGCTCTGCGCATAGAGGTGAATCACGAGATGGATGCCCTGAAAGAAATGCTCCGCTCTGCCACCGAACTGCTCAAACCGGGAGGAAGACTCTCGGTGATTACCTATCACTCGCTGGAAGACCGCATCGTGAAGAACATGATGAAGGCGGGCAACCCGGAGGGAAAGGTAGAACAGGACTTCTTCGGAAGAATCGAGACGCCTTTCAAGCTTGTCAACAACAAGGTCATCATCCCTGACGCCGATGAGCAGGAGAGAAACCCGAGAAGCCGCAGCGCCAAGTTGAGAATCGCAGAAAAGAAATAGAGTAAATGAGATCATCATGTAACTGCAATCATGTAATGCAATAGAAAATGAAACAAGATAAAGAAAAACCAGAAACAAGCAGCCCGGCTGAAGAGCAGAAGCCGCAGGCTTCTGAGCCGGCAAAGACTCAGGAGAAAGCACCGGCTTCAGAAAAGGAGAAGGCGCAGCCGGAAGCTCCCAAACCGGCTCCGCAGGCTTCGCTCAAGGAAGTGATTGCCAAGCAGGCTATCGAGGAGGAAGTATCGGGCTCTACCAGCTTCACACTGCGCAAAATTCTGGGTGGTGACATCCTCACCGCACAAATCATCAGAAAGCAGATATGGCTGTTCATGCTCATCGTGGTTTTCATCATTATCTACATATCCAACCGATACAGCATCCAGAAGGATCTCATCGAATTGGATCAACTGCAAAAAGAGCTGCAAGACACGAAATACAAAGCGCTGTCAACCAGCAGTCAGATAACAGAGAAGAGTCGTGAAAGCAATGTGCTCGACATGCTGAAGCACAGCAAGGACAGCACCCTGCACATCGCCACACAACCTCCTTACATCATAAACGTACCAGAAGAATGAGCAAGTTTGAGCATAAGAAAGTAATGCCGCGCTATAGTGCCATCGCCATCATCATGACCCTGATTGCCACCGCCATCGTAGGAAAAGCATTCTACATCATGACGGCTAAGCACGACTACTGGATGCAGGTTGCCGAGCGACAGAAGAGAGACTCCGTGACCGTGAAGCCTAACCGAGGCAACATCCTGAGCTGCGCAGGACAGCTGATGGCAAGTTCGCTGCCTGAGTTCAAGGTATTCATGGACTTCAAGGCGCTGACCGCAGCCGGCAACGACTCGCTTTGGGATGCCAAGCAGGATTCCATCTGCCAGGGACTCCACAAGATTTTCCCTGAGAAAACAGCAGAAGAATTCAAGCGCCATCTCATAGAGGGACGCGGCAAGAAGAGCCGCCACTGGGCGGTATATGGAAGCCGTATCAACTATAACACCTTCACCGAGGTGAAGGCGCTGCCAGTTTTCCGCCTTACTCCCTACAAGAGCGGATTCCACTGGGAGGAATACAATGCCCGCACCCGTACCTACGGTTCGCTGGCAGGAAGAACCATCGGAGCCATGTTTGGTGCCAAGGATACCGCCAGATTCGGACTGGAGCTGAGCTACGACTCCATCCTGCGCGGAACCAATGGTATCGTGCATCGCCGCAAGGTGCGCAACAAGTTCCTCGACATCACCGACACCCCTCCTATCGACGGTGCCGACATCGTTACCACCATCGATGTGAGCATGCAGGATCTTGCCGAGCGCTCACTCATCGAAGAGTTGAAGGAAATCAATGCCAACGTGGGTGTAGCCATTGTGATGGATGTGCCTACCGGCGACATCAAGGCCATCGTAAACATGGAAAAATGCTTCGATGGCGAATACAGAGAGATTCACAACCATGCCGTGAGCGACCTTCTGGAGCCGGGTTCGGTATTCAAGCCAGCCTCGCTTCTCGTAGCGCTCGATGATGGTGTGGTAGATACGACCTATCGCGTGGAAACCGGATGTGGTGTCTGGCAGATGTACGGACGAGACATGAAGGACCATAACTGGCGAAAGGGCGGATATGGAATGCTGACCTTCGCAAAGACTCTGTGGTACAGTTCCAACATCGGTGTGAGCCGAATCATCGACGACCACTACCGCAACTGTCCGGAGAAATTCGTACAGGGCATCTATCGCACCGGTCTGCACGACGACCTGAAGATTCCGCTGGTGGGAGCTACTCCTGCCCGAATCCGAATGCCGCACAGAAACAGCCACGGGCAGTATGACAACTGGGCAAAGACCAGCTTGCCATGGATGAGTATCGGATACGAGACGCAGATACCACCAATCTCTACCCTCACCTTCTACAACACCATCGCCAACAACGGTAAGATGATGCGCCCTAGATTCGTGAGCAAGGTAGTGAAGAACGGAGAAACCATCATGGAGTTCCCGCCAGAGGTGATGCGCGAACAGATAGCCAAGCCGCAATCCATCAAGAAGATACAGACCATCCTGGAACAGGTGGTTAGCGTGGGACTGGGCAAAAAAGCCGGTTCGCCTAACTTCAAGGTTGCCGGAAAGACCGGTACGGCCCAGGTTTCCAAGGGTGCCGGTGGTTACAAGAACGGTATTACCAACTATCTGGTGAGCTTCGCCGGCTACTTCCCTGCCGACAATCCGCGCTACAGCTGTATCGTCTGCATTCAGAAATCAGGTTTGCCAGCTTCCGGCGGAAGCATGAGTGGTAAGGTATTCCACGACATTGCCGAAGGCATCATGGCACAGAGCCTGAAACTCGACGTGAAGGATGCCAAGGATTCAGCCTCCATCTTCGTTCCGGACGTGAAGAACGGAAACGTGCTGGCTGCCGACTACGTACTCACCCACCTGGGCATCAAGACCAACACCAACTGGAGTGGAAGCTACGCCAACGGCAATCCTATCTGGGGCAAGGCAGAACGCATAGGAAGCAGAAGTATCAAGCTTTTCAAAGAGAAGCAATACGGCAAAAGCACCGTGCCCGATATTACAGGCATGGGAGCCAGAGACGCAATCTTCTGCATGGAGAGCAGAGGAATCAGAACCAGGATTCATGGCAGAGGCAAGGTAATCAAGCAGAGTCTCATGCCGGGAACACCGGTCAAGAAGGGTTCCATCTGTATCATCGAATTGAACTAATATATATATAATAAGGTGTAAATACATAAAGATATTAAATATGAAGTTACAAGAATTACTCAAAAACATCGAGCCGATTCAGATTGTCGGCGATGCTGATGTAGAGGTTTCGGGCGTAAACATCGACTCCCGAAAGATTAAGGAAGGTCACTTGTTCGTTGCTATCAAGGGCACTCAGGTTGACGGCCACCAGTTTATTCCAAAGGCATTGACCCTGGGCGCAAAGTCGGTTTTGTGCGAGGATATGCCTGAGGAGAAAATCGAAGGCGTAACTTACATTCAGGTAGCATCTACCGAAGATGCTGTAGGTAAAGTGGCTACACTCTTCTATGGCGACCCATCCAAGAAGCTGAAGTTGGTTGGCGTGACTGGCACCAATGGCAAGACCACCATCGCCACCTTATTATATAATATGTTCCGCAAGTTCGGACATAAGTGCGGTCTGCTCTCCACCGTCTGCAATTACATTGAGGGCGAGGCAATTCCTGCCGACCACACTACCCCAGACCCAATCGAGCTGAACATGCTGCTGGGCAAGATGGTAGAGGCAGGATGCGAATACGCCTTCATGGAGTGCTCTTCTCATGCCATCGCACAGAAGCGTATCGGCGGTTTGGAGTTCGCCGGCGGACTGTTCACCAATCTCACCCGCGACCATCTCGACTATCACAAGACATTCGAGAACTACCGCAACGCCAAGAAGGCTTTCTTCGACGGTCTGCCTAAGACTGCCTTCGCCATCACCAATGCCGACGACAAGAACGGCATGATCATGGTACAGAACACCAAGGCTACCGTGAAGACCTACTCTACCCGCTCTATGGCAGACTTCAAGGCAAGAATCCTGGAGTGTCACTTCGGCGGCATGTATCTGGAGATAGATGGCAGAGAGGTAGGCGTACAGTTTATCGGAAAATTCAATGTAAGCAATCTGCTTGCCGTATATGGTGCAGCCGTTATGCTCGGCAAGAAGCCTGAGGATGTACTCGTAGTGATGAGTACCCTTCACAGCGTAAACGGACGATTGGAGCCAATCCAGTCGCCAGAAGGCTATACTGCCATCGTTGACTATGCTCATACACCAGATGCTTTGGAGAACGTACTGAACGCCATTCACGAAGTACTCGACGGCAAGGGCGGCGAAGTGATTACCGTCTGCGGTGCCGGTGGAAACCGAGACAAGGGCAAGCGCCCGTTGATGGCACAAGAGGCAGTCAAGCAGAGCGATAAGGTTATCATCACCAGCGACAATCCTCGCTTCGAAGAGCCACAGGACATCATCAACGACATGCTGGCTGGTCTCAACGCCCAGCAGATGAAGAAGGTGATCAGCATCGTTGACCGCAAGGAAGCAATCCGCACAGCCTGCATGCTGGCCAAGAAGGGCGATGTAATCCTCGTTGCCGGAAAGGGACATGAAGACTACCAGGAGATCAAGGGCGTGAAGCATCACTTCGACGACAAGGAAGTGCTTCGCGAAATCTTCGGTATCAACAAGTAGTATTATCATCTAATAGAAAAAGAGAAGAAGAAAAATGTTATACTATCTTTTTAGATTTCTGGAGCAGTGGGGCATCACAGGTTCCCACATGTGGGGTTACATTTCATTCCGTGCCCTGCTCGCACTGATTTTATCACTCGTCATCTCAGCATGGTTTGGCGAGAAGTTCATCAAGTACCTCAAGAGCAAGCAGATTACCGAGACCCAGCGCGATGCCAGCATCGACCCATTCGGCGTAAAGAAGATCGGTGTCCCATCCATGGGTGGCGTCATCATCATCCTGGCCATCCTCGTACCTGTATTGCTGCTCGGCAGATTGCGCAACATCTATCTGATCCTGATGATCATCACTACCGTATGGCTTGGTTTCCTCGGTGGTATGGATGACTTCATCAAGATTTTCAAGCGCGACAAAGAGGGACTGAAGGGCAAATACAAAATCGTAGGACAGGTTGGTATCGGCCTCATCGTAGGTCTGGTGCTCTGGGCTTCTCCAGACGTGAAGATGAACGAGAACCTCGCCATCGAACGCCAGGGACAGGAGACGGTGGTAAAGCATCGTGCAGAGGCACGAAAGTCGTTGAAAACCACCATACCTTTCATCAAGGGGCATAACCTCGACTACTCCAGCATCACCAGCTTCTGCGGTGAGCACAAGGTGGCTGCAGGCTGGATTCTCTTTGTGATCATGACCATCTTCGTGGTTACTGCCGTTTCCAACGGTGCCAACCTCAACGATGGAATGGATGGAATGTGTGCCGGAAACTCCGCCATCATAGGTGTGGCATTAGGCATTCTTGCGTATGTGTCGTCGCACATCGAGTTTGCCGCCTACCTCAACATCATGTATATTCCTGGCTCCGAGGAGCTGGTGGTATTCTTCTGTGCCTTTATCGGAGCCCTCATCGGCTTCCTCTGGTACAACGCCTACCCTGCACAGGTATTCATGGGCGATACCGGTTCTCTCACCATCGGCGGTATCATCGCCGTGGGCGCCATCATCATCCACAAGGAGCTGATGTTGCCTATTCTCTGCGGTATCTTCTTCGTAGAGAGCCTTAGCGTGATGATGCAGGTATATTACTACAAGCTGGGCAAGCGCAGAGGCATCAAGCAGCGCATCTTCAAGCGCACGCCTATCCACGACAACTTCCGTACACAGGACAGCCAGCTGGATCCAGACTGCAAGTATCTGTGGAAGAAGCCTCGCAACTGCTACCACGAATCAAAGATTACCATCCGTTTCTGGATCGTGACCATCATCCTGGCAGCACTCACCATCATCACATTGAAGATTAGATAAAACAAAGGCTCTTATCAGCCTGACAAGATAAAGATACAACAATGAGCAAAATTGTAATTTTAGGAGCTGGCGAAAGTGGCGCAGGTGCTGCCGTGCTGGCGAAGAAAGAGGGATTCGAAGTTTTTGTCTCTGATATGTCTAAGATCAAGGACAACTACAAGAAGTTGATGGACGACCACGGCATTGAGTGGGAAGAGGGACATCATACTGAAGAGAAAATCTTAGACGCTGATGAAGTCATCAAGAGCCCGGGCATTCCTAAGGAAGCCCCTATGGTTCAGAAACTGATGGCTAAGGGTACTCCTATCATCAGCGAAATTGAATTTGCCGGCAGATATACAGATGCCAAGATGATCTGCATCACAGGTAGCAATGGCAAGACCACCACTACTTCGCTGATCTATCACATCATCAAGTCGGCTGGCTACGATGTAGGACTGGCAGGCAACATTGGCAAGAGCCTGGCGCTGCAGGTGGCAGAGATACCGCATAAGTACTACGTCATCGAGCTGAGCAGTTTCCAGCTCGACAACATGTACGAGTTCCGTGCCAACGTGGCAATCCTGCTCAACATCACTCCAGATCACCTGGACCGCTACGAGTTCAAGATGCAGAACTATACCGATGCCAAGATGCGCATCACACAGAACCAGACAGAGGAAGACAGCTTCATCTTCTGGAACGACGATCCTATCGTGAAGAAGGAACTGGAGAAGTATGACCTCAAGTCACACCTCTGCCCATTCTCAGAGTTCAACGAGGAAGGATGCGTGGGCTTCATCGAGGACGGCAAGTACAAGCTCAATTTCCCATCAGCCTTCGAGATGCCACAGGCAGACATGAGCCTGCGCGGCAAGCACAACATCTACAACAGCCTGGCTGCAGGTCTGGCTTGCAACATCGTAGGCATTGACCACGAGACCCTGCACAAGGGCCTCAGCGACTTCCCAGGCGTAGAGCACCGACTGGAGAAGGTGGGCAAATTCCAGGGAGTTTACTATGTAAACGACTCAAAGGCAACCAATGTGGATGCCTGCTGGTACGCTCTGGAGAGCATGACAACCCCTACCATCCTCATCATCGGCGGAAAGGACAAGGGCAACGATTACAACCAGATCAAGGACCTGGTAAAGGAGAAGTGCGCAGGTATCGTATATCTCGGAGCCGACAACCAGAAGCTGCACGACAACTTCGACGCCCTGGGCATTCCTGTTCGCGACACTCACAGCATGAAAGACTGCGTGGCTGCCTGCCAGGAGCTGGCCAAGCCAGGCGACACCGTATTGCTGAGCCCATGCTGCGCCAGCTTCGACCTCTTCAAGAACATGGAGGACCGCGGCGAGCAGTTCAAGGCCCTGGCAAGAGCCATCGGTGAATAACTTTTCATTTGGCAAGAACTTAAGTGATAATAATTTTAGAGATAGGACAGTTAAGAAATGAACAATAAGACCATAGGCAACATATTCAAGGGAGACAAGGTCATCTGGATGGTCTTCTTCTTTCTCTGTATGATAAGCATCATAGAGGTGTATTCCGCCTCTAGCTCCTTGTCGTACAAGAGTGGTAACTATATGGCGCCGGTAATACGCCATATAGGTCTCCTTTTTCTAGGCTTAGGCACCATGATATGTATGCTCAAGGTTAAGTGTAAGTACTTCAAGATCGTCACTCCTTTTGTGATATTTCCATCTCTGGGCTTACTCATCTGGGTTTTGATAGCGGGACAATCCACCAATGGTGCATCCCGCTGGATTAACCTGGTGGGCATCCAGTTTCAGCCTTCGGAAATAGCCAAGGGAGCGGTGGTGCTGGTAGTGGCACAGATTCTCAGTGCAATGCAGACGCAGAATGGTGCAGAACGGAGAGCCTTCAAGTATGTCTTGACGGCCTGCTGCCCGTTTATCATCCTCATAGGACTTGAGAACTTATCCACCGCCATGCTTCTGTGCATCACCATCTTATGCATGATGATCATCGGAAGAGTACCTATGAGTCAGATAGGCAAACTCGTGGGCAGCGTCTTGATATTTATCTGCGTTGTCTTCGCCGGCGTCATGATCGTGGGTGAAGACAAGGAAAACGGAGGAAACAAGCCGGAAAATACGCTCACAGAGAACATCAACGAGAAGGAAGAAGCACCAGGTATGGCAGAGAAGATGTTCCACCGAGCAGATACCTGGAAAGCACGTATCGACAAGTTTATCAATTCCAAGCCAGTGGCTCCGGAAGACGTGGACCTGGATAAGGATGCGCAGGTGGCGCATGCCAACATCGCCATCGCCTCATCGAATATCGTGGGAAAGGGACCGGGAAACTCCGTAGAACGAGATTTCCTCTCTCAGGCATTCTCCGACTTCATCTACGCCATCATCATCGAGGAAATGGGACTGTGGGGTGCCTTCTTTGTGGCATTCCTCTACATCATTCTGCTCTTCAGAGCCGGACGAATCGCCAACCGGTGTGAGAACACATTCCCAGCATTCCTGTGCATGGGACTTGCCATCATGCTGGTTATCCAGGCACTGTTCAACATGGCTGTAGCTGTGGGCTTGGCACCGGTTACTGGTCAGCCACTTCCGCTCATCAGCCGAGGTGGAACCTCAACCATCATCAACTGTCTCTACCTGGGCATCATCTTAAGCATCAGTAGAACCGCAAAAAAGAAAGATTTGCCTCAAAACGAAGCAAATTTTGACAAATTTGCTGCTGCATAACAAAAGAGTATTATAAATAAGGTAAAAAATGCCATTAAATGGATTTTTTTGCTTACCTTTGCGTGAAAATTGTTGACCCTCGGGTCGTAAACAAGAATGGATTATGAATAATGAACTGAGAATTATCATAAGTGGAGGCGGTACAGGCGGTCATATATTCCCTGCCGTATCCATCGCAAACGCCATCAAGGCAAAGCGCCCTGATGCCAAAATATTGTTTGTTGGAGCACTCGGCAGAATGGAAATGCAGCGTGTTCCTGCAGCTGGTTATGAAATCAAAGGATTGCCTATCTGCGGTTTCGACAGAAAGCATCTGCTCAAGAACATCGCTGTTCTCTTCAAGATATGGAAGAGCCAGCATATGGCCAAGAGCATCATCAAGAATTTCAAGCCAATGGCTGCTGTAGGTGTGGGCGGATACGCCAGCGGTCCTACACTCAACGTTTGTGCTAGCAAAGGTATTCCATGCCTCATCCAGGAACAGAACTCATACGCAGGTGTGACCAACAAGCTCCTGGCAAAGAAGGCTGAAAAGATATGCGTGGCTTACGAAGGAATGGAACGTTTCTTCCCTGCCGACAAAATCATTATGACGGGAAACCCTGTACGACAGAACGTATTGGAGACTACCCTCACCAAGGAAGAGGCACGAAAGCAGTTCGGTCTCGACCCTGACAAGAAAACCATCCTGCTCGTGGGCGGAAGCCTCGGTGCAAGAACCATCAACGAGAGCGTGCTTCAGCACCTCGACCTCGTGAAGGAAAGCGGCGTGCAGTTTATCTGGCAGACAGGTAAGTACTACAACGCAGCCATCATGGAGCAACTCAAGGGCAAGGAACTGCCAATGCTCAAGGTTACCGACTTCATCAGCGACATGGGCGCAGCTTACAAGGCTGCCGACCTCGTGATCAGCCGTGCCGGAGCCAGCAGTATCAGTGAGTTCTGCCTCATCGGAAAGCCTGTCATCCTCGTCCCAAGCCCTAACGTGGCAGAAGACCATCAGACCAAGAATGCCATGGCACTGGTAAACAAGGATGCAGCCATCTACGTGAAAGATGCTGATGCGCCAAACGAATTGCTCCAGAAAGCCATCAACACCGTCAAGAACGAGGATAAACTCAACTCGCTCTGTGAGAACATCAAGAAATTAGGATTAAAGAACTCAGCCGACGTCATCGCCGACGAAGTAATCAAATTAGCAACAAGATAATGGAAATCAAGGATATTAAAGCAGTTTATTTTGTAGGTGCTGGCGGCATCGGTATGAGCGCCATCGCCAGATACTTCCTCAGCAAGAAGTTGGTTGTAGCCGGATACGACAAAACTCCTTCTAATCTCACTCATGAGTTGGAAAAAGAAGGAATGCTCATCCACTACGAAGAGAATGTAGATCTCATCCCTGAGGCTTGCAAGGATGCCAAGAACACGCTGGTTGTCTATACACCAGCCATCCCTGCTGAGCACAAGGAGCTGGTTTACTTCCGCGAGAATGGATTCACCATCGAGAAGCGTGCACAGGTTCTGGGCACTCTGACCCGCACCCACAAGGGACTGTGCGTGGCAGGTACACACGGCAAGACTTCTACTTCTACCATGTGTGCTCACATCATGCACCAGAGCCATCTCGACTGCAATGCCTTCCTCGGAGGAATCTCCAAGAACTATGGCACCAACTACATTCTCTCAGACAAGAGCGACTTCGTAGTCATCGAGGCTGATGAGTTTGACCGCAGTTTTCACTGGTTGCGCCCATGGATGAGCGTCATCACATCTACAGATCCTGATCACCTCGACATCTATGGTACCAAGGAGGCTTATCTCGAAAGCTTCCGTCACTACACAGAATTGATCCAGCCGGGCGGTGCGCTCATCATCCACAAAGACCTGGAGATGAAGCAACACGTACAGGACGGCGTCAAGATATACGAATACAGCCAGGACGAAGGAGACTTCCACGCTGAAAACATCAAGATAGAGAATGGCGGAATCACATTCGACTTCATCTCTCCTATCGAGAACGTGACAGGCGTAGAGCTCGGACAGCCAGTGCCAATCAACATCACAAACGGTGTAGCTGCAATGGCAATGGCACAGCTGAATGGCTGTACAGCCGATGAGCTTCGCAACGGAATGAAGACATACGGAGGCGTGGACCGCCGCTTCGACTTCAAGATCAAGAACGACAAGCTCGTATTCCTATCCGACTACGCTCATCATCCAAAAGAGATTTATCAGAGTGCAAAGAGTATTCGTGAGCTTTACAAAGATCGCAAGATTACAGCCATCTTCCAGCCTCACCTCTACACCCGCACCCGTGATTTCTACAAGGACTTTGCCAACAGTCTGAGTCTCCTCGATGAAGTCATCCTCTGCGATATCTATCCTGCTCGCGAGCAGCCTATCCCGGGAGTTACCTCCAAGCTCATCTACGACAACCTGAAATCAGGCGTTGAGAAGAGCATGATTCACAAGGAAGACGTACTCGACCTGGTGAAGAGCCGTGACTTCGACGTACTCGTCATTCTGGGAGCTGGCGATCTGGACAACTACGTTCCAGAGATCACAAAGATTCTAGAATCAAAATAAGCCCCCGGAGACAGGGGCTTATCCAAACAAGAAGAAAGTAATCAATGCATATCAATTGGCAGAAAACCCTACTCATCACCCTGGATGTTGCACTGGCAACCTATCTGGGATTCGCTTTCACCAAGTTTAACCAACCTGATGAAAAGGGAATGCTATGCACCAAGGTGAACATCAACATCGAGGATGAGATGACCAACGGTTTTCTGAATGCAAAGGAAATCAAGAAGAGACTGGAGATTAAAAAGCTCTATCCTCTGGAGAAACCGCTGAGCAACGTGAACGCCAGGAAGATAGAGGAAACCTTAAAGACCAGTCCCTTCGTGAAGACCGCAGAATGCTACAAGACGCAAGACGGACTGGTGGATATCTACCTCACCCAGCGTATGCCAATTGTGAGAATCAAGAGCATCAACAACGAGGACTACTATATAGATGATCATTATCAGGTAATGCCCAACACCAACTATACGAGCGATATCATCATCGCCACAGGCAATATCAACAAATGGTTTGCCCAGAAATACATATCGCTGGTAAGCAAGACCCTGATGAAGAACAATCTTTGGAGAAATCAGATAGAGCAGATCAACGTACTGCCCGACAGGGGCATTGAACTGGTGCCACGAGTAGGAAACCACATTATATATATAGGTAACCTGCCGGAAAGCAATATCATCAGCAAAAGAGAGCAAGATGTAGAAGACTTCATCAACAAGAAGATGGACCGTCTGGAAAAGTTCTACAAATATGGTCTCTCGCAAGCTGGCTGGAACAAATACTCATACATCAACATTGAGTTTGACAACCAGATAATTTGCACAAAGCATCATAACAGCTAATTTTATAATTGAAACAGAAAAAGATAATATATAAAGACTATGCCAAAGGAATTTATTGTAGCTATCGAGCTTGGCTCATCTAAGATGACAGGTATAGCTGGTCAGAAGAATTTAGACGGCAGCATCACCGTGCTGGCTACCGTCGAGGAAAACTCGTCTTCTTGTATCAGAAAGGGTGTTATCTATAACATCGACAAAACATGCCAGTGCCTCACTAGCATCATCAAGAAGTTGAAGAACTCCCTCAAACAGGATATTACCCAGGTTTACGTGGGTGTTGGAGGCAGATCTATCAGAAGCCTCAAGAACGTCATCGTGAAAGATCTACCAGGCGCATCTATCATCTCGCAGGATATGATTAATGAGCTGATGGACATCAACCGCAACATGACTTATCCAGACCAAGAAATTCTTGACGCTGCAACACAGGAATACAAGATAGACAACCAGTACCAGATAGACCCTGTAGGCATACAGTGCAGCCATCTGGAGGGTATCTTCCTGAATATCCTTTGGCGCAAGAACTTCTACAATAATATCAATACCTGCTTCGAGAATGCAAATATCTCGATTGCAGAGATGTATCTCGCACCATTGGCTATGGCTGACAGCGTATTGACCGACTCTGAGAAGAGAGCCGGATGTATGCTCGTTGACCTGGGTGCTGATACCACTACCGTATCCGTTTACTACAAGGGTATCCTGCGCCATCTCTCTGTCATCCCATTGGGTGGTAACAACATCACCAAGGACTTGACTTGCCTCCAGCTCGAGGATGCTGATGCTGAAAAGATGAAGCTGAAATATGCAAAGGCTTACACAGATATCAGCAATATTGATCCAACACTCAACTACTCTGTTGATAAGGACAGAACCATAGAGAGCAAGAAGTTTATCGAGATTGTAGAGGCTCGCGTAGAGGAAATCGTAGAAAACGCCTGGTTCCAGGTACCAGTAGAATTCTCAGACAAGCTGATGGGTGGTATCATCCTCACTGGCGGTGGAAGCAATATGCCTGAAATCGATAAGGTATTCAAGACTCATACCCATATCGACAAGGTACGCATCGCGAAGTTTGTTACACAGACCATCAACTCTAAGGATCCTAAGATCACCAATCATACAGGTATGATGAATACCGTATTGGGACTCTTGGCTAAGGGCGACATGAACTGCGCAGGCAGCGAATTCAACAACGATCTCTTCGACAACCTCGACAACCGTCCTACAACAGGAACAGGTGCAGAGGCTCACAAGACTCCTCGCAACCCGAACGAAACCGTAGGCACCGGCGTGGTATTGACTGCAGCAGAAAAGCAGAAGGCTGAAGAAGAGGCTCGACGCAAGAGAGAACAGGAAGAGGAAGAGGCAAGACTCCTGGCAGAAAAGGAAGCAGAGGAAGAAGCAAAACGCAGAAAAGAGAACAGCCTCGTTCACAAGTTCATGAGAGGATTCAAGAAGTTTGTGAAGGATACCATCTCTGAGGAAGAATAATATAATCATATTTTAGAATAGACTATTATGCTAGATAACACAAATACTCCACATATTCTGGACTTTGGAGAGCCAGAAAAGGAAAACAGCATCATCAAGGTGATTGGTGTTGGTGGTGGCGGTGGCAACGCTGTCAACCACATGTACCGTGAAGGCATCCACGACGTAAGCTTCGTATTGTGTAACACTGATAATCAGGCACTCAACGATTCTCCTGTACCTGTACATCTGCAGCTGGGTAAGGAAGGTCTGGGAGCCGGCAACAAGCCTGCCAAAGCTCGCCAGGCTGCCGAGGAAACCCTGGAAGAAATCAAGCACATGCTGAACGACGGCACCAAGATGGCTTTCATCACTGCCGGAATGGGTGGTGGTACCGGTACTGGTGCTGCGCCTGTCATCGCTAGAGTAAGCAAGGAATTGGGAATCCTTACCGTTGGTATCGTCACCATTCCTTTCCGCTTCGAAGGTCCTAAGAAGATCGACCAGGCTCTGGATGGTGTTGAAGAGATGTCTAAGCACGTAGATGCCCTGCTGGTTATCAACAACGAGCGTCTCCGCCAGATCTATCCAGACCTCGCAGTACTTGATGCCTTCGGAAAAGCAGACGACACCTTGAGCGTTGCTGCAAAGAGTATCGCTGAGATCATCACCGTTCACGGACTCATCAACCTCGACTTCAACGACGTGAAGACCGTATTGAAGGATGGTGGCGTTGCCATCATGAGTACTGGTTACGGTGAAGGTGAAGGTCGTGTCAAGAAGGCAATTGAGGATGCATTGAACTCACCATTGCTCAACGACAATGATGTATTCAACTCTAAGAAGATCTTGCTGAGCATCGCCTTCGCAAGCGAGAAGAAGGACAATCCTGGTTTGACCATGGATGAGATGAACGATGTGAACGACTTCATGGAGAAGTTCGGAGACGACTTCGAGTTGAAGTGGGGACTCGCCATAGACCCAGAGTTGGGAAGCCGTGTCAAGGTAACCGTATTGGCAACAGGTTTCGGTCTCGAAGACGTAGAGGGAATGAACCGCCACATGAAGAAGCATACAGAAGAGGAAGCTCGCCGCATCGCAGAAGAGGAAGAGACAAGAGCAGAGCGTCAGAACAGACGCGAGCGCTACTATGGTTCAGACGGCAACTCTACCCAGTATAAGCGTCATCCACACATCTTCCTGTTCCGTCCTGAGGATCTCGACAATGAGGATGTAATCCTTCAGGTAGAGAATACACCAACCTTCAAGCGTACCCGTCAGACTCTCGAAGACATCCGCAATCTGGCTTCTGGCAATGCAGAAACAGAGGAGGCTAAGAAGAAAGACGATAACGACACAGTACAGGGAGTCATCAGCTTCGCCTAAGGAACCGTTCCTCAAGCGAACAACTCCTGTAGAACAGAAAAGCTTTTCAGTTCCGGGAATCCCGGAACATGAATCCTATAATATTGCAATATCACCTCTACACAGCGGTTTCGATCCAATCGGGACATTGTGTAGAGGTGCATTGTTTCATAGCTCAGGCGAAGCAGCCCCAACATACGCAAAGAATCCTCTTTATTTAAATAATGTACGTGTGTAGGCACGAAGGATACAAAACGGCCTTCCTCCAAGTCGAAGAAATCGCCATGCGCACCACTCTCAAGGTTAGGCGAAAATCCAAGAAAGAAAGTCAGGCGAACCATAAAGACTATATGGAAATTGGCATAATTCCCTTGTGCATGGTCTAGCCACGCCACACTCTCCTCTATGAAGGAAAACAGAGGTACATTCACCTGCTCGTTCCTGGTGGCTTGCCCCAAAAGCTCTGCCAGAAACATAGACATCGCCAACTTGTAAGGCGAAAAGGGAAGATCCACAAAGGGAAGAGCGATGGATACATCCTTCAATCGCTGCAAGTTAGCTTTCGGACGATGATCGAACTCCAGATTGAGAATCATCAGGGGCTGAAACAGCTGGCGCTTCATCTTCGCCTTAGAAGACTTGGGAATTTTGACCATAAAAGAGACTCTGCCCAACCTTTCGGTGAAGAAATCCACGATAAGTTGTGCATCCCCATACTTAATGGTTTGCAGTACGATAGCTCTAGTTTTTACTTCCATTTTGTCTATAATTATTAAAAAACAGGGCAAAATTACAAAAAAACAAGCATTTAGCGAAAATTTTCACGGAAAAATTTGCAAGATTCAAATAAAAGTAGTAACTTTGCACCCGCAAATAAGCAATGGTCCCTTCGTCTATCGGTTAGGACGAGAGATTTTCATTCTCTAAAGAGCAGTTCGACTCTGCTAGGGACTACAAACATTAATAAAGAATATAAAAATAAAACATAGAGATGGCAAATCACAAATCATCAGTAAAGAGAATCCGTCAGGACAAGAAGAAGGCTTTGCATAACAAGTACTATGCAAAGACTATGCGCAATGCCGTTCGCAAGTTGCGCAACATGACTGACAAGGAGGAGGCTGCAAAGCTCTATCCTACAGTACAGAAGCTTTTGGACAAGTTGGCTAAGATCAACGTTATTCACGAGAACAAGGCTGCAAACTTGAAGTCTGGTCTTACACAGCACATCGCTAAGTTGGCCTAACTTCCAAGTTAAAGCAAAAGAGATAAATAAGGCTGCTATCCTTCATTGAGGGGTTGCAGCCTTACTCTTTTTTATACCCCTTCGACCTTCAACACATCAGCACCTTACTTTTTTCTCTTTTTTCGCTAATTTTCACAAAGAAAACTAGCTGTTTCTCAGCTTTTTTTTGTATCTTTGCACGGAAATAAGACAATTCTAAAAATGGCAGAAAATCAAAACACCGCAAATAATTACTCTGCGAGCAACATCCAGGTTCTTGAAGGCTTGGAAGCTGTTCGCAAACGTCCGGCAATGTACATTGGTGACATTTCCGAAAAGGGTCTTCACCACTTGGTAAACGAGACCGTTGACAACTCTATCGACGAGGCGATGGCTGGTTACTGTACCGACATCGAGGTTACCATCAATGAGGACAACTCTATCACTGTAGAAGACAATGGCCGTGGTATCCCTGTGGATATGCACGAGAAGCTTCATAAGTCAGCCCTCGAAGTCGTAATGACCGTGCTCCACGCCGGCGGAAAGTTCGACAAGGGTTCATACAAGGTTTCCGGAGGTTTACATGGTGTGGGTGTAAGTTGTGTAAACGCACTTTCTACTCATATGTTGTCACAGGTCTTCCGTGGCGGCAAAATCTACCAGCAGGAATATGAGAAGGGTAAGCCTCTCTATCCGGTTAAGGTGGTAGGTGAGACCAACAAGCGCGGTACACGCCAGCAGTTCTGGCCAGATCCAACCATCTTTACTCACACCGTCTACAAATGGGATATCATCGCCAACCGTATGCGCGAGTTAGCTTTCCTTAATGCAGGCATCAAGATTACCTTGAAAGATTTGCGCCCTGACGAGGAAGGTAAGCCCAAGGAGCAGGTTTTCCACGCTAAGGATGGTTTGAAGGAATTCGTCCGTTACGTAGACCGTCACCGCACTCATCTCTTCGATGATGTTATTTATCTGAAGACAGAGAAGCAGGGTATTCCTATCGAGATTGCTGTGATGTACAATACTGATTACTCAGAGAACATTCACTCATACGTCAACAACATCAACACCATTGAGGGTGGTACCCACCTGACAGGTTTCCGTATGGCGTTGACCCGTACATTGAAAGCTTACGCTGAAGCAGACCCAACTATCTCCAAGCAGATAGAGAAGGCAAAGGTAGAGATTGCACCAGAAGACTTCCGCGAGGGTCTTACTGCCGTTATCTCTATCAAGGTAGCTGAACCTCAGTTTGAGGGTCAGACCAAGACCAAGCTCGGTAACAGCGAGGTACAGGGTGCCGTTCAGCAGGCTGTAAACGAGGCTTTGTCTGATTATCTGGAGGAGCATCCAGACGAGGCAAAGCGCATCTGTGAAAAGGTTGTCCTGGCTGCAACTGCCCGTATCGCTGCCCGTAAGGCACGTGAGAGCGTACAGCGCAAGAACTTCATGACTGGTGGCGGTCTTCCAGGCAAGCTTGCCGATTGCTCTATGAAGGATCCTAAGGAATGCGAGATTTTCCTCGTCGAGGGTGATTCCGCTGGTGGCTCTGCCAAGCAGGGACGCGACCGTTTCCGCCAGGCTATCCTCCCATTGCGTGGTAAGATTCTGAACGTAGAGAAGGTTCAGTGGCATAAGGTATTCGAGGCAGAGTCTGTCATGAACATCATCCAGAGTATCGGAGTTCGCTTCGGTGTAGATGGTGAGGACAGCAAGGAAGCCAACACAGACAAGCTGCGTTACGACAAGATTATCATCATGACCGATGCCGACGTCGATGGTTCCCACATCGACACACTGATCATGACATTGTTCTATCGCTTCATGCCTAAAGTTATCGAGGAAGGTCACTTGTACATCGCTACCCCACCTCTCTACAAGTGTACTTACCGCAGCAAGGTAAGCGAGTATTGCTATACAGAACAGCAGCGCCAGGCTTTCATCGACAAGTATGGCGAGGGCACAGAAGATAAGAATATCCACACCCAGCGATACAAAGGTTTGGGTGAGATGAACCCAGAGCAGCTTTGGGAAACCACCATGGACCCAGCTACACGCTTGCTCAAGCAGGTTACCATCGAGAATGCAGCTCAGGCAGACGAGATTTTCTCTATGCTGATGGGCGACGATGTGGAGCCACGCCGAGAGTTCATCGAGCAGAACGCTACATACGCCAACATTGACGCATAAAGCGAACACCATATATTGGGGGCAGACTCTGCAGGAGTCTTCCCCCTTTTTTAGGTTGCCGCCTTCAAAAAGCGACACCCCAGCATCATATTTTTTACAACTAACAAAACTAAATTTATGAAGCATCTGCTTTTTACGTTTGCGCTAGCTGCCTCAGGCTTCTTAAACTGCCTGGCGGCAACAGTTGACAAAACTCCCCTACCCAACAAGTTGTGGTACAACAAGCCTGCATACGCCTTCGAAGAGTCACTGCCACTGGGCAATGGCAAACTGGGTGCGCTGGTTTACGGCGGAGCCAACAATGATTCTATCCAGCTCAATGACATCACCCTATGGACGGGCGTTCCTGTAAACCCTGACGAAGGTGGCGAAGCCTACAAGTGGATTCCCAAAATCAGAGAAGCCCTGTTCAAGGAAGATTACAAGACAGCCGATTCCCTGCAGCACTATGTACAAGGACACAACTCGGAGTTCTATCAGCCGCTGGGTATGATCAATATCATTGACTGCAACCAGGGAGAATTTACTGATTACTATCGTGAGTTAAGTCTCGACAAATCCCTTGCTACAGTACAATTCAAGCGCAATGGCATTCAATACACCAAGGAGTACTTTGCTTCACATCCCGACAAGATGATTGCCATCAAGTTGAGTGCCTCTCAAAAGAGAGCCATCAACAGCGACATCTCCCTGACCTCCCTCATTCCTCATCAGGTGAAAGCATCCAGAGGACAAATCACCATGACAGGTCATGTTCTGGGAGATGAAGCCAACAGTACGCATTACTGTGCGATGCTTCAGGTAAAGAACACCGACGGACAGGTATGGGCTGACGATTCAGTGCTCCATCTGAAAGATGTAAGCGAGGCTATCATCTATCTCGTCAACGAGACGAGCTACAATGGCTTCGACAAGCACCCGGTGAAAGAAGGGGCTCCATATATCGAAAGAGTATCTGATGATGCCTGGCATCTTGCCAACTTCACCTATGATGAATTCAAGCAGCGTCATATCGCTGATTACAGGAAACTCTTTGATAGAGTAAGCCTGAACCTGAAAGGTGCCAAGTTTGATGCTTCCCGCCCTACCGACCAGCAGTTGCTCGCCTATAGCGACAACCACGAGAGCAACCCTTATCTGGAACAGCTCTATTTCCAATATGGCAGATACCTGCTCATCAGCAGTAGCCGCACCAAGGGAGTACCAGCCAATCTGCAGGGACTCTGGGCACCAGCCCTCCGCTCTCCATGGCGTGGCAACTATACCATCAACATCAATCTGGAAGAAAATTACTGGCCGGCAGAAGTTGCCAATCTTTCCGAGCTGGTTGCTCCTGTAGATGGATTGGTAGAAGGCTTGTCGGTAACAGGTCGCCACAATGCCCAGCACTTCTACGGCATCGATAAGGGATGGTGCGCCGGACACAATACCGATGCGTGGGCGATGAGCAACCCTGTGGGAACCGGAAACGAGAGCCCGCAATGGAGCAACTGGGCGATGGGTGGAGCCTGGCTTGTAGAAACCCTCTGGGATCACTACGACTATACTCGTGATACGGAATATCTCCGCAATACAGCCTATCCTTTGATGAAGGGCGCTGCCGATTTCCTGCTGGAATGGCTTATTCCGAATCCACACAATCCAAACGAACTGATTACAGCCCCTTGCACATCGCCAGAGGCAGATTACATCACCGATAAGGGCTACCGTGGCAGCAGTTTCTATGGTGGAACCGCCGACCTTGCCATCATCCGTGAGCTCTTCAAGAACACTATCAAGGGAGCGAAGGCCCTGGGTATCGACAGCGATTACCAGCAGCAGTTGCAAGCTGCCCTCAATCGCCTGCGTCCTTACCACATTGGAAAGCGAGGCAACCTGATGGAGTGGTATCACGATTGGGATGATCAGGATTGGCATCATCGCCATCAGTCTCACCTGCTCGGTCTCTATCCTTTCCACCAGATTTCGGTAGCAAAGACACCCGAGCTTGCTGCAGCTGCAACCAAGACTTTGGAAATCAAGGGCGACAATTCTACAGGTTGGAGCACAGGCTGGAGAATCAACCTCTGGGCTCGTCTGCATCGTGCCGACAAGGCTTACCAGATATACCGCAAATTGCTCACCTACGTTAGTCCTGAGGTTTACAAGGATAGCAAGCATCACAGTGGCGGTACCTATCCCAACCTCTTCGATGCCCATCCACCATTTCAGATAGACGGCAACTTCGGAGGAACTGCAGGTGTTTGCGAGATGCTGATGCAATGCGATGGTGAAACGATGAATTTGCTCCCTGCTCTTCCACAGGAATGGCAGGCAGGAGAAATAAGAGGTCTAAAGGCCCGTGGCAACTATGGCGTATCGCTCGCATGGAACAAAGGCAAATTGACTCAGGCAACCATCACCAGCAAGAACGAGGGTAATCTGACTATCCTCTACAATGGCAAACAGAAAATCCTTACCTTCAAGGCAGGAGAAACAAAGACCATCAGATAAAAGATCCACATCCATCTTATCTATATCTATAGAGTAAAAGACTATAGTTATCTATAAGAGTAAAAGACAAAACATTAAAGAAAAGGACAAAAGTAATCCAATGAGATACATAACAACTCTCATCATTTCTATACTTTGGGTACTGAGCTCCCATGCACAGGAGTTCGGTACCCACTGGATATCCTATCCCCTGCCCAACGATTCTTCTGAGGTATGGTTCCGCCAAAGTTATATCATGAACGAGTGCCCCACCCAGGCCTTTATGAATATAGCAAGCACTGGCAACTACAAACTCTATATCAATGAGAGAAACGTAACGGGAAGTCTGAAATTCGATGGTATCAAGGACAGCATTCTTCTGAACCGAACCATCGACGTAACCCGCTTCCTCAAAAATGGCGAGAATGTAATTGCTGTATGGTACGCCCCACAAGGCAAGCCTAGCTACGGCAAGCAACTCTCACTGGAATTCTACGGATGGCAGCAGGACAGCATTCCATTCTATCAGAAAGCAGACGGCAAATGGTTCTGCCGACAACTCAAAGAATGCAGCAATGGAGAAGGCGAACACTTCCATGCCCACACCAATACGCAGGCTTGGAAATCTGAGGAATATCACCCTTACGGATGGATTCACCCTACCGGTTGCGTCATCACAGACGAATATAGACAGGATTCTGCCTATGTTATGAATTATAAAGCTTTCGGCGACAAGAAGGTTATCAAGGACGAGAACAAGCTCTATAAGGTATTGAAACCAGCCTGTACATACAGAGACTCCACCGGTTACAACATCGACTTTGGCAGACCTTTCTATGGCACCATCCGCCTTACGCTGCGAGGAGCCGGCAAAGGAACCAGATTAAAGATCAATGATTTCCAGTACGTCTGCAACGGAGAACTGGATGAGCAGGCATTCTGCCGATTTAAATTCAGCAAGCAAAAGATATACACTCTTACCTGGAAAGGAAGATTCAAGGAAAGTGATATCGTGGATATTGAAGGATTAGAGATTTCGGAATAAGCTACCAAGCTTTTCGAAATCTCTTTTTTTTATTAATCTTCCAAGTCGGCAAGCAACTGCTCTGCCACTTCGCAAAGCTCATCATACCATTCCTTACCGAACTTCTCAATCAGCGGACCTTCCAGGAACTTATAAACAGGAAGATTCAACTCCTCACCCTTCTTGATGGCATCCTTGCAGATGCGCCATTTATTATAGTTGATGCCATACACTTCATTGCCGAAATCCTTGGCACGGATCGGATACAAGGCACAGGAGATAGGCTTCTTGAACTTCGACTTGCCTTCGCGATAAGCACGCTCCAAGGCACAAAGACAGCAATTCGGAATGGTATGTCCATCGCCCAAGTCTTTCAAGTCCTGATAGCAGGTAAACACACAATCCTTACCATTCACGATACTCGTTACCAAATCGCCTTCAATATCCGTATAAGCCACGCCCTGCTTGTCGATGATAGCCTGAGCAGAAGCCGAGAGATCATCCCAAACCACATCGAGCGCATCCTCTATCTCCATGATTTCATCCAGGGTAACAGGAGCACCCGCATCGCCTTCGATGCAGCATTCACCCTTGCAGGCATCAAGGTCGCAACAGAATTTTTCGGTGATGATATCAGGTGAAACCAATACGTTGCCCACCTGCAGAATACGCAGTTCGTCTTTCT